>JADJOH010000002.1:0-687427 GCA_016713925.1 Bacteroidota bacterium
ACAACAAATCAAACCTTAAAGCCAATAGCTCATAAGCAAGTAAGGAAAGTAAAAACAACTACGCCTCAGTTTGAACTCATAAACCTTGTTAATAGTGGTCTAATTGCATCTAACACAAAAATTGTAAAACAGTATAAGGGTTATTTGCATTCTGCAACAATCACAAAAGAAGGAAAAATAAAAACTAACCATAAAAACGAAATCATTTTACATAATAGCCCAAGTTCGGCTGCTGTTTACCTTACTCAAAAAGCACAAAACGGTTGGACTTGGTGGCAATTGAGGGTGATCTAAAAGACAGAACACTGATTATTATCGTCAACAATATTTAAAGCAAGTAAATGAAACAAGAAGATAACGCACTGCTAAAAACAATGTGTACGCAGTACAACATTTCATTTGAAAAAGTGGAAAAGCTTTTAGCTACTGTAAAAGAATACCAATTCAAAGACCGCAGAACTGGGGTGTACGATGCTTTGAAAGAAATCATTAAGTCTGATCCTAAAAAAGCAAGTAATGAAATTTAATAAACTCACCATAGAAAACTATAAGTCATTCCATTTCTCACTGCTATAAACTTTCCCCAAAGTAGCGAAGGCAAAAGTATTTTCTTAATGGGAGGTATGAATGGTGCTGGAAACTTCGGTTATGGAAGCCATCAATATTTGTTTGTATGGAGGTAAGCCAGAAAACATTTACAAAACCATCAATAGAAAGGAATTATCAAAAGGCAATGCCTTTGTTTCGTTTGGAGTTAGAAATGGAAACAGCTGATTTTAAAACATTAATGGTCCACAGGTCTTGGAGTGCCGGTGTACAGACAGTCCTAAGTTTAAAGACTTGGAAGAAAAGTTATTGTAGTACAAGATGGCAAAAGAGTAAGCGTACAAAACAAAGAAATGTGGCAAGATTATATCAATGCTACCATTCCAAAGGGTATTACTCAATTCTTCTTTTTTTGATGGAGAAAAATTCAAGAAATCGCATCAGACGACCATTCAGAAGTTCGTTTACAATCATCATTGAAGCTGCATTGGGCATTCAATACATTTCTCGATTATCGGCTGATGTATTGTATTTAAAGCAAGAAGAAAGAAAAGGTTTTGTTGAAATATCAGATGAAGACATCGACTTTAAAGAAAGTGAACTCAAAAAGAACAGCGTAAACTGCAAAACAAAATTCAGGAACGCAACGAACTGAATACTGAATTAGAGAATTTTAAGAATGAAAAAGACGATGCACAATCAAGGTTCAAAGCAATTTTCAACCGACCCTGAGAGTCCAGAAATCATAAAACAAAAAGAAAAAAACGTATTCAGTTATCTAATAAAAAAGCAATCAGTTAGACAATCAAATTAAAACCTTGACTGAACAATCTTTGCCCCGGGCAATGGCTGGTAGTTTATTTTCCAAAGTGAAAAGGCAAATAGAATTAGAAAGAGAAAGCCAAAAGCAAAATGCGATTTCTGAAAATGCAGTAGAGTTAGCAAAAGAAATAGTAGATAAAATTGAATTGCCAGAACCTATAACAGATAAGCCATTAACAACAGAACAAAAAGCAAAATTTGAAGAAAGAGTTTTATTGTTATTACAACAAAACCACTCAAAAGCGATATTCAAAAAATACTCAACCTGTCGGATAGAGACGCTGCCAAAGTATTGAACCGCATTGAAGAAATAGAGCAAAGTGATGTATTGCAACTAACCGATTTTATAAAAGAAAAATCAGAACTTGATTTTGAAATCAAATCTTTAGAAACAAGTTTAGCTAGTGCAGGATCAACCGAAAGTGAAAGAGAATTATTTGCAGAATTACAAAACATCATTGAAAGCAGCCAAACACAAATAGGCAGGTTGTCAGTTAAAATTTCTAACATCAATGAAGAAATTGTAATACTGGAAACTAAAATAAAAGACATTGAACTAGAAATAAGCAAGCTATATGAAAAACATAATTTCTCAAAAGAGAAAGCTGATTTTATTCAAGAATGCGACACGATAGCAAACTTGATGAATGCCTATATGGTGAAGCTTCGTAAGAATAAAGTTCAATTACTGCAAGAAAAACATTTGAAATGTACAAAATGCTTTCTAGCAAAGCTGGACTGATAAAAGACTTAGAAATAAACGACAAAACCTATGAAATAACAGTGAGGGATAAAAGTGGTCACGAGGTAAAAAAATCAAGTTTATCAGCAGGCGAAAAAGAAGTATTTGCATTGTCATTGCTTTGGGGCTTGGCTCAAACATCACAACTCAATTTGCCAATTATTATTGATACCCCTCTTTCAAGATTAGATAGTATTCACAGAGATAATATTGTAAAACATTATTTCCCAAATGCTGCTAATCAAGTAATCATTCTTTCCACCGATACCGAAGTGGACAATAACTATTTCAAAAATCTTGAACCAAACTTAACTGGTGCAGCACGTTTAGAGTTCAACCAAAACAATGAATTGACAACTGTTCGTGAAGGTTACTTCTGGAACTAAAATTAAAATATTATGGCAGACAGACTATATACATCACAGCGTACCGATGAAATAATAAGTGCCTTTAGAGCTTATACCAAATTAGACAAAGCCATTTTGGCACGAATGGCATTTTCATATTCTTTGGTTCATATCGGAAAATCAGTTGCTAAAAGCAACAATTTTTCTGGCGGTGAAATGAAACGACCAACATTCGTAGGCAGCGATGAAATACTACTAAAAACATTATTAAGTCAAGTGTATGAAATAGACACTATTGATGAAAATGATTTTTATAGCAATAAGTCTGTTATAAAAGACCACGTTGATAATGGGGCTTTATTAATGTGGGAAGTTTTCCAAAAAAATGGCGAAGACATTAACCGTTGGTACACCGAAATAGTAAATAGCATTCAGCTAAGTGGTGGTAAAGATGTAAAAACTAAAGACCTTGATATTTTCATTGGAAGAAGCGTATTACAAAATAATGAATTGATTATGTTAATGAATGATACAGCTAAACACGCGAATTCTCATCTTGCTATAATGGGAAAACCAGGTGTTGGTAAAACACAGTTTTTATTAAAGTTATTGGCAGACATTAGAGTACAATCAACTTATCAAACAATTTCATTTTCTTCGATTACAAAGGTGATGTAGTAAGTAATGATACTTTTGTTGATGTTACAAGAGCTAGAACCTATAAACTATTGCAAAATAATGAAACCTTACCTGTAAGTCCATTCATACTTCCAGCCTATTCCGACCAAGACATTCAATTATCAGCAAGAGAAAAAGCGGAAAGTTTTTCATCAATCAATTCAAAATTTGGTCCTGTACAAAAAGGAGCATTAACAGCTGCAATTGTTGCTGGCTATGCAGCAAGAGCAAATTCAGAAAAACCATATCCTGACTTTAATGATGTACTTCAAATCGCTTTAGCAAGCTATGAAGAAGAAGGAAAAATGATGATACATTAATCGAGGTTTTAAGAGATTTAGCCAATTTCAATTTGTTTTGGTCACACAATTCTTCAGTTCCACCTATGGACAAAATCAGTAATCGAACAATGATTATTGACGTACACAAAATGCCAGTCCTTAAAGAGTTAATCGGTTATCTTGTTATAGAAAGACTTTATAAAGAAATGGCTGCAATGCCAGACAGCCCAATAAAAGATGGACGAAGAACCATTAGAACTATTTTGGTAATTGACGAAGCACACAACTATTTAGGACAGAAAAATATATTCCTTGAAAAAATAATAAGAGAAGGTCGTTCAAAAGGCATTGTTGTTTTCTTTGCTTCACAATCACCGTCCGACTATCAACAAAAGTTTTTCAACTTTCAAGAATTGCTTGAGTTCTCATACATATTCCAAAGTGACGGAGCATCTGCAAAAGAGATACAAGATATTTTAGGCTGTAGTCCTAAGACAGCAAAAGACTTGCAATCAGAGGTAGCAAGACTAGAACCCTTTCAAGGAATAAGCAGAAGTATGGTTAAGACAGAAGAGTTTACAAAATTTAAAGCAGAAGCATTTTATAAGAACTACTAAAGCCAACGCATTTGGTGGCACATTTGCAGTTTTTCCAACTGCACAAAGCCAAACAAAAAACAGCAAAAGAGCAACCAAGCCAACGCACAACCACGAAACGAAATGACATCATACCAACAAGACAGAAATGGAGGGCGAAGTGATAACAGCACCTACAAGACATTGGAGTTTTAGTGGTTAAATGAAGCTTTGCTCTTCATTATAAGTTCAATGATGACAGACAGTTTTCGTCTCCGAAATCACCAACTTCTTATAGCAGTAAACCATTGGACACCATACTAAAAAAATAATTGAGAATTGAGAATTGAGTATCAACATAATGAATCAAGCAAACGAGGTTATCAAGGTATATACTTTGATGAGCAAGAGTGTCGTAGTCAATTACAAGGTGTGGTAAAGAACAATCTACTTGACCGTGTAGAAAGAAATGATTCCATTGAACAATTGAGGGCTTTAAAAGCCGAAACAGGATTTGAAGCTAATGAAGGCCTATTGGCAGACATTGAAGCATTAGAAGATAATACAATTCTGGTGCAAAATTTTAGAATCGGTGAAGCTTATGCTGAAGTGATTTTGGAACAAGAGTTTTCTTGTCGTTTTTACTGGAATGAATTGAGGGATGCCCGAAATCCAAAAGGCAATAAAACAGGAGCAGATTTGGTGGGGTTTATCGAAGTGGATGGACAAGTGCTTTTTCTGTTTGGTGAAGTAAAGACTTCTTCTGAGACAGCAAACAGACCCCCACAAGTTATGACAGGAGCAAAGGGGATTGAGAGTCAGTTAAGAGATTTATACAGCAATAGACAAAAAAGGCTAATTTTAATTTCATATCTGAAAAACAAAATGCGCCTTTTCCCAGCAGACCATCAATTTAAAGTAGATTTTAACTCCGGGTTTAGGGCATACTATTCAAATCCTGCAGATTTTCATTTGATTGGTATATTAATCCGTGATATTGAACCTGATGAAAGAGACTTATCACTGAGTTATGGTAGGTTGAGATCAGGAATACTGGAACCTATTGGTCATAAATTATTGGCGCTCTACCTTCCCATTAAACAGAAAGATTGGTTGGATATCATAAACAAGAAGCACGAATGAGCATGCAAACGAAATATCACATCCTTGAACAAGCTTATCCGGATATGCTTGCAGGGATTGGTATGCTCATACAAAAAGGGAAATTATCTCGGCGGTTTGCAAGTCTGGAACTCGATGAGGTCGAAATCCATGAACTCATCAAAGCCAAAGAACTATGCGAACTACGCATTATTAAACTTTGGGAGGAACGAAATGAAGAGGCTGTTGAAAACAGATTCAAAGCTTTGTGCTCTACCTACTTTGATATTGCCGGACAAATTCCAGCCATTGTAGATAACGAATATTTCGTGTATGAGACCTTTAAGCTGATTGCTTTTGGCTATTTAGGAGAGCACTGGCATTTTGTGAAGCAATATCTCAAAGGGCTAAATGAACAGATTCAAGGCATCGAACTAGGTTCTAGCTGGAATAATCGAATCTTGACAGTTTCTTTCAAAGCCATTGTGCATTTGGTGAAAAAAGAGAATTGGCGAGATATAAACCATGCAGTTGAGCTTATCAATCAACTAAGAATTGAACAAGAAGAGTTAGAGACCACTTTTCTCAATAAGGTCAATGAGGAAAACCGTCCATATGGAGCAGCAGAATTGGTGTCGCTTTATCATTTTGCCAAGTGCATCGATATTCTAGGTCAATATATATTGGAAGGCCGACCGTTGGAGCCGGAAGATCAGTTGCGATATCACTTGCAAATCTCAAGTGAGTATGCCCAAAAATCAGGCAATATAAGTTTCAGTTTATTATATCAATTCTTCGAAGCATTTGCAGTGAAAATGGTCAGAAATACCATTTGGCACAACACCAGAGGAATCAATAATTGGGTTACACAATTTAATCGATACATTAGTCGTCAGGAAAAAGGAAGGTTTGAGCTACTTTATCCGCAAAAGGAATCAATTTTAGAAGGAGAACTACTAAATCCTGCTCATCGGGCTATTGTTATAAACCTTCCTACCTCCAGCGGCAAAACACTAATTGCAGAGTATCGGATTTTACAGGCCTTGAACCAATTCAGAAATCAAGGTGGTTGGGTTGCCTATGTAGTTCCAACAAAAGCATTGGTTAATCAAATCTACAACCAACTCAAAAAGATTTGGGCAATATTGGGCTCGGCGTAGAAAAAGCCAGTGGTGCTATTGAATTAGATGGTTTTGAGCAGCACTTGATAGAAGATAGTGGAAATCAAACCACATTCGATGTGCTTGTTACCACCTATGAGAAAATGAATCTACTTGTTCGCCAAGGCCTAGGAACTACCGAGAAAAGATCCTTAGTATTAACAGTAGTGGACGAAGCACACAACATTGAAGAAAAGCAAAGAGGTTTGAACCTTGAGTTCTTGCTGTCCACGATTAAAAACGACTGTCAGGAAGCAAATTTTCTATTGATGACTCCAGATATCTCCAATTCAGACGAAATCGTCAATTGGCTTGCACCAGACAGAGGTCAGGTTATCAATTTAGATTTGGATTGGTGGCAACCTAATGAGCGTGTTATTGGAGCAATTGAAGTAGAAGGTCGACGCAGGGAGTATGACTATATATTGAGAACTTTACATACAGATAAAGGCACTTACGAAATTGGCGAAGCAATTCCATTGTTTTCAGGTGCTTTAAATGAAACAGCCGCGATGGCTCGAGGATCAAAAGTAAAAATCACTAAAATTGTTGGAGCTAATTTTTTAAGTCTTGTATCGCCAATAATTCTCTTAGCATCCGATCCAAATGAAACGTATACCATTGCTGAAACACTATTTGAAGAATCCGATGAAAATTTTGGTACTGATGATGATGTAGATTTATTAATCAAACTAGTGCAAAGTGAACTGGGCAATGATTTTCCATTAGCGAGGTATTTGAGTAGAAGGATTGCTGTTCACAGTTCAGCATTGCCCGATGAGATTAGATTTTTAGTTGAAGATTTGATGTCCAATGAAAAGTTGCAGGCATTAGTGGCTACCACAACAATAGCACAAGGTATCAATTTTCCTGTTTCAGCTGTGATAATGGGATCATATGCTTATAAAAGTAAAACAGGCACATATGACATGCCAGTTCGTGACTTCTGGAACTTGGCAGGAAGAGTGGGTCGCGCAGGGCAAGATAGTATGGGTTGGGTTGGTATAGCAACTAGAAATGAACAAGATTGTTACAAGGTAGCTCAATATGTGAATTCTGCTTCAGGAGATTTATTATCGCAATTGGTAAACGCCATTGATAATGCATTGAGACACGCAGATTTTGGTTTTGAAAGATGGCTTTTCGTTGATGAGAGATGGTCAGCCATTCTTCAATATGTTTCTCATCTAAGAAAGCAAGTGCAAAGTCAGGAAGTCTTTTTGGCACAATTAGAACAAAAATTACAAGGGACCTTAGGCTACCGTCAATTACCGACAGAAAAGAAAACATTCTTAAGAGAAAACATTAGAAAGTACGCTAATTCCATTTCCTTAGCTGATGCAAAGATGTCCGATGCCACCGGTTTTTCATCAGTATCAGTAAAACAAATGATTGGCAAATTAGCAACATCAGGTATTACACCAAATGATTGGAATAGAAACCAGTTGTTCTCAGAACAAAATCAAAGTATGCAAAAACTCGTAGGCATAATGTTAAATACTTACGAAATTAAAAAATCAATAGAAGAACTTAATTCTGGTGAAAGACCTTTAGACCAGTCAAGCATTGCAAGATTGATAATTGATTGGGTAAATGGCCACAATATTTCAAGAATAGCAAGCCGCTTTTATCCTAATGAAGATTTAAACAATGCCATTCAGAAAACAACTAAAGCTTTGTACAAGATAGTAGCCAACTCTGTTACTTGGGGCTTGCAGCACTGCAAAAAATGCCTACAAGCGGTGTTGATTGGGATAGTCTTTCCGAAATTGATAAGAAAAAATGGCAAATCTCCCTGCTTATTTACACTATGGTGTAAACACGGATGAAGGCGTTTTAATGCGCAAGAATAACATACCGAGAAGCATTGCCAACCGTTTAGGCCAATTATACAATACGGCCGTGAATGGCGAAATTTTCACACAGCCAACTGATTCAGTAAATAATTGGCTAAGGGATCAAGGAAGAGAAACTTGGGAAAGCGTGCGGCCTGCTGGTTCTAGATTAAGTGGTGAGGAGTACAAGCGAGTTTGGGAGAAATTAAATGGGATAAATTAAAAGCACAAATGCAAAACAGGGGTTTGCACTGGAGATTCCGGTCCATGTTGACCCCTCATTCCGATTCATGTTGACCCCCTATTCCGTCGCGTTGCATAACAACGAATTGACCCCCTATTCCATCTCCTTACAAAACAACGCCCCCCCCTCTTCCTGAGCTATCAAAATCAACCGGTGTGGGTGAGTCACAAGCCGTTTTTTATTCATTTTGATTGTTCAACAGTTGGGTGCAAATTACAGGAGCAGGTTTGAAAATTAATTCTCTGCTACTATTCTGTGGAGATTCCGGACCATGTTGACCCCTGATTCCGATTCATGTTGACCCCCTATTCCGGCCAAGCTGACCCCACCAAGGGGGCTGAGCAAGCTACTAGTGGTAAAATGAGCCTGCCATTCCGGCACATGTTGACCCCCTAAATTTGGGCTGTCATTCCGGCGTATGTTGACCCCTTTATGGGTGTCATTCCGGCACATCTTGACCCCCTAAGAGTTTGATTGCAACAGGAACTGAAGAACATTTGCTTTTAAAAAGAGCAAATAGATGGCTTCAAAACCTAAATCAATGGACACCCTACTGGAGGTTCTAAAGTTGGCCGAATTAGGCTACAAAATCAAAGTACTTGAACGGAATACAGGCGTAGCCCGTAACACTATAAAAAAATATTTGCGCCGTTTAAATGGTCGCAAAATCGACTCTTGTCTCCATTGGAGCTTGCTGAGTTGCTTTATGAAAATGACTATACCGATCTTAAAAGTAAGCGTCATCAGCTACTTATTGAGCACTTCAAAAGTTGTAGCACAGAGCTCAAAGAGACTGGTGTAACCCGACAGCTTTTATGGCTTGAATACAAAGAATCACATCCTCAAGGGTATGAATATAGCCAGTATTGTGAGCATCTGCGCACCTTTCTTGATAACAAGGATGTTGTGATGCATCTTGAACATATTCCTGGTCAGGAAATGATGATCGACTATGCCGGTGACAAAATGTGTTTTATTGACATGGAGACGGGCGAGATAATTACTTGTAATGTTTTTATTGCTACGCTCCCTTATAGTGGGCTTACCTTTTGCATAGCAACGGTACTCCAACGCCTCCAGGATGTGCTTTATGGAATCGGTGAAGCGATAAGGTATTTTGGCGGAGTGAGTAAAATAGTATTGAGTGATAATATGAAAACACTCGTCACACGCAGCAATCGGTATGAGCCTCTTTTTACCGACTTGTGTTATCAGCTAAGTGCCCACTATGGAAATGTCTTTCAGGCTACCCGTCCTGCCAAACCCCGGGACAAGGCCATGGTAGAAGGTCATGTCAAGATCGTTTATCAGCAGGTATATGCACCACTTCGAAAGAGAACATTTTATTCCCTGAAAGAACTCAATATCGCTCTACGGGATCACATTGAAAAGCTCAATAACAAGCCCTATAAAAATAGTTCGCAATGTCGCTGGTCCATCTATCTGGAAAGAGAGAAAGAATTTATGATCCCAGTCCCGCAAGCGGCTTTTGTAATGAAAACAAAGTAACGCTGAAAGTACAACGCAATTATCATGTTCAGTTGAGCGAGGATCATCATTATTATAGCGTTCCTTACATACATGTAGGCCAGAAGGTGGACGTATTATATGATCAGCGAACCATCGAGATCTACCTCAATCACAAACGCATCGCCATTCATCATCGTACAGGTCAGGGCAGTTGTTATCATACGCAAGGGGAACATATGCCACCCAACCATCAGCATGTGGCCTCTCAACGCGGGTTTACCCAAGACGAATTTTTACTTCGGGCCGAGAAAATCGGACCATCAACACGAGTGGCCATCCAACTCATCCTTCAATCATCCTTTTACCCTGAACAAAACTTTAAATCGTGCAATGGAGTACTCATGCTGGTGAAAAATATGGGGCAGAACGAATAGAGGCTGCATGTAGCAGGGTTTTAAAGGGCAGTCGGGTGAATTACACACTTATTAAAAACATACTGCTTAACGGCATGGATAAACTTCAGGATACACCATTGCAACAAGCTTCACTCTTCCATGAAAACATACGAGGTTCACAACATTATAAATAACATCTAAAAACATGAACACATCAGAAACACTACATCAACTATCAGAACTAAAACTACGTGGCATGGCCATGGCCTATCAAGCACAACTTGATCTGCCAATGGATCAACTCTGGAGGCCCATGAAATGGTTGCCCAGCTCACTCATTCAGAATTATCTTCCAGATCGCAGGAGCGAACATCCTATTACCTTAAATTGGCAAAGCTGCGCATTCCCGCAACACCCGAACAAGTAAAATGCAGTTCCGCACGTAACCTGACCAAGCAACAGTTGGCGGTACTCATGCAAGGCGATTACATTAAGAACGGTCAACCTGTTTTGATAACTGGTCCAACAGGATGCGGAAAGAGTTATCTGGCTTGTGCTTTAGCTCATCAGGCTTGTCATCAAGGTTATCGAACACAGTACTATAGCATGACTCGATTCATTGAAAAAATCACACTATCCAAGTTGGATGGGTCATACCTAAAATTACTCACTCATCTGGATCGGACACCTCTTATCATTCTTGACGACTTTGGCATACAACCAATCGATCAAAATGTTCGGCTGACACTGCTCCAAATGCTGGAAGATCGTTACAATAGAAGGTCCATCATCTTCACCTCCCAACTACCGGTAAAAGGAGAATCATTACGCAAAATGGAAGCGTAAACTGACAAAATGTATCTTTGTATTATTAATCCCATCGTTCTTTTGTTCCTTCGTAATCTAAGCTTACCTCAGGGGGTCAGCTTCGCCGGAATAGGGGGTCAGCTTCACCGGAATATCCATAAAAATAAGTTTGGCGAAGTCACACCTTTTTGGATTAGTATATTTGATATAAATGAAAAAGATGAGCTATCGGTTAATATGTCAAATGTTACTAAAGAAGAACCAATTAAAAATGCCAAAATATTCATCTCAAGTATTCTTACAGCTGAAATATTAAAATTTTCAAGATATGATGTACCGGACAAACTAATACAAAAATTAGACAACGATGAAAGTCTTGAAATATATGAGTTCAATAGATTCGACAATAAGATTTTAAACTACTATCACGAATGTTATAAATCAAATACAGATCCCTTTTTACATAAATCTCATTTAATACAAGGACTGGATTTATCTGTATTAATTACGAAAAATCCATATCAGCTTTCTAATGAACAACAAAACCAGATCATTAAAGAAATCTACCATAATGATTATAACAAATTTTATAATTACGAATTGGCAATAAGCGAATTCTCAATCGACTTACCTGCAAAGGCAAATTTATAGTTGCATTCAAAAAAAATCAGTTTAGATCCGGTAAACAAAACACTCCATATTGATAATAAAACTCAATTTAATGCTCACTTTTATCTTCAAGATGTAAAACACACATTATCATACTATACAGACTTAGCACCAAATGATTTTGAAGAAATTTATTTAAATAACAAACAAGAAGCAATTGAAATTCTTAATACAAATTTCAGAACTGGCGAATTGACAAATACCAGACCTGAACTAGTTGTTCAAGGTTACTCTCAAATAGAAATATCAAAAATTTATGAAAATATACAAACTGCTTTCCAGGAAAATGACATAGATGCACCATTAAAGGCGTTTTTTCAAAACTTATCCTGCTTGCTTGATAGAAAAAACATAACAGAACCTCATATTGTACTCTATGATCATAACATTAACACAGATCAAATTCAAACAATTTACAATGCCTTGAAATACCCAATTACCTATGTTCAAGGACCACCCAGCACAGGAAAAACACAAACCATTTTGAATATAATTGTGAATTGCTTAATCAACAACAAATCACTTTTAATCACTTCAAATAACAATATCCCAATTGATGGCATTAAAAACAAATTGAATTTAGGAAAATACCGCAACAAAGATATTCTACTGCCTGTTCTAAGGCTTGGCAATAAAAAATATATTGCCGAAGCACTTCAAACGATTAAAAGCAGGTTTTCCTTTGAAACCAAGGACATACCTAAGGAAGAACTACTATTTAATCTAAAGGAAAAATCAAAAGCGAAAAACAGACAATTACTTGAAAATATAAAAAATCACGAAATCAAAATTGAGCAAACTCAAAATCTCCAATTTGTAAAAGAACTATTAAAAAAAGGCGAAAACTATCTATTAGAAAAAGAGAAAGTTAGTATTGAAGATAAACTAAAACAAATTCCTGAAATCCAAATTGAAAATTGGGAAAACTTATTTGAAGTAATAAGAGACAATCATCAAATGCTACAATTCTTTTACTTCGAGTCTTTAAAATATGTAAAACGACTTAAAAACAAAGAATACAGCTCTTTAATTGAAATTCTGAATTTAGAGCCAACTAACAAACAAGTAAGTGAATTTAACAAATGGATAGCAACTGATGAAAATCTAGAAAAACTCACAAAAATATTTCCAATCATCTTAACCACAAACTTATCAAGTCGAAAGTTAGGACAGAAACATAAATTCAATCTATTGGTAATGGATGAAGCCGGCCAATGTGACATCGCTACCAGTTTGATCCCAATTTCCAAGTGTAAAAACATGGTGCTCATTGGAGACACTAACCAATTAAAACCAATAGTAGTTTTTGAAGAGCGAAGAAACAATAATTTAATGAAACATTATGAGATAGAATCAATTTATGACTACTTCAACAATTCAATACTGTCAGTTTATAAAAACATTGACAATATATCAAGAAACATTTTATTAAGCTACCATTACCGTTGCGGCAAGAATATTATTAATTACTCAAACATGAGATTTTATGAAAACAAATTAAACTTAACAAAAATCAAATACAATGGAGAAGTCAATTATATTGATGTAAACAATCAAAATCAAAAATCCAGAAATTCTAACATTGAAGAAGTGTTGGAAATAGTAAATTACATCTCAGAAAATAATTTAAAAGATGTATTTATAATTACACCTTTTCGGAATCAACAAGAAACACTGAATCATTTTTTAGAAAAAGCTAAAGCAGAAAAGAAAATAGATGAGTCTGTAAGTTGTGGCACTATCCATAAAATCCAAGGGCAGGAAAACAAAACAATCATAATTTCCACCTCTATATCACGAAATACGACATCCAAAACTTATGATTGGATAAAAAACAACAGTCAGTTAATCAATGTAGGAGTCACTAGAGCGCAGGAAAATCTAATCGTAGTTGCCGACAAAAGGGCAATTGATATTTTATCAAGGAAAGATGACGACTTGTATGCATTGATTGAATACGCTCAACAAAAAGGCACGCTTCAAATCAATAAAAGTGCTGTAAACAAATTCACAATAGGATTTTCCAATGATTCTAAATTTGAAGATGAATTTTATAAAACCATGAGTCATTATTGTACTATTCAGGGCACCCGATTTGAAAGGAATGTAAAGATCATTGATTTATTCCCAGAAGAAAAAGATAATACACTTGTAAATAAAAAAGAATTCGACGGTGTAATTTTTAAGGGAAGTTCGCCTGAATTCGTATTTGAAGTAAACGGTATTGAGCATTTAAAAAATTCAAGCCGCATGAAATCAGATCATGTAAAAAAGCAACTGCTTAATTCTAAGAACATCCAACTACTTTTAATTACGAATCAATACGTAAAACATTATGAGTACATTCGCGAATTAATGAATAAAATTAAGGGCAAACCTTATCAAAAGACACTGTTTGAAGAATCAGAACCCAATTCTTAATTTACCGGTGGGCCACAAAAGATCTTCACTGGCCTACGTTTAAACCTTTGGTGGGGCTGGAGATTCCGAACCATGTTGACCCCGGTTTCCGATTTAAGTTGAAAACTGATGTAATAGAAAGATGCTACTAAAACTTTATATTTTCTGCGTACTGACTCTATTTAGTCTTGGTTGTCAGCATAAATCTAATGAGAAAAAAGAGAATTGGCTTTTTGTTGAGAATGGTGCTTGTTATATGGATTCAATAGAGGCAAATCGAGATTTTGAGAAAGGAATTTTTGTGGTTACTTTGTACGATTCACAACTACCGAAGAATATTGATCACGAAAAATTAAAGGAGAATTTGAATCATTTCCGTATTGATTATAAACCCTTAGGTGAAAACTGTACCGGCGAAGATAATTGTTACGGCAAGCATATGCTAACCAAAATCGAGCAAAGATTTGGAATAACTTTCGTAGATAGTATATATAGTGTCTCATCAAAATACTAAACTACGAGGAATACTTCATCATTGCGCCATAATCCCCCGCCCTCCCCTATCTTTATAAAACCTTACAACGAGTATAGCTCTTCAGTGCCATTAAAACTCTCCCATGCGAATACAACTTCTTCTATGGTCCATACTGCTGATTAGCCTAACCCAAACGGCAGTAGGATGCATGGCCATTGATCATTATAGAAATTTTCCACTTGGAACGTCAACGCATGGACTTGTTGTTTTCCGAAACGTATATGCTTCGCGATGATAGTGGTGATGGATGGACGGGAGTAACGAACATTGCTATTTATGCCTCAAATTTCAAACTATTAAAAAGCATTTCCCTTGATTCTATCCAGGTCAGGGACACCACCTTTGAGCTCAAATCAAAATATATAGAGGCCTTGAACAAAAGTTTTCAAAAGCATTGGTCATTGCACAAGGAATGAGTGGTTTTATTACAGCAACCCCCATTTATTTATCCATCTGTGAATATCAGCAAACCTGTGGTATCGTTTCTTTAAAAGCAGACACATTGCTCTCAAAGTTTTACCTTCTCTATCAGCCAACCCGGGCCGGGCTGGATTTAACTTTTTTGAATGACACTACCAGTAAGTACTATGAATATTTGGCTGGCAAAGGTTCTGTTTTTGAAACCACTTTCAACAGACTTGCAAAGGAGTTGTCCATTAACTCAATAAGGAAGTATAAAATCGGGACGAAAACATTACTGGTTACACATATCGGAGAAAGCGTTCAAATGCCCTATACAGACTACAATGAAATGATTGGACGTAGGAGGAAGGAATACATTCCTAAACTAAACTTCTCAGAAATAAATCAGAGCATCTTCTACGAGCCGGAGCTCTTGCATCATACCAAGGGCGTTGATTTATTTGTATGGGTGGATTGAAAAAACTAAACTGTAGTCCTTGTGCGTGCAAGTTTTAAAGTGTAAGGACAACAATTCAAAGTTTAAGGCCGTTCTTCACAAAACAAAGGTATAAAGCATCAAGATCAGACGGCAGGAAGCCGACAGGTGCAATAGTTGACTATGAAACAGATTATTCTTTTCCTGAATTTAATTTTATGCTTGCTTGAGCCAATAATGGCCCAAACGAATGCCTCCTGTCAAAACTGTCCATGGCATCGTGTAATGCAAAAAAAAATGAAATTGGTAGAAAATGCTGCTAATTCAGATAGCATACAAATTGTTTTACATACATCAGTACCTCCGATTGAATGGTGGAATCCATATATTGAAATAGGAAAAAGAGGAAATGAAATAGTAAAGAAAGAGAATCCAAATCGCGGAATTACCAGATTAGCTAAACACAACGATCAAAAATTTGTTGAAATAATTAACACCTCCGGTTCATCAATAATTTTCATCAAACCGGATAAATCTCTAATGCTGGGATTGCAAGCTAAAAATGAAACAGGAGAATGGCAAGATGTCGAAGAGTTTTTTGTCGGACTTTGTGGGCGGAGTTTTAAAAGTAGCTATAATGACACCATACGCCCTAATCAGGCATGGCTAACTTTTGTGGAAGTATTCACAGGGAAAATTAAAACCAAATATCGTTTAAAGCTGCTTACCAAATTGAGTGATGGAGTAACTTCAAGACATTATTATTATTCAAACGAAATTGATGGTACAATCGATGAATGCAAATTCATAAGAAAATATGTAGGTTCGGGCAGGTAAACCAATACTACATTAAACAAACATTACAACTAAAGTTTCCATAGAATCGCATACCGAAAATTCAAACAACTCCCATTTGCTTTAACTTCCCTTCTTTTCAAGTTTTTCTATCATGTCTAAAATATCAAAAATGTACAATTCATATGTTTTCTTGCTCACACCAAACAAACCTCCTGCTTTGGGTATATGTTCTATCAAACTATATAGCGTTTCAATCTCATCGTCATTCGTATCGACAGGAAACAATTCATAGGACTCGCTATTGGTAATTTCACCACCAAGAATTTGTCTCGCCCAGTTTGGCGGCAAGAAGTTTATTATTGTTCATTCTATTTATAAAGATAGAGATTCCGGACCATGCTGACCCCCTCTTTTCCGCCTCGTTGCATAACAACGAGTTGCCCCCCTACCCCATCTCCTCACAAAACAACGCCCCCCTCTTCCTCAGCCATCAAAAAAATCAACCGCCATGGGTGCCTCACCAGCCGTTTTTATTCATTTTGATAGTTCAACAGTTGGGTGCAAATTACAGGATCAGGTTTGAAAATTACTTTATCTCCTACTATTCTGCTCTAAAGGGGTTGGCAGAACCGGGAATGGAGCACACACTTCTCCATAAAACTAAACGGATACAAGTATTTAACATACGATTAAACGGAGAGCTGCATGTTAGATTTGCGGCGGGATTAATCGCGAAGGCTCCTTTAGATTTGAAAATTGGTTAATTTGAATCGCGAATCGCGATGTTTTATTTGATCGCGAAGCCGACGGGGTAGCGGGTGAGGGGTTATGAGATGGATAGGTGGTTTGTATATTCCGGTGTCGCGGGACTTCGCGAATGACCACTCATTCTGATGGTAGCTGCCCAATGTAATTAAAGTAGAAAGGATAGCCTATAGTTATTAAATTTGCCATATGAGTAATATTAAATTATTTGAAAGCAAACAGATCAGAACGGTCTGGAATCAATCAGACGAAAAATGGTATTTCGTTGTAACAGACGTTATTCAAGTGCT
The DNA here is from genome assembly GCA_016713925.1 of Bacteroidota bacterium. Lineage (NCBI taxonomy): Bacteria > Pseudomonadati > Bacteroidota > Bacteroidota bacterium. The sequence continues at coordinate 17,299 of JADJOH010000002.1, forward strand.
GACCGACACACCTAACCCAAGCGATTACATAAAAAAAATGCGAAAGCGGGATGAAGAGCTTTCTAAAGGGTGGGGACAATTTGTCACCCCCCTTTCGGTCGTCACTACCGGAGGAAAACAAAAACTGAATTGTGCCAGTGCAAAAGGACTTTTGCGATTACCCACTCATTTCGATTGAAGCTCCCCCCCCTACTCCGTCTCCTTACAAAACTCCCCCCTCCTCTAACTTCGCCATCAAAAAATCATCCGCTATGGGTGCCTCACAAGCCGTTTTTTATTCATGTGGATTGTTCATCAAAGGGTACTAATTACAGGATCAGGTTTTAAAATTACTTTATCTGCTACTCTTCTGCTCTAAAAGGGTTGGAGGAACCGCGAATGGAGTCCACACTACTCCATAAAACAAAACGGATACAAGTATTTAACATACGATTAAACGGAGAGCTGCATGCTACCTTTGCGGTGGGATTAATCGCGAAGGCTCGCGACCGGGGCAGCGGGAGGTGTGTGGTGGTGCAAATAAATATTTACGGATGTTTAAATTTTCGCAAAATTGTTTGCCCCTTTGGAATTAAAGGCGATCAACTATTTGCAATAACATGTCAGAGATAATGGCATACCCGTTGATGAAGAAGATTTTGTTTTTGACTACTGTACGAATCAAGTGGCGGAAGGTTTTTGGTGTTCGATTTAATAATTAATGCTGCTTCACCGGAAATATATAACCTCAATTGAATAGTGTAATTTGAAAGATGACTTTTATTAGAATGAAACTCCAATACGCCTCCGACCTTCATCTGGAATTCCCTGCCAACAAGAAGTTCTTGAAGCTGCACCCTTTACAGCCGGTAGGTGATGTATTGGTATTGGCGGGAGATATTGTGCCTTTTGCGGTAATGGATAAGCATAAGGATTTTTTCAGTTATGTGTCAGACAATTTTGAGGTCACTTATTGGCTACCCGGCAACCATGAGTATTACCATTTTGATATTGCCGAAAAAAGCGGTGTGTTAAATGAGAAAATTCGAAGCAATGTGTTGTTGGTGAACAATGTTGCAGTCGTACAGGATCAGGTGAAACTTCTTTTCTCAACCCTTTGGAGTAAAATTAGTCCGAGGTATCAATGGCAAATCGAGAAGTATGAACGATTTTCATCGTATCAAATACAAAGGCTATCGCTTTTCGGCTGAGCTATACAACCAATTGCATGATGAGAGTATGGCGTTTATTCAAAATGAATTGAAAACGGTACACGAGAAAAAGGTAGCAGTTTTCACCCATCACTGTCCTACTTTTCTCAACTACCCTGAGCAATACAAAGGCGATGTGTTGAATGAAGCTTTTGCGGTGGAGTTGTACGATATGATTGAAGCATCCAATATTGCTTATTGGGGGTATGGCCATCACCATAACAATATTCCGGCATTTAGTATTGGAAACACTAAACTTATTACCAATCAGCTTGGCTATGTGCATATGAATGAGAACAAATGTTTTGAAACGAATAAATGTATTGAACTATGACATTAAAATTGTTAATGCTATATCTAATCAAAAAAGTTATCAACGGGATTGAGTAGCCAAAGAAAATATTAAGGTCATGACAATAGAAGAACTTATTCTATTAAAGGAAACTGAAAATAAAGTTGAATTTAAAGAAGCTAAAGGTGGCAACTTTAGCTACAATGGAGGAGGAAGGGTGTCACCTCAGGAAAGAAGGCGATGCATTCTTGGGTATGTAACGGCTTTTGCAAATGAAGGTGGCGGGTATTTAGTGCTGGGTGTTCACGATACATATCCTCATAAAATAGTGGGGACATCGCAATGCAAAGATGCCACAGGAAAATTGGTACAGGAAGTTTATCGTGATACTAAAATCAGAATTGAAGCTAGCGAACTTTTTGACCAGGATAATAAGAGAGTATTAGTAATATATATTCCATCAAGACCTGCAGGAAAGGTTTACAAATTTGAAGATGTGGCTTTGATGCGAGTGGGCGAAGAACTTTTGCCGATGAGTGAACAGCAGTATTTGAAAATAATTCAGGAGCAAGAACCCGACTTTACTGAAAGAATCTGTGAAGGGTTAACCTATCATGATTTAGATCCTGGTGCTATTTTAAAATTAAAAGAATCCTACGCTAAGAAGCAAGATAATCCGCAATTTCTCACCTTGTCCGATGAGCAGGCCTTGCAGGATTTGTCGCTTATTACTAATTCGAAAATCACATATGCCGCGTTGATTCTTGTTGGTAAAGAAAGTGCTATCAAAAAATTTATACCACAGGCAACAATCAACTTGGAGTATCGTAATTCACTAACGCAAATCAACTTCGATAACAGACTAATATTTTCTGAGCCCTATTTTTTAACCAATGAGAAATTGTGGGACGCCATTAATCAACGCAATGGCAAGGTTCCTGTACAGCAAGGTCCATTTATTTTCGATATTCCATTTTTTAATAAAGAGGTGATAAGAGAAGCCTTAAACAATGCTGTGGCACATCGCGATTATCGCAAAAGCAGTGAAGTTCTTATAAAGCAATTTCCACACGAATTGCATATAACCAATCCAGGAGGATTTCCTTTTGGTGTAAACCTTCAGAATTTACTTACAGTGAACAGCACTCCCCGAAACAGACTATTGAGTGATGTACTTGCAAAAACCGGGATTGTGGAACGCAGCGGACAAGGCATTGACAAAATATATTATCAATCCATATCCGAAGCCAAGCCCGAACCTGATTATACAAAGTCAGATGATTTTCAGGTAGAGTTACGATTATCAGGCATTGTAGAAGATAAAGCATTTGCCTTGTTCATCCGACAAATTCAAACAAGCAGAAAAGTTGACGAGAAGCTAAGTGTGCAGGAAATAATTTCATTGAACCGGATTCGGAAAGGCGAAAACAAAAATGAACTGGATTCAACCATTCTAAAAAAAATGGAGAAGGAAGGGTTGATTGAAAGAGTTGGCAAAACCAATTCGCAGAAAATAATTTTATCAAAAGAATATTTTGTTTTCACAGGTAAGCAATCTGAATATTCAGAAGGTATGCCAATTGATAATTTCCAAATCGGAATTATCATTTTAAAACATGTCCAGGAATTTGGTAAAGGCAAAATGAAAGAGTTTGAATTTTTGCTAAGAAAATTTATGACAAGAGCACAGGTAAAATATGCTATCGGAAAAATGGTTGAGCAAGGAATTTTGGACAAAAAAGGTGAAGGAAAAACAACAGAATACTATGCAGGTAAGCAGATGGAGGAAGGCATGAAAGTTTTCCAAAGGGCAGTTGAATTAGGTTTTAAAGAGATGCAACGGCTTGGAGAATTACCAGCCGCTAATTCTCCAGAAAGTAGCCAGAAATTCTCCAGAAACAACAAACAAAATGGCTGAAAGCCCTCAAAATCAAATGGAAATGGCGGTTTTAGAATTCACCAGTAACTCCCCATATTTTCCCAGTATTTCTTTATAATGTACCCGGAAATGAAAATTTTAAAACCAAAAGACATTGACACACTACTCCATAAAACTAAACGGATACAAGTATTTAACATACGATTAAACGGCGGGATGGATGCTACCTTTGCGGCGGGATTAATCGCGAAGGCTCGCGACGGGGTAGCGGGAAATCATTGAATGGACGCTGTGAATATTTCTGTCCGGCTAAACTGATAATTGCCATCCTCCCATGTACCTCTGTCATACCCTCACCGGCTTCGGAATTGTATTTTTCATGCTTTGCAAACTGGCGCTGCATTATTATCCGGATGGAAGTCAGCAGCGAAGTCTTGGCCTGGATTCGTTGCTGATTTCGCTCTGTTCATATCTGCGATGATAACGATTGCTTTTGGATGGCAGGTAAGTTGTTAAGGAGTGCTTTTAACCCGATGGGTGGTGGTATTATCTTTCGTACAAGCCAAGCTATAGAATTTAAAATTCCTAAAAGTTGTTATTTTCAACAATATTTAGGAATTTCATATATTTGACCTATGCAAGCAATATTACGCAAACGGTACCTGAATAGGCTGAGTGTCCTTAAAGACAAGAACTTGATAAAAGTGGCTACGGGAGTAAGGCGTTGCGGAAAATCAACTTTAATGAAACAGTTTCAGGACCTGTTGCGCAAAGAAAACAGGGAAGTTTCCATATTGGCAATAAATATGGATATGCCTGAGTTTCGTTTTATAGGGGAAAAAAACTGGAAGGAGTTGTATAATTATATCATTAAGCATCTCAAAAAAAATGTCACGAATTATGTGTTTATAGATGAAGTGCAAAACGTACATGAATTTGAAAAACTATTGGAAGGATTGTATGTTCACCCTGACATTGACTTGTATGTTACCGGTTCAAATGCATTTTTATTATCAAGTGAATTGGCTACATTGCTCACCGGCAGGGCCTATGAAATAAACGTACTACCATTTTCTTTTGCCGAATATCTGGAGTTCACCGGCAAAACAACAAACCCTGATCGGGCATTTGCTGATTATGTGCGTACAGGTGGTTTCCCTGAAGCGGTACGACTTTCGGGTGATGGAATTAATTTTGCAAATGACTATTTGCAGATGGTTTTCAAAAATATTTTCGAAAACGATATATCTAAGCGCTATACTGTTTATGCAGAAGAGTCTTATCAGGAGGTGGTGAATTACCTGATAGATTCAGTTGGGTCAATTGTTTCTGCAGGTAATATAGCAAAAGTGTTATCTGCTAACAAAAGGAAAATAGATAACAAAACCGTGACAAGATACATAGACTCCCTGGTGGAAGCTTATTTGTTTTACAAAGTGAATCGATACGATATCAAAGGCAAGCAACATCTCGCAACGCTGGAAAAATACTATTTGGTTGATTTAGGTTTTCGTAGTGCATTACTGGGGAAGGAATTGTCAAGCGATGCAGGCCATTTACTTGAAAATGTGATTTACCTTGAGCTAAAGCGCAGAAATTACCAAATCTGGATAGGGAAAGCAAATAGATTAGAAGTTGATTTTGTTGTTAGAGACAACGAAGGATTTACGCAATACATTCAGGTGGCACAAACCGTACAGAACACTACAACATTAGAGCGTGAGCTGGCACCATTTGACAGTATTGCAGACCATCACGAGAAACTACTCATCACAATGGATTACGACACTGGTACATATAACGGAATAAAAAAAATTAATGCATTGGATTGGCTTACTATCCCGCAACAATAGAGGTGATGAGGTTGCATCGTATTCTCAAATCCGTATTCACCGAGTATCTGGCTGTGTCTGTTTCAAGACAATGACAACACTTTGTGAGATGGTGTCGCTAATCAGCAAAATTTAGATTCCGGTCGCGGGAGACATCGCCATTGACCGCTCATTCCGATTGAAGCTGCCCCCCTATTCCGTCTCGTTGCACAACAATGAGATCCCTCCTCTTCCTCAGCTATCAAAAAATCAACCGGTGTGGGTGGCCTCACCAGCCGCTTTTTATTCATTTTGATTGTTCAACAGTTGGGTGCAAATTACAGGATCAGGTTTGAAAATTACTTTATCTGCTACTCTTCTGTGGAGATTCCGGACCATGTTGACCCTCGATTCCGTCTCGTTGCATAACAACGAGATGCCCACCACCAAAGGGGCTGAGCAAGCTACTAGTGGTAAAATGAGCCTGCCATTCCGGCACATACTGACCCCCTAAATTGTGGCTGACATTCCGACGCATGTTGACCCCCTGAAAATTTGATTATGATAGGAATGATGGAGATTCCGGACCATGCTGCCCCCTACTCCATCTCCTTACAAAACAACGAGCTAGCCCCCTCTTCCTGATCCATCAAAAAATCAACCGGTGTGGGTGTCTCACCAGCCGTTTTTTATTCATAGGGAATGTTCAACAGCAGGCAGCAAATTTCCGGATCAGGTTTGAAAATTATTTATCTGCTACTCTTCTGCTCTAAAGGGGTTGGGGGAACCGGGAATGGAGTACACACTACTCCATAAAACCAAACGGATACAAGTATTTAATGTACGATTAAACGGAGAGCTGCATGTTACCTTTGCGGCGGGATTAATCGCGAAGGCTCCTTTTAGATGGTTTTATTTGATCGCGAAGCCGACGGGGTAGCGGGTGAGGGTTATGAGATGGATAGGTCGTTTGTATATTGCGGTCGCGGGACTTCGCGATTGACCCCCTATTCCGTCTTGTTGCACAACAACGAGACCAGTGTTCTAAGAGCAGCAAACCGGAGAGGGTGGCTCAAAAAATTATTTTACAATAATTTAGAAATATTTTGCGAAAAGTACCTAAATGTGGTATCTTTCGCAAAATTTATCTCAAATGAGTTATGACAGCAATTACAAGCGCTTAGATTATTGGATTGAAGAATGCCAGTCAAAAGGTAAGTTGGCATTCAGTTTATCTGAACTCAAACAAAGTTTTGAAAAAAACAGTGAGACTTCATTGAAAAGAGTTCTTGACCGACTATCTGAAAAGGAAAAAGTCGTTTCTATTTTCAAAGGCTACTATGTAATCATCCCACCTCAATATTCTTCAAAAGGAATTTTACCCCCTTCCATGTTTATAGATGGTTTAATGAGATTCCTTGAACGAAAATACTATGTCGGATTACTCAATGCAGCAGCACTACATGGGGCATCACATCAACAACCACAAGAATATTTTGTGGTAACAGAATATCCTGTTTTGAGGTCTACAAACAAAAAAGGAATCAAGATAAACTACACCAGCACAAAACATCTTCCACCCGGCTCGCTTATTGAAAAAAGGAAAACAGAAACGGGTTACATCAGCATATCAAATCCAATCCTTACAGCAGTTGACTTGATTAATTATGAAAAGAAAATAGGAGGCCTTAATAGGGCAAGTACTGTAATCAATGAGCTGCTGGAAATCATTAAATTAAAAGATATAAATGAGGAAATAATAAATTATGCGAGTGTTACTTCGCTGCAAAGACTGGGATACATATTAGAGGAGATCTTGAACAGGAATGATCTGGCTGAGAAGATAAATAAGCAATGTAAAAAGACAGGAAAAACATTTTATCAAATCCCGTTAAAAGCATCAGGGAAGAAGCAAAAAGAACGGATAAATGAAAAATGGAAGTTAATGATTAACACAGAAATTGAGATAGACGAATGATTCCACAAGCATATATTACAGAATGGAGTAATTATGTTCCATGGCAATCGAACGAACAAGTAGAACAAGATCTGGTAATTTGCAGGGCATTGGTTGAAATTTTCTCCCATAAATTTCTAGCTGACAGTTTAGCGTTCAGGGGTGGAACAGCGTTGCATAAATTATATCTACAACCACAACCAAGATATTCAGAAGACATTGACCTGGTTCAGGTCCGTGCTGAACCAATTAAAGAAACCATTCAACATTTACAGAAAGCCCTTGCATTTCTTGGTAAATCAAATGTTGTCCAAAAGAAGGACAACAATACAATTATTTTCCGCTTTGATTCAGAGTTTGCACCGGTTCAGCATCTCAAGCTTAAAATTGAAACAAATTGCAGAGAGCATTTCACAGTTTTGGGTTGGGAGAAAAAAGCATTTGCTGTCAAGTCATCCTGGTTTAATGGTCAATGCGACCTGACCACCTACAAAATCGAAGAATTATTAGGAACAAAATTGAGAGCATTGTATCAGCGAAGAAAAGGCAGAGATTTATATGACCTGTGGAAAGCACTGACACATTGTAAATTCAATCCCGACTTGATTATTCAATCCTACAAAGAATACATGAAATTTTCTTTAGAGAAACCCATTCCGACACAAAAAGAATTTTTGTTGAATGTAGAGAAAAAGAAAACAGACGATGATTTTTTAGGAGACATTACCGCCCTTTTAAGACCAGATGAAAAGTATAATCACGAAGGAGCATTTAAGTTGATTATTGAAACGCTTATAGAAAGAATGTGAAATGCCCAAAAACACAAAATAAGCAAAATTTAGATTCCTTTCTAAAGGAGAATTCGCGATTGACCCCTCACTCCGATTTAAGTTGCCCCCCCCATTCCTTCTCCTAACAAAACCACGAGCCTCTTCCTGAGCCATCAAAAAATCAACCGGTGCGGGTGACTCACCCGCCGTTTTTTATTCATTTTGATTGTTCAACAGTTGGTAGCAAATTACAGGATCAGGTTTGAAAATTACTTTATCTGCTACTCTTCTGCTCATTAGTGGTTTTAGTAATTTGGCTTGAGGTTATTGCACCACTTATCTCGCTCTGGGGGAAACTCACGTTATTCACCAATATAAAACAGCAGAATACCAACGAAATTGACGGGGTTTTTATTAATTTTGTAATTGACATTAAAACCTGAAAATATGTATAAGGCAATAGAAATCGACAGAAACAACCTGACCATTATGGGTGTAAAATTTTCAGACTTGAAAACACTGGAAAGTACTGCGAATGCCTTAGGAAGTAATATGTTTGAAGGATTTAAACCGACACCCAAAGGAATTGAAATTATAAGGGACTATGTGACAGGAAAAATTACTTTAAGTGAATTGGTGACATTTGCCAAACAAAAAGCATATGTCTGATTCCTATAAATATATTGACCCTGACAACACCTACACTGACCCAAAGACAGGACTTTTAAGAAATTTACAAGATATTACTGACTCAGATGTATTACTTTTTGATGAGAGCAGTGCTGTATCTTAACGTCTTCAAGAACTAGATGAAAACCCACTAGAGATAATAGGAATGCCTTTTTGAAATTCACAGACACTTATTTCAAGACATATACGCCTGGGCAGGAAAAAAAAGAATTGTTGAAATAAGCAAAGACGGAAAACAATTTTTCCCTACCTCCCATTTTGACAATGCCTTCAGATACATTGATCAGTTAATTGCGGAGTTCAAGAGAATACCGAAAGACAACAAAAAGAGTATAGCGGAAAAATTAGCAGAAATTTTAGACCATATAAACCACCTTCATCCCTTTAGAGAAGGAAACGGACGAAGACAAAGAGAATTTTTAAGATTGTTGGCGTTAGAAAAAGACCTGACGTTAAACCTTAACGCACCTGACAATGAAAGTGTTTTTGACAGATATATGAAAGGGACAATTGACAGTGAATTAGGCACATTGACAGAATTGATTTTTGAACTAATTGACAATAATAAGTAATAGTATAACGGTGGATAATCGATTAGACCCCTCTTTCGCTAACTTTGTGCACCAAAGCTTAAGCGACGGTGTAAGCTTCTGAGGGCAACCCCTGTCTTTCGCTAACTTTATGCACAAAAGCTGAAGCGACGGTGTAAGCTTCAGAGGAGAAATCCCTTCCAGAACTAACGTTGGCAAATAGTAAATTTGTAACTGGTCAATAAATGAAAATATGTCACCGCCTAAAAGCCCTCAACAATGAAAAAGACAAACACATTACTACTTTCAATATTCATAGTAATTAACATAAGTAATGCACAAAACTTTGTGCAAAAAGGAACAGACATTGATGGGGAAGCAGCATATGACTTTTCAGGCACCTCGGTAAGCATGCCCGACAATCATACCGTTGCCATTGGGGCAGTGGCTAATAACGGAACCGGAAGTTATGCAGGTCATGTGCGCATTTTCCGCTGGAATCCCACGAATGGCGGGACATGGCTGCAAAAATCAACAGACATTGATGGGGAAGCAGCATATGACTTTTCAGGTACCTCGGTAAGTATGCCCGACAGCAATACCGTTGCCATTGGGGCGATAGGAAATGATGGTGCCGGATTCAATGCAGGCCAAGTACGGGTTTACCGCTGGAATCCCGCTAATGGCGGTACCTGGGTACAAAAAGGAACAGACATTGATGGGGAACTTGCAGATGATAACTCCGGCTACTCGTTAAGCATGCCCGACAGCAATACCGTTGCCATTGGGGCGCTAGAAAATGATGGAAACGGAAGTACATCAGGACATGTGCGCATATACTACTGGATTCCCGCAAATGGTGGGATATGGATGCAAAAAGGAACAGACATTGATGGTGAAGTAGCAAATGACCAATCTGGTTCTTCGGTAAGCATGCCCGACAGCAATACCGTTGCCATTGGGGCGACACGCAATAGCGGAAACGGAAGCAGTGCAGGCCACGTGCGTATATACCGTTGGAATTCCGCTAATGGCGGGACATGGGTGCAAAAAGGAATTGATATTGATGGGGAAGCTGTAAATGACTTTTCAGGCTACTCGATAAGCATGCCCGATAGCAATACTGTTGCAATTGGGGCGACAGGCAATAGCGGAAACGGAATCAGTGCAGGCCACGTGCGCATATACCGTTGGAATTCCGCTAATGGCGGTATATGGGTGCAAAAAGGATTTGATATTGATGGAGAAGCAGTAAATGACTGGTCAGGCCGCTCGGTAAGCATGCCAGATAGCAATACCGTGGCCATTGGGGCGGTCAAAAATGCCGGAAACGGAGACAATGCAGGCCATGTGCGCATTTACCACTGGACTCTTGCTAATGGCGGGACATGGGTGCAAAAAGGATTTGATATTGATGGTGATTCAGCCCAAGACAACTCAGGCAATTCAGTAAGCATGCCCGACAGCAATACCGTTGCCATTGGGGCGCTATTCAATAATGGAAACGGAAGCGCTGCCGGGCATACCCGGGTGTATTATTTTTGCAATCAAACAGTTTCTTCTTTTTCCGTTACTGCCTGCGGGAGCTATACCGTTCCAAGCGGTGACGAAACCTACACCACTTCCCAAACGGTATTGGATACTATTCCCAATCAGGCCGGGTGCGATAGTATAATGACCATTAACCTCATCATCAATTCGGTGGACACAAGTATAACCAATACCTCACCAACGCTTACAGCTAATTCAACAGGAGCGGCATACCAATGGCTGGATTGCGGAAATAGTTTTACGGTAATAAGCGGAGCAACTAACCAAAGTTACACAGCCACATCAAATGGAATTTATGCGGTTGCTGTTACACAAAATGGTTGTACTGATACTTCCTCCTGCGAAGCAGTAAACAATGTGGGTGTTTTGGAAAACAGCTTTGGCACTACCCTAACCGTTTATCCGAACCCAACGAGTGGAGAACTAAGCATTGATTTAGGTTCAAAATACAATAATGTTAACGTAATCGTCAGCAATTTATCAGGGCAGGTAGTTCACATTCAAAATTTCAACAACTCATCCTTATTGCGACTTAATATACCGGGAGAAGTTGGTGTGTATTTTATAGAAGTAAGTTCCGGTGACAAAAAAGCAAAATTAAAAGTGATGAAAGAATAAGGTTTACGAACTGAAGAAAATATAGCAACACCTAAAACCAGCCCCCCTTAAGAAAGAGACTTTTTATAGGTATTGGATAATTACTGAAAATTCAAGTTGAGCTTGCAGAATTATTCCGGAGTAAGACCTCCTCTATTCTCTCGAACCTTCCTCCACTACTACCTGTAACAAAAAAGAAACCATGAAACATTCTCTGAAAAAACGGACACTTCGGATCTTTGATATGGCGCACTAGAAAAAAATCAGATTTCGATATCCAATGAAAAAATATTCTGTTTTAATATGCATCATCATCTCTTTGATTTTTTTACTGATTGCCACCTCACTCTACCCCGGGGGCTCCATCGATGATCTGGATTCAACTGGATTTATCTGGTCGAAAAATTTTTTCAGCAATTTATTTACTGAGAAAGCGCTCAATGGTGATCCGAATCCTTCCAGGCTTTGGGCACTCACCGGTATGGCCTTTCATTCAATTGCCTATGGATTGTTCTTTGTTCATTCTGCCCTAAAAATTCCTCAGAAACATGCTGCTTCCGTTTTAAAATTTGTTGGTATTTCAAATATGCTTTTTACATTTCTGATAGCGACACCCTTGCATGACTATATGATCACTATTTCAAGTACCTTGTCTTTACTTGGTTTGTTTTACCTGACTGTTTTCATTTTAAAAACTAAACTTCAATTTCTGAAGGCCTTCAGTATTGGTAGTCTTCTGCTATTTTATTATACTTTGTACTTGTATGGCGCTGGAGACAGGGGCTTGTTGGCGGTGATGCAAAAGATCGCATTTTTCTGCTTTACGCTCTTGATTTTGATCATTGAATATTTCACAAAATCTGCAGATTTTCAATACAAAAAAACTGAAAAACCGGAAATATAGCTACGCGGGCATCATCACGTTACACTCATTGGAGCCAAATGGCATCAGTCCTACTCAACCTCATTCTTTATAGCTTACCAGTTGTATTACAAGTTGATTAAAAGCTACAGAAATTTACTTTTATTCTCTTTACTCCAATTACAACGTACTATACTTGCTTATTCAATGAATGAAATGTTTCACATTTGTCATAAAAATATCAGATAATAAGTAAGGAATAATTGCTTATAAAAAGATAGAATGCAGTAGCAAGATTCAGGAATTAAAACGCTATTCAGACTGAAGCCAATAGGAATAGTGGGAGTGAAAAATTCTGCACTTTTTGCTCCAAAGGAATTTTTCAGTAACTTTGACTGACGACATCCATAGATATGGAAAATAATACTATTTAAACGTTGACAAATTCTTTAAACATTGTACCCACCTGTTTAATAAAGGCAGACGTTCTTAGAGACAGTAACGTTAAACCGGCCCGCATTTATACGAATTGAACGATGCTAACCCAAATTCACAAAACTTTTACAATCTGGCAGAATATTAAATTGGGAACCATCTATGCAAATCAAATATCCGACGACTTATACACCTGTGCATTGAAAAATTCAGCATGAAGCATACTCAAGAACACCTTTAAATAATGTTGAACAGAAAGATGGCACGACCGGATAACCTAAAATTCAACCTATACCGACCTGAACTAAACACATCTATATATTAAAAAATTATGACAGCCCTCTTAATAACCGGCGGCATCCTGATGTTGTTGCTGCTCTACTTTATTTCAGTCTTCAATGAGCTGACCAAAGAACGCGTTTTAGTCCGGGAAGGATGGAGCGGTATTGGCACATTTTTACAGCAGCGATTAGATGTTATTCCCAATCTGGTGGAAATTGTTAAGGGATACGCCGGCCATGAAAACAAAACGCTTACAGATGTAATTCGTGCACGCAATGAATCGATCTCTGCACTGACTCCTGAAGCGCAAATTGAAGCCGCTAAACACATGGGAGCAGCCATGATTAACTTTAAGTCATTATCTGAAAATTACCCCGACCTGAAAACAAATCAAAATTTCATCAAACTGCAGGAGCAATTGGCTGATCTGGAAGAAAAAATTAATCAAAGCCGGAGATACTACAATGGAACTGTTCGCGAGTTCAACCAGAGCATTGCGGTATTTCCAAAAAATCTGGTGGCAGGAATGTTTGGTTTTAAAGAAGCCACTTTTTTCGCTGAAGATGAAGCAGCCGCCAAAGCTCCCGGAATTTCTTTTTAGACCACTGCGTATGAAGCAATTTCTGATCATTTTGCTATTGCTGTGCATTTTCCGGAGCACAATCCACGCACAAAGTTTTACCGGACAAGCTGACACCTATTTTTCCAAAACGGAGTATTCCAATTTGATAAAACAAGGAGCCATACAGGTGGCTCGTGATGCTCACTTTCCGGAGAATGTTTTCACAGAAGTTTACGATGTGCATCAACAGGAAATTACAACACTCGCAACACCTGTCATCATTAAAAAATTCAAGTGGCTCGAAAGCGGTTTTCACACCCGGCCCGTCCCGCAGTCTGCAGCATGGAAAAAAAGAAAAGAAAGTTATACCCGTGAATTACTGCGTGGTGTACGTGATGCACTCTATGCCAACGAAGCTTTTACAAAAGCACTGCTTACTATTGACGAGACAGACAGGATCATTTCCTTTTCGTCAGCAATTAAAATCGAAAAAGATGGAATGCTACATGTTATTGAAACTATAAAAATATATAATGGTGAAGGTGGTAATAATGATGAAATAAAACGAGGGATCGTACGTGAATTCCCAACCCGGTACACCACTTCAGCAGGCCTGGTTTCAACGATTCCTTTTCAACTGATCAGCGCAACAAAAAATGGAGAAACTGAACCTTACAAACAGGAACAAGCCGCAAATGGATGGAGGTGTTACTTTGGAAGTGCGGACATTTTTCTGGAACGCGGCTATTACACCTATGTCCTCACTTACCGAACCGCCCGACAAATCATTTTTCATGATGAAAAAGATGAGCTGTATTGGAACGTAAACGGTACAGGATGGAGCTTTACGGCGGATAAAGTGAGTTGTAGTATCACATTTCCGCAGGGATCAAAAATAACCGAAAACAATTGCTACACCGGAGTTCAGGGCTCACAGGCTGCCAATTGCGGTTATACAACTATCAACGATAGTACGGTAACATTTCAAAGCAATCAACCATTGCAGGCATACGAAGGACTAACGGTTTCTGTTTGTATTCAGAAAGGAATCATAACTGCACCTACGTCACTGCAACAAGGATGGCTATTGCTGAAAGATAATTTCATTTTGCCCCTGCTTGTACTTGCTCTGCTGTTGCTGCTGGCTTTCAATTACCTTTCCTGGAGGCGCGTAGGAAGAGACCCTGATCAAGGAAACATCATTCCGCAGTTTGAACCTCCCGATGGCTTTTCTCCGGCAGATTGCGGGTTTTTACTTAAGCAAGATTACAGTGCCCGGTTTTTTACAGCGTCAATTGTTGATTACGCCGTAAATCGCAAAGTAGACATCGAAGTAAAGCGTGAAGGATTGCTGCTAAAATCCCCGGTTTACTATTTCCACAAACCGGCTCATATCGCAGGTGAGTACGAACGCGATGACATCCGCTACCACTGGTACGGGTATGATATTGAAGATTTTTTTGGACAAAAAGCTGCCAAAGGAGAATATAACACGCTCATCGCATCTCGCTACAATAATTTGTATACTCAGTTGAAAAAACGCATGCAAATAAGCAGAGGGGTAACGAATAGTTTCCGGGGGTTGTTTTCGCGTAACGAAGGATATGTAGGATTGGGCATTTTTTATCTGTTCCTGTGCGGATTCGGAACCATGATTTACTTTGTCGTAAATGGTGGTACACCGGTTACAGTTACCATATCTATCGTCCTGCTGATTTCAGGAATTGTCATCCAGATTCTTTTTAGCAGGTGGATGCGTGCCTATACCAAAGAAGGAAGAAAGATGACCGACCTGGTGCTGGGTTTTAAACGGTATCTGGAAACCGCAGAACAAAAAAGGTTTGATGCGCTAAATCCTCCCGGGATGACCATGCAGCTATTTGAAAAGTATTTACCGTATGCCATTGCCCTGGATTGTGAAAACGAATGGTCTGCAAAGTTTGAGCACGTGATCCAACAAGCCATTGAAAGCGGCTATCAACCGGGCTTCTATCGTATGCAGGGAAGTACATTTAATGCTTCTTCCTTTACTTCCGGCTTTTCATCAGGCATCAGCAGTACCATAGCTTCGGCTTCCACCCCACCGAGCAGTAGCAGCGGAGGAAGCGGAGGTGGCGGCAGTAGTGGTGGCGGAGGAGGAGGCGGTGGCGGTGGTGGATGGTGAAGAAAATAAAGTACAGACTTTTCACCTTCTATTAAAATGTTTTATTATTCAGGTATGTGTAATAGCTTCCCGGTAATTTGTTTACCATCAACAGTTAAAGACTTTAAATTCCACCTGGTCAGTGAAAGCATTAGGGGCAACCTGCACCGTAAGTTGTTTCAGGGCAGAGGTATAAATTTCATTTAATGGCTTGTTGCCAGGACCCGATGTAGGCGTTTCATTCATTTCTTCACCAACATTCCCGGTAGTATTTGACAAACGTGTAGCACAGTTTGACGCAGCGCAATTGATGGCATCCGACTGGCATGTATTCACATCCTTCACCATTATTCCGGGCCATTTAAAAATAGTTTTTTTAAGTTAAACCCATATTGAAATGTGGATAGGGATAATCTTCAATTTCCTAAGCATTCAAAATCCCGTTGGAAACACCTGGCTTTTTAACAAGTCAGAAATGAATTTCATCTCGGTTTGGCTGTGGGATTTTACTAACAGGGCTTTCATCAGGAGTCGTAGTCAGGTTTTAACACAGCAGCAAGAAGCCGGCAGCCAGCAGCTATTTTTAAAATTTCAAATGATCTAAGATAAAGTCGCATCAATTTACGACCATCACCCAGCCATTTAAATAATCAGTATTTGTAATAGCTGTTGCTCCCTGGTTCTGGATACCAAACCCAACCGTGTACGTTCCGGCCGGTAAACCTGAAATAGCTGCTGTAGCACTGTAGGTATCCCTGGTGATATCAATTTCTACAGCAGTATAGGAGCCACCAACAAAATTATTGATGCTTGTTGGATTTAATACGTTGGCATAACACAAGCCTATCTTTCCAAAAGTAGTGCCGGTGGTAACTGCAAGCGTGGCTGTGGCTGCTCCAACAATTTTTTGTCCGGCAGTAATTGTAACAGAAACCGTAGGCCCTACAAAAACATATGAGACGGCATTGCCTGCAATGCTACCCCCAATAAAACCATTAAAAGTTTGCATAGCAACAATTCCTTGTGGACCTGCCGGACCTGTTGCACCTGCCGGACCTGTTGCACCTGTTGGACCTGCCGGACCCTGTGGACCTGCCGGACCCGGTGTACCGTTCGCTGAATACAGTGCATATGGAACGCTCAACAATTCAGAGGTGCCCACAATGGAATAAGAGGTGCCGCCGTTTGGATCGGTCTCTGTTTTTACGAAATAAGGTCCCATAGACCAATCCACACTTGCCATATTACCAATCAATGGAGTGCCGTTGCCGATTTGAATACTGATTAAACCATTTCCATTGGTAGTGGTAGTATGTGTTTCAACAAAAACAGGAGTTCCGGAGGCACTACCTTGAAGTACACTTATCTTTATACCCACAGTAGCATTTAAAATGGGTAAATCCAATGTGTCGGTCATGACGGCCTGATAACTGATCCGGTTAGGTGCTTGCGCGAAGATATTTCCTTGCAACAGTAAGCAAAGTAACAACCCGGTAAAAAGAAACTTCATCTTCGTTTTTGATGTAGTGAAAGTAGTATTGTATTTCATAATTAATAGATTTTGCAGAGTGATATATTTATTAATTGGTCTTCAAGTTAAATGTACTGGATGCTGTCATTTGGATCGGCAATTTACTCCAGGTTTCTATGGAATTCCGATGTCGAATTACCACATAATAATAATTTCCGCGTAACGCGGGTGGAAGATGGAGACGGGCATTGCCTTGAACCGTTAACAGGGAGGTAGCAGCATAAACTATACTGGATGGCGACATCGGGTCGTGTAACTCTACACGAATGGAGTCACACATTCCATTCCCCAATACTTCCGCCAGCATTCCACCTCCTAAATAAAATCCTTCAATATACAGATGGAGATGGAGCATCACCGGTGACAGTAATGGTTGTTGAATTCCATCTCTTACTTTTCCATTACTACCATTCTTTAAAATATAAAAGGGTTGACCCAACGTGTAACTTAATTTTCTATTCAAAGCTGTTACGGACGTGCCGGATGTACCCAAATAGGCAGGAATAATGTGAGAATAAATTTGCGGAGGCAATGAATACGGCTGTTGTAAACCTTCGCGTATTTTACCGGAAGTGGATTGGTAAACATGGTAAAAGGGTTGACCAATCGAATAACTCATCTTTCTGTTGCCCCCTGTTAATGTAGTACCGGTAGAAACAGTGCCAGTTTGTGCCAACAGCAAATTATTGACGACAACCAGTAAAATGAAACTAATTAAATAATTTTTTTTCATTTAAATAATTTAAAGGCAATTTGCATTTCTTTTACAAAACGCACAAGAACTTTAATTGCAATGAACTTAAAGAGTTAGCAATCAGTAGTAATTTAAATAACAATTACAGCTTCATTAATCTTTTTCCTGACTACCGCACTGGGACACCTTAAATTAAAATCCGAAGAGTTCTTTGACTATCTTCAGAGTAGTTATTTTGCAGAAGACAGAAAAAGAAATAACGTCAGAGCGGAGATGAATATTTCTTCCCTATAAGCCCTGTAGGGGCGGTAGCTCTGTAACCGACAAACTCCCCTATCCTTTCAACCGCCGGCAGCCGACCTTAGGTCGGCTGCCGGCATAGGTGGGAGAAGATGTGATTCTTATTTTACAGAGCTACCGCCCCTACAGGGCTTCTAAATCTCAAGACTTCTCAGTTATGTTTTATCAACCTTAGGACACCCTAAGACACCCGTTAATTTACTGCAACAGATTGAATTAGTATTACTTTTAAAATCAACTGTTTTTTTCTGCGTAAGTCAGGAGCAGTGATTTTAACAACAATTACAACTTCACTGGTCTTATTTAAAGAAACTCAATAGTTAAATAAGGTTAAACCTGCACGGACTTCGTATGCCGTTGCAAGCCGACAAAAAACGTTATGAAAGAAATAAAATATGAAGCACCGTAAAAACTGAAAGTTGAGATCGTGTTTATCGTTCAAATCAGCATCGCGACCATGAAGCAGAATCGCGAAAAGCGATACGCTTCATGGTACACCTTTCCCGTCAACACAAGGGTAGACGGGATCACATCGCCCGTGGTCACGTGGCGAGTGAAAACTTTAAACCTTGAACTTTAAACCTTAAACCTTAAACTATTTCCTCCGGATTCGGTTTCTTTAATATCGCAGCCATGATGAGGGAAATGATCGCTCCGGCGAAGAGAGAACCGAGGAGGCTAAAGGTGAACATCCAGAAGGGGGATTGCATGGAGGCGGAACCTTTCATGGCTTTTTCGATGGCGTCATCGTCCATGCCCATCTCCTGCATCTTTGTCACCTGCTTTTCCATGATGTAATCCATAAAAGTGGGATCGATGACTTGTATGTAGAGGATGGAATAGGCGGAATAAATAATTCCACCAACTAGACAGATGACAAGACCGTGCTTGAAAATATCGGAGAATTTCATGAATCCACCTCCTACTTCCGCCTTGTATTCTTTCACGGCCAGCAGGATGCAGACAACAGGAACTGCCAATCCAATCAGGGTGATGAGCCAGGTGCTGTCGGTACGATTCAAACCGGTGATATACATGATCAGCGACATCAGAATTGACGCCCCGGCGTAGATAAATCCGTATTTTAATGCGATTTTCATAGGATACTTATATAATTTTACCTCAAAGAAAAGAGTTTCTGAGGAAGGAACAAATTTATGTTTGTAAAAGCAATTGAAGAAATAAACCGCTGTACCCGACCGATCCATACGATCATGCGGAATTATGGATCGAACAAGGTTTGGCCCGGCGCGTCCACTTTGTTTTTTGTGAATAATGAAGGCATCGCCCTCACCTGCCGACATGTGGCGGAACATCTCCTCCATGCCGAGAAGATCAATCAGCAATATCTGCTCTTTACACAAGCCCGGTTCCGGCTGAAAAAGGACGAACATTACGATAGCCACCTGAGCGAACTCGAACTTCAATTCAACTATAACCACGAAACCATGATCCAGGCCAAGCATTCCTTCGTGGGCTGTTTCGATAAGATTACGGGCTTTGATTGTCATATGCACCCTTTCGCGGATCTGGCCATCATTCGGTTCAAGGGCTTTTCACAGATCTATTATCAGAGCTTCGCGAAATTCATTGCCGACGATACCCTGACCCGTCCCGGCCGGATGCTCTGTCGTTTGGGATTTCCGTTTCCGGAGTTTAATAACTTTTCCTACAATTATCAGAAGGATGATATTGAATGGACCCGTGAAGGAAATCCGCGCTCTCCCTCCTTTCCGATCGAAGGCATCATTACCCGGTTGATCGCGCAGCAGGGAATCATAGCGGGAATAGAAATGAGCTCTCCCGGTCTCAGGGGACAAAGCGGCGGACCCTTATTTGATGCCGATGGACTGGTGTACGGAATGCAAAGCTCTACCCGCCATTTGCACCTGGGCTTCGATCTGGAAAATCATGAAATCCCCGCCGGTGCCGGAACGAAGAAGGTGACCAATATGCCCTTTCTGCATGTCGGACAATGTGTGCATGTGTCGATAATAAAGAGCTTTTTGAAAGAATTCAATGTGACGTATAGCGAAGCCTGAAGGAAGTTCTTCGATTGACAGTGACAAGCCCTGTAAGGGCGGCAACTCTGTAAAAGAGATCATCTTCCCCCACCTACGTCGTCAGCCGACCTTCGGTCGGCTGACGACGGTTGTTAGGAGAAGGGGACCATATCGGTTACAGAGATGCCGCCCCTACAGGGCTTTTGCGGGAGAAGATGTTCCTTCGATAGAGATACATCCCTTAAAAGGCTTTAGTGCGAGAAGTTGGTCCTTCGGTAGAGATGCCGCCTCGACAGGGCTTTAGTGGGAGAAGATGTTCCTTCGATAGAGATACATCCCTTAAAGGGCTTTAGTGCGAGAAGTTGGTCTTTCGGTAGAGATGCCGCCCGGGCTTTATGGGAGAGGACCGGCGGTAAAAGCTGGGCTTTAGTGCGAGAAGATGTTCCTTCGATAGAGATGCATCCCTTAAAGGGCTTTAGTGCGAGAAGTTGGTCCTTCGGTAGAGATGCCGCCTCGACAGGGCTTTAGTGGGAGAAGATGAACCGTCGGTAGAGAAGCCTACCTTACAGGGCTTTAGTGCGAGAAGATGAACCGTCGGTAGAGAAGCCTACCTTACAGGGCTTTAGTGCGAGAAGATGGTCCTTCGGTAGAGATGCCGCCTCGACAAGGCTTTAGTGGGAGAAAATGGTGAAGCCTATAGGGCTTAGGCGAGATGCTGAGAGTGCCGCCTACTGGGCTTTAGTGGGAGAGACGAATGGTGGCCTACCTAGGAGAAGATGTTCCTTGAAGAGATGCATCCTTAAAGGGCTTTAGGGCGGTGGTCCTTGGAGAGATGCCCTCGACAGGGCTTTAGTGGGAGAGAGATGTCCCCTACTGGGCTTTAGTGGGGCCCTTTAAATGGTCCTTGGGGAGTGCCGCCTCGACAAGGCTTTAGTGGGAGAAAATGGTCCTATGACAGAGATGTCCCCGCTACTGGGCTTTAATGAGATTTACCGTTATCCCTTGCAAATCAATTCCGCTACTTCGCGTCCTACCAGACTTCCGATGGCTACGCCCATTCCACCCATCCTCACGGCACAGAAAACATGCGGTTCGGCTTCGCGGATGATGGCCGATTTGGTGGGTCCGAGTCCCATGATGCCGCTCCAGCGCCGGTCAATTTCGTAGGCTTGTCCGGGTAAAATCATCTGCGACAATAGCTCTTCCAGCCGCCCCTGCACGGGATGCGTCAGGTCAAAATCCCAGGTGCGCTCGGCTTCAAAATTCAAATTCCTGCCTCCTCCAAAGAGGACCCTATTGCCCACATTTCTGAAATAATAATAGCCTTTATCGTAATGGAACGTCCCTTTAAATTTGAGATGATCCACAGGCTTCGTGATCAAAACCTGTGCTCTTCCCGGCTCCACCTCCAGATCGGGCAAGAGCTGACGGGCAAACCATTGGTAGTAATGAGCACTTTCGCAGTGGAGATCGTGAAGCCATTCCCGGTTTCTATCTCCAGTAATCCCGCCTTCGTTGACCATCCCCTGACCTCGATGCCGGTCAGTACTTCTATGTTTTTCGCTCGCACCAGGTGCAACAAGCCCTTCATCATAGCTCCGGTATCCAACTGCCCTTCCCCCGAATTTAAAATCATCTTGCCGACACCACCAAATCCGAAGTCAGTGATCTTCGAAGATGCTTCCGAATAGATATTACGACGTCCGGTCCTGCGCTCCAATTCCGCGTTGAACTCCTCTATCCTGCTGCGGCAGTTATTGTACAAGTCCTCCTCCTCTTCCCTGAACACTTCGAAGCCACCGTTTTCTT
Organism: Bacteroidota bacterium; assembly: GCA_016713925.1. Lineage (NCBI taxonomy): Bacteria > Pseudomonadati > Bacteroidota > Bacteroidota bacterium. The sequence continues at coordinate 39,187 of JADJOH010000002.1, forward strand.
CATATTGAATATCCACATCTTTGAGCAATGAGCGGAGTCTCTGCAATCCCTCATAACGCCGTTGCACGAGCGAAAAAACTTCATCAAAAGAGTTGCGCTGAAGATCGTCGATCAGCTCCGACATACTCCCGAAGCAGGCAAATCCGGCATTACGGGTACTCGCACCATAGGGCAAAAAGGCACCCCGGTCAATGACCAGCACTTTGAGTTCCGGCCGGATCTCTTTCACCGCCAACGCTGCATTCAGTCCGACAATGCCTCCTCCAATAATCAGCAAATCAATTCCTTCAAAATAACTTTGCTGCTCCCAATAGCTTAATTGCATTTGCTTTCTTTCTGAATTATCGGGCCAAATCTATAAAATTGCAGGGAGAAGCAATCTGCCTCCACCCCTCTGAAAAGAAGAAACAAAGCGTTACCTTTGCACGCTATTTCAGAAAAGCGAATATGGGACTAAAGTGTGGAATTGTAGGATTGCCCAACGTAGGGAAATCAACATTATTTAATTGTTTATCGAATGCAAAAGCGCAAGCCGCTAACTTTCCTTTTTGCACCATCGAACCCAACCTGGGTGTCATTACTGTACCGGATGACCGGCTCAATGTGCTCGAAAAGTTAGTGAACCCTCAAAGAGTATTGCCCACGACGGTGGAAATTGTAGATATCGCGGGTCTGGTAAAAGGTGCGAGTAAGGGCGAAGGACTCGGCAATCAGTTTCTGGGAAATATCCGCGAAACCGATGCGATTCTGCATGTCTTGCGTTGCTTTGAAGATCCGAATGTGGTGCATGTGGATGGAAGCGTGAATCCGGTAAGGGATAAAGAAACCATCGACTATGAACTGCAGCTGAAAGATCTGGAGACGGTGGAGAAACGCATGCAGAAGATCGAGAAGCAGGCGAAAGTAGGTGCAGATAAAGACGCGAAGAAAACATTTGAAGTCTATCAGATTTTAAAGCAGCATCTGGAAAAAGGACTTTCTGCACGATCGGCTCCTCTGTCAGAAGACGATTGGAAATATGCCGCCGACCTCTGGTTATTGACAGCCAAGCCCGTCATGTACATTTGCAATGTGGATGAAGGATCAGTAGTCACCGGAAATAAATATGTAGATGCCGTTCGGGAAGCGGTGAAAGATGAAGCGGCAGAAGTATCCCCCCAAGCCGCCGGTGTCATTCATACCGACTTCGAAAAAGGATTCATCCGGGCAGAAGTCATCCACTACAACGACTTCGTCACCCTCGGCTCAGAAAATGCCTGCAAAGAAGCCGGAAAATTAAGCATAGAAGGAAAAGAATATATAGTACAAGACGGAGATGTTATGCATTTTAGGTTTAACGTTTAAGGTTTAAGGTTTAAAGTTTAAGGTTTAAGGTTTAAAGTTTAAGGTTTAAGGTTTAAGGTTTAAGGTTTAAGGTTTAAGGTTTAAGGTTTAGAAACACAAAGTTTAAAGATATAGATTCATAATAAATTTAATTTATTCAGTATATCGATTGAAACAATAATAGCTTTGATTTATCAAAGAAAATCAAGCAGCCAGCAGCAAGAGGCAAGAAGCAAAAGGCCGGTAGCCGGTAGCCGGAAGCCGGAAGCAATTACGACAAGAAGTAAAATTAACAGATCAATTAAAATCACGATAGAAAAAAAATGGGACGCGCCTTTGAAAAACGTAAGCATAAAATGGCAGCCAACAATGCCAAGGCTTCGAAAGCATTTACGAGGATTGGTAAAGAGATCGCCATTGCGGTAAAACTGAGTGGACCGAATCCGGATGCGAATCCGCGATTGCGCATGGTATTGCAAAATGCCAAATCCCTCAATATGCCCAAGGATCGTGTGGAAGCGGCTATTACCAGAGCGGCCAACAAAAATGAAAAGGATCTGGAAGAGGTAGTTTTTGAAGGCTATGGTCCGCATGGAATTGCCATTGTTGTAGAAACAGCTACCGATAACAATACCCGAACGGTCGCCAATATCCGTATGCATTTTAACAGAGGAAATGGTGCCATGGGAAAAACCGGTTCACTCGATTTTCTATTTGAGAGAAAAGGAATTTTCACCATCGATAAAGGAAAATTCAGTCTGGATGAACTCGAACTGGAACTGATCGATTTTGGAGCAGATGAAGTTTCAGAAGAAGAAGATGGTGTGTATGTAACTACTTCATTTACGGACTTTGGAAAAATGCAAAAAGGTCTGGAAGAAAAAGGCATTACCATTATCAGTGCCGAACTCGACCGCATTCCCACCAACTACACCGAGCTCACTCCGGACCAGCAAAAAGAAGTACATGCTTTGATTGATCGCCTGGAAGATGATGATGATGTGCAGAATGTTTTTCATAATATGAAAGATTGATACTATTTACATAGAAAGTTCCATTTTATAATTATCAAATCGCTGCGGTCGTTGCTCATCCGTTGCTAACGCTGCGTTTTAAGCAAAAGTAATCAGCTATGCCCCAATGTTTTATACCAACTTTAAATATTAAAATATCGCTGCTCATCCGTTGCTAACGCTGCGTTTACCCGTGAATCTTATTCTAATTCAGAATTAACATTGAAATAGATATTTTAAATTACAGATCAGCCTTCGAATCCACTTATTTAATACAATTTTATTGCTAAGCAATTCTCAGTTTTAACTACTTGCCGTTTTTGCCAACACTATTCCATTAAGTAGAAGGCACTACATTACCATAGTTACTTTAACTGGTTGCAAAAAGCAGTATTTAGCAATTGAAATCCGTGCCTTGTTTATTGAATCATTGTTTAAAATTATAATTCGTGACCGTTCCAAAAAGCACCGGCAATTTACTCCATGTTTCGAGTGCATTGCGATGGCGGATGACGATATAATAGGAATTGCCATTATAAACAGCAGGAAGAGTAACAGTGGCTTGTCCGGCAAGATTCAATGTAGCTGTTGTACTAAACACTTGTGCATAGGGACTGGCCGTATTGTGCAGAGCTACCGTAATCGTATCGCTTACTGTTGGAGAAACAACCGGTGCCATATTTCCTCCCGAGAGATGAAAGCCTTCTATCAATACCGTTAAATTCAAATTTATAGTGGAGTTCACTGCAAACGCAAGCGCCGAAACCACATTGCCGCAAAAGGTGGTTACAGTAATTAATCCGGTAGTTGCTCCGGGAGGAACAATCGCTGAAATCACATTAGCATTTACCACTGTAAAGGAAGCAGCCACTCCATTAAATAATACGGCTGTTGCTGTTGAAAATCCGGTACCGTTTAAAGTGATTACATTTCCTGCAACGCCGGATGAAGGCGCAAAGCTAGTGAATGATGATGCAGGTAAAATGGTCAGATTTACAGGGGCAGAAGTAACGGTACAGGTGGAATTAAAATAAGGAAAGAAAATCGACCAGTTCACTACACGACCTGTATCGGTACCAAACCGGTCATAGACATAGAGTTTCCAGTTTCCATTCGGCTGTACATAGCCATTTTCCAATCCCGCAAACGTAGTAAGACCTGTTGTCAACCCTGCACATCCTGTGACTGTAAAAGTCGTGTTCCAGGGTTTATATAAATTGGTATAGGGAGCACCCGTCGTGGGGATTCGTACAGCACCCGAATCGGCGAGTACGGTGTTTACAAAATTATCTCCGCCATTATTGGCATTGCCGGTTTGATCACTAATTCCCAGACGTTGACCGGAAGGACTTTCTAAAAAGATATCCAGATCACCTACCCAGGTATGATTGATATTCATTTTGACATAAATTCCTGAAGAACGCACAGGGAAATTATAGCCACTAACTGCATTTGTACTGATCGCTCCTGTACAGGAATTATCGGGTATTTGTACCTGAACATTCGTCGTAAAAATCTGAGATCCCACCGGAACAATAGCGGCCACCACATCATAGGAGGCAGACTCCGTTGCAGCGTATGTACTTGCTGTCGCACCCGGAATATTCACTCCATTTTTACGCCATTGATAGCTTACTCCGGCTTGTGGTGTAAACGAAAGATTAATGGTACCCGGAGCACAGGCCGTGTCATTTCCAGTGACAGTAATAACAGGAATTGAAGGAGCAGGAAGTAAGGAAACCGCGAAGGAAGAAGCAGTACCGTTTCCGCAAGCATTGGTTCCCAGTACAGATATATTTCCGGACACAGCTAAATTACCGAATAACACCTGAATAGAATTCGTATTTGCACCTGACAGGATACTCGCACCTGAAGGCAATGTCCATTGGTATCCGGTGGCACCTGCGATAGCAGCAACTGAATAAGAAACGCCGGAAACTTGTCCGGGACATAATAAAGCGGTTCCTGAAATAGTACCTGCTGCAGCAGGAAGAAGATTAACGTTCAAGGTAAAATTAGCAGAGACAGCACCCGCAGAACAGGGATTGGATGGAGTGACCGTAACCACACCCGTTACTGCAGATGCGGATAGGCTTACCGTTATACTATTGGTACCTGTGCCGGAGGTGATGGTAACGCCGGCAGGCAATGACCATAGATAACTAGTGGCATTGGCCGATGCAGGGACAGAAAGCACAACACCGGTCTGGTTTTGACAAACAGAAACTGGGCCGCTGATTGTTCCGGTAGTTCCAACAGGAGCATAGATGGGTATATCAACCCCATTATTAGTACCGGTTACCAGAGGGTTCGAAGCTATTACACGAATTCTGTAACCTGTCCCTTGAAGAGTTCCGGTGGCAATATTACAGGGTATGACCCCGGCATTCATCGTACCAGCCAAAGTGCCTATCACCACCGGTGAACTAAATGAACCTGCACTATTTGATAGTTGCGCGGTATAGATATTTCCTGCATTGGCAGCACCATCTCCTGTAAATCCTACATTCAGTGACTGTCCGACACAGAGGGTAGCAGGACTAATTGGATCCGTACTCAGCACTGTTAATATTCCTGAGGAAGCAGCGATGGTAAAATTGGCATTGGAGATATCAAAGAAAATATTCCCGACAGCTTCCACTTTCACTCTTGCTTGTGTAGTAAGATTAGAAGGAACAGTTATACTTTCCGTACCATCGTTCGGGGTGGATGAGGCGAGTGTAACCGGAAAAGTATTTCCTCCATCCAGTGATAGGAGAATATTTACAGTTGTGGTATTTATCGGAGCAAGGTTTGATGATGCCACATTCCAGGTAACGGTGGCCGCCTGATTGGCATACCAGGTGACGGCTGTATTGGGAGATGTTACACTGAAACCTGTTCCGGTATTGATCACATTTACCCGCACCGTATCCTCCGGATGCATCACTCCTCCACCATTTACACGGTTATCCCTCACCGTTATCCTGAATTTGAGGGTACGGGCATAGGAAGGTAAAATCTCACCGATGGTCGTCGTGTTACTTAAGATATCCGACAGTTTCGGGAATGTACGTGAACCGGAAGTAACCGGAGAAAACGGTCTGAATATGGGCGCATCGCCCACGGGAGCATTCCAGTTTCCGGAGGCCCCCAAATGAATCGTATAGTTCAATCCTGCCGGAGTCACTGTAGGCGGCGTATTTCCTGTTGCTGTAGCGGTGGGACAGGAATTTCCATTGCCGGTAGTAATGTAGTTAGTAATCTGATCAAAGCTATACGTATGAAAATAAGCAATACTGTTAGGCGCAAGGTTATTGGTAGCTGTACAAATACCGGCATAAGCCATGATCGTAATTCCACTTCCCGGTTCGAATGCCGCAGCAGCAGAACGGTTTCCGCTGCAGGATCCGGTAGACGCATTAAAAGTATGTGAGCCTCCAAACTGATGTCCCATCTCATGCGCTACATAATCGATATCAAAAGCATCTCCCACAGGACTGCCTGAACCGGTAACACCTCCGGCTTTATTCGCAGTACAGGGAACTCCGAGATAGGCTACTCCTCCTCCACCGGTACTGAACACATGGCCGATATCATAATTTGCAGAACCAATTACACTATTACAGGTATTAATATTCTCGGTAAGCATCGCACCGCCGTTACCATTGGAAAAGGGATCGGTAGCGGCATTCGTGTAAATCAACAAGGTATCATTGGGGATTAAGGTCATTCTCACCGCCACCTCTGATTCATACACGCCGTTCACCCGATTCATGGACGCCACCATACCGGCAAGGGCTCCTGTTTTTGTACCCCCGTAAAAGGCAGCGTATTCACCGGTACAGGAAAGTGCCAGACGGTAATTCCGCAAGGAAGTCCCATGAGAGCGATTTGCAGATCCTGTAGCCATTGTAGAATAAGTTCTCCCCTTATTCAAATAACTATCATCTGATTCACAGGTGAAGGAGGAATAGGGCTTAAAATCCTTTCTGAAATAAACGATGTAATCCAATGTTTTATTCGGCTCCCAGGGGTCAATAAAAACAGCTCCGTCAGGAGAGAGGATCATTCCGTGAAAACCCACCGGAGAAACACTCACTTTTAAAATAGCAGCGGGGTTCTCAATTCCCTGACCTGAATAGGTTTTGATATCGGGAAATGCCGCTGCAAGATCATCGTGCATTACTTTTGATTCTACCATGCGGAAAGAAGCAAAACGTCCATCGGGCAAGGGCAATTGAAGTATCACTGTACTTTGCACTGCAGCAGCAGTAAACTCCATGGGTGCAGTTGCCAGCACCTGTTTCAATGCAGGCAGATTCAGCGACACTCCTTTAAATTGCTCCGGCAATGCATAGCGGGGAGGAGCTGTACTGTATCTGGACGTATTCCACTCTTGCCAATATAGGCTTTCGTTCTTTTGGGCTTCAACATTCAGTCGAAAAAAAACGACGAATAATACAAGAGGTAACACGTAATAATTTTTCATTTCACAGAATGACAGGTACAGATTCTTCATACGCTTTTCAGCAATTATTGATTTTATATGTTTGGGGAAAGTAAGATTCGCTTTGAAAAAAGAACCCTTTAACCACGCAAGGTATTAAGAAATATATATGCAAGTCAAGAAAAACTTAAAATATTATTAAAAAGAAAAAAACACCTTACAATCCTCACCTATAATTTTAAGCCGTTCGCCAAACAGTTGAAAAGTATTCCGCGGAACAATTGTAAATTCGAGGGTATGAAAATCAATAGTTTCCAAAGATGGTTGGTAACTATATAGTAAGAATCTATTCACAATATCTAAATAAATGCTTGCAATTGTCAGAAGAAGTCATATATTTGTTTTTGAAGTATTATGCTTAAACCCTATTAAAATTAATACGCAATCCAGCAAAACCGATCATAAATATAAATCACTAAAAGAAATTATCAACTTTCTCGAAGTCACTCCAACTTGTATTACAAAATCTAACAATAAATAAAAAAACATGAAAAACAACAGCTACACAATGAAAAGCTTGTCTCGTTGGTTGGCCAGCTTCTTGATCCTTCTGGGATTGGCTTCCGGCAACGTACAGGCCCAAACAACAGTACAAATCGGAGCCGGTACGACAACAACAACGTCCTTTCCGATTCGCTCGTGCTATGGGTATTCCTATACCCAGATGTTATATACATCTGCAGAGATCGTTGCCGGAGGATACAGTGGTTCAGGAACAATTAGTAAAGTCAGATTTTACTATGCAACCGCTTTCTCCCCCACAACTACTTCCGACAACTGGACGGTCTATCTTGGCAACACTGCACTTACCGCGTTAACATCAGGAGCGGCTAACTATACACCGACGTCTGCAATGACCCAGTGTTTCTCGGGTATTGTCACTTTCCCTGCTGTAGGAAACTGGATGGAAATTACGCTTTCCACTCCTTTTAACTACACCGGCGGAAATCTGATAGTTGCTATTGATGAGAATGCAGCGTCCTATACCTGCTCTGCAGGCTGGCGCTACACTAGCACTACTCCTACTACAGTAAGACAATTGTACAGTGACAGCTTTAATCCTGATCCTGCTGCACTTCCGGGAAGTTATTCAGGATCAAGTACATCTTCTACACTTCGTCCTAATATTCAGTTGGATATTATGAGCGCGACTCCCTGTGCCGGACAACCTGCTCCGGGTAATACAGTTGCTTCCACAGCATCAGCATGTATCGGTTCATCTGTTAACTTAAGCCTTCAAAATGTAACAACCGGAAGTGGTGTTTCTTATCAGTGGCAATATTCAGATGATAATTCCAATTGGACAAATTTCGGGGCGAATTCATCATCCACCAGTTATGTAATGGGAGCAGTTCCTTTGTACTTTCAGTGTATAGTTACCTGTTCAAATGATCCAAATCCGGGAATATCAAATTCAGTACTGGTTGGAATAAATCCTTTCTATAACTGTTACTGCCCTGCCGTTCCAACTTCAATTGACGCACAGGGTGCTGTTAATTTTGTAATTGGTGCCTGGTCCAATCCGAATGTCTCTACTTCAACTTATCAAAACTTTACTGGCGTTGCTCCAACAACATTATATACCGGATCAACTAATTCAGCTACGGTTTCCTTACAAACAGGCTATACTTATCGTTGTCGCGTATTTATTGATTTAAATCAAGATGGAGATTTTGCTGATTTGGATGAGATGAATGACCTGGGCCTATCTTCAAGTGCTAACCCAACAACTCAAACCGGTAATATTGTTATACCGGCAAGTGCAACCCCCGGAATTACCGGAATGAGACTCGTTGTTACTGATGATGATTTCGCAAATAACCCATGTTATAGTAGTTCCTATGGTAATGTTGAAGATTATCTGATCGACATTCAGCCTGAGCCGGTATGTATTGATCCTCCTACAGCGGGAAGTGCTACTTCCAGCGTTTCACAGTTTTGTAATACTACTACAGTTAACGTGAATCTTGATTTAGCAGGTAACAGCGGCGGAACAGGTCAGACTTATCAATGGCAGTACTCTGTGGATGATGTTGATTTCTTTGACATCCCAGGAGCTACAACCAAGGCCTGGACTGAAAATGGTGTTGCTACTTCTTATTACTACCGTTGTAATGTCACTTGCGGTGCTTCTACTGTACCATCCGCTTCTGTATATGTACAGGCAGTACCTCCACCTGCAGCCGGAGTAATCACTGGTCCGGCTACCGGGTTTGTGAATGCGGCGACCAACTATAGCAGCACAGGAGAAGCAGGTGCACTGCAATGGCAGGCACGTTTGCTTCCAAGCGGTACTTTCTCTAATGTAAGCGGTGCAACAAATAATCCTCAGGATATTTTCTTTGGTGCTCCAGGTTCGTATGAGGTGCAATTAGTAACTTCTGTTTCAGGATGTGCAAATGCCATTTCCAACGCAGTAACTACAACTGTTACCCTTGTAAATGACAATGTGTGTGATGCAGTTCCGGTAACTATAGGCGTAAACGGTCCATACTCTAATGTAGGTGCGACTCTTGAGGCGGGTGAAGTACAACCTCCTAATGGTTCTTGCAATGGAAATAGTTCATGGTGTACTGTTGCCAGTAATACGGTTTGGTTTACGTTTACAGTACCTATGGGTGGTTCCGGTCGTTATGGACTTGGATTCTCTCCTAATAACTGGGATAGTCAGGTGGCTATTTGGTCAGCCTCTTCTTGCGGTGATCTTTTAACCGGTGCGGCTGTATTGATAGCTGCTAACGATGACTCTTTGGGCTCTCCATTTAATTCTTATGCAGCAGCACATTGCTTAACTCCGGGTCAAACTTATTATATACAGGTTGATGGATGGAGTTCAACTACTAATCCTGCTTTCGGATTAAGAATTGATGACTTAGGTCCTGCTGATCCTTCTTTCGCTGTATTACCAGCTCAGGTTTGTGAAAATGGTGCTTCCATTACTTTAGTTCCAGCAGTTGCCGGTGGTACCTTCTCTGGTCCCGGTGTAACAGGAAATTCATTTAGCCCTGCTGCTGCCGGCGCCGGCATCCATTCTATCACTTACACTTTAGGTGGTTTTGATATTTGCTATAGCTCTTCTCAATCTATTGAAGTGGTTTCTCCAACATATACTTATTATGCTGATGCAGATAATGACACCTATGGAAATGCAGGTGTGAGTATCCTGAGTTGTGAAGCTTCTGCTCCTGCCGGATATTCTGCCGATGCTACTGATTGTGATGATACTAACCCATCTGTTAACCCCGGCGCTACTGAACTTTGCAACTCTATTGATGACAACTGCAATGGATCTACTGATGAAGGCTTTGACGTTGACAATGACGGTTTCACTTCTTGTGGTGGTGACTGCAATGACAATGACAATACCGTATATCCCGGTGCTACTGAAGTTTGTAACGGTGTGGATGATGACTGTAACCTCTTAGTAGATGATGGTTTAACATTCATTACTTACTATGCTGACGTTGATGGCGATACTTATGGTGATGTTTCCAGTACAGTAAGTACTTGTAATGGTGCTCCTGCAGGTTATGTCTCTGACATTACCGATTGTGATGATAACAACGCTGCCGTAAATCCTGCAGCTACTGAAATCTGTAACCTTATTGATGATGATTGCGATGGTTTAACTGATGAAAACATCCTTGTTGCAGGTCCTATCTCCGGTCCGGCTGTACAATGTGTGGCTGTAGTTACCGGTTCTGCTACCTTCTCTATTGCTCCGGTACAGGATGCAACAGGTTACAACTGGACTGTTCCAAACGGAATGAATATCGTTTCCGGTCAGGGAACTAACTCTATTTTCGTATTCTGGACTCCGTTTGCAGTTCATGATGGTATCATCGGACCACTTACTGTTTCTGCAAGTAATGCTTGTGGTTCAGGTCCTGCCAGCAGTGTTGGTATTGATATCAACTATACTATTCCTGTACGTCCTTCTTCTATCTCCGGTCCGGTTAAATTATGTCCCGGTGATGCAGGAACTTACTCTGTATTGAATGTTGCCCGTGCGAGCTACTATGTATGGTCAGTTCCAACAGGAATGACTATCACAGGCGGTAACGGTACTAACGTTATTAATGTTTCTGTTGATGGTTCTTATACAGGTGGAATTGTGTCTTGTTCAGCTGCTAACGGTTGTGGCGTAAGTCCTTCACGTGTTCGTGCTGTCACTACTAATAATCCTCCGGTACCTGCTTCTATCAGCGGACAAGCATCAGGAGTTTGTGGAGCTGCAGGAGTTGTTTATACTGCTGCCCTTGTTCCTGCTGCAACCGGTTATACTTGGTCAGTTCCTTTCGGAGCTACCCTTATGAGCGGTCAGGGTTCTAACTCTATCTCTGTTGATTTTGATGGCGCTTATCCTGGTGGAAACATCACAGTAATTGCTACTAACGCTTGTGGATCAAGTGCTGCCCGTAGTAAGGCTGTTACAGGTGCTCCTGCTGTTCCCGGTGTTATTACCGGTGACCTAACTATCTGTCCCGGACAATCAGGTGTAGCTTATGGTGTTGCAACTGTTGCAGGTGCTGCTGCTTATACCTGGACAGTTCCAGGCGGATCAACAGTTACCAGCGGACAAGGAACTAAGGATATGCTTATGACATGGGGTACTAACCCTGCTTCAGGATTGAGTGTATATGTAAATGCTTCAAATGCTTGCGGAACAAGTCTGAACCGTGCATTGAATGGTATTGCAATTGATGTATTAAACTGTGTTCGTCTTGGAGACCAAGGTGTTGCTACAGGATTGAACATCTTCCCGAACCCTGCTACTGACCGTGCTACTATCGTATTCAATGGAACTGAAGGTGCTGATTTCAACCTTAAAATGGTTGATGTAACAGGCCGTATGATCATGAACGAGCGTGGAACTGCTACAGAAGGTAAGAATCAGCGTGAATTAAACACAAATGAAGTCTCTTCAGGTGTATATTTCATCATGATTGAAATTGGTGGAACAACTGAGCAAATCCGTTTAGTTATCGAATAAAACTAACAGGTATAGGAGGGGGATTATTTAATTATCCAAATATTCCCCCTCTTTACCAATAGTAAATCAAGCAGATACATTAAAATCAGAGAAAAACTCCGGAAATTAATTCATCATTGAAATGTTAATTACTTTCAGCCGCAGTAAAAACAAATAAATAATATACAACTGAATTTTAAAAACTGTATAATTGCATCTCTCACTAAAAAATAAATATCATGAAGAAAATACTTTATAATTCACTTCCCCTGATAGCCTTTATGGTAATGTTCGCTTTACCATTACTGGCGCAAAAAAGCAACCCTAATGTTCCTATTGACGGAGGATTAAGCGTTCTTTTAGCAGCCGGAGCCGGGTATGGAATTAAAAAAATCAACGATAAGAGAAAGAAAAAGTAATTCACATCTCATTCGTTAAAGATTTAAAGGTCGGCTATGCCGGCCTTTTTTATTATACGGTCTATGTTATTAATTTAGCCCAATGCTTCAGAAATACATCAAAGATCAGCGCCAAAGAGTTATTGCCTGGTTTATTATAAAAGCACTTCTCTTATATATAGCTTGGTTTATATCCTACGATTTTTTTATTGCACCCGCAGGAAAGGTGGATGCAGCATTAAATTATCGGGTAGCAACAGATGCCGGAATTATACTCGACCTACTCGGTTATGAAGGTGGAACACAACCCGGAGACCGGCAAACCATCGTTTGTATTAAAAACGAAACGATGGTGGGTGTTGGTAATCCTTGCAACGGCTTAGAATTATTTGTCCTGTTTGCCGGATTCATCATTTGTTTCCCCGGCTCCTGGAAAAACAAATGGTGGTATATATTAGTTGGCAGTCTGATCATCCATTTTGTTAATGTAATGAGAACAGTTTCACTCGCATTAATTCAATTCAAGGCACCTGAATACCTTGACTTTAACCATCACTATACATTCACTATTGTTGTTTATTCTATCATTTTCTTCCTTTGGATATTCTGGACCAACCGATACAGTAGTCTGAATGAACTTCTTAATTCCGACAATGATGCTTCAAAAACTAGTTGAACTTCCTGACCTGATTCGTTGGACATTGATAGTAGTTTTATCAATACTATTACTCTATTTTGGTTTCAAGCGGGAAAATAAACTGGTCATCCTGGAAAAGGGAGTGGTTACCTTTATTAACAGGTATCCAAAACCTACCGTAGCGCGCTTTGAAAAGACAGAGATGAAGGGCACCTTAGGCATTAAGCTTCCTGCCAAATTGCAGTCGGCAGTTTTTTTTAGTCTAATTTATCTGCTGCTAGCCACACTCCTATTACTCCTTTATTCCAAATCAGTTTTCATCGGCAAACTCATTGCGCTGATGTATTCGATTTATATGATCGTTTGCTTTTTGCTGTTAAAAATGGGAGATTGGGGTGTAGATTACAGGTTAAGTACCGGCTTATCGCATTATCTGGAAGATCTCTTTCTTTCACCCTTTCTTATCCTCGCAATAGCCGCATTGATAAAAGCATTTCGGTTATCGGAAACTAAAACATCTCAAAGGGTACAACAATAATCTAAAAACCAGGAATAATTAATTGCTAATGAAGGTCCACATATTAATACCGGTTTTTAATGATTGGGAATCTTCCGCTCAATTGATTTCTGAAATCAGAAGCACCTTCCATTCGCAATCTGAGATTCAATTAAAAATATTCATCATTGATGATTGTTCTACCGAGGTAACGCCTGCATCCGGAAAATTCAGTGAAGGAGAAATAACCATCATCCGGCTCAATAGAAATGTTGGACATCAACGTGCGATTGCTCTAGGGTTAAGTCATATCAATGAACATTCCCCCTGTGATTTTGTAGTGATCATGGATGGGGACGGAGAAGACAAACCCTCAGATATCCTCCAACTTCTGCGTCAAGCCGGGAGTGAAAAGGGCACAATCATTTTTGGTAACCGACAACGGAGATACGAAGGAACAAGATTCCGGCTCTTTTACACCCTATATAAAATAATTTTTCGCCTTATGACCGCCCAAAAAATAAATTTCGGAAATTTCTGCGTCATTCCTTTCGAAAGAGTGAATAATCTGGTATACGTATCGGATATCTGGAATCACTTTTCCGGTGGAGTGATCCGGTCAAAAATTCCGTATTCCAGCATACCACTTGACAGAGGCACCCGATATTTCGGCAGCTCTAAGATGAATTTTTTTTCATTGGTGATTCATGGATTAAGCGCCATTGCTGTGTATACCGATATTCTCGCTGTCAGAATACTTGTATCTACCTTTTTCCTTATTGCCTTCTCTATAGCAGGAATATTCGCAGTATCAGCAATTCGCCTTTTCACTCCATTTGCCATACCCGGATGGGCCTCCTTCGTTGTCCTCAGTTTTCTCATATTGATTTTTCAGGCTTTCTTAATTTCACTCTTACTTCTGTTTAATGTCCTGAATTACCGTACCCAGCGACATTTCATCCCTGCACTTGAATATAAAAATTTCATCTCTTACATCAAATGACCATAGCAGCACATTACATCGGCAATGAACTGGAACTATTTGGTCATGCGCATAACTGGAAAAGTTACTACAGAAAAAAGCTGATCCCTTTTATCACCGGAGATGTCCTTGAGGCGGGAGCGGGAATCGGTGAAACTACCCGTCACCTCTTCAATGAAAATGTCACCTCCTGGACATGCCTCGAACCGGATGCTGCATTGGCTGCTAAAATCCAGGAAAAGCTCATCCGCAAAGAACTTCCTGAAAAATGCACATTGAAAATTGGAACAACGAACGACTACCAGGCAGGTCCACAATTTGATTCCATTATTTATATCGATGTCATTGAACATATCGAAAATGATCAGGAAGAACTTTTGCGCGCCTCGAAATTATTAAGGCCCGGCGGGTATTTGGTAATACTTGTCCCGGCTCATCAATGGTTATTCAGCCCTTTCGATGAAGCCATCGGACATTACCGCCGCTACAGCAAAAAACGGCTTAAAAGCGCTGTGCCGGCAGGACTTCAGCTGCAAAAGATTAATTACATGGATTGTTTTGGGCTCTTCGCATCACTCACCAATAAATTATTCCTTCGAAAAAGTTATCCTACTATTCAGCAAGTAAAATTCTGGGACAACTACATTGTGCCGGTATCAAAAATTGCCGACCCCTTCTTATTTTTCAGCACCGGTAAATCATTAATAGGAGTTTGGAAAAAACAAAAATGAAGTGGTAAAACTCAACAACGAAAAATTACTGTTCTCCGCCATCTTTTTGCTGGCACTTGCAATTTTTATTTTGCGACTCCTCCTGGCAACTTCTTATTTGCCTGAAACCGGAGGTGTGTCGATCAATGTATTGTACGGTATACTAAGAATTATAAACGGATCTTTTTTATATACTGATCCGGAAATGCCGCCTTATCCTATCATACAATACATGCCACTGCATTTTTATGGGATCAAACTCATCACCGGCATTCTGGGTATCCAAAATAATGTGCATGCCATTATGGTAACGAACCGTATTTTCTGCCTGCTCATTGATTCAGTGTCGGTCATTCTCATTGCACGTAGTCTTATAAAGTATTTTCATATTAGCTCGCTTTTTTCCTGGACTTTAGCAATGATTTATTTTGTTTGCATACCCGGCATAATTTTCGGACGTGGAGATAATTTGTATTTATTGTTTTTCATATTGACCATCATTCCACTTCTCGTACACTTCCTTCATCATGAAAAAGCACCGGATAGTTCTCCCAAACTTCTTCTAATAGCAGGACTTACCAGCGCACTTGCGGTCAATGCCAAACAAACCGGAATTTTTCTGGTCGTCTTATGCTTACTCTTCATTTTTCTCAGGAAAAACATATGGCGAGACCTGTTTAAATATGCGATGGGATTCAGCGGTTGCACTTTACTTATTTTCCTCATCACTCATCCTGCCTCTTCCGCCCTTGCACTGAAATTAAATGTGATTGACGGTGTAAAAAACGGATTAAATATCAACTGGTTCATGGAGGTTTTCTTAAAAAATTATTTTTTGAAATTCTCCTACTTGCTTACAGGAGGAATTGTTGTCGCTCTGCTTCTTTTGAAATCCCCCGGAGAAAAGATAAATCGCTTTACCGGATTGGCCATCATCTGGTACTTTACTGCAGCTTTGCTCTCCTCTTTCAAAGCGGGGTCAGGACCTAACTACTATCTGGAATTCATCATTCTCTCGATCTTCGGACTCGCCTTACTCATCCACAATAAGCAGATCAGTTATGAGAAGAATTTGTTGTTTGCCCTTGTTATTTCTCCCTTCTTCATTGTAGCCTCTGCCAACGACAAAGGCTGGGGCGATATTAAACTCATGAAGGCTGCTAAAGCCGACTATCACAACAGTCAGCAGCTAGCCGCTCATCTGCTACCACTTCTGAAAGAGGATCAATGGATACTCACCGCTTTTCATAAAGAAAGCACCTTAAATCTACACCTGAGTGATAAGGCCTTATTTCCCTGCAGAGAAGTCGCCTTGTACTTTACAAAACCGCTTGGTGTGTTTCATTTCAAAGATTTCAGTAAGAGGATCAACACCCCGAGCATCCCTTATATTGTTGACTACAGTGGAGAATTTCCGGATACTTTTATGGAGGATTCCCTCACTCAATATAGGGCAGATACCACTATCGGAAATTACACCGTGTATAAATTGATTTCTCTTTAGAAGAATACGGCTGCCCAAAAAGGGAATTAATTACTTCTCGCTTTTCTAACGATAATATTTGAGCAAATCGAAAAGAAATAACGCATATCCGTAAGGAAAGGACGCTTTTCATAAGCCCGCAAATATTTCAGTTCTGACTCGATGATTTCATCAAGCGTAGAAGGCATATCTACATAAAAGGGTGGCAACAATCCCGGCTTTGAATCAATACGTTTATCCTGGAGTTCTTTTGTATAAAGGCTATAGTAATGTTTACTCAAAGGTCTTACACCAACAATTTTCAAATCACCTTTCAGAATATTAATAATCATTGGCAATTCATCCAACCAAAACTGACGCATAAATTTACCCCAGGAAGTAATTCTGAAATCATCGGCAAATTTACCACCTGATGCCAATTTATTCTGCTCGTAGATATATTCCTGCAAATACTCGGCATAGGGATACATGGTACGAAATTTATATACCTGAATCATTTTGCCATCCTTTCCCACACGGTTCATTGTAAATAAAGGACCATAAGAAGGATTCAGATCAAAATAAGGCTGACGTTCCTTTCTTCCGGCAAAATAAGTATAGTTCCCGATTACTTTTACATCGACAATTTTAAATCCACAGGAGGCCAAACGACCCAATGCTTCTGCTTTCGACATTACTCGGTTTCTACCGTTGGTAACAAAAAAATAAAGCTTCTTAAAAACAGGAAGCTTAGGGAATACTCTTTTAAAGATGAAATCGAAAATAAAATACAAATGCGCGAATCCGGGAACGAATTTTCTTAATAGTCGATGTCTGCGTTGCTCCTGTGTTTCGATAAAACCAATGTAGACACCTCCGTTCGGAAGCTTTTCATTTACGGCTTCCTGAAACTTATTTACGAAACGTATGTCATTTACTTTTTTGAGATTGATAATCGCCTTACAATTTTCTTCTTCCAGACCCTCCACATTAAAGGCAGTGGTTGTAATCAACACCTTCGTTTGTGCCGACTTCAAGTCCGTATGCCTGGCGAGGAATTTCCTCACTTCCGGTTGAATATCTTTTAGTAATGCTTCTTTCATTCGACTATTTCCTGCTTTTCACATCAAGATAACACACCTGAGTACAGGCTGCGTTTCTATTCTGTTAAACGGATAGTTTTTTGGGTAGACAACCACTGAGAAAGGGTGAAAAAAAATGAATCCTTCTCTCTGCTCCTGCCATAAAGTAAACTTACGGAAAGTAACCTTACGTGTCAAGTCTTACAGTAGAAAAACAACTCAAAAGATACTCTCTATGGCTAAAACACAACCTTAAATTAATATAAATGCCTAAATTTCAATCACTTGAACTTTATACATTGTTCATAAAAAAGTAAGACTTTCTCAACTTTCTTACAGTGGAAATTGAATACCCTTCAGGGAAGAGGATTTGATACAAGAGCCTGCAGCCAAAGAGGATCAGACCTACTCCACTCACCCTGTTTATCATTAAAATGAGGCCGGGTTTCAAAAAATGACGCAAACGAGCAGCGAGCCAGGCTTTCAACACATCGGTTAAAAATACGGTCAGCAGCACTACCAGATAAAACATAACGATATGCATATCCGAATAATTTTCATTCGCCGAAACCACACCTGATACCCCAATCCAGAAAATGAGAACAAAGGGATTGAGTGCGTTCATCATAAAGCCCTTTACTATATCAACCAGCGGAGATTTCGAATTGTCCGGTAAATCGATATCTGTTGATTTGAGATGAGGTTTTTTGAAAATGTTCACCAACCCGAAAATCACCAATAAAATTCCACCTGCAATCCCAATTTCAGTTTGATAGGATTTCATAAAACCTAAAGCGGTTGCACTGAAGTAGGTTAAACAAATAAAAAAAGCATCGCTTAACACCACCCCTACCGCCAGGATGACCGCTTTCATAAAGCCTTTTTTAATACTGGTATCAATCAGCATAAAAAAGACCGGTCCAACCAATAAGGCCAATACCAATCCCAGACTGATTCCGGATAATACAGCTTCCAGCATGCAGCGAAACTAATCAAACTTCAATAAATTTTATTCAGAAGCCATCAACCATGAATAATTATCAGTTTTTGGTAAGAAAAAGAGGGGTAACCGGATTTTAGTTCCTCCACCGATACAAGATATGATGTAAAGACCTATTTTTGACGGGATGAAAAAACTTGCCCTACTTCTTTTGAGTGCTTGTTTCCTGCTAACGTCATGCGATAACGATCTTGATGTTTTGGAAGAATATACTGAAATTCCGGTAATTTATGGTTTGATTAATCCTGCAAGCACTACCTTTGAAATCAGGGTTCAAAAAGCATTTTTAGGAGCCGGAAATGCCCTTTTAATGGCACAGGAAACCGACAGCACCTATTATAATCCTAATGATATAAGTCTATACCTTGAAAAACTTCAATTTGCCAATAGTGCTCCTTTTGATGTGGATACTTTTTCAGTAAATTACAACTCCATTAAAAATGAAGGGCTATTTACCGATGCCGGCCATTATGTTTTCCAACTTGCCAATACCCGCTTAAACTCGAACTTCATTTACCGTTTACGCTTCGTCAATAATGTAACCGGAAAAAATGTTACCGGGATCACCCGTATCATTGAACCGCTCTACCAAAAGACGTTAACCCCTACCACACGTGTAAATCTTGCCGATGACGATCCCTATACCATTCGGTTTAACAGTTCTAAAAATGGAAAAGTTTATGGGTTAATCATGCGCATACGCTATTCTGAAACGAAAAAACTGACTCAGGCCATTGTAACTAAATATCTCGATTTTCCGCTTGATTACGTCACTTCACGTACATTAACGGGAGGAGAAGACATGGAATTTCTCATCAACGGGAAATCTGTGTTTCAGTTTTTAGGTTTAAAAATAAAGAAAGACACTACCGTTACCCGTCGATTACAGGATTTTAAAAGTGATTTTCTCTTTACTGCTGCCACGGATGACTTCTACAATTATATTCAGATCAACAATCCCAACAACACGGTCAATTTTATTCCTGACTTTACCAACCTGAGTGAGGGCAAGGGTTTGTTCACCTGTCGGCTGGATACTTTAATACCCTCCATTTCCTTCAATGATCTCACCTATGACTCGCTATTGAACGGGACCTATACCCGACATATTTTTGAGTAGGGCTCCTGTCATTATGACATTCTGTCAGTAAATTTTCCTCTTTTAGGATCAATTACCTGTCATTGTCAACCTATTTGTGCAATGGCATATAAGTTGACTAGCGGGGATTAAACAATAAAATAACAAGATGAAAAAAGTAATAGGAATCGACCTGGGTACCACCAATTCATGTGTAGCGGTAATGGAAGGAAATGAACCGGTAGTGATCCCAAACAGTGAAGGACGCCGCACCACGCCTTCTATCGTAGCTTTCATTAAAGATGGCGAGCGTAAAGTAGGTGATCCTGCAAAACGTCAGGCGATAACCAATCCAAAACATACCATTGCATCCATTAAGCGATTTATGGGTGAAACATTCGATAAAGTAAGTCTTGAAATTTCGCGTATGCCTTATGAGGTAGTGAAAGGCGATAACAATACACCGCGCGTTAAAATCAATGACCGCATGTACACGCCGCAAGAAATTTCTGCGATGGTACTTCAGAAAATGAAGAAGACCGCCGAAGACTATCTGGGCTATGAAGTAGGCGAAGCGGTGATTACTGTTCCGGCTTATTTCAGCGATGCACAGCGACAAGCCACTAAGGAAGCGGGTGAGATTGCAGGATTAAAAGTGCTGCGAATCATCAATGAACCAACGGCTGCTGCACTAGCTTACGGATTAGATAAAAACCATAAAGACACCAAGGTGGCGGTCTTCGATTTAGGCGGTGGAACTTTTGATATTTCCGTTCTTGAATTGGGAGATGGCGTATTCGAAGTAAAATCAACCAACGGTGATACACATCTCGGTGGTGACGATTTCGATCAGGTCATCATTGACTGGATGGCGGATGAATTCAAGAGTGATGAAGGTCTTGATTTGCGTAAAGATCCGATGGCTTTGCAGCGTTTGAAAGAAGCCGCTGAAAAAGCAAAAATCGAACTTTCCAGTTCTTCACAAACGGAAATCAATCTTCCTTACATCATGCCGGTAGATGGTGTTCCAAAGCATTTAGTTAAAACACTAACGCGCGCTAAGTTTGAACAACTGGCGGATAAATTAATCCAACGTACTCTGGAGCCTTGCAAAAAAGCGCTTTCCGATGCTAAGCTATCCCCCAATGAAATTGATGAAGTCATTCTTGTAGGTGGATCCACACGTATTCCTGCCATTCAGGATTTAGTGGAGAAATTCTTCGGCAAAAAGCCATCCAAAGGCGTAAATCCGGATGAAGTAGTAGCAGTCGGAGCCGCCATTCAGGGAGCCGTTCTCACAGGAGAGGTGAAAGATGTACTTCTTCTCGACGTTACTCCATTATCGTTAGGTATCGAAACCCTTGGCGGTGTAATGACCAAGTTGATCGAATCCAACACCACCATTCCTACTCGTAAATCAGAGACATTCTCTACGGCAGCCGACAATCAGCCTTCTGTTGAGATCCACGTCTTGCAGGGAGAACGCCCGATGGCCCGTGATAACCGTACTATTGGACGCTTCCACCTCGATGGCATCCCTCCTTCCCCACGTGGCATACCACAAATTGAAGTAACCTTTGATATTGATGCGAATGGTATCCTGCACGTAACTGCCAAGGATAAGGCCAGTGGTAAATCACAAAATATCCGCATCGAGGCTTCTTCAGGATTGAATGAAGAAGAAATCCAACGCATGAAACGCGAAGCGGAAGCCAATGCTGAATCCGATCGTAAAGTAAAAGAAGAAACTGAAAAGATAAATCAAGCCGATTCTTTAATCTTCAACACTGAAAAGCAATTGAAGGAGTTTGGTGAAAAGATTCCTGCTGATAAGAAAGGTGCTATAGAAGCCGCATTGACACAGTTAAAAGATGCGCATAAAAGCCGCGATCTGGCCAGCATAGAAACGGCTATGACAGCACTCAATTCAGCCTGGGAGGTAGCTTCAAAAGACCTGTACAATGCATCTCAGGAGCCCGGACAAGCGCCACAAGGTGAAAACACAGGCAATGCTTCAAACAATGCCGACGGTGTTACCGATGTAGATTATGAAGAGGTAAAGGAAAAATAATTCCCGAGTGAAAATTAAAAAAAGACTGCCCGTTTCCGGGCAGTCTTTTTTTTGAGATACAGTTGATATACGGTTGAGATACGGTTGATATACGGTTGAGATACGGTTGAGATACGGTTGAGATACTGTTGAGATACGGTTGAGATACGGTTGAGATACGGTTGAGATACGGTTGAGATACGGTTGAGATACGGTTGAGATACGGTTGAGATACGGTTGAGATACGGTTGAGATACGGTTGAGATACGGTTGAGATTCGGTTGAGATAGTGTTGAGATACGGTTGAAGTGTTGAGAAGTGTTGGTACGTGAGACTGTTGAGATACTGTTGAGATACGGTTGAGATACGGTTGAGGTTGGGTTGAAGTTGAGGTTGAGTTGAGAAAGTGTTGCGGTACGATGAAGTGTTGCATTAGTAGGTTTAACTACTGCTTGAACTTAAACCTTGAACCATGAAGCAGAATCGCGAAATGCGATACCTCTTCATGGGAACCTTCCCGCCGCGCCAGGGGGGAGGGGGGGACCCCCGCCGGGGGGCCCGGGGGGGGGGGAAAAACAAAAACATAACCTTGAACTTTAAACCTTAAACCTTCACCGCTCTGGCAGCTACAAAGGATTTAAAATACTGGTCCACCGGTTCTGCACCACCCCAATCATCTTCGAAAATATCGGTGAGGTGAAAGTTGTTTTTTAAGAGTTCTCCAATCTGATCTTCGAGCGAATGACCGAAAATCAAGGGCTCATTTTCCTTTGTATAAACAGATCGCTCTTCTTCTGTCAATGAAGAAATATCAGAATAGGGCATTTTGTATTTCAGTGTATAAATATTTGTTGCAGGGTCTTTGAAGAGCAACATGTTCTCGGCTTTGGTAAATCCCCACATCAACACACCACCTTTCTTCAACACTCTGGCACAGGAGGCCCAAACCGGTTTTAAATCGGGAGCGAAGCAATTTGAACAGGGATGAAAGATGAGATCAAAAGCATCGGAGGGCAGAGATGACATATCCATCATGTTTCCCTGAATGGCCGTTATCTTTAAATCATACTTATTGCAGGTTTCTATATCCTGTCGCAGTTGTTCTGCAGATAAATCATAAACAGTAACGATTGCTCCCGCAGCAGCTAATGCGGGCACTTGTTGACCTCCACCGGAAGCCAGCGCCAGCACATTTAGTCCTTTAAGAGGAGGGTACCAGCTCATCGGAACCGGAATTTTTGGCGTAAGCACTAAATTCAATTTTCCCTGACGGGCCAGTTCAATTTCCTCATCCCCGTAAGGCAATGTCCAGCGGTCGCCTTTACGCACTAAACCATCCCAGGCCTGCTGATTATAGGCAATGATATCCATTTACAAAAAATTCAATCGTGCCATAAATGTTTCCTTATAGGACTTCCCGATAGGAATCGTTTTATCGCCAATCAAAACTGTATTTTCATCCAGTACATTTATTTTGTCCAGAGGAATGATATAAGATCTGTGGACGCGCAAAAACTTTGCTACCGGTAATTTCATTTCGATATCCTTCATGGTAGAATGAATGACAAACTGATCGGAATTGGTCTGAATAATCACGTAATTATCCATTGCTTGAATCCAGGAGATATTATCCAGATACACCTTCACCAGCATTGACCCCTTTTTAACAAAGAAGGAATTCTGAATGATCTGATTATCCAGCAAAGTCACCTGATTTTCTACATCCGGCGTTTTCAATTTAGCGGACTGCTTATCAGATATAATCAACGCACATCCTAAAAATTGATCTTTTTCATCATGAATTGAAGATGCAGAAACCACCACACTCAAACTTGAATTATCTCTTTTAATCAGCACATGACACTCTTTATTTTCAATGGATTCGTTCTTCCTCATTTGCTCCATTAACGTCTCCTTCTTCAACAACACTCCCCCTTCCGCTTCAATGGAGAACAATGAAAACGCATCCAATCCCATAGCCGTGGCTGTAGAGTACCCCAGCATATTTTCGGCCTTTTCATTCAGATAAGATACTCTTCCCTCGGTGTCCATGACCACGATACATTCTTCTACCATTGCAAGCGCGTTCGCCAGACGGTGTTGACTTTCTCTCACTTCACGATCGCGTGAATATTTAAAGAGCGCCATCTCCACTGTCGTTTTCAAATCAGAATCGTTAAAAGGTTTTACTATATAACCATAGGGCTCCGTTACCTTTGCTCTGTCGAGGGTATCCTGATCCACATAGGAAGTCAGGAAAATAACAGGAATATTATACTTTTCCTTGATATGTTCAGCGATGTGAATTCCATCTTCCTCTCCCTTCAATTTAATATCGAGAAAAACGAGATCGGGAAGTATCTGTTCCAGTTTTTCATAGGCGGATGCTGCAGAAGATGCCGTAGCCGGAACTTCATAGCCTAATTTTTCCAGTGATTTCTGAATATCCTTAGCGACGATACTTTCGTCTTCAACTACCAATATTTTAATTTTAGTCATTCGGCAGGTTTTGTTAACTGATGCGCTTAAAGTTAATAATATATTTTACTCCTTGTCCGGGACTACTTTCTACTTCCATCTCTCCCTCTAACTGATCGGTCAAAGCTTGAATTAACTGTATCCCTAATGAATCTGATTTTCCGAGGGCAAACCCTTCGGGCATACCAATACCGTTATCAGCGATCATTAATTTAAACCGATCCGTTACCGGTTGTGCAAGTTCAATAAGTATCTCTCCCTTACGTTCTGTTTTAAACGCATGTTTTAGTGAATTAGATACAATTTCGTTAATGATCAAGCCACAGGGAACGGCTGTATCAATGTCCAAAGATATTTTCTCCGCATGTATAATCAAAGAAACCTGTTCGGAAGTAATGCGGAACGATTGCATGAGATTTTCGGCCAGTCGCTTGATATAGTCATCAAAATCAATCTTGGAAAGCCCATCGGTTTGATAAAAACGTTCATGGATGAGGGCCATACTTTTGATTCTGTCCTGGCCCTCTTTTAGCGCCTTATATGCATTATTATCAGTCACATAGCTGGTTTGTAGATTGAATAAGCTTATGATAATCTGCAAATTATTCTTCACCCGGTGGTGAATTTCTCTCAGCAACAGTCCCTTTTCTTCCAGGGCTGACCGGATTTGCTCTTCCATATGCTTTCTCAGGGTGATATCGGTATCAATCACCACAATATTCTTCAATTGTCCCTGGTCATTGAGAATCGGGGTAAGTGTAGAAGAAGCCCAGCGATGCTGACCATTTTTATGGACAATCTCGGATTCATAAATGAATGAACGCCTCATTCTGATACAATCATCGAGATGGTCAAGGACATCCATATTGGTTGTTAAATCTCTTAAAGTCACTCCCTTCTTATTTCGCACCTCTGACAGTGTAAAACCTGTCATTTTCGAATAACCGGTATTGACCCATTCCAGTTCCTGGTGCTCATCAAAAATCATAACGGCATTGTCTGTCTCAGAGGCCACCAACGAAAGTTTGGCCAGTTCGAGGTTCTTAGACTGAAGTTCGCGTGTTCTGGCTTCCACTTTTCGCTTCAGCAATTCCTGACTTTTACGCAATGACCTTGTCCGGACTTTATAGGCCAGCAATACGGATCCGGCACCCACCACCACATACATGAGATAGAAAAAGGGTGTTTTCCAGACAGGGGGTCTGATGGTAAAACTAAAGGTGACCGGTGTACTCCAATCTCTCCCATTTACGCTGGCCTGTACCTTAAAAATATATGAACCGGGGCCGATATTAGAATAACTGGCAGTACCAATTTTAGACGGTGGCGACCAGTTATCTTCAAAACCCTCGAGCATATAACGGTATCTGACTTCATCGGGCGCAGTTAAATAAATACCTGTAGTTATAAAACTCAGGTGATTGGAGTTGTGTGGCAGTATCAGATCAGCAGGCAAACCGGTTCCGGGATCCACTTTTGCCTTAAATTTTTTCCAGTTGACATTCTCCAAAAACAATTGAATATTACTGATACTTACTAAGGGCAGGGTAACGGGTAATTCACCTGCATCGGGATTAAAACGAATAGCGCCATTGACGGTGGCGAACCAGAGATTCCCGGAAAGATCCTCACAAGCAGCATTACTTTCTACCCCCAGATAGCCATTACTTTTATCATAATGAACAGTACTCAGTTTTCCTTCCTGCAAATACAATCCCCAGTCGATATTGTCGACACCTTCGGAAGTACCCAGCCATAATTTATTGCGTTTATCGAGATAGTTGAACAATATTTTTTCATTGTTCAACCCCAGTTGCTTGTTAATCATCTTCACCGGGTCGGCCTGATTCCTGCGGCTATAACGAATGACTCCGAAATCATAAGTACTGAAAAGCAGGTTTCCATTATTATCTTCAATGATTGAAGTAATTGGAGCTTTGGGCAGGTTATATTCTTCATCAAAACTTACGGCCTTTTCATTTTTCAGATAATACAACCCTTTCAAAGTTCCGATCCAGATTACACCCTGGGAATCCTCGAAAACCACCCTCACTTTATCATTAGCAAGCCCTTCACCGACTCCGATTCTCAGCAGTTTTTCTTTATCATAACGATAGATTCCCTTATCCGTTCCGAAGTAATAATAGCCTTGCTTATCCTTCAGGAAGGCGTAAATAATCAATTGCTGTAACTCGGGATATGGCAAATCAATTTTTGCCGTTAACTGATTGTACCGGGCCGGGCCATTCGTTGTTCCAAACCATAAATATCCTTCTTTATCTTTAGAAATACACCAGATCGTATTGCTTCTCAGACCATCCTTCGTCGTAATGCTTTTAAACACACTTCCATCAAAATAATTCACGCCACCCGCCAATGTACCGAACCATATTTTGCCTGAGGAATCGGGAAAAACGGATAAAATATTATTATTGGAAAGGCCATCATTGCTATTATAGGTCATAAAACGGTCGCCGTTGTACTTAAAAATGCCATTCCATGTACCCAGCCAGTAGTTTCCCTCTCTGTCTTCAATTACTGATTTAATAATATTACTATTTACATCCAATCCGGGGCGAAAGGTTTCAAACTTTCCATCCTTCAATTTCGTCAAACCTCCACCATACGTCCCGAACCACCAATGCCCATTGCGGTCCAGCGTCAGATCCTCCACCCGTTCGTTGGGGACACCATCCGGTTTAGTATAATTCTTAAAAGTACGTCCATCCCATATGCTGATACCTTCATATGTCCCCATCCAGATCAACCCTTTTTCATCTTCGCGAATGGCATAAACAATATTACTTAGCAATCCATCTTCTACAGACAGGGTTTTGAAATTTTTTCCATCAAACACCGAGACACCACCAATAGTAGCGATCCAGATCAGTCCCTTTTTATCAGCATAAATATTAAATACATTATTATTAACAAGGCCTTTTGAATTGGTAATATTAAAAAATGTTTTACCATCATATCTGCTGATCCCCTCACTGGTTCCGATCCAGAGGTTTCCTTTATCATCTTCACAAATGGCATTGATATTATTGCTCAGCAAGCCATCTTCAATGGAATAATTGGAATAACCTGTTCCTGTATACTTCACCAAACCTTTTCGAATAGTCCCAAACCAGATATTGCCATTCCTGTCTTCAAAAATTGTTTTAACGGGATTATTGTACAGCACATTTCCGGGGTCAAAACGCAGAAAATTTTTCCCATCGAAGCGACAGGCGCCATTCATGGTACCAATCCAAAGGCGTCCGATTTTATCCTGAATAATTTTATTTACCTGATTACCGGGCAATCCTTCTGAAACCGAGAAATTGGTAGAATTAAAGCGTTGACCAATAGCCTCATGGCCATGGAAACTTACTAACATTAACAGAATCAGTAGTTTGCAGTAAATTTTCACCGGAAGTGGCAGAAGATGTTTAGGGAGGGTCAGATCTATTTGCAATGTTAGTTAAAAAGCATCGAAAATGTACACTATTCCTACAGTCTGCCGGGTCTAATTTGAATTACAAAAACTTTGAAAAATCCAATTTCTAACGACAGAGCAGGAAATGAAAAAAGAAGAAAATCAACCTCATGCGTTGGCAATTAGAATAAAAAGAAGCGATTTAAGGTATTCTTTACCTCTTAAAAACAGACGTTTACAACCATTAACAATCAATTCGTGAAAAAAAGGGAACATATATGAATTATCTCTTGCAAGTAAAGGTAAAACCTCCCTACATTTGCTTAAGTCTTACAATGAATTTAAGGCATTAAAACCATTAACTATATCAAAATACTATGACAAAATTAATTACTAACGGAGTTTGGAAGTATGCCCTGGGTGTATTTCTGACGGTGACCAGTTTGAGCGCAACAGTTCAGGCGCAAAGTGTCACTATCGTCCCTTCCGGACCGATTGTATGTGCAGGAACCAAGCTTGATGCTGTGGTTACCGGATTAAATGGCCCTCTTACTTATGCTTGGAATAACGGTGCAACGACTTCTTCTATCTTTATTACTCAAACCGGATTCTACAGAGTTAGTGTACGTGGATTTGTAAACGGTGTACAGGTTTTGGTTCGCAGTAATTGGGCTCCTTTCCTTGTGATTCCTAATACGAATGCAACGATTAACCCAACAGGACCAATCAACCTTTGTCCCGGTCAGACAGCTACATTATTTGGTAGTGGCGGTCAGTTCTTCAGTAATTATTCCTGGAGCACAGGCGCTAATACCAGAAACATTACTGTAAGCCAAACCGGCGATTACACATTAACTGTTGCCAATGTATTTGGTTCTTGCAGTACTTCAACATCTGCAACTGTTCATGTTGAAGTATTTGATGCAGGATACCAACCTGTTATTACTGCTTTGAGTCCTATTACAGTATGTAAACCCGGTTTTGTAAACCTGGGTGCTGATCCCGGATTCACTTATAACTGGTCTACAGGTGCTACCACGCAAAACATCAGTGTATTAATGGATGGTCTTCAATTAGGCGCAGTACTTGATACTCTTACTGTATCATTAACTGTTAGTCTTAACGGAGGTGCTTGTTCATTTACCAGCCCCGGAATCGTTTTACGTTCTATTCGCCAGCCGAAATTAAATTCTAATTTCTGTGGCAACTTCAATTTAACTCCAACGGATAGCATTAAGAGTGATTTAGTGTTAACTTACATCAATGCTCCTGAATATGAGTTCGAATTTGAAGAAACTTCAAATCCCGGTGTAACATTTACACATTTATCCTCTAGTCGCTGGTGTAACCTTGCAAACGTAACTCCTGCTATTCAGGCGAATAAATTCTACAACGTAAGAGTACGTCCGGTAATTGACGGAACACCTTATTGCTATGGAAATTATTGCCAGATCGGTGTAGTTAACACTCCATCTAATGACAATGCCGGTGTTGCTACACGTATGGCGGGTTCATTGGTTTCAAGTGTATTCCCTAACCCTTCTGCAAGTTCATTCCGCATGGTGTTGCAAGGATTCAATTCCGATCAAAACGTTGATGTACGTATCACTGATATGGCAGGACGTACGATTGAGAACTTGATTTATGACACTCAAGCCGGATCAATGGAATTTGGTGAAAACCTGACTGATGGTATTTATTTAGTAAGTGCTCAGCAAGGTGACCATACCACTGTTACTCGTATCGTTAAAACTCATTAATTAGTACAAACCCTTAATTAACTGCTTGCACAAGAAGGCTCCGGAAACGGGGCCTTACTTGTTTATGTATTACCTGAAATCAGGTTGTTTCGCATCTAGGCCATTAACTATTTCATTCCGATAATAATTTCGTTCCGTCGTTCGGTATGTCGTTCGGGGTCGTTCGAATTTCTTCCGTAAATTTTCATCCGATAATAATTTCGTTCCGTACCGGAAAATTGCATTCGGATAAAATGTCTTGGATAATAATTTGCTATCTGATAATAATTTCGCTCCTACGGAGCTGTTGGGGTTTTGGATTTGCTATCTGCTATAATAATTTCGCTCCTACGGAGCTACCGATGTTTTGCAACTACGTTGCTATAATCATGTCGCTTCTATGGAGCCGGATGGGTTGACTCCAGATCTAAAGATTTAACACCACTGGATCTCTACTTGAAACAAATTAAATCTTGAATAAGATTATTTTTAGATATTTGATTGTGCCAAGGTCAAATAAAAGAATTACTGTAGTTGCTGCTATCATTTTCAATGAAAACGGTCAATTTTTAATCGCCAGAAAGAAAAAGGGTAAATCATTAGCGGGTTACTGGGAATTTCCCGGTGGAAAGGTGGAAGAAAATGAAGACACTGCAACCGCTCTTAGGCGTGAAATATTTGAGGAATTCGAGGTCGAAATTGAACAGCTGAGTCTATATTATGTATATGACTACAGCTATCCGGAAACTGATATTCATTTTCTCATTTATACAGCAGTATATCTGAATCTTCAGCCTATGATTCCCGTTGATCACGACTTGATATCCTGGATAAGGCCTGAGGAAATTGCCCAATATACATTCGCACCGGGAGATATTCCGGTAACGCTATTTATTCTGGAAAACGGCTTTTAATTGAACTTAAAAAAAGCAGTAGCTCTATTCTATTACCAGCTTCTTTATTGTTCTTCCCGCATCCGTAAGTACACTTAGTGTGTACATTCCTGAACTAAATGATTTTGCCTCTATATCAGCTTTTAAACCAGTATGGAGTTGCTGGTACACTAAACGTCCGGAGATATCATGAATTGAAAGCTGGAATTCTGTAGTATTGATTCCTGATAATTGCACTGTGAAATTTTGATCACCACCCGCAGGATTTGGATAGACACTTAAAGCCACGTTTCCTGACTGCTCCTGAACGGATGCTGTAATCTGAGAAACATCCAATACAAATAAGCCATTCTGCATATCAGATACGAGTACATTACCACTCGGCAAATAAGGATATGCGCCCCAGGCCCCTTCGTAAGCCAGACCCGGATACGGACCACCCATAGCGGTCTGATAATGGGTATCGAAATAGCCCACTCTTACCGGTAACAAGGGATTGCTTACATCATAGACCTGTAAACCATCCTGGTAATAGGCGATATAACAGGTAGTACCTACCATAAATGGATTATGCGGTGTAGGTCCGGGATTGCTGCTGAATGTTGATTTCATGGTGAGATTAGAGAAATCGGTCACATCCAATACTTTCACGGCAAGACCATTGGGAACTTCATCCATAAAGACCAGTGTACTGCCATCTTCCGTTAAAGCACTGCTGTGGTTATACCCTTGCTGAGGATAACTGGTCAGGGAACCTTCCAGACTGAAGTTATTGGACCCTGTATTGTACTTGAAAATAAATAAACCATCATAAGCACAAGAGGCATAAACGGTATCATTTCTAACAAACATATCGTGCACCTGATTATTATTTAACAAGGATCCATAATCTGTATTTAATGATCTCAAAAAAGTAGGTAATTCCGGATTTGCCAGACTAAATACTGCCATTGCAGAGGTATTCGCAAATTGTCCGCCTTTGACTATACCGACATATAATTTATTCCCGTCAACGAACAAGGTATGCCCTCTTTCGAAAATGGAAGTTCCATCATACACCACCGAAACAGAATCGGGCAGATATTGAAGATCTACAATTTGAAAACTATTGGGTGAAGCATCATCACTGATCAGATAGGCATAGTGATCATAGGTTTTGATTTCACGCCAGATGCAGGAATCTCTCTTCCCTGCCACAAAATCTGAAGTTACAGGCGCAGTCGGATTCGTAACATTCACGAAATAGACACCATTATTTGCACCGATGATGGCATATTCATTTCCGGTACCGTCATCCCAGCCCCAGATACCGTTGTACCGAATCCCATAGGGGGGAACGTTGGCAGGAACCAATGAATCGTCCCAATTGGAAAGAATAGAAATATTTTGAGCATCGTAAACGACTTGCGCATTGGCCTGAAGGAAGGAAACTGAAAAAATAAAAGCCATTAATTTTTGTACTGATTTTTTCATCGGATTTTTTAATTTGATGCTAAGATAAAACTTAAATCTGAGCCCTTTGTCGTTTTACTGTAGTTTTTATTTCCACGGACAATACACTACAAAAGAACCGATTGCAACGAGAACCGTCCTGCAATTCAGCATTGGAAACTGCTTCCTGTTATTAGAGATTATACATCATGAAGCCATTCAAATCAATGATTTTTCCTGAAACCCATGATATAGTTGCGCACAGTATCCGGGAGTGACGTTTGATCCGCCGGAAAAAAAGAAGGGGCAATGTCGAGAATGAGCAGGGGAAGTTCTTTCAACAAATGTTGTAGTTCCGGATTCAGCAAGCGCATATAATCTTTTCGGGTAGTGAGGAGGAAAGTCTGATCCGGGAGGGCAGAAGCAAAGGATATAAACCTGTTCTTCAACTTAATGATATCTCCCACCGAATAAGGATGATGATCGGGAAAAACACAGGTTTCAACCGCTATGGCTTTCGAAGAAACGAAGTCGATTAATCCCTGAGGATTCGCAATACCACACAACAGCATCACCTTTGATTTTTTAAGAATTTCCAGTGGCAAATGGGTCCCATCAGTACGCTGCAAGGGGTCACGGTAATGAATATACGAAAAATAGATCTGCTGGTGCTGCAAGGGTTTCAGCTCTTCCCTGATTTTTTGTCTTTCTTGCACGGTAACTTGCGGAAGACATTTGGTCACTACAATGGCATCCGCCCGTTTCGCCCCTACAGCCGGTTCACGGAGATTACCCGAGGGGAGAAGGCTATCGCTGTAGTAAGGTTTTGAAAACTCCGTCAGTAGTATAGCATACCCGGGCTTCACATACCTATGCTGGAAAGCATCATCGAGAAGAATCACATCAGGCGGTGAACCCTCTGCAAGTAAGCGACGAATTCCTTCTACCCTATCCTCGCAAACAGCTACAATGACATTATCTAGTGTATGAACATACTGTAGTGGTTCATCACCCGACTGCCGTGCAGTATCCTCTTTCGAAACAAAGCGAAAACCCCTGGTTGACCGACCATATCCACGACTGAGGATAGCCACTTTAAACTCTTTCGAGAGTGCCCCTGCGAGCAATTGCACCAGGGGCGATTTTCCGGTTCCCCCTGCAGAGAGATTCCCGATGACCACCACAGGAACAGGGAAATCCACCTGCTTCAGGAGTCCCAGCCCGAACCCCATGTTCCTCAGGTACACCGCCACACCATACACCCATGAAAGGGGCCAGAGGAGTTTTCTCATGGTTCAAAAATACGCCATAATCTCAAAACAGGTTGATTACCTTTGGAGCCAGAAAAATAAATATATGCCACTTCTCTCTGAAATCATTCAACAACTGGAACAACTTGCCCCCCCTTCGTTGCAGGAAAGCTACGATAACTCAGGGCTGATTACCGGCGATCTTTCGAAAGAAATTACAGGAGCACTGATTTGTCTGGATGCTACAGAAGAAATCATTGAAGAAGCGATTCGGAAAAACTGCAACCTTGTTATTGCCCATCATCCGATCATTTTTAAAGGACTCAAAAAAATCACAGGTGATAATTATATCGAACGGGTCATCATCAAAGCCATTCGGGAAGGTATCGCCATCTATGCCATCCACACTAACCTTGATAATGTCCGCAAGGGGGTGAATGAAAAAATATGCAGGCAATTAGGACTTGAAAAAAAGAAGATCCTGGCTCCTGCAAAAGGGCTTTTAAAAAAGCTCGTCACCTTTTCACCACTCACCCATGCAGAAGAGGTACGTAACGCCCTCTTTGAAGCCGGCGCAGGGCATATTGGACATTACAGTGAATGCAGTTTCAGCAGCACGGGAACCGGCAGTTTTAAAGGAGATGCGGCAAGTCAGCCTTTTGTTGGAGAAAAAGGAGAACGCCATTCAGAAAAAGAAGAACGCATTGAAGTCATTTTTCCGGAATGGAAAGAAAAAAGTATCCTTCAGTCGCTGCGAAGTGCCCATCCCTATGAAGAAATCGCCTTCGACATTTACCGGCTCGACAACGCCTTTTCAGAGACGGGCTCGGGGATGATGGGAGAATTGGCGCAGGAAATGCCGATTGAAGCCTTCCTTGATTTTGTGAAAGAAAAAATGAAAACAAAGGTCATCCGGCATACCGTACTTCATCAAAAGTCGGTCAAAAGGATCGCCGTTTGTGGCGGATCAGGCAGTTTTTTACTGGAGATGGCCATCCGGCAACAGGCCGATGTTTTCATCAGTGGAGATTTTAAATACCATCAATTCTTCGATGCGGACCGAAAAATAATCATAGCGGATATCGGACACTTTGAAAGTGAACAGTTTACGATCGACCTCATCCGTGATTATCTACGGGAAAAATTTACTACATTTGCGGTCCCTTTAACGGAAACTAACACCAATCCCATTTATTATCGCTAAGCATGGCCGCTAAAAAATCATCCACCAAAGTCGAAACGGAAGTTGCAGAAATTCCAAAAAAGCAGACGCCGATTGTACGTCATATCGACAAGGGAGACAACACCATTGAAGATAAGCTCAGAGCCCTCTATCAATTACAGCTCATTGACAGTCAAATTGACCGTATCCGAATCACCCGTGGTGAATTGCCGATGGAGGTAAGTGATCTGGAAGATGAAGTTGCGGGTTTACAGACCAGGATCAATAAATACTCTGAAGAAGTCAAGGATCTCGAAGATCAGATCAAGAACCGTAAAAACACGGTGAAGGATGCACAGGCCTTGATTAAAAAATACCAGACTCAGCAAGGCAGCGTAAAAAACAACCGTGAATTTGATTCCATCAATAAAGAGATAGAATACCAGCAGCTGGAAATTCAATTGTGCGAAAAACGCATGAAGGAACATGCGGCTGACCTTGCGGCGAAAAAACTTATTCTTGAAGCGTCTGAGAAAGCCGTTGAAGAACGCACTCAGGACTTAGACAATAAGAAAAACGAATTGGCCTCCATCATTGCTGAAACTGAAAAAGAAGAAGCAGAATTAACTACTGAATCGAATAAAGCCTCTGACATCATTGAAGAGCGTCTGTTGATTGCCTACAAGCGCATTCGTGACAATGCCCGCAATGGCTTAGCTGTTGTGAGTATTACCAGAGATGCTTGTGGCGGCTGTTTTAACAAGATTCCACCACAGCGCCAGTTGGATATTCGTCAACGCAAAAAAGTAATCGTTTGCGAACATTGCGGACGTATTCTGGTGGATGCGAGTATTCTGGAAAGAGATTAATGCTACACCATAGAAAGTATAGAGCCGGGATATATGTTCCGGCTTTTTTTATTGTAATGGAAATCATAATAGACTAAAGACTGTGGCGTTGGAACAAAAGAATTTAATGCTAATAAGTAGTATCAGTACACCATTCTTAAACATCTAACATTTCTCCGTGAAACTCCGTGTAAACTTTGTGAACTCTGTGGTTAAAAAGAAATCTATATCTTAAAAAACGATTGAGATTTTAGTATGATTATAGCATTTTGTCAAACCAAAAAGTTCTTTTCCTTCGACGGTTTAATTTTCCGTTTTCAGGTACCGCTCACTCTTTTTCCCTTCAAATATATCAAAGCCCAGGAGCCGACATTCCAGGGGTCCGTTAAATAGCTTTATCCGCCGATTAGGATGCAGACCAATCGCTTTAGCACCTTCGGGACTTCCTGTAAAAATCCATGCTTTAAAGCCGGTATAATGATGTTTCAGCCGCGTTCCTATTTCACTGTACAACTTCTCCAAATCGTCTACATTTAATTTCTCACCGTAAGGAGGATTAATGATGACCACTCCCCTTTTCAGCCCATGTTCAAAATCAAGAAAATCACCGAGGTGCAGTGTAATCATATCTTCCACACCGGCCGCTTCAATATTGGCTTTTGCTTTTTCGAGCACCCATTTATTCAACTCATTGCCTAGAATCTTCACTTCTGTATCTGTGATGCGTTCCATTTGCTTTTCACGGATCAGTTTATAAAGTTCAGCATCGAAACCGGGCCATCTTTCAAAAGCAAAGGACTCCCGGAAGGTTCCCGGAGGAATTTTAGCAGCAATCAGCGCGGCTTCAATCAGAATTGTTCCGGAACCACACATAAAATCCACGAGGGGAATATGAGGTTCCCATTCACTCAGGAGAATAATTCCGGCGGCAAGGACTTCGCTCAGCGGGGCTTTATCCACTTCCTTTCGATAGCCCCTCAGATGCAGTGATGCACCGGAAGAATTAATCAATACCTGACACTTCTCTTTATTGATGAATAAAATCACTTCGAGATGTGGATTTTCCTTATCGACATTGGGCCGCCTATCGTGTGCTTTCCGGAATTGATCCACGATGGCATCCTTCGCTTTGAGTGCAGGGAAGAGATTATTCTCAAACAAACCGGAGTTCAGGATACACCGTACGGCCAGTGTTTGATCCACCTCCATGTACTTTGACCAATCGGTCGCTATGACACCGTTAT
Source organism: Bacteroidota bacterium (assembly GCA_016713925.1). Lineage (NCBI taxonomy): Bacteria > Pseudomonadati > Bacteroidota > Bacteroidota bacterium. Next base: position 75,345 of record JADJOH010000002.1, read on the forward strand.
AGATATCATCACCATTCGTCACCTCGAAATCGGAAATCCGAATCATAACGCGAAGGGCTGTCCGAAGAGAAAAGTTCGCTTTATACACAAAACCCATATCACCCACACAGGAAACCGCGCGTGTGTGTATCTCTACATCTTTACCGCCAAGCGCACGCACTTCTTCAGCCAGCACATCTTCGAGGCCGGCATAGGTTGAAATAACTAATTGCAGATCAGACAAGGGATTAAATTTATTGCTCCAAAGTTAATCAAAAACAGTCAACCGTCCCTATGCTATGAAAATGCGAGAAACAGATCCTCCTCCGTCCTTGCACTTCACCCTAGCTACGCTTTACTCCTTGATAAAATATGTTCCGGTTTGACCATCAGGAGTTGTCACCGAAAGAACATATCCACCTTCCTTCAATGCTGAAATATCAATACTATTAACTGTGATTAAACCTGATTGAACCAGCCGTCCGTTAAAATCAAAAATATTGAATTGAAGTGGCAAGGCTGTTTTCTCATTTATATATAAAACATCGGAGGCCGGGTTCGGATAAACCATCGTGTTATTTGATTCGGATATTAAATCCGGCAATGCTGTTGACAGGCTTCCCGGAGTATTAAAATAAAACGATCCGAAATACCAAAGCGACCAGGTACCATTGTACTGTTCACGAAAGGAATATTCATAAAAAGTGGAAGGACTTAATCCTGTAATGCGCTTTAATCCGTTAGCATTGATGGTATAGCTCCAGTTGGTAGAGCCATAAGGTCTATAACGGAATTGCATTTGAGAAATCAAAGGTGATTTAAGCCAATAGATCCTAACTGTTGTGCTGTCCTCTGCTCGTTCTGCCAACATGGTGCTTAAATGAGGATGATTCACAAAACCGGTATTGTAATGAATGGTATCAGACCAGTCAGACCATGTACCTGAACAATCGGCTCGCAACTGAAATAAATAATCAGTGATAGTATCCAAATTATTCACAGCAAAATAACTTCTTAATGTGGAGTCCAGCGTCCAGGAAACAGCAGATGACTTTTTATAGCGAATCTGATAACGCGTGCTTTGATCCAGCCTATTCCAGACCAGATGTGTGGTGGTAGGTGATATCGGCACATTCACAATGACCGATGGGGTATGACAGGCTTGCATTAGATTGGTATCATACACAAATAAAGGGATACTTGCTTCATATGGATTCCGGGCTTGCCGGAAAATCAACTTCGAATCGATGGTACCAAGTATGGTATTAAATCCCTGACCGGAAGTTGGGTACCAGTTGTTGAGTAAATGTGTTTCCTGAATTCTTCTATCACCATTCACAGCACCGGTACCATCAGCCTGCCACATCTCCGGTCCATAAATAGAATCTTTTCCGGCATAAAATAATTTTGAACCTGAAAACAAATACTTCCCATCGCTTAAATAGAAATAATAAAAGAAAGGATATGCCGAAAGATAGGAAGAATCCTGTGCCACATCATATTTATAATAAGAAGGCGAATAAAAACTCGCGAACATCACATTTCCATCCACAATCGGAAAAGTATTAGAAGTTAAAATTCCATTGGTAACATTAGAAAGTCTCACTGTTCCCGTTGGTGTGCCATCACTTCTCCATAACTGATAACCCATGGAATCATTTTTTGCTGCAAAGTAGAGTGTATCACCGAGATGTGTCATTGTTACCGTACTAAAAACATCCAAAACTCCATTTGCAGGGCCGGGATTAATATCTGCTACCTGTACCGTACCGGAATTAGACCCGTCTGTTTTCCATAACTCCCAACCCGAACTGGTATTTGCCATAAAATAGAGTGCATTTGTGGTCGCATGAAAATTACAGGGAAGTGAGGCACCAACTGCACCATTCAGGTCTTTCAACAAATACGTACCACCGGGTGTTCCATTGCTTCGCCATAATTCCTCACCTGTATTATTATTTCCTGCAGAGAAATACAATTTACCATTGAAGCCGGTAAGACCTCTCACGATCTGAAAACTTGCAATTGAAAAAGTTCCCTGACTTGTTCCATCAGAGCGGTAAAGTGAAGAGCCGGTATTTCCTGTAAAAAAAAGGAGCGAATCCACAGAAGCAAACTCGCCGGGAGCAGAACCAGCGGTACCATTTACAAGATCCGCGACCATGTATGTGCCCTGCGGAGTGCCATCCGTTCGCCACAACTCCACACCGTGAAGGCTATCATTCCCTCTGAAATAAACCAGATTGTCATGAACGATGGCCGTATAATCGAAATAGTCAGCGATGCCACTACCTGTACCCGGCCAAATATCGTTCAGCATAAATGTACCCTGCGTAGTGCCGTCCGTACACCAAAGTTCTCTTCCATAACCGTCATCATAAGCACTAAATATCAGTTTGCCGTTCAATTGAAGCGAAGAGGATGGCCCTCCAAACTGATCGGTTTCAAATGAAAATATTTTTTCGCACTGAGCGATTAACAAATGAGACCATAAAATCAGGAATGACAATGCAGCTGCTTTCTTAATCATAAATTTTTATTATTTTAACCTTCGACGGTTCAGATGGAGGTTAATTTCATTAATTAGTCAAATATAAAAACTTAATTAAAAATAATTCATACAATGACATTAATTAATATTCAGTCCATAAAATCTTATTTTTGCCTGATAGTTCACCAAAATGCAACCACTCCCTCCCTACTCCATCCATGAACAGCATTGGAATCATGATAAAAACACTGTCTTTTTAAATCACGGCTCCTTCGGCTCCTGTCCTGCAGCGATTCTTGAAAAACAATTTCAGTTAAAAATTCAAATTGAAAAAGATCCGGTGCTGGCGATGACGGAAAATTTCGAGCCGGTCTATCATGAAAACAAGGAAGCCCTCGCCAAATTTACCGGATGTGATGCGAATGATCTGGTTTTGATTAAAAATACGACGATGGGTGTCAACACCATTCTTCATTCGATCCATTTTAAAGAGGGAGATGAAATACTGACCCATAGTCATGCTTACGGCGCCTGTGTAAATGTTTTGAAATACTATGCTGAACTTAACAAATGCAAATTAATCATTGCAGATATCCCCTTCCCGGTTGCGCATGAAGATGAACTCACCACACCTCTCTTAAACGCGGTCACTTCAAAAACAAAACTGGTATTACTGGACCATATCACCTCTGCGACAGGCATTATATTTCCCGTAGAAAAATTAACTCAACAACTGGAATCGCGGGGCATTGAAGTATTAATTGACGGTGCTCATGCTCCCGGAATGATGGATTTGAATATTTCCTCTATCGGCGCCAGTTATTATACCGGAAATTGCCATAAATGGATTTGTAGTCCGAGAGGATCGGCCTTACTGCATGTCAGAAAAGACAAACAACATAAAATACGACCACTTCAAATTTCTCATTATCATGATTTGTATGCGGGTACTGATAAACACTGGAGTGCACAGTTCATCTGGCCGGGAACAGATGACTATAGTGCTTACTTCCTGATCAAGGACAGCATCCATTACATGCAATCTATTCTTGGCAGTTGGGAAGCACTTCGAAAAAACAACAGAAACCTTTGTCTGGAAGCAAGAAAAATCATTTGTGAAGAACTCCGGATTGAAATTCCAACTCCTGATTCCCTCATTGGACATCTGGCCAGTATTCCTGTTCGTAATCATCCGGACGCACCCTCCAAATTTTTCAATATGGTTGTGCCCTTAAAAAAGCAATTGCTGGAGGAATACAAGATCCAGGTGCCTGTATTTTACTTTCATAACAAAGATCCTAAATTGCTTTTAAGAATTTCTACGCAAGTGTATAATTCCGGAGAACAGTATGAATATCTGGCAGCGTGCATGAAGAAGTTACTTTAGTTAGTAAATTAATATTTTCGCTTACCATTTAATTTGGTGTGAAATAAATTATATCTGGAAACTGCTTCGTCGAAAGTTGCAAAATTTAAGTGAGTAGAAATAATCGTCTTCTAAGGATTTTTCCTCTGTAACCACTAAGTCACTAAGTTCACTTAGATCACTTAGTGTAAGAAAGAATCCTTAGTGTTTCTTGTGCTCTTAGTGTCTTAGTGGTAAAAATAAAGATGAATATATTGTGAAAGAAAATTACAATATGAAAACATTTGTTTTGGAGGACTTAGTTTAGAACTAGTTTTTGGATAGTAACATTTCCGGTTTCATGGATGAAGTGTAAAAAGTAAATTCCTCTGTTCATGAAGCCGGTGGAGATTTCAGTATTGGTTTGGAGGTTTTGCCAGGTATTTATTTCGCGGCCAGTGAGGTCGGTGATTTTTAGTTGATGGTTGCCGGGACTTGTGAAATTTATTTTAAAATAATCAGTTGCGGGATTGGGGAAAATGGTAATGAGGGGTTGGTTCCTGATGACTGGAAGAGATGCAGTATTGCACATTGCTTCATTTAACTTGATCCAGATGGTATCATTGAAAGTGATGGGCACCTCCCCTACTCCCGGTGCATTGCCCAATCTCACATAGACAAGATTTAGGGAAGGCACTACATTTAATATTTGTCCGTCCTTGCCGAGAGCTGCATACATATCAGCAGGTGCATGGGTATTTAGCGGACCGTTAAACACAAACTGCAATCCCGGGGCCATGAAGGAGGATTTCCCATTTAACCACCAGAGATAACCATATGCATCATTAAGGTTTTGCGAAGTGTTAATCATCTGATTAAAATAAGAAGTATCTGTCATGATCTGATTGCCATTCCAGTTTCCATGGTTTAACATCAGCAATCCGAATCGCGCCATACTTCTCGGTTTGCTGAAAAAAACATTGTTGTATCCTGAAGGGAAAAAAGCGCCGGTCATCCCTGTAGGAATTTTGACTTTTTGGTTGAAGTAATTGTTGAGACTTATCCCTGTCGCCGACTCGATCACACTATCCAGTAAGGTATAGGGTCCGTTATGATAGGCCCAGCGTGTGCCGGCATCCGCTAAATACTGCAAGCAGGTATCCAACGTACAATAATGATCAGGAACACCATCGTCAAGTCCGGAGGTCATGGTGAGTTGATTTCGAATGGTAATCTTTTCTTCTTTTAACGGAGGGCAATCTGTCCAGCCGGTGCCGAGGTAGGTGGAGGTCGTATCGGTGATGGAAAGTAATCCTTCCTGCTGCGCGATGCCTACTGTAAATGCGGTGAGGGTTTTTCCGGCGGAGGCCCAATACCAGAGACTATCCGCGGTAAATGTTCCGAAATATTTTTCGATCACAATTTTTCCATCTTTCAACAGAATAAATGCTTTGGTATTTTTATTTTCCAGATAATCGGTCAGCGAATCAATTTTATCCGGACACCATCCCAGGGAAACAGGAGAAATTGTATCCCAGGCATTGCCTGTTAATGGAGGAAAATAAAGATTTTGGGCTTGACTATTCAGGAAAATAACTAAGAATAATCCGGTTATAAGTGCTTTCATAATTTAATAGGGATGAATTTGGATGCCCGATGCATTCCAAAGTTTAATACGGTATTAAAAATAAATATTATTCATAAACAAGTAGCTTCGAAAACGAAGATTTTCTACCCGATAAAATGCCGATGGTATAGAGCCCGGGCTCCCATGAACTCACATCGATCTCTGATTTTTCATTCTTCATGTCAGAGCGAAATATGCAACGACCTTGCAGGTCATACACTGAGATCGTTAGATCTCCCACTCCTTCAACAGTTACTTTATCGCGGGAAGGATTCGGATAAATAGATAACGGAAACACATCGGAAGAAGAGGGTTCTACAAATAATGTATTACAGGCCGAATCTATTTCCTGCTGCGAAAGATATCCTGAACGGTGCGCATCCTGACGAAACATCAACCATTCCGGACATTGTCCTATCCCTGCGGAAAACATGAATGCCTTTCCGGTGTTTAAGGAGTCGGGTGTATACTTCCCATAGCCGGCAACGACAAAAACATCCATCGTTCCACTCTTATCAAAATCAGCCACCAGCGGACCATGATCCACGGCGAAATAAGGTAATCCTGTACCGAGATATTGCCCCACGTTTGTTTGCCATAACAATCCCGAATAAGGTTCCACCGCGATCACATCTCCCATGAAATAACCTGCAACGAGATCGAGTGTATCGTTCGCGTTAATATCTGCTATGGCACATCCTCTGAAGGAAGAAAAGGTAGTCGCATAAGACCACTCTATCTGACCTGTCAATCCATCCAGCACCCAAATGCGTTCATCCAATGTCACCCAATCGTTATTAGTAACCACTACTTCCAGATCGCCATTCCCATCCAGATCAGCAATAGAAACCGGACTCATCACGCTCATGAGAATGGTATCTGTCCATAAAACAGAACCATCTTCTACATTCAACGCACGCACCAAACCATTATTGGCTCCGATAACATATTCCAAAAGACCGTCACCATCTACATCAGCAACGGCACCTCCATGATAGGCATTGTAAGTGGATGTGGCAGGGGCGAAGTTTGTCCAGATGGTATCTTCCGTCATAAAATCATAGGCCCAGATAAAAAAGTCCGTTGATGTTAAAATGATTGGCGAGAATAATGTCGAGCTGATTGTCATTGTTCACATCGACGAGGGTAGGCTCTGTTTGTACTGCATTTCCAAAAGGATCTATTTGAATGTTTTTAAAAGTTGTTCCATCTTCTCCGTTCACAATACGTAACTGCCCGTTAAAATTACAGAAGAGTATCTCAGGTAATCCATCGTTGTCCAGGTCGGCAGCAGTAGGTGGCGAATCACCTCCACCCGAAGGAACCGACCATTTCAATACTCCGGTGATTCCGTTGATGCAAAACAAGGTGGGGTTGCAGGAACCGTTCACAATAACATCAAGCGTATCGTCATTGTCCACATCATAAATCAACAGCGCCACATCACCACAGCCACCGATATTGTACGTCCATACCACCGAACCATCTTCCGCATTGAGGCAATGTGCACGTCCATCGTTGGTATATGTGGTGAAAACGATTTCATAAAATCCATCTTTGTCGATGTCGGCGGATGCTGCTGAACCAAATGCGGGTGCACCTGTATAATATTGCCAATCGAGTACAGGGAATTGCGCCTGTACTATTAGCGGTGAAACCAACATCATTAAAAGAAGAAATCTTCTGAAACAGATATATAGGAATGAGTTTCTCATCTTGTAGCAATTTAACTCCTTCAAATGTAAGAAGAATAGAGACACCTTTAAGATGTCTCTATTCATGATCATCGTCATCCGGTTAATTCAATCTTACCCCAAAGGTCACCTGCACATCGGTTTCATAGATTGTATTCGCTTGTTTCAAGGCAGCTGAATCGAAATGCCGCAACTCTACAGTATAGGAACCGGTAGCCGAAGCGCCGGCAACAAGGTAACTTTCAAGACCAACGGGTTGTCCGTTTACATCTATGTCTGAAATAGTTGTTGTAAGAAACCCGGAAGCAGGCAAGGATGAAAAAACAAATAAATGCACATCGGATTCAGCAGCTACTTCGTCAGAAATATATACCACAGGAATCTTTGACTCGTCAAGCAGGATAACTTCTGTGCTGTAAACACGCCCAGCTTGCAGTAAAATAGAATCCTGTGTCGGCGCAACTCCGCCGGGTCCATCCGGATCACTGAAGGTGGCGGTATCCACAACGAGGCCGGTAATCGTATCTGTAAAGATCAGTTGTACGGTAGTGATGAGTTCTCCCTGATTCGTTGGCGCGGGATCATCCGTTTTATCTTTTTTACAGGAAGATGCGAGCAGGAGTATGCTGAAGGTAAAGATACCTAAGGATAATATTTTTTTTGTATTCATGATTTTTCTGTTTTAATTATTGATATCCTATTAATGTTAATTTGATTATTTAATGTTCGTGATCATGAGTAGCCGTTTTAAAACTCAGAGGTACAGTTAGCCGAAGCGTAATGTTCCTTCCGGTTTCATCTGCATAATAACGAAATCTGTTCATATACTCTCTGTAAGACGTATTGAACAAATTGGAAACAGAGAGTCCCATTCTTACTTCTTGTCCGGCATGGGTGAAGGTCGCACTTGCTTCAAATCCGGGCAATACATAGGCAGGTGGCGGAGGAATATAATCTCTTCCTTCATCGTATCTCCACTGCTCTGCTACAATAAGTGCGGATAGGCCTACAGTTAGTTCCTTCCAGCTTTTAGAATCTTTAAACCGATAACTCAGCAACTGATCGAAACGGGGAGAAGGCACCAGTTCCAGATAACGATTTCCGGTATGGTTCCATCCCAGTACGATACTATTTCGCGATCGAAGGTTGATTCCCTCTGTAATATCCCAGTCAATGCTGAGATCTACTCCTTTGAAGGAAGCATCCACATGACTATAGGCAAACGACGGGAAGGCTCCACTCACCGTCAATACCGGACTTTCATCAGGAATGAGGTAGATGTAATCCTTGATATAGAGGTAATAGATACTGGCATCAACAGCCAATTTCCGTTTTTGAATACGCACACCGCCAATGACATTATACGCCTTCTCCACACCGAGCGTACTGTCACCGGTTTCGAAGGTGGCTGTTCCGTGATGGAGTCCGTTGCTGAACCATTCATTGATAGAAGGGGGACGATAAGCTGTTCCGGCATTCAATGTCCAGCTGATGCTGCTGTCTTGTTTGAAGAGCAGACCGGTTGATAAACCGGGATTGGTAAAACGATAATCGTTCTGCACCACCGCTCCCTTAATATTCCGGTACACGGATTGTTCGCGATAATCAACTCTGGCTCCTGCCTCCACCTCCCATTTCATCTTGCGCCAGCGAATTGTCGTATAGGCGGCACTGTTATACAAGATATAATTCGGAACGAAGAATCGCTGACCACCATATTGATTATCCTGTTTCAGACCTGAGATTCCAATGACTCCGGTAAATCCATTTCTGTTTCTCGTTTCCAGATTCAAATCCACCGACTGCGTATAGAGTCGCAATTCCAGATCGGGCAAGTCGAGGGCAGCCAGTGAATCATTGAGTGCTTTATCGCGATCGTATTCGAAACGATGATTGAACTGATAACCGTATTGCAGATTCAGTTTACCGACATTGGTGATGGTCCACCAGGCTTTGGCCGACAACAACTGATGCGTTACTTCCTGTCGTGGTTTATCGATACGATAGGTAAATGTATTATCGGTTATTGTTTCACCATTTTCAATGATCCGTTGCAGATCACTCAGGTTACCGATATGCGAACCTGTAAATATTCCCAGCGTGGTATTGAATCTGCTGTAGAATACTTCAGCCCCGAATCGTTTTCTTTCAATGCCTATACTTCCACTCCAATTGTATTCTTCGAAGGCCGTATTTTGCAGATAGAGATCAGGCGTACTCACATTCCCTGCTTTCTTCACCGTTCCCTGCAGGCGCCAGCAGAGGTCGAAGAATTTACCGAGATGTTGTTCTATTAATCCGCTGGCCACACCTTGCCGACCATTGCTCATCCCCACCAGATTCACTTCTGCCTGTATGCCCGGCTCATGCGGGAGCTCGCGGGGCTCTACGAGAATCACTCCTCCAATTGCATCCGCACCATAGCGAATAGATGAAGTGCCCTTCACTACCGTCAAACGGTTCGCCACGAAAGGATCAATTTCAGGTGCGTGCTCACTTCCCCATTGCTGTCCTTCCTGCCGTATGCCTGCATTCATGATCAACACCCGTTGACTATGCATGCCGTGAATAACTGGTTTCATGATAGAAGGGCCGGTTTGAATGCCGGTGACTCCTGCAATTTTCTTTAGATAACCGGTCAGGCCTTCTCCTCTCGACTGATCCATTTCTTTCTTAGAGAGGGTATCCGATGCAATCGTACTTTTATCCGCAATACGCTCTGCTACGATTTCGGTCTGCTTCAAATTCTTCACTGACATCTTCAACCTGATCTTCCGATCTGTATCTTTAGTGATATTCAATGACAGCAGCATTGAATCATAACCTACGTAGAGGGTCTTCAGCAAATAATCTCCTCCACAGAGGCTATCGAACAGAAATTTTCCATCGGCATCGCTGATCACCACGCGGTTCTTCCCCTCGATTTCCAGTTTGGCAAATGGCAATGATTCGCCTGTCGAGGCGTCTCTGACAACACCCGATAAGCGAAATGTACAGGGTGATTGCGCCCTTCCTTCAATGAAGAGGAGGAGCAATAGTAACGGCAAGTATAGCCGCATGATGATTCGTATTAAGTGAGATACGATCAGTCGGGGATGAACCGCTGATGAGAATACGCAGTTGTAAGGGATGATCCCGAAAAACCATCACATTACAGCTGATAAAAAATCAGGAGAAAACGGGAGGTCCTCTGATGACAGACTTCGTACGATCAACGACTAAGGTCTGCAACAGAATAAAATCACTATGAGAAATAAAAACCTGCTGAGGAGTAAACGCTACATCCTCATATTTATGCAATACGGTAGGTAATGAAAGGTCGAGGACCAGACAATGCTCGTGGTGAATGCTGACGGTAGTTTCACCGTTATTCAGACAACAATCTATCGTATCCTCATGGTCACAGAATCCATGCAACAACTGCGCAGGCACAATCATCTGCAGAGAAAGCAGCAGAAAGAGAAAGGAGGCTATGTGGCGCAAGCGAGACACAAAACAAAGTTACATAATTAATTACTGAAAGCGTACTGAATAAGATTCGCTCCCATTTTCAAGGCTTTCTGACGGGCTTCGGGAGAGTCCTTATGCACTTCAGCATCTTCCCAGCCATCACCCAGATCACATTCATAATCATAGAAACAAATCATTCTTCCATTGTAAAAAAGACCAAAGCCTTTGGGAGAGGTGCCATCGTGCTCATGAATTTTCGGGAGACCACCCGGGAAATCATATTTTTGATGAAAGACCGGGTGATTGAACGGAATTTCCACAAAATCCAATTCGGGGAAAACCATTTTCATTTGAGGCCTGATAAATTTATCCATTCCATAATTATCGGAGATATGCAGGAATCCGCCACCGATGAGGTAATTCCTTAAATTTTCTGATTCTTTGGGATTAAAAACCACATTACCATGACCGGTCATATGAACGAAGGGGTAGTTGAATAAATCCGGAGAGCCCACTTCCACGATATCCTGTTCAGCGGCGATACTTGTTCCCAGGTTTTTATTACAGAAATCGATCAGATTCTTCAAAGAGGTATCCAGATTTGCATACCAATCGCCACCTCCACTGTATTTCAACACAGCGATCTTTATACTTTGACCGGCGGGGCGAAAACCGGTAAGTAACACAACTGCCAGTAGCAGGATAATTTTTTTCATTGCTTCTGCAAAGGTATAAAATGTAGGAGGAGAAAGAAAAACAATCTTCAGCAACTTAGGTTTTATAGAAAGGAAGTTCAGTAAATCGGGCTGCATCTTCGGGAAGAAGAACCAAATCCTTCACGGCAAAAAGTATCGCCTTATTCGAGGTAAACATTTCGCGGTTAAAATTCAAGATCGTCGTAAAATCATTGCTATTCAGCCTGCCTTCCTTTGCCTGAAGATAAATGGCTTCCAGAAATTGCTCATAAGTAATTAGAATGTCCTCATAAATACCCTTTAACTCATCATAAGTCACCCTGTTTTTTCTGCTTACCATTTCTTCAAGATTTACATAAACCCTTTCAATATTCTCTCTCACCTGAGAATAAATTGCAAACTTCGCATCATTGGAAGAACTGAATAAGTTGTGAATATTTGAACTGACATCCTTTGCACTTTTCGAGGCGTGCATGGAACTTCGTATGGCGGAAATAATCATTTCAAGCCTTTTTGTTTGCTCCGGGGAAAGATTATTACTCCGTAAACTTGTATAAAACAACTGCAAATCACCCTGTAGAATTTTCAGAAACTCATATTGCTCTGTATGCGACTTTTTATAAAACCCTCTCTTCTCATCAATTTCCATCCACTCCGGGTTAAATTTTCTATATACGGATTTAAGATTGAAGAGCTCCAGATTAAAAACCATAGAAAGGTGCAAAAAGTAATCCGCATCCTTTGCAAACAATTCGATCGCTGACGAGGGATCACTCAAATCTTCTTTCCTGATAAAAGTGGTCACTTCACTGAAGTCATCGCGGTACCTCTTCTCCAGAAAGCGAGAAAAAACATTTAAAAATGGAAGAAAAACGATAACAGCTAAAAGATTAATAATACTTTGAAATGCTACCAGTCCGGTGAGTGGATCAACAATTCCAAGGATGTCCTGAACCAGCAACACCAGTTGAGGCAGGAAGGCAAAGGCCATGATGGCGGTAATCACATTCACCAGAAAATTTCCGAGGGCCAGTCTCTTCTTGGAAGCCAGTCCATCCAATGTACCCAAAAACAATTTCACTGTTGTTCCCACTTCCGATCCTACCACAATGGCAGCCGCGGTACTGAAATCAATTGCACCGGTATGGAGTGCACTCAGCGCAAGCGTCATAGTAGCGAGACTCGATTGAATCAGCATCGTGATCACCAATCCGGCAAGAACAAACTTCCACGATGCCATTCCGGTTAAGGTTGCCGGATCAAAATGATTCAACTGTTCAGATACTGCCAGTTTCATGAAGGAGACACTGATAAACAACAATCCAAAACCAAACAATAAATGAGAATAATGTTTCAACTTCTCCCTCCCCGGTAACATCTGCAGTAACGCTGCAATGATAATTGCCGGATATGAAACGGCTTCCAGGTTCATCTTAAAACCTACCAGCACTACCACCCAGGTATCCAATGTAGTTCCGATATTGGCGCCCAAAATAAATGCAAGAGCACCACTCAGTGACAACACACCTGCACCCACCAATGCCAGCACCATCACCATCAGGACAGAACTGCCTTGTAACAAAGCCGCCAACAAAGCACTCCCGGCAACCGCTAAAATTTTATTCTTCGTCAGCTTTTGCAAAAACAATTTAAAAGTGCGGCCGGAGAGATTCTTCACTGACTCTTCTATCATCTTCAGGGAGAAGATAAAGAGACCGATTCCACCAAGCAACATAAATACAACTTCTAATGCTGTCATCTTTCTTTAATCAACTTTCAAAAAAGGGTACTCTATTATTGGATGAATGTACATCAAATTACTACGCAAATATAATTTCGCACCTTCACTTTATTCAAGATCAGTTTTACATAAAACCGTGATAAAGATCAGCATCTATTTCCCTCTACAATTAATAACAAGTGTTCTTATAAGATTTCAGATGTAACAATCCGGATCAGGAAATATTGAATGCAACCACTGCAACGAGAGCTGCAGTTTCGGTTCTCAGCCTGCTTTCCCCGAGTGAAATGGAGTGGAATCCCTCTTCATTGCCATTTCCACTTCTGCCATATTGAAATCCCCTTCAGGTCCGATCAAAATGGTAACGACATCTTCTTTCGCTATTGATGATAAAGGCTCCTTGGGTCCGGGATGACAATGCGCGATATAATTAATTCCTGAATTTTCCTGATGTATAAATGCATCAAAAGGACATAGTTCATCGAGCGTGGGAAACCAAAATTGACGGGATTGTTTAGCAGCGGCTACCACCAGCTTTCTGAGCCGATCTGTATTCAACACCTTGCGTTCAGAATGTTTACAGAGTAATGGAGTGATGCGACTCACACCAATTTCCGTTGCTTTTTCCACAAACCATTCCATGCGATCCATATTCTTTGTTGGAGCGATTGCCATTTGTAACCGACGCGCAGGCTGAGGCAAATGTTCTATGGTTAACGTCTGCAGCACGGCCGACTTCTTAGAGAGTTGCGCAACTTCACAAACAGCAAGCGCCCCCCTTCCATCTGTCACCTCCACCTTCTCTCCCTGTGATAAACGAAGGACATGAATCAAGTAATGCGTTTCTTCTTCCGGAAGGGAGAATTCAGCCGCATTTAGTTCAGGTGCGTAGAAGAGATGCATCTTACAAAATTAGTTTTTAAGCAATGATAAAATAAACGAACGAGAGTTTATAAAATAAAAAAGGGCCTCCAGGAGACCCTTCTTATTCATTATTTCATTTTTTCTTACGCTATTTCAGGAACCGAAGGAGCTGCAGAGAGGATTTCTGCGGAAGCACCATCTGCGTACTGCGCAAAATTCTTCACGAATTTCACAGCAAGATCAATGGCAGTCTGATCGAAAGCGGCCTTATCCTTCCATGTATTACGTGGATTCATAATGCCATCAGGAACACCGGTACAGGTTACAGGCATTTGCAGACGGAATACGGGCAACTCTTCGTATTTCACTTTATCAAATTCTCCGTTCAGTGCAGCGGTAATCATGGCGCGGGTATAGCTCAACTTCATACGGGAGCCCACACCAAAGGCACCACCACTCCATCCGGTATTCACCAGCCACACTTTGATATCCGGATTATCCTTTAATTTTTTTCCAAGCAGCTCTGCGTAACGGGCAGGATGTAAAGGAAGGAAGGCTTTTCCAAAGCATGCAGAGAAGGTAGTGGTAGGCTCTGTGATACCCATCTCTGTTCCTGCAACTTTAGCTGTATAACCGGAGATGAAATGATACATGGCCTGAGCATTTGTCAACCGACTAATGGGAGGCAATACACCAAATGCATCACAGGTAAGGAAGAAAATATTTTTAGGCGGTGCGGCTACAGAAGGCTCTTCTGCATTTTCGATAAAATTAATCGGGTAAGCGACGCGCGTATTTTCTGTTTTGGTAATATTATCATAATCCGTGGTGGTTGTCCCCGGATGAAATTCTGTATTTTCAAGAAGCGATCCGAAGCGGATAGCGTCAAATATTTGCGGCTCTTTTTCAGCAGAAAGGTTGACACACTTCGCGTAACATCCACCTTCAAAATTGAAAACGGAATCATCACTCCAGCCATGTTCATCATCACCGATCAATCCACGATGCGGATCCGCGCTCAATGTTGTTTTTCCTGTACCGGATAACCCAAAGAACAAAGCAGTATCCCCTTTATCGCCAATATTAGCAGAGCAGTGCATACTCAACACCCCTTTGTGGTGAGGCAAAATATAATTCAATACCGTAAAAATTCCTTTTTTAATTTCGCCGGTATAACCTGTTCCGCCAATCAGAATCATCTTTTTCGTGAAATTGATCATCGCAAAATTATGCTGACGAGTTCCGTCGATAGCAGGATCTGCGAGGAAGCCGGGTGCATTAATGATCACCCAATCCGGACTCATGTTTTCTATTTCATCTCTATTCGGACGCAGGAAGAGATTGTTTACAAAAAGATTCTGCCAGGGATACTCGGTCACTACACGGACATTCATCCGGTAACGCTGATCTGCGCAGGCATAGGCATCACGGACATACACTTCACGACCGGTGAAATAGGCAGAAATGCGCGTGAGCATCTGATCAAATTTCTGCGCATCAAATTTTATATTGATATCGCCCCACCACACTGACTTTTCAGTTTCAGCATCAAAGACCGTAAATTTATCTTTTGGAGAACGACCGGTAAATTCACCGGTATCAATCGCCAATGCACCGGTGTCGGTCAACTCGCCCATTCCCTGAAGAATAGTTTCCTCTACTAATTCAGCCGGTGAGAGGTTCCAGTACGCTGTTCCAACGTTCTTAAGTCCCAGATCTGCTACAGATGCTTTGGGGTTCTTTAATCCGTATTCGTTCATAGTGTTTTTAGCTGCGACAAATTTACAGTAAAATATAGTGGTAAGGCAACAAATTTCTTTAGATCCCTATCTGGATTTAAAGCGGTTTTTTGCGTTTTCATTGATTTGAATCAGCTCTCTGGCTTTCATCGTATTTCGCAATCCCTCAATGAAATCACTTTGTTCTGAGACAGTTAGATCTTTCAAATCAAAACAGCAATCTACCTCACCTTCCCTGCCCCATGGAATCATGATATACCTGACAGATTTTCCTTTTTTGGTCTTATAATCAAGAATATAGCTATCAAGAAAGGTCTTTGCATCCGGATCTGTCCCTGCCCCGATACTGATAAATGTCACAATGAGTCTGAACGAATCGGGTCCTATTGCGGCCTGCTCCCTTGTCCAGCGCTCTGTCTGTTGAATATTTCCGGCGGATTCCTGGGGAGTACCGGTTGTTTCTGAGGAAGTTCCTCCTTTATTTTCATTCACTTCATTTCCGGAACTTGAATTTTTTCCTGATTTACAGGCGGTCATTCCGATACCGATTAAGATTACGATTAAGAGATGTGATATACGCATAGTCAACTAAAGTAGAAATAAAATAATTATTGTCTTCAATTTAGACAGATGTTTTTTCCGGATTCTTCGGAAATGCCAAAAAGATCCAACCTACAATAAAACAAAGACCACCCAGAGGTGTCACCGGCCCGACCCACAAAACATTTATATCCAACAAACTACGAATCGAGAGTAGATAAATTGATCCACTAAAGAGGAGAATGCCAGCTATAAAAAACCGCATCGCCCAGCGGTAGGAAGGAGATGATTTCTGCGTGAACAAAATCCCCGTAAGGACTAAAGCCAGTGCATGATAGAACTGATATCGACAGGCGGTCTCCCAGGTGGCCAATGCATTTTCGTCTAAAAGCTCCTTGAGTTTATGAGCGCCGAAAGCTCCTAAAATTACTGCGATCGCTGCCGCAATTGCACCAATCCTTATGATTTGATTATTCATTGGCACAAAGATAGTCCGTAACCGTTAGTATCTGTAAAAAAATAGCCCCCAATGCGGAGGCTATTCTTCTATCTTCAGTTGCTATTTCTTTCAACAGATCATTCTACAGTTACAAGCAGAAAATGAGAAGGAGTTATCTTCTTGTTTCAATATAATCATTCAAATCCTCAATAGAGCTTTCAAAGGTAAAAGCATCATTCACTTTAAAATAATTCCCGATATCATAGGTACGATCATAGGCAAATTTCGCAAAATCGAGTCGTGTTTGCTCGAAGGTGAAGATGAGCATCATTTGCTTCACCTGAGATACCAGCATGCAACGATCCTGCAACACTTGTTTCGAAATGGTGAACTTTGTTTCTTCGAAGCTTTTTGAGGAAACGGTTTGCTTCAGGTCGTCAAAATCCTGCGGACTCATCGGAATCGGACAACCTACCGGACCATTATAACCGGGCAAATAAACTACGGGCGCCGGTGGTGGTGGCGGAGGTGTATTTATTCCGGACACATTTGTTGTGGTGGTTGTGGTTTGCGTGTGCGTGACCGTTGTGGTTCCGGATTGCTGCGTCGTACCATCCATACCTGAAACATTGATACTGATATTTCCACCCACGCCATCTACATTCATCCCCATATTCAAACTCACCGCTTCCGGATCACCGGTAGAGGCACCTTGCGTAGTGGTAGTGGTGGTTACTGTTTGAGAGCTCATTGTTCCTTCAACGGGTTGTGCTACAGGATTTGCATGATAAACCACCGTAGATTGTGCCGGAGTATTTCGCGGAGCTTCTGCCAGAGGAACAGAACCCATAAAACGAAGTACGAATTCCCCCTTATTGTTCTTCTTAATCACATAAGTATTCTCTTTTCCCAATTCAATCGCCATATTAAAATTCTTCTCGCCCAATGCCGTACTTTCAAAAATCACCTTTAGCTTATAAAACTCTGCACTTAATCCGGTAATTTTCACATTTGTTTCAGGCTTATCATTTTGTCTGATACCATTCAAAATCGCCGTAAATCGCTCACCATTTTCGGTGAAGAGGACCACATTTGACGATTGTGCAGAAACTTGGAATGAAAGCAACAGCACCATTCCGATTAGCATTAATCTTCTCATATTTTTTAACTTTTTCTTTAAGAGAGTCTGACAAAGTTACATACAGAACGGATACCCTCCTATCTTTTATACATTTGCAGTTGAAAAATTAACATGAAAACCATCTTATTGCTTGGCGCCGGGAGGTCCTCCGGTTCATTGATCCATTACCTTCTAAAAAACGCTGAAGACAAGCGATTTACATTAAGAATTGGGGATAAGGAAAAGCGCTTTGCTGAGGATAAGATCAACGGGAACTCATCGGGCGTTGCGTTACAGTTTGATATTGAAAATGAAGAACAGCGATCAGATGAAATCAGCAAGGCAGATCTGGTAATCTCCCTCCTTCCTCCTGCCCTGCATTTCTTAGTAGCAAAAGAATGCCTGCGATTTGGCAAGAACCTGGTGACGGCGAGTTATGTATCGAAGGAGATTTTATCATTACATGAAGAAGCCATTGAAAAAAACCTGCTCTTTCTAAATGAATGCGGACTGGATCCGGGCATAGACCATATGTCGGCGATGGAAATTATTTTGAAATTAAAAAAACAGGGCGCCACCATCACTTCCTTTTGCTCCTACACCGGAGGACTTATCGCCCCTGAATCGATCGATAATCCCTGGGGATATAAATTCACGTGGAATCCACGCAATGTCATCCTCGCCGGACAAGGAACTGCGAAATACATTCAAAACGGAAAATATCATTACTTACCCTATCATCGTCTTTTCAGTGAATCGGTACGGATTACAGTAGATGGTGTTGGTAAATTTGACGGCTATGCCAACCGTGATTCGTTAGCCTACCGCCACCATTATGGCATTGAAAACATACCGACTTTAATACGCGGAACTTTACGCCAAGAAGGATTTTGCAGTGCCTGGCAGGTATTTGTCACTTTGGGATTAACGGATGATTCCTTCTTGGTGGAAAACAGCGATCAACTCAGTTATCGTCAGTTCACCGAAGCTTTCATTCCACCCTCTGTGATGGGAAGTGATCTGGAAGAAAAGATTGCACATTATTGCAATATTGATCCGGATGGCCCATCGATGGAAAAAATTCGTTCTACAGGTATTCTTGAAGAGAAACCTGTTGGTTTAAAAAATGCGAGTCCTGCGCAAATCCTTCAACAATTACTGGAGAAGAAATGGACGTTAAAAGATGGTGACAAAGACATGATCGTCATGCAACACCAATTTGAATATACTGTTGGTGGTATCGGGAAGAAACTGGTGTCCTCACTGGTAGTGAAAGGAGATAATCAGACCGATACGGCCATGGCTAAAACTGTAGGACTGCCACTTGGCATTGCAGCAATTAAAATACTGGAAGGCAAATTTTCACTAAGAGGTGTTCAGATTCCTGTTCATGAAGATATTTTCATGCCGATATTAGAAGAGCTTCAGGAGATGGGAATTCGGTTTATTGAGAGTGAGGATTAACGTCTTGTCAGGTATATAGCCTTTATCAGGAAATATGAATGAAATGTTGTTCATGCTTTATAACATCTGATAAGTCTGAATATTCCTACGCGATTTTAACTGAACAAAAGCGGTAAATCTTCAGAAGGCAGGATAATATTCACCGGTAAGCCTTTTATATTCTTCTGTAAAATGTCTGCTATCAAAGTGAATCACGAGTTCTTCTTCCATCAACTCTTCTTCTCTCCTGCTAAAATCCATTAGCACCCGCTTGAAGGGTTTATTTCTGCCCGTTCGAACATTTACCAATTTATTACAAAAGAGCCCATTCTGCTCTGCTTTCTCTCTGAATATCTGACCTTCTTTATGCGGAAGAATCACAGAAAATCTACCCGTATTCACTAAGAGTCGCACCACTCCATTTAACAATTCATCATAGGTCAAAGAAGCTGAAGCTGAACGGGCTAAATTTCTGGCTTCATCCAAGGCCGCATAACTATCCATGAAATAGGGCGGATTACTAACGATAAGGTCATACCGATAACCGGGTTTATAATCCTGCAAGGCAGAGTGAATTACCCGAACATGATCCGGCCAGGGGGAAAGAAGCACATTCTCCTTTGCCTGTTCATATGAAGGAAGATCAATATCAATCGCATCTATAAAAGCATTTGATTTCTGCGCCATCATTAATGCAATGAGTCCGGTGCCCGTGCCTATATCGAGAATTTTACCTGCATCAGGAACTGTTACCCATGCCCCCAACAAAACTCCATCTGTGCCAACTTTCATTGCACATCGGTCCTGGTTGATGGTAAAACGCTTGAAATGAAAAACCGTTGCTGGCATAGGTTAGCTGTTAAACAAAAGTAATGATTGGAATGGATAATACAAATTGCTGGAATGAAATACCGTGGGGATACAATAGAAATACAATAGAAATACAATAGAAATACGGTGGGGGTACAATAGAAACACAATAGAAATACGGTGGGGGTACAATAGAAATACAATAGAAATACGGTGGGGGTACAATAGAAATACGGTGGGGATACAATAGAAATACAATAGAAATACGGTGGGGATACAATAGAAATACGGTGGGGATACAATAGAAATACGGTGCGGATACAATAGAAATACGGTGGCGATACAATAGAAATACAGTGGGGATACATGGATATATAGTGGGATACGTGGAAATACAGTTGAAATACAGTGGGGAGGCATGGATATACATTGGGATACAGGGATATACAGTAGGATACATGGATATATAGTGGGATACATGGAAATACAGTTGAAATGCAGTTGAAATACCTACACACTTCGTGGGATAGTGTCTATTCAACTGTATTTCAACTGCATTTCAACTGTATTTCAACTGTATTTCAACTGTATTTCTATTGTAATTCAACTGTACCGATTGAAATAATAATTTTTTATAATTGACTATCAATAATTTAACAAATCAAAAGGTACTTTGTATTGCATAGTACCTTAGTTTATTAGTATGTTTGCATCACCAAGTAGTAAAATCCGCAAAAGTTGATGATCACGGCTGATGCGATAAACCAAAAAAAAGAAAATGAGCAATCTCGAAAACACCCAGGCCCAGATGCGAAAAGGGGTACTTGAGTTTTGCATACTTAGCATTATTGGAAAAGGAGAAGTATATCCCTCCGATATAATCGCCAAGATGAAGGAAGCAAAACTCATGGTAGTGGAAGGTACCCTCTACCCTCTTCTTACGCGTCTCAAAAACCAGGGGCTGCTCGCATACACGTGGAAAGAATCCACTTCAGGGCCACCCCGTAAATATTATAAACTAACGCCAATAGGCGAACAATTTACTACCGAACTTCACACCACCTGGCAGGAACTCGTGGACGCCGTGAATCAAACTACTTCAAATAACCCTAATCATGAATAAGACTGTAACCGTGAACATTGGAGGCATGGTCTTCCATATAGAAGAGCAAGCGTACGACCAGCTTCGAAAATATCTTGAAGCCATACGCGGGTATTTCACAACCTCTGATGGTCGGGATGAAATCATTCAGGACATTGAATCGCGTATCGCGGAAATGTTCAGCGAACGTATCGGCACCAGTCGCCAGGTGGTGACCTCCGCCGATGTTGAATATATGATCAACACCATGGGCAAACCCGAGCAAGTAGCAGGTGCTGATGAAGAAAAAGAAAATGCGGAACAACGCACATGGAATACAACCGAAGCCCGTGGTTATCGCAAATTGTACCGCGACCCGGATGATAAAGTGATTGGCGGTGTTTGCAGTGGTTTGAGTCACTATGTGGGTATGGATCCTATCTGGCTACGCCTCATCTTCGCCGGAGCATTCTTTATCTGGGGTTCAGGTTTACTCCTTTATATCTTGTTGTTGATAATCATCCCTAAAGCCAAGACCACTTCCGAAAAACTGGAAATGAAAGGACAGGCGGTGAACATTGATAACATCAAGAGGACGATTGAAGAAGAAGTAGAAGATATTAAAAACCGGATTTCAGGAAAGCCGGGCGCACGAAGAGGAGGACGCAGTGCTGTTGCAAATTTTTTTGAAGCCATCGGAGCTATCATCGTAGCTGCTATCAAGTTCTTCGTTGGCTTTATCGGTGTCATTATGGCGATCGTACTCATAGCAGTATTGTTTGCATTGTTCATGGTACTTCTTGGAATGACCGGAGTGATCGGAGATGCTTCATTGCCCATCTTCCTGACACATTCCTTCCTCGATGCCTGGCAGATGAATATGATGACCCTTGCCCTGGCACTTGTTGTCGGAATACCGGCGCTGGTATTATTGTATAGAATAGTTCGCTCCATCTTTAAAATTACGAGCGAATCTAAAATCTTCAACTATACCTGTGGTATCCTATGGGGAGCCGGAATAATAATTGCCACATTCATTGGTTTTCAAATTGCACGGGAATTCCGTGTCAGTGATACCAATAGAGTAACCATTCCTATAGTTCAACCGACCACGGATACGATGCATTTGGCGATGCTCAATCCTTATGATGATAAAGATGATGTTTATTATAACGGGGATTGGAAGATTATGTCCGATGGCTGGTCGATCAATTCAAGTGAAGACACTGCACGCATTGAAGAGGTAGAATTAGATGTTCAACGTGCAGATGGTGATCAATATGAACTCGTAAGAATTACCACTTCCCGCGGACCCAACCGAAAGGAAGCAGAACTGAATGGCCGTGGTGTTATCTATGAACTTCAACAAGTGGATAATGTGCTTAAATTTTCCAGAGATTATATTCTCCCGAAAGATGTTCATTTCCGCGCACAGAAAATCAGATTGATTCTTAAAGTCCCGGTTGGAAAAAGTGTATTCCTTGGTGAAAACACTGAAGATATCATCTACGATATTAAAAACACCACCAATACCTGGGACAATGATATGGTAGGACATACCTGGACCATGACCAATCGCGGACTGGAATGCGCCAATTGTAACTTTGAAACGAATTCAACGAAATCTAACGACGAAGACGTAAAAGTTCGTGTCAACGGAGAAGATGTGAATATTAAAGTCAACAGCGATACCATCAACTGGGACAATAAAGATGTGAAGATAAAAATTGACGGCGAAGGAATTATTATTGATGCGAAAGACAAAAAATAATTAAATCATTGTTTTAAAGAAGAGCCGGTGGAAAGACCGGCTTTTTTTATGACCAGATTTTTCCGGTTATACATTCACTTCAGTGGTTCAGGTCTTCATTACATTAACATATTGTTAACATTCATTGCAGAATGTCACCATTTATGAAATTCATTTGCCGTACAGGACGCCTTAGTGTTTTAACCAGAATAAAGAATTGGTAGAGAAAAGTTCAGATTTTGTCTATGAAAAAGAGCAGTACATCTAATACTGTGCACCTTTCACAAGATCCGGATCATATGTACGTTCAATTGTAAATCACAACACCATTTCTCCATCAATCGCCATTCATTTAATGTTAACATTCCACTCGCATTCACTACAGAAACATCAGCATACATTTCAAACTCCATAATCGACACTCCGTAAGAAAACGAATTGCATTTACTATATATGAGTGCATCTTTGTCCTATCAAAATAAAAAAACACAACACGCTGTAACAAATCAAACGGCGAATGTGTCACAGATAAAAGAAATAATTAAACAGTACTAATAAAAAAAAACTATGAAAACAACCTATTCTTTCATGCGTCACTCATTCGCAGCCTTAATGGTAACAATGGGTTTACTCTTCGCTGGCAATGCAGCAAAAGCACAAGGCAATGCAGAAATTCCTGCCGACACCCGTGCTGAAATCGAACAACTGAACAAAGTCATTGAAAAGTCGTTAACGGCTAAAGATTTTGCCAGCATCATTGACCTTTACTCCGACGATGCGACCATTATGGTTCCCGGCGGACAAAAAATTCAAGGTAGAAAAGCCATCGCTGAATATTGGTATGGAATGACATCTGCTAAGAGCATTAGATCTGAAATTACAGAACTTGGCGGCAACTCCAAAATGCTTTACCAGATTGGCAAATGGACCATCACTAAAGTAGAAAATGGCGTTGAAAAATCAATGACAACCGATGTAGTGGTAGTTTGGAAAAGAGGAAATGACTACAGTTATAAAATACAGCTCAACAGTTCAAGCAATCCTGTGGCAAGTGCCATAAAGAAAAGTGATGTATTTGAAGCTGTCCAGCCATAAAGATTAGCGTTTAGTTTGTAGGTTAGGTTTGAAAGGTCTCCTCCGTAAGGGAGATCTTTCTTTTTATACCCCTTTTCAATCTTTCTTAAAATACTCGTCGGAAAGTCCCTTATTGAAAATATAATTTGAAAAGCTGATAATGATCTGACCCGTTTTCGGTTCTTTCTTATTCGGTTCAGCAGTCGACTTTGAATTTATATCCGCCGCAATCGCCTTCGGAATTTTAAACCGTTTCACATCAATCGTAAATATCATTTTATCCGGTAAAGCATAATCACTCAAATTACCATGGACATAATCGATAAGCACTGTACCATTGGATTTTGTAGTCAGTTGTGACTTAACAATCAAATCGCGAGCGGTATCTACCCAAATTTTAGCCAACACCAGATCAGTGGTATCAGATAGCGGAATCAGATTCAGAATCGTCACCATCTTTCCATTCTGGCTTTCATTACCGGTGACAAATGCCATATACGCCTTTTCATCAGCCATCAATTGAAACAACTGATCGAAATTTTGTTTTGGCAAGATGGCAATCCCCTTCGACTTCACTCTAAACTTATCAGGTGACTTAAAATACACTTTTGCACGCTGAGGCAATATCTTCAGAAACGAAATTCGCGCATCGATCAACGCATCCACCTGATAATCTTTTACCGATGCAAACTTCTTGTTCACCTCACGCAATAAAGCCATTGCGTCGGGTGCGGTTTGACCTATAGCCAGGGACTTCGTCAATAAAACCAATACCACTATAAACACGTTTTTCATCAGCTCAGAATATCTTTTTTACGAAATGCCATCATTGAAATACCAAAAAATAAAATTATATGAAACAGCAAGACAGAGAGTGAAAAGCCGATTTCGTCCCATTGCAATTCCTGATCAAACATATTTCTCCAGACGACCATATGTGTGGTAAACAGGAAGGGCTTGATCAAATCAAAAAACGGAATATCCATTGTACCAATAATAGTGAACAGGATAATCACCGCCATCGTTGAAATAATGGGACCAATGGAATTTTCTGAAAAACAAGAGAGCAACATGGAAAAGGATGAGACCACCATTAAACTTAGAAAGGCAATCCCCAGCGCCGATAAAAATCGCCATAAAGTATCCTGCGACTGAAGTATCGTCAGTGCATCACTTTTAATCACAATCAAATCTCCCGGACCAAAGAACCACAAACCCAGACCAAGCGCAAGAATACCCAACCAGAGCAATAAAAAGAAGACATAGACATTTCCTGCAATAAATTTTGCGGTCAGCAGTTGTCCACGACTTACCGGACGGGTAGCCAGCAAGCGAATCGTACCCATCGCACCTTCTCCGGAAATCAGGTCGCCGGTAACCAGAGCCACGAGCAATGGAATTTGAATGATCAGCGTTTGGAGGATGATAAAACAAACCAGATTGCCATTTAATATCTTTCCTTCCAATACAAAATTCGTTTGCACCGGCGTTGTAATAAAACCGATGTAATTCAATCCATCGAGGTACATCGCCAGATGAATCAGTCCCACGATCACCGTAATCGCCACAAAACCAATGTAACTCCTTGGTTTAGCGGCAATTTTAATAAGTTCGGCCTTTACAATATTCCACATAAAATACCCGGATTCATCGTTGACATGTAGCACAAACATATAAAACTAGTGAATTGTTCACCAAAGGCGGGCAATTCACAAGCAAGGGTTAAAAAATTCCGGGATAGTTGGTATTGAGAACATAGAACCTATTACATTTACATCATGATATTCGCATTCGTAAAATCAATTCCGGCCTGGGCTAAGAACAAATATGTGCTGACGGTTATTGCCTTCGCTGTTTGGATCAGTTTCTTCGACCGCAACGACCTTTACTCACAGTACAGCTACCGGAAACAATTGGAAAAACTCGAAGTGGATAAACAATATTACCTCGCTGAAATCGAGAAAAACAAAATCGACATGAAGGAACTCATGTCAGACCCTGAACATCTTGAAAAATATGCACGCGAGCATTATTTGATGAAAAGAGACAATGAAGAAATTTTTCTGATTGAAGAAGTAGCTGTACAAGAATAGTACTTTTGCTATCATTAAATTTTAGGTGGATTTTAATTTACGGTAGTATTAGAGCAGCTACCAGCTTCCGGCTACCAGCTTCCGGCTACAGTTACCAGGTTAAAGTTTAAAGTTCTGATAGAATTTTTGGTTTACAGCTATCGAAAATTTAATGTGTGAAATGATCAACTTTTAAAACAAGTAGTATTATTCAAATTAAAAATTTAAAATTTCTTTTACGGATTTACGGATACCGGTGGCGATTTCATCTGTGGGGAGATCATTGGCATCAGAACCGAAAGGATCTTCGATTTCTTCGGCGCTGAGTTCAAGACTTGCCAGCACATAAAATATGATTGCAACAACGGGCACGGTAAAATAGCCAAGTGAAAACACAAAACCGAAGGGTAAGGTCATCACATAAAGAAACATGAATTTTTTCAGGAAAACCGAATAAGAATAGGGAATCGGGGTATTTCGGATCCTTTCGCAGGCACCTGTAGCTTCCGTAAAGTTGGTTAATTCCGGCTGGAGGAACAAAAGATGCTCTGTTTTTAACTTCCCGGATTTTTCGAGTGCAATAGTGTATTTCATGATCTGGCTCACAATTTTATTGGGGAGATGTGTTCCGCCGGTATCAACAACGGCAAATCCTTCTGCAGGCTCCAGTTCTTCCTCAAGGTGTACTCTGCGCAGATGGTTCTTCAACGCAAATGCGAAATTGGGGATCATCACACTGTAGTAACCCACCTCCTGCGGCACCAACGCCTGTACTTTTAATGCGAGATTACGACTCGAATTCACGAGCCCTCCCCATACTTTCCTACCCTCCCACCAACGCTCATACGCGGTGTTGGTGCGAAACACAAGCAGCAATGAAATCACCATGCCCAAAGAAGTATGTATCAATGAAAGATTCTTCACATGACTCTTGTCGCTCAGCTTCCAGACTTCTGATTCCAGCCAGGTAATCAATCCCGCATAAATGGAAAGCACTACAATCAAGGGCAGCAATTTTCGAAAGGTATCGGCTTTATGAAATTTAAAAATGATGAGAAACCAATCCTTGGGGTTGTAGCGAATCATGATGCAAAATTAACCACAAAGCAGCAAAATACTCCTCTTTTGAATATTATTTTAGAGGGGAAAGTGTTTCATCGAATGGAATAGTAACTTTTTGCTGCTGGCCGCTCGCATCTGGCTGCTTGCTTTTTTCTAGTCGCCTCTGACTGCACATGCATCTGCAGGTGTCGCTAAGATCGCGAGAATTCGCGACGCAGGGTTCGCAGGGAATTATCATAATAAATCATAATAATCATTAGCAATCTGCGGCCTATCAAAATTTTATTGAAAATCCGGTTTTTTCAAATTGAATCCGTCAATTCAAACCTCAGATGGCGACGAATAGCAATGCTTTCAATTTGAAAATATTTAAATTACCGAAAATAATGAATTGATTTTAGATGAATGTAGATTTTCGTCCTCGAAGGAGTTTTCCTTTTTAACCACTAAGGCACTAAAGGGCACTAAGGATCACGGAGGACTTTTATTATAACAATAACTTTATATTTATTTCAAAATTTTCAAGCCTTCATTCAAATCATTCATCATCCCGAGACTTCGCATAGGCGTCAAGCTTAAGCAGCGCATTTTTCATATTTTTCCATTGTATTTATCCTATCGTTTCTTTTCTCGTATCTACAATATTTCTCTAATTGCATTTTAATCTTTTCGTCGTTTTCGGATGTTAAGATTGAATGGAGATGTTGGGAGAAGAACTTTGCCAATTTCATAAGGCTAAAATAGCGTTCTCCTTCTTTCAGTTTATTCTCATTCGTGTAATGGTTCATCCAAATAATTTGAAAAATGATTATCTGTAGAAGCATTAAATATATAACACATGTAATGCGATATGGATTTTTACATTCATTCGGGATTATTTCTTCTAGAGAAAAATGACTTTTCCACGTTTTGAAAATTGTTTCTATTCTCCATCTTAGACCATATACTTGTCCTATCTCTTTTCTTGAACATATTTCAGCAGGCACGTTTGTAAGCAAAATGGTATAGCCTAACTGATTGTAATATTCAAGACTGTGATTCATTCTTTTGTCTCTGTTTTTCCTCTCTTTCCTTCTTCTTTCATTTGCCTTGTCTTTAGGCAGTGCCGTAACAACCATTCTCATTTTCAATTGTTCTGTCTTTCCCACCAATACATATCCATCAAACCAGCCCTTTTTCCCAAGGAGTTTCTTAAAAGTCAACTCCTTTCCTGATTTTTCATCATAAATTTTTGTGCCGAATTTTTTTCTGGATATTAAAAATACGCCATTTGAAATGAGTAGCCTTTGAACCGATATTACTTGAAAACCAAGATCGCGTAAAATCAAATCACCTGGCTTTAAGTAGGAGAGGACATTGGGTGAAAGACTTTGGTCATTATTAGCAAAACTGTGGATGTCAAGAAATGAAAAATTGTTTTTTGTAAAGTTGTATAAAGCATGAATTTTTGCCACAGATTTCTTTTCTCCTCTTGAAACATTCCCTGGAAAATATTTTGCCAATTTAACTGGTAAATTAGTAGCTGTGCAGTCTTCAACAAATATTGCTTTGAATTTCTCCGAGATAATATTAATCTCTTCACATTGAACTGAATTTAGGGTGGAGGCTAGCTTTTCTTCAAAAATTAGTTTTAGCATGTTCTCTGTTTTGTAGTTCATCCGCTCCTCAACTGCCTGCTTAGTTAAGCTAATACCATTTATTACAGCTATTTCTGAAGCCCAACTGTCAAATGATTTTAATTTTTTTGATGTCATAATCATAAATCCTAAAATGAGGTTATAGGGTCTAATCTTGCCGTCCTTTCTTCCTATGAAACCAGTAAGCTTTGCAATTTTGTTGATTAATTGTTTATCGCTTTTATTGAAAATTATACTTTCTTTGTTGTGGGATTTACCTCCCTTGGAGTTGTTTGTTTTCATTATTCGAAGTATTGAAATACAAACAGCTCCTTTTTTTCTCTTCGTTTAGTTGATTATAAGCACTTTTTCTCTACATTTCGTTGTTAATTACCCAATTTAGCCTTGACGCCTATGCGAGGCTTCGGGACAACCACTCATCAATTCATCAATTCATCAATTCCCCGTATACTCTCCGTACACTTTACGCAGCACATCGGAAATTTCGCCGAGGGTGGTGTAGTTGTCGACGGCGGTGAGGATATGCGGCATGAGGTTGGATCCGTCACGGGCGGCGGACTCGAGGTGTTGGAGTTGCTGTTGAACGAAGCTTGCATTGCGGTTGGATTTTAACGCCGCTAATTTCTCTGTCTGGATGATACGAATGCTATCGTTTACGGTGAGGATATCATCAAAGGGTGGTTCCTTCAGGGTGAATTTATTGACGCCAACAATGACTTTCTCCGTGGACTCAATATCTTTTTGGTATTTGTAAGCCGAGTCTGCAATTTCCTTCTGGATGAAACCCTGTTCAATGGCTGCTACCGCCCCTCCCATCTTATCAATGCGTGTGATGTAATCCCATGCTTTTCGTTCTACTTCCGCCGTGAGCCATTCTACGTAATAACTTCCGCCTAATGGATCGACCGTTTGCGTAGCACGGCTTTCGTGTGCGATGATTTGCTGTGTACGCAAGGCGATGCGGGCTGCGTCTTCAGTAGGTAAGGCGAGAGCTTCATCGAATCCGTTGGTATGCAATGATTGTGTTCCTCCTAAAACTGCCGCCAAAGCCTGAATGGTAACACGGGTGATATTATTATGCGGTTGTTGTGCAGTGAGGGTGGATCCTCCCGTCTGTGTATGGAAACGGAGCATCTGTGCCCGCGGATCAGTAGCACCTAAATCCTTTGTAATCTTTGCCCACATGCGTCGTGCCGCTCTGAACTTCGCCACTTCTTCAAAAAGATTGTTGTGCGCGTTGAAGAAAAAAGACATTCGTTTTGCAAAGACATTTATATCCAATCCCTGGCTAATTGCCGCTTCGAGATAGGCTTTTCCATCTGCCAGGGTAAATGCGAGTTCCTGAACGGCATCTGCACCGGCCTCACGGATATGGTATCCCGAAACAGAAATGGTATTCCACTTGGGTAATTCGGCAGCGCACCAGGCGAAAATATCGGTGATGATTTTCATGCTGGGCTTCGGCGGATAAATATAAGTGCCTCTGGCAGCATACTCTTTCAAAATATCGTTTTGTATCGTTCCGGAAACGTTGGCAAGATTTGCTCCCTGTCGTTTTGCTAAAGCTACATACATGCTGAGTAAAACAGCGGCAGTGGCATTGATGGTCATGGAGGTGGTGATTTTCTCCAATTCGATACCGTTAAACAAGATCTCCATATCCTCCAGCGAATCAATGGCGACGCCCGCTTTACCTACTTCTCCCTCTGAAAGCGCATGGTCCGAGTCGTAACCAATTTGAGTAGGTAAATCAAAGGCAACAGAGAGTCCTGTTGTCCCTTGCTTCAATAAAAAATGATACCTCTCGTTACTTTCTTCCGCTGTAGAAAACCCTGCGTACTGGCGCATGGTCCAGAGTTTGCCACGATACATATCCTGCTGCACACCACGGGTAAAGGGAAATTGCCCTGCATCTTCATTGACAGGAATGGCTTTGGTATAAATCCGTTCTATTTCAATACCCGCATCGGTAGCAATGGCTTTGTTCTTTATTTTCTCGTCTGACATGGGGGAATGATTAGAATAATTGGGCTACTTCCGATTTCAATATGTTTAATGCGCGTTGCGTCGGGAATTCTTCCTTTTCGAGTATGGAATCAAAAATTTTCTTGCTGAGTTGATAAGCAGGTGCTTCCGGATCGAGAGAAGAGGCGGCAGCATTGACCTGTCGTGCTACTTCTTCTTTTGCATTTCGAACGATGGTCCACAGGGGTACAGAAATGTAAATCTGCTGTGCATAATTATGCTCAAATTCCCCTCTGATCGTCTCTAATAACTTTTGCTGGAATTCAATCACCGTTAAGCCCGGCTCATATTGATTGAGCAATAAGACATTGGGAGAAATCCGTTCGAGATAAATGGAAAGGCGCTCATAGGCCTGCAAACGCAAGGGCATCATGTCCTTTTGCTGACCGGCTCGCAGCTCGAGTACTTTTAAAGCGGACTCGCGTTGCAGAAATCGCTTTACTAACAGCCAGGAGGTGAGAAATACAAGCAACGAAGGAGCCAGATATACAAGGAAATCAAGAATGCCCTGCGGAATGTCCATGGATTATTATTTTTTTTGCAAATATCGTAATATTGATGATGTGTTTAATCGCAGATTTCGTTACCCTTTTTGAGATATCCATTTATGGCTGATTTTTTAAAAACCCGATTTAAAAATTTTTCAACTGCATCTTAATAAATCTATGAAGTTCTGAGTAGCAGCTGAACAGGAAATAACTATTATGGTCCAATTTTCCTGTTTCATTCATTTTAAGAGGTTTAAGCCAAAATTTAGCCTTAATTCAGGATAATTTCGGATGTACGAAAGTCTAAAACACTGTTTACCAGCAATCTTTTGCACAGTCTTTTTTTGATAGTTTTGCAATGAAAATCTGAGAGAAGCGTAATGAACTATTTATCACAGCGAGTAAATCAATTAGAGGAATCAGCAACCATCGCAATGGCCCGTTTGAGCCGGGAACTACAGGAAGAAGGACATGATATTATCAGTTTGAGTTTAGGGGAGCCCGACTTCGATACACCAAAAGATATTTGCGAAGCTGCAAAGGAAGCCATCGACAAAGGATTTACGCATTACCCTCCTATCTCCGGTTTTTCTGATCTGCGAAAAGCCATCAGCGAAAAATTTAAAAGAGAAAACAATTTAACGTATAAACCGGAGCAGATTGTTGTTTCTACCGGAGCTAAGCAGAGTATTGCCAATGCAGTTTTGAGTCTGATTGATCCGGGCGACGAGGTAATTATTCCCGCTCCTTACTGGGTGAGTTATTCGCAGATTATTCAGCTGGCAGGAGGAATTCCGGTATTTATTCCCACAAGTGTTGAAACCGATTTCAAGCCGAAAATTTCTGAAATCAAAGCAGCGATCACTCCAAAAACAAAGCTTTTTATTTTTTCCTCCCCCTGCAATCCTTCAGGAACAATTTTTAGCAAGGAGGAACTGAAGGCGATCGCGGAAGTATTGCATCCGCATGAAAAAATCTGGATCCTCAGTGACGAAATTTACGAGCATATTCGCTTTGAAGCTGACCATGCCTCTATCGCTCAATTCGACTTCATTCGGGACCGTGTGATCATTGTGAATGGAGTTTCTAAAGGGTATGCGATGACCGGCTGGCGAATCGGTTATATGGCCGCCTGTACTGAAGTAGCAAAAGCCTGCGATAAAATGCAGGGGCAATTTACTTCCGGGGCGAATTCCATCGCGCAAAAAGCCAGTCTCAAAGCCCTCTCCACCGACTGGCAGAATTACGGATATATGCGTGAAATTTTTCTTAAACGTCGTGATTTGGTTTTATCTCTTATGGCTGAGATTCCGGGCTGGAAATTCAATAAGCCGGCGGGAGCATTTTATATTTTTCCGGATGTGACTTCCTTCTTTGGAAAATCTCACGGAGAATATAAAATTCAAAACGGCACCGACCTCTGCATGTACCTGCTTGCTGATGCGAAAGTGTCAATGGTGACCGGTGAAGCTTTTGGAGATAATAATTGCATCCGTTTGTCCTTTGCCACCAGTGAAGAACTGTTGAAAGAAGCAATGAAAAGAATTAAAGTCAGCCTTGCCAAGCTGAAATAATTGGAGAACCCCTTCATTTTACTGCTGTTAATCAATAACTTAAACTCATTACCACTCCTTTCCTTTTGAAAGGGAATCACTACCTTTGCCCCTCTGAAAACCAACCGATCTTGTCTCCATTTTCATCCGTAAACGAAGTATTTGAAGCCTTTAACCATTTGAAGGTAATGGTGATAGGAGATGTCATGCTGGATGCCTACTTATGGGGGAAGGTTGATCGTATTTCGCCGGAAGCTCCGGTCCCTATCGTTACCGTGCATAAAAAGGAAACGCGTTTGGGAGGTGCTGCCAATGTCGCCATTAATTTAAGTGCTATGGGTGCTGATCCTATTTTATGTTCAGTGATTGGTGATGACCGTAACGGGGATGAAATGTTGCGGTTGATGCAGGAACTGAGGATGAATACCGATGGAATGGTCCCCTCTCCTGATCGTGTGACAACAGTAAAAACCCGTGTGATAGGCAATAATCACCAGTTGATACGAGTTGATGATGAAGTACTGCATGAGTTAAATGACATGGAGCAGGAGCATTTGCTGGTGAAAGTGAAAACCATGCTCGATCAATACAAACCACAGGTAGTCGTTTTTGAAGATTATGACAAAGGTGTTTTGGGAGAAAAGGTGATCGGAAAAATAATTTCCTATTGCTCCGAACGTAAAATTCCTACCGCTGTAGATCCGAAGAAGAAAAACTTCATGGCCTACCGGGGTGTTACATTATTTAAACCTAATCTCTCAGAATTGAAAGAGGGATTGAAGATTGATTTGGATAAAAGTGATGCGGAACAATTGTATGCCGCCACCAATGGATTCAAGAACCAACAGCAAATTGATATGCTGATGGTAACTTTATCAGAGGCGGGCGTGTATTATAGCAGGAACAATGAACATGCGATCCTCCCTGCGCATATCCGCAATATCAGCGATGTGTCGGGTGCGGGAGATACCGTGATCAGCATTGCATCACTTTGTCTTGCACTTGGACTTAAAGCAAAGAGCATTTCTGCTCTCGCCAATCTTGCCGGCGGATTGGTCTGTGAGAAAGTGGGCGTAGTGCCGATAGATAAATTACAATTAAAAGCGGAAGCTGCACATTTAGTATTATGACCGTTATACCACAACATTACAAGGGAAGCACCAAGAGGGAACGTGTGGAAGAAATGTTCGACAGCATTGCTACACGCTACGACTTGTTGAATAAAGTATTGTCAGCCGGTATCGACAAGAGCTGGAGGAAGAAAGCCATTGATGAGTTGATCGCGATTAAACCAAATGCCATTCTTTATATTGCTACCGGTACCGCTGATCTCGCGCTGGAATGTATGCGCTTAAAGCCTGCCGAAATTATCGGCATCGATATCTCCAATAAAATGCTGGATATCGGTCGTCATAAAATTATGGCGAAAGGCTATCAGGGTATTATCCGTCTCGAGCAAGCGGATTCGGAGCAGTTACCGTATGATGACGCGCGTTTTGATGCGATCACTGTGGCTTTCGGTGTGCGTAATTTTGAGCATCTGGAAGAAGGGCTGAAGGAGATGTACAGGGTGTTGCGCCCGGGAGGGAAAGTCGTTATTCTGGAATTCTCACAGCCGGATCGTTTCCCCGTAAAACAATTCTATAATTTTTATTCGTACAAGGTAATGCCGAAAATCGGACAAATGCTCTCGAAAGAACGCTCTGCCTATGAATACCTTCCCGCCTCGGTATCGGCCTTCCCGCATGGTAAAAATTTCCTGAGTATTCTTACAAAAACAGGATTCAAGGATACCAAATCGATTCCTTTAACGTTTGGCATTGCAAGTATCTATACCGGTATAAAATGAGAAATTCACTGCGACTCTTATCGATTTGTTGCTTCCTGTTGTTCTGCAACGGAAACGAAGGATTCGCGCAACGTATTAAAGTCAGAAATCTTGAAAAATACGATAAGCAATGGATTCATTTCGGATTTTTACTCGGCTACAATACTACAGATTTCAGAATCACCAAAGCGGATGATTTTTATCGTTCCGACAGCGTGCTTGTTCTTGAAGCAGATGGCAAGGCGGGATTCAATCTGGGCATCATCGCCAACCTTCATCTTACCAATAATCTCGACTTGCGTTTCGTACCTGATCTCGCCATTTTCACAAAGAGATTTGATCTACAAAATGACGACAAAGATCGGTGCTACGGATGTGATCATTAAAAAAGTGGAATCCACCTTCCTTGAGTTTCCGCTTGAGCTGAAGTTTAAATCGAACCGTGTTAACAATTATCGTTTTTATGTAACCGGTGGATTTAAATACATGATTGATTTGGTATCACAGGCAAAAGTTGAAAATCAGGAGGAGCTGGTGAAATTAGATGACAGAGATTTTGGTTATATCATAGGTGTCGGTATGGATCTCTATCTTCCCTTATTCAAATTCGCACCTGAAATAAAAATGTTCCAGGGTATTCCCAATGTGCTCGCCACTGATCCGGCGGTATACACGACCAGCATCTCCGCTTTAAGATCGAGGATATTTACTTTTTCACTTACTTTTGAATAGATTTATTTGCAGAAGCGGCTTCTGTATTATTCAGTACATCTGAGTTAAGATTCCAACAGTAAAAAATAAATTTAAGTAACGAAGGACCATTCATAGCATAAAATGTTACAACGCATCGAGCTCGTGTTGCTGCCCGAAGAGGTGGCCCTGGAGCAGGAGTATCGTCATAAAATAAGTGTTTCTTCAGGAATTCCGGAGCAGGAAATCAGGGATTTTCGTCTCGTACGCAGAGTAATTGATGCACGTTCCCGACAGGTAAAATACCGTTTGTTTTTCGATGTGGCGGTGCAGGAAAATTTACCGGAGCAGGAGCTGTATGAAAGAAACTATCAAAACGTAACTAATAAGCAGCGGGTTTTAATTATCGGTGCAGGGCCTGCCGGACTTTTTGCTGCCCTCGAGCTGATTGAACTGGGATATAAGCCCGTTATCATTGAAAGGGGAAAAGATGTCCGCAGTCGTCGACGTGATCTGGCGGCCATTAGCAAGGAGGGCGAAGTAAATTCCGATTCTAACTATTGCTTTGGAGAAGGTGGTGCCGGAACCTACTCCGATGGAAAACTCTATACCCGTTCTGATAAAAGAGGCAATGTCAGGAAGATGCTGGCCACCTTTGTGCATTTCGGTGCGACGCCTGCCATTACCATTGATGCGCATCCTCATATCGGCACCAATAAATTACCTGATATAGTAACGGCGATGCGTGAACGCATTGAAGCATGTGGCGGAGAAGTGCATTTCAATACCCGCTTAGAAGCATTGAAAATTACGGACAATACTATTCGTGGAGCGCTGGTAAGAGAAATCAATAGTGCACAACAACTATTCATTGAAGGAGACGCCCTCGTTTTAGCAACAGGACATTCTGCCAGAGATGTATTCAGGATGCTTCATGACCAGAAAATACTCATCGAAGCCAAGGATTTTGCATTAGGAGTGCGGGTTGAGCATCCGCAACAATTAATTGACAGCATACAATATCATTGTGAACAGCGATCGCCATTTCTTCCTGCTGCCGCATATACTTTGAGCGGACAATTTGAAGGGAGAGGGGTGTATAGTTTTTGTATGTGTCCGGGAGGAATTATAGCACCTGCCGCAACAGCTCCCGGAGAAATTGTTGTGAACGGATGGTCACCTTCAAAACGTAATAACCCTTTTGCCAATTCGGGAATGGTGGTGAATGTGCAGCAGGAAGACTTCGCACCCTTTCATCAGCACGGCCCGCTTGCTGCCATGGAATTTCAGGCGATGGTAGAGCGAAAATCGTTCGAGGCGGGAGGTGGTAAGCTGGTGGCTCCGGCGCAGCGGATGGTTGATTTTTGTGAAGGGAAGATTTCCCGAACGCTGAATCCAACTTCGTATCTGCCGGGCGTTAGATCCACTGATCTTCGACAAGTATTGCCTGCAACCGTTTCTTTTGCTCTTCAAAAAGGACTCATGGACTTCGGCAAAAAAATGAAAGGATATTTTACCAACGAAGCCGTATTGGTCGCCACTGAGTCGCGAACATCTTCACCGGTACGCATTCCACGCGACAAAGAAAGTTGCATGCATCCACAGATCAAGGGGCTTTTTCCCTGTGCGGAAGGCGCGGGATATGCAGGAGGAATTATATCTGCAGCTATGGATGGAGAACGGTGTGCAGCAGCAGCGGTGCTTTATTTGAAATCGCATTAAATCACTAAAGCGAAATCCGGATCTTTTCCATTAGTTAAAAACTGCATGGAAACCCATTTTTTCCAACTCCGAAAAGTAAGTTGGAAATGATTTCGCCACCTGCTCCGGCTCATTGATGGTTACCTGTTCACCGGAAAACGAAAGCAGACTCAAGGCCATTACCATCCGATGATCCGCATAGGTATTAAACGTAGGTTGACTTAAGGAAGAAATTTTAATCCCCGTTTTAACTTCTAAAGAATCATCGGTGATGTGTAACTGAGCTCCGGCCTTTTCAAGTTCAATCTTCAAGGCCAAAAGACGATCCGTTTCCTTCCCTTTCAGCGTAGATAAACCGGAAAGATGAAGCGGGCGATTACTAACGGCTGCCAGTACCGCAAATGCCTGCGCCAGATCGGGGGTTTCCGTAAAATCATACGAATAGTTCTCTTTCAAAACACCGGTTCCGCTAATGATTACATCATCCTCTTGCACGAGAGTTTCCACCCCAAAGTCTTTCATCAATTCAATTAATCTTCGGTCGCCCTGTAGCTGATCCTTACCCAGGCGTGGCAATGTCATTTGTGAACCCGGTCGCAGCGCAGCCATCGCATAGAAAAAAGCCGCTGCCGACCAATCTCCGGGAACCGCGAAATCACGAGCGGTATACTGCGATGGTTTCACCACAATACAATTAGCCGCTGTAGTAATATCTGCGCCAAAACTTCTCATTAAATCAATGGACATTTTGATATAAGAGGAGGAGACTACATTACCGGTAAGTTGTAGCGATAATGGAGCATTCAGTCGAGGGGCTATCAACAACAAAGCGGAAATAAACTGACTGCTCACATCCGCACGTATGGAGATTTCACCGCCGTGCAGTACTGATTTTCCTAAACGGAGGGGTAAAAAACCTTCCTTCTCTTCATAAGAAATAGCTGCGCCCAATGCCTTCAAGGTATCGACCAGCGGACGAATGGGACGTACTCTCAGTCGGGAGGAGCCGGTAATTATTCCCTCATGACCTTGCAGGCAACGCAACGCGAGTAAAAAACGCATCGTTGTTCCTCCGTGGCCGCAATTTTCAAGATTAGCATTTTCCGACAGTAAGTCCGCAAGAATACGGGTATCATCCGCATCTGACAACTGATCAATTCGAAAGGGTGCTGTGGAAAGTTCACGGATAATCAGCAAACGGTTACTGATGCTTTTTGAAGATGGCAAAAGTACATGAGCGGTGAGGGGTCCGGGAGGAGCAGCTAATTTTAACACCTCATTTGTTTTTTGCGCCAAAGTGCACCAAGACATCGGCCAATAAATTTTCATCAACGGGAATATTCCAATCGCAACCGCCAATACCTGTCAACAAACTCATCTTCACTTCACCCTTTTGATTCTTTTTATCATAACGCATCCACTTCAGAATATCCGAAACGGAATAATCACACAAATTCACTTTACCGAAATAATGGCTAAGGACCTGAATAATCTCCTCTGCTTCACCGTTAGATAACTTCTGCATCCGCAATGAAATTTCAGTTTCGATCATCATACCGATGGCTACGGATTGTCCATGCGTAAGGGCACTGTTGATGAAGACAAACTTTGGCTCTCGATCGCATGACCGATGGAATGACCGAAATTTAAAATCTTCCGCAGTCCTTTCTCATAGGGGTCGATATGCACCACTTCCATCTTCACGCGTTGAATACGTTGCAGCATCACCGCCAATGATTCCCGCGTACAGCCATGTGCAACAAGCGCCTTCCACAAGTCCGGGTCAGCGATCAAGGCATGTTTAAATACTTCGGCAGCGCCACTCTTCCACTCTACTTCCGGCAATGTATCCAAAAAACCGGGGAAGCAAACGGTACATTCGGAAACGAAATAGTACCAATTCTATTTTTGATATGGTCGAGATCAACACCCGTTTTCCCTCCCAATCCGGCATCGGTCATGGCCATCAGCGAAGTGGGCACATTCACAAACCGAAGACCACGTAAATACGCCGAAGCCACGAAGCCACCAATCTCACTCACTACACCACCTCCCAGATTGATCAGCAGATCTTCCCGCCCGATTTCCATCTGCGTTAAGCGTTGCCATATATCCTGACATACCTGCAAAGATTTTGAATGCTCACCGGGTTCAATTACAATTTCAGCCACCGGAATTGAAGCCGGCATCACTTTCAATAAAATAGGCAGACAGGCATGAGCCGTATGCGCATCACAAAGCACTGCAATGCGACTTACATTTTTTGCAAAGTCAACCATCTTTCCAACCTTGTCAGCGCATCGGCTCCGGAATAGACCGGCTTTTCCTGTTGCAGGAAATCATATTTAGGTGTGGGAGAGGAGTGCATGACTAACAAGATATCCGGAATTTAATTCGAGGATGAAGGTAGGTCATTTCAGGTATTCGCGCCTAAAACAAGCCCTCTTCACCGATAAAAATATCCGTCATAAATTTACCCATTGAAATACAAGCCCGTACAGAATAAAACAAGAGAATTATCATGCTATTTCTGCCCTTGATGTTATCCCCTTCTTACTATCTTTGGGCGTGTTAATGGAATCACCCCCTAAATTATCCTTCGACAACCTCGAAAACTCCTTTGCGTTTCGAAGTACACATGAAATACGCAGAGCTTATTGGCTATTTAAAGCCATCAGTTTTCCTTCATTGGTCAAAGTGGGAAGTAATCTTGCCACCGGTGCTTTAAAATATCATTTGCCGGTGAAGGGATTAATCCGTGCAACCATCTTCCGGCATTTTTGCGGAGGAGAAGACATCAACGATTGCGCCCGTACGATTGAACGACTGGGTCTGCTGGGAGTAGGATCCATACTCGACTATTCTGTTGAAGGCAAGGAAGACGAAGTGGAATTCGATCATAGTTGTCAGGAGATATTATCTACGGTCAAAAGAGCTCAATTTGATCCGAATATTCCCTTCAGTGTTTTTAAGGTCACCGGACTCGGCAGAATCGATTTGCTGGAAAAGGTCAGCAACAAAGCTCAACTCAGTTCAGAAGAAGCTGCTGAATACAGTCGGGTTAAAGAGCGGGTAAGGAAAATTTGTGAAGAAGGATTTCAATTGAATGTGCGTGTCTTTATCGATGCCGAAGAAACCTGGATTCAACCCGCGATTGATGATATGACTACTCAGATGATGGAAAAATACAATAAGGAAAAAGCCATTATTTACAATACCGTACAGCTTTACCGCCACGATCGTCTGGAATTTGTGAAAACATCTCATCAAAGAGCGGTGGAAGGAAGTTATTTTTTAGGACTTAAACTCGTACGCGGTGCCTATATGGAAAAAGAACGGGAGCGGGCAACGACGAACGGCTATCCCTCACCGATACATGCCGATAAAGCTGCCAGTGATAAAGATTACGATGCCGCCCTTCGGTATTGCGTGCAGCATATCGACCGGATCGCCATCTGTGCAGGCACACACAATGAAAACAGCAGTCTTTTACTCACCCGATTGATGGCTGAAAATAATATTTCTCCAAACGATGAACGTATTTATTTTTCTCAACTCCTCGGCATGAGTGATCATATCAGTTTCAACCTCGCCAAAGCGGGCTACCGTATTGCTAAATATGTCCCTTACGGACCTGTTGCCGCTGTTCTCCCCTACTTAACCAGAAGAGCGCAGGAAAATACTTCTATTGCCGGACAAATGGGAAGAGAATTATCGTTGTTGACAGCAGAATTGCGGAGAAGAAAAAAATGATTTGAAAATTTGAAAATTTGAAAATGCGGTGATTTGAAGATTTGATGATTTTGGGATGATTGATGCCGTGATGAGTGATGATGGTATTGAATTTTTATGCTTATTGTGATAATACACTAACCAAACCCTTTAGATATAGCTTTTATAGATGACTAAAAATCCTTAGTGATTCTTAGTGAACTTAGTGACTTAGTGTTTACCGAACATCGATTAATCATTGGAGGAGTATAGGCACTTAATTCACTTGTTAATATTACATGTAGAGGATTTCATTTGCGAGGATATGCTAACTGAATGGAAGAATATTGGTGACTTTGATGATAGAAAACGAGTTTACTTCATGGAGTTCAATTAAATCTTCAATACATCCAAGTGGAATTTTCCATAACCGGCGGAGGTGAAACAGGATTGTACTATTTTTGATAGGCAAAATCAACACAAAACCAAACAATGAAAAAACAGTTATTCTACTTCACCCTGCTGCTGACGTTCAGTCTAACCGGCGGATTATATGCTCAGGATTGGGTAGAGAAGATGAAAAATCCGGATGTCAATTTTTATGATGTACAGAAGGCCTTCAATAAATATTATGTGAAAAAAGACCGTCAGGTTGAGCGTCAGAAGCGACGGATGTCGAAGCGGCAGGGCGAAGGCGTACATCAGGAAGAAATCGAAGTACCGGGCTTTGCACAGTATAAACGCTGGGAAAACTTCATGGCGCCGCGTGTTTTTCCAACCGGAGAGCGTTTTGATCCTTCCTTAACCTGGAGAGAAAACGAAAAATACCGCAAGCAATTTTCAACACAGACTGCCGGTAGCTGGACATTGATTGGTCCTACTTCCACTATTCCTATTGGTGGTGGAGCAGGCCGTTTAAATTTTGTGCGTTTCGAGCCCGGCAATGCC
Organism: Bacteroidota bacterium; assembly: GCA_016713925.1. Lineage (NCBI taxonomy): Bacteria > Pseudomonadati > Bacteroidota > Bacteroidota bacterium. Next base: position 116,942 of record JADJOH010000002.1, read on the forward strand.
AACACCATTTATGTAGGATCTCCTGCAGGAGGACTCTGGAAATCGACGGATGCCGGTTTAACATGGTCGACCAATACCGATCAACTTGCACAGGTGATCGGCTGTACGGACATCGCTATAGATCCCACCAATGTTAACACCATGTATCTCGCCACAGGAGATGGGGATGCAGGAGATACGTATACCATCGGAATTTTAAAAAGTACAGATGGCGGACAAACCTGGAACACTACCGGTCTCTCCTATTATATGGCCAACACCCGACAAATCAGCAGAATTTTGATTGACCCAACGAACACCAGCACGCTATTGGTGGCTTCTTCAGCGGGTATCTTCAGAAGTACTGACGCGGGAGCTACTTTTACCCTGGTTCAAACAGGCGGATTCAAAGACATGGAATTTAAGCCGGGAGATCCTTCTACTATGTATGCCTGTGGAACAGAATTTTACCGCTCCACCAACAACGGACAAAACTGGAATAAAATCACGACCGGTTTTGCGGCCGCAGCCAATCTCAGCAGGATGGCCATTGCTGTCACTGATAATGATCCCAGCTATGTCTATGTGCTCGCCGCTAAAGCTGCTACTGATTATGGTTTTGAAGGAATATATAAATCGACCAATAGCGGATCATCGTTTGCTAAAGTGAATACTGCTTCCCCCGCCAATGTTTTAGGTTGGAACTCGAATGGTGCAGATGCAGGCGGACAAGGATGGTATGATCTGGCCATCGCTGCATCTCCCGGAAACAAAGATGAGATCATTGTAGGAGGAGTCAACAACTGGCGATCGACGAATGGCGGAGGTAATTTCTCCCTCATCGGGCATTGGACAGGATCGGGAGCACCTTATGTACATGCCGACATCCATGATTTAGTTTATTTAAACAGTACCACATTTTACTCTGCTAACGATGGTGGATTATTCAGTTCTTCTAACGGCGGACAATCGTGGACAGATCATAGCAATGGTTTACAAATCGGACAGATGTATGGTTTCGGACAATCTACGACCAATGCCAATCTTTTGATTCAAGGATGGCAGGACAATGGAACAAACCGGTACAACGGCACCTGGCAGGAAGTGATGGGCGGAGATGGTATGCTGGCATTCATCGACTGGAACAATGATCAGAACATGTGGGGATCTCAATATGAAGGATCCTTAAACCGCTCTACCAACGGCGGAAATTCATGGTCATCTGCTGTAGGAAACATCAATGAAGCCGGTGCCTGGGTAACGCCATGGAGTCAGGACCCTGTGAATGCAGGAACGATCTATGCAGGGTTTGTCAATCTCTGGAAAAGCACCAACGGAGGAATTTCGTGGACAAAAATTTCTGCTTTCACGAACAACACCACCATGACCTCGTTCACGGTATCACCAGCTGATAATTTAGTCATATGGGTTTCGAAACCGGGCGGATTTTACAGAACAACGAATGGTGGCACATCATGGACCACTATTACGAACGTCCCTCCCGGAACCATCACTGCAATTGCATGCAGTAATACCGATCCCAACAAAGCCTGGATCACCTACTCCGGTTTTAACAATAACAACAAAGTATTTCAAACAACTGATCAGGGAGTCACCTGGACGAACTTATCTGCATCCATTCCTAACATCCCGATCAATCATATCGTTTATCAAAACAACTCCAATGATGCATTGTACATTGGTACAGATGTAGGAGCATTTTACAAAGATGCGACCAGCGCCATCTGGCAACCTTTCTCCAATGGATTACCTAACGTCATCGTAAGTCAGTTGGCGATACACTATGCTACCAATACCATTCGCGCTTCCACTTACGGAAGGGGAATGTGGGAATCCGGATTATATGTTCCCGGCTCCTACCCTCCTGCATCTGCCTTCGGTTCATCTTTAAATATTTCTTGTCCGGGTTCTGCAGTGCAGTTCAGTGATTATTCAGCAGGTCAGCCAACTTCCTGGAACTGGAGTTTCCCCGGCGGTTCACCTTCTACCTCTACTCAGCAAAATCCATTGGTGTTTTATAATTCAGCGGGTACATATCCTGTCACCTTGATTACCAACAATGCGATTGGCGGAGATACCACTACTTACAACAACTTCATCATCATCGCTTCCAGTTCGCAGGCAGATCCTGCAACTACAGGAGATGTACGTTGTGGACCCGGCACTGTAAATCTATCCGCAACAGGATCAGGAACGGGTACATTGCGTTGGTGGGATGCACCGGGTGGCGGCAATTTGCTGACAACAGGAAATAATTATTCACCTACTATCACTACAACAACTACGTTCTATGTAGATGAAGAACTTCCCATGGGTCAAACCGATTATGTTGGTGAATCCGGAACAAGTACAGGTACGGGAGCCTTCTTTACTGCTAATGATATCCGTGGACTTTATTTTGATGTGACCAGTCCGGTGATTATTCAATCGTTTGAAGTCTACTCTAACTCTGCGGGTGACCGAACAATTGAAATCATCGATGAGCAGGGAAACACCTATGCCGATACCACTATATTTATTCCCGCAAGTCCGACACAACCTTATACAGTAAATGTAAATTTCACCGTATATCCCGGCAATAATTATTTCATCAAGTGCAGAGGATTGGTAGATCTTTACCGAATGTCCTCCGGTGCTGTATATCCATACAATAGTACAGCGGTAAACATCACAGGCAGCAATGCAGGTTCACCGGGCTATTATTATTTCTTCTATTTCTGGACGTATACTGAGATCGCCTGCAATACAGGAAGAACCGCTTGCGTAGCATTGGACACATGCGCTGTACAAGGACTTGATGATTTGAAGGCGGTGAACAACTTTGAAATTTTCCCGAATCCCAATCAGGGAGAATTCACTGTGAAGTTCGATGCTGCCCAAGCCGATAATTACACCATCAAAATCACGAACACATTAGGTGAAGTTGTGCATGAATACACGCTCAACGCATTTATTGGAGAACACCGCAGAACCATCAACCTTGAAAAAATAAGTAAAGGGGTTTATATGGTGAACATTATCAGTTCCGATAAATCGACAGTGAAACGGATTACGATTAATTAGCTTTCCTTCAGTAAATAATTTAAAAGCCGGTGGGATGACTACCGGCTTTTTATTTATGCAGCTTTTGATCTTGACAAAACAAAGTGAATTTTTACTACCGCCGAAAAACTGTTTACGTCGTGACGGAAACATCCGGCAAACAGGTTATCACAGGCAACTCTATGTGATCGTATTGAAAAATGATTGTATAAATTCCTTTAATTATTTTCTGTCCTGCCTTTTATAGAAAAAAAACGATTGATTCAACAAATAAAAGAAAAGCCTGATGCTGTAAATCTAAACGTGTCTTATGATGTCCCACGGGTGATATGTCTTACTTGAGACCTTGCCTGAGTTCTTCGATGTACAAGCCCTGTAGGGGCGGTATCTCTGTAAAAAAGGATATCATCTTCTCCCACCTATGCCATCAGCCGACCTAAGGTCGGCTGATGGCGATTGAATCGATAGTGGAGTTTTTCGGTTACAGAGATACCGCCCCTACAGGGCTTATGTAGAAGAAATATCCATCTCCGTTCCGTCGCTCTTTCTTTTCCTGTCTTCTGCATAAAACTTACTCTGAAGATATCGTTATATGGATACACTTCACAGTTCTCAGAAGTAGATGGTTCAACAAATCAGTTATCAACTCATATTTGCTTGAAATTTGTGGAGTATAAAATCTATAAATAGCCAGAATGAAACCTAAAGGAGATGAAGTCATACATGAGCCCGGAAAGAGTCATAGAAATTAAAATATCCATGAAATCAATCTTCTAACACCTACCAATAAACTGATCACCGTACTCCGGTACTTTCTGAAGAACAGCGAATAGTTAATGAACTCTCGGCTTTCAATTTAGGGTGTCACAGTGTGGAAGTCAGGAAAAAGAGGATTCTCAATACTGGCGAAAAATTGTTTCCGTCTTGATTTGCACTTCCGGCAAACAGGTCATCACCGGTAATTCCATGCCATCGTATTGTAAAACGATCGTGAACAATCCTTTTATAATTTCCTCTGATTGCAGATATTCCTTCATATCAAAGGTCACATGCAATATTATAAATCGAAACTTATGGTGATTTAATTTATGACGATCAATTACTGTTTGTTTATCAGAAGCAGAAATCTCCTGATGATAGCGAATCTGCGGCTTAATCTTAGATTGACTATAGTAATCAATTGCAATAAGCTGTTTCAACACTTCGTCATTTTCATAATGTTCAGCTGCAAAATTTGATATCATATCATAAATTTCATAAAGCGAATGTTTATGAAAATCAGAATGTCGGTTAAAATAACTTCCGAGTCCGAGGAGAAAATCAAAAATACTATAGTGTTTAGAAATATACTTCAACGTATGCAGCGCCCGCTTTTTATTCCAGTAGATTTCCAATGCTTCTTCCAGCAAGGTGAGGTCAAATAACTGTTCTTTACTCAGGTATTTACTTTCAATAATCTGATACGGCGGATTGGCATCGAAGACATAATCATGCTGCTCGTGTTTATGCCGCATGGGTGTGCCGCGAAGAAATTTCAGAAATCCCAGTTGCAGTTCAGGCGGATGCAATTTAAACGTCTCTTCAATACTGAACCGCACATCCTCCCATTCGTCGAGGGGAAGTCCCACAATGAGATCGAGATGCATTTCTACGATATGGTCCAATTGCTTGATGACCCCACTGGTCTTCTCAAAATTTTGCTTGCGACTCACCTGCAAATTCGCTTTCTGATTGACCGTTTGAATACCAATCTCAAACCGGAACAATCCTTTCGGAATATGCTCCAGAATAAACGCTACAATTTCCGGATGGACAATATCCGCGGTAATCTCAAACTGAAAAATATTTCCAGGACGATGATGCTTTAGAATAAACTGAAAAATATCAATCGTAAAATCCTTTTTCACGTTGAAGGTGCGATCGAGAAATTTAATCACTCGTCCATGTTCCATCAGGTAGAGGAGATTGGACTTAATATCTTCAATCGGCAGGAACCGCACTTTATTATCCAGACTTGCCAGACAAAATTCACATTTATACGGACAGCCTCTGGAGGTTTCGATATAGCATACTTTATTGAAGAGCTCCTCCGGCTTATCGAGAATATAAGGATTCACACCGGCATAATTTTCAAGATCAAAATTGAGCTGAGCCGGAAAAAATGAACCTTCTCCTCCGCTTTATAAACAAGATTCGGAACCTTTGATACATCAGGATAATGATCCAGAAACAATCCAAAGGGAATTTCTCCTTCACCCACTATAATAAAATCCACTTCCGGCAGCGCGATAAAATCATCGTATTCATAGCTGACTTCGGGACCACCCAGTAAAATTTTAATTGCCGGATTCACCGCTTTGATCCTTCTTGCCACTGCCAATGTTTGCGTGATATTCCAGATATAGCAACTAAAGGCGATGACTTCATATCCCATGCAGCGGGTCGCAATATCTTCCGCCTTCTCTTTAATGGTAAACTCCTGCCAGTCGACGTTACCTCTATGTTTATTCAAGGCATACAGCAACCTGATTGCCAGATTCAGGTGAATGTATTTTGAATTAAGAGTGGTGAGGAGAACTTTCATCAGCTAATTAAAAGAGTAGTTAAGAAACGAATGTCAATGAAAAAGTCTAATCAAGCGACAAATACAACTTCATCGCACCCTGCTCGAATTGCAATTCATCCAAATGCCCCATAGCATATTTATCCTTTGTAAGCAGGTGCATATGCAGATAGGAATCTTTATGCGTAAAAACAGTTTGGTGAGCCGTTGAGAAGAATCCTACAATATCCACTTCCCTGTTCACCAACTCATAAAATTTCCTTCCGAGATGCGCATCGTCCGGAGTATTTACGCGTGCACCCTTCGGTAGATTCACCACATGAATTTTTGCTTTTTCAGCTTTTCCCGAGAGTTTAAACAAATACGGTTTCCCGACCGACAAGGTCTGCGCGTGAAGAAATGCTTCCAACTGCGGCAACGACTTCACTTCCTTCGGCAGGGGAATTTCCTTCCATTGGTAGATATTGGCATAAGCAAAGAAAGGCGCTTCCACATCATAAGTTGGCTCTACCATCATGGAGGTATCGTCGAATACGGTCGATTTATAAGCGATACCATCCACAATTAGAATTTCACCGGCCAGATACTCTACCGGACCAAATCCATATAAATGCTCCTTATTCGCAATCGTATCGAGGAAAATTGATCCATGCAACTGCCCTTTCCACATCACATTCTTCATCTCCCCCACTATGATCACTTCTCCATTCTTGCGTTGCGCCTGAGAAGTACTGATAGCCATCATTGCTAGTATAAAAACTAAAATCACCTTTATAAATCTCATTCTGTTAGTATTTAGTACAAATGTACAGATCGGGAGCGAATAAATTGCAAAAAAGTGAAATTTGAACTTTTAATCATTAATCCTCGAGATGACTTTCGCATGAAAATAATCAGGTTACTGTAAAACATTAATCGCAATATAAGTGAATGGAAATAATCGACTTCAAAGGAGTTTTCCAATATAACCACTTAGACACTAAGAACACAAGAAACACTAAGGATTTTTTCTTCTTCTTAGTGGCCTAAGTGACCTTAGTGGCTTAGTGGTTAAAAGAAAGTTTTGCTGCATTCGAACACATTCATCAATTCCAATTGAGGTCTTGTTGGATTATAAAATTCATTTTGCTTACGTAAAATTTATTGGGCAGGAAGTTTCATCAGGATTGGTGAACCGTGAAGTCATTGCTCTTTTTGATGAAGATGGCACCGATGATGAAAGTGATGAAAGCGACGGTGATGGGGTAATAAAGTCCGGCGAAAATATTTCCTGATTTGAGGACGAGGGATTCGGCGATGAGGGGCGTTAGTCCGCCGAAAACGCCGTTGCCGATATGGTAGGGCAGCGACATGGAGGTGTAACGTATTTGTACCGGAAAAAGCTCTACCAGGAATGCGGCGATGGGTCCGTAGGCCATAGTAACGAAAACCAATTGTATAAATATCAAGATTCCCATCATCCATAAATTAGGGGAAGATAATTCGATGAGCTGTGTCACTTTAGAAGTGGTGAAATTCTCTGTTTTCGAAAATTCGATTTTCTCGGTGCGGATGACCTGATTGGCATATACATATTTATTCATGACGATGGAATCACCACTTGCCTCATGAATGTTGAACTCAGTTTGCGGAACAGGTTGCTCTTGCTCCTGCCAGGCTTTCCAGTCCGCTTGCTTTGCCATCTCTTCGTAAATCGGCAGGTAAAATATTCCTCCGAGTAAGATGCCTGTGAGCATGATCCATTTGCGGTTCCATTTATCAGAGAGCCAGGCGAAGAAAATAAATAGCGGTGTACCCAACAGCAAGACAATGATGAGCATCTTTTGAATCTGCGACGAATCAATATGCAGCGTGTTGGTGCAAAAATTCATCGCGTAAAATTGTCCGGTATACCAGATCACTCCCTGTCCTGCAGTAGCACCAAACAAAGCCAGCAATACCCATTTTAAATTTTTCCATTTCCCGAAACTTTCCTTCAATGGATTCTTCGAAACATTCCCTTCTGCCTGCAGTTCTTTAAACTCCGGCGACTCATCCATGCGCTTACGAATGAAGAAAGAAACCGCCACCAGGAATATGGAAAACAAAAATGGCAAACGCCATCCCCATTCCGCAAAGGTCTCCGCACTCATCATTGACTTACAACCGAGAATCACCAGCAGCGAAACGATGAGTCCGAACGTTGCAGTGGTCTGAATAAAACTCGTGTAAAAACCTTTCTTGCCCGGTGGCGCATGTTCTGCCACATAAGTAGCGGCCCCACCATACTCTCCTCCCAACGCCAGCCCCTGCAAGGCACGCAATACAAAAACCAGAATGGGTGCAACAATTCCTATATGACTATAACCCGGAATCAGACCAATGGCAAAGGTAGAACCACCCATCAACAACAAGGTAATCATGAACGTATACTTCCTTCCAATCACATCTCCCAAACGCCCGAACACCAGAGCACCAAAGGGACGAATAACAAAGCCAACACCAAAGGCCGCCAATGTCGCCAGAAAGGCTGCTGTGGGATTCTCTTTCGGAAAAAACTGCGTCGAGATAATATTGGCCAGACTCCCGAAAATATAAAAATCATACCACTCGATCATGGTACCAACGGAAGAGGCTGTTATAACTTTGGTAATACCTTTTGGATGCATAGGTTCTATAGAGATCCTAAAGATAGAAAATACAATTGATGAATTGTTGAGTTGATGAATTGATGAATGTTTTAAATGAAGGAAGGTTGATAGATGAATTGATAAATGTTAATGAAGTAAAACCTGGCGCCCCTTGCGCATCCCCAGCGTCTTTGCGGTAAAAACAGATTTTAAGTTTACCTGAAGACTTTTTACAAATTAATGAATTGTTGAATTGATGATTTAATGAATGTTAAAAATGAAATATGAATTTTTGATCTACGAATGAACCCAATAAGATAAGGAATGGTTAAAAGATGATCGTGAGAATATAATTAATATATGTAAAGGAGTTCTTTAATTCAAATTTGGCTGTGTATTCATCGGTTTTACCCGAAGTGTTCCGGAGGCGAAAATGAGTCCCTGGATGATGAGGCCGATGATAACCAGAATAACCAATTCAAATTGCGAATAAATAGACGTCATGTTAAAAAGTTTATCAATACTGCTCATTTGCATCCTGGCTTCCGTGACCTGAATGGAGGAAAGCACCTGCAATATACCTGAGGCTTCCTTCGCACTTTGTTTTGCCAGTAGTAAATTTCCAGAGTTAGTTTGCAACTGAATATCTTCACACAACGCTACAAACTCGTAAAAATTCAAGGCCTCCTGATCGGTGAGCTTTGTTTGTTCATAAGAAAGATTCAACGCTTTTGCTTCGGTCAGCAATTGATTGATTCCATTTTGTTGCCGTGATAATTCCACGTCTTCATTGTCGATCAACTCAATGATCTGTTGAAATTTTTGAGAATACATGAAAATATAACTCTCCACAATGAGTCGGTCTTTATACATCGAAGAGATCGTACTATTGATCTCTGCTGATTTATTCCGCTCGTTAAAATTACTGAAGATGACTAACCCCAACACAAGAAAAAGCAATCCGGCAGCGGTTATTTTATTTTTGATACTATAGGTCCATTTCATCATGATACATTTTTTTGTATTTCTAACTGCATTGAATAAAGACATCGCAAATTAAAATTCGGCGGACTTCATATAAAATCAAAGTTAGGAAGAAATATTCACGCATCTTTAATGGATCTCTCACAAGTATAGTACCAAAGATCCCTAAAAAAAATACGCCCCTCTTTTCAGAGGAGCGCCGGCAGAACCTGCTAGGGTTTACTATCGTGTGACGCCATAGCTGAGCTCGGCAGTGAATTTTTGGTCGAGAGCACCAATGCGCTGAGCGGCAGCTTGAGTAATTTTGATGATGATGCTGTTATTATCTCCGGTATCGGGAAGCGGACCCACTACTTTCACGAAGACACTGTTGTTATTCATGCGGTTGGTGAGCTTGATGATGGTGCCCACCGGTGCAGTACGATGCAAGGCATAAAATTTACTTTGGTTTAAATCGGCTTCCGTGAGCCATGCTGCTACTCCTATTTCCGTAATTTTCTCCACCTCTGCCCCACTCTTCGGATCTTTCTCAATGACAGAAGTTCTGGAAGTACCGGGATTTGAATATACCGGTGGAACTTCAGTGCGATCGTCGTTGCGTGAAATGACCATCGAAGTCTGGTGACTATCTGCCTTCACAGGTACGGGTTCCTCTTTGATAGTTTCTTTGACCGGCTCGGGCTTCGACTCAACCGGCTCCGGTTTCACCACCTCTTTCTTAGTCTCTACCTGCGCTTGCTTCTCCACGGGCGTTGTTGCCTTTGCAGGAGTGGATTCCACAGCAACTGTTTGAGGTGTAACAGGTGTCGCTACGCTTTCTCTGGTGACTTGCATATCACCCACTTTTGCTTTGATCCTGAGCTGTTGCCCGGGCGAGATGGCATTAGACCCCAGACCATTGAGTGATTTAATTTCTTCAATGGACATATCGTACATCTTCGAAATACGATATAACGTCTCGCCTTTTTGTACCGTATGCGTTTTCCCTGTAGGACCGGTTTGCTGCTGAACTATTGCTTTCTTCGGCGTACTTTCAACCACCTTGGTCACCGGTGCGGGTGGCTTTTCCGGAGCCGCTTTCACTTCCTTTGAATCGGTGGTCAGACCAGCGGGAATATTAATGATCTGCCCTATTTTCAGTCCGTCGACTCCCGGATTAGCCTTTTGAAGATCATCGATGGTAACCGTATAGCGTCGGGAGACACTGGACCAGGTTTCCTTCGGCGCCACTTTGTGCAAGGTGAATTTCTTCCCGTTGATCCAGCGGGTGCGCAGCGAATCGGGATCTGCAGCCTGCGTAAAAGTTCCTAACACAATGAAGAACAGGAGGAATAACCCTGTCTTCCACTTCACAAAATCTATCATTTTTTGATTCATATCTTTACACAAGTATAGCGGTATGTCCACCGGCAATGACGTTGAGGGTCCTACTGTTTTCAACATATTAATTAACAGCAATGAAAAACATACCTTCTCCGACTTTATTTCTCCTAACGGCATTTCTCTGCTTTCTTGTATTCAGCCCATCTGCAGGAAATCCTGAAAAATCTCAAACATTTGTATTTCAAATAGATGTAAGAGAGGAGATTAGCCCCGGAATTGCGAGAATGTTCTCCAAAGGACTCGCTGAAGCCCAATCCATGAAGGCGGATTTGATCCTCATCAACATGAATACTTATGGCGGATTACTGGATGCAGCCGACAGTATCCGCACCCTGGTGTTGAACAGCAAAATACCGGTGATTGTTTTTATCGACAATAATGCGGCATCGGCCGGTGCACTCATCGCCATTGCCTGCGAAAAAATTTACATGCGCAAAGGGGCCAGTATCGGCGCGGCGACAGTAGTGACACAAAATGCAGAGGCGCTCCCCGATAAATATCAAAGTTATATGCGCAGTATGATGCGTTCAACTGCAGAAGCAAGAGGAAGAGATGCCCGCATCGCCGAAGCCATGGTGGATCCTCGCATCGCCATTCCGAATGTGAATGATTCGGGAAAAGTACTAACGCTTACCAGTACCGAAGCCTTGAAGCTGAACTATTGCAATGGCATTGCGGAGAGCATTAATGAAACCTTGGAGCTGGCGGGATACGCATCTTTCAAAATAACTAAATATGAACCCAGTTTAATAGATCGTTTGATCGGATGGTTGATTCATCCTGCTATCAGCGGAGTCCTCATTTTGGTGATGCTGGGCGGACTGTATTACGAACTGCAACAACCCGGATTAGGCTTTCCGATTATTTTAGCGATAGCCGCGGCTGTTCTCTACTTTGCTCCACTCTATCTCGATGGCCTTGCCGCGAATTGGGAAATCCTGATTTCTCTGGCCGGATTAGTCCTCATTATTCTGGAACTCTTTGTCATACCCGGATTCGGAGTGGCGGGGATTAGTGGAATTGTTCTCCTCCTCTTCGGACTAACGACCAGCCTGCTACGCAATGATGGCTTTGACTTTAGTGGTGTGAGCGGATACGCGCTGACGGAGTCGTTGGCTGTGGTTGTAGTGGGAATGTCGGGTGCTTTAGGCTTGTTCATTTTCGCCAGCAAGGTGTTATCCGAGAGTCCTATGTTTAAGAAGCTGGTGTTATCCACAGAAATGACGGCTGCTGCGGGCTATACTTCCGCGATTGATCATCCGGAAATCGGGACACAGGGTATAACGGTGACGCTGTTACGTCCTTCAGGAAAAATTCGCGTGGGAGATCAGGTGTATACAGCGAGCAGTGAAAGTGGATTTATAGAGGCGAATACCACGGTAGAAATTGTAGCAATTATCGGTGGAAACATTATCGTGAAGCAATAATTAATCAATTCGTGTTTGGTCGCAAGGAATTCAAATTCGAGCGTGGAGAGTTGAATGTCGCATTTCCCGTTTTCTAATCTGGAAATATAACTTTTCTTCGTTCCAACTTTGTCGGCCAACTCTTCTTGTGTCATGTTAGCTTCTTTTCTTGCCTCTTTAAGCATCTCACTGATCACAAAATATTGTGCCTTCTCTTCGAATTTATCAGCTTTGTGTTCGGTTTCGACTTTATAAGTCACTATTTTCTTTTCTGTTTTTACTGCGAAATAATCCGCTTATGTTTTTGATTCTTTAAAGTTTCTGCGTTTTCTTTTGTTCAACACAGGGTGTTTTTTTAAGCACGGTTTAACAGAATGTTTAATTGATCTCTGACTTTTTCCGAATCAGAAATAGTCCGATAAAAGTGAGGATTCCATTCACTAACAGTAGCTCATATCCGAACTTAAAGCCATTGCACCAGACCGGCATCATGTCGGCCAACACCCAGGTGAATGCAGGAGCGATAAGGCATACAACAGGCACGAGCGACTCCTTTAATTTTGATTTCATAAGGACACCATAGGCAAATAGTCCGAGGAGAGGACCGTACGTATAGCCGGCGAGTTTGAGGATGAGGTCGATGATGGATCGGTTATCTATCCAGTGAAAGACCATCACGCAAATCAGAAATACTCCGGCGAATACCAGATGTACCTTTCTGCGAATACTTGTTTGTTGTGCTTCGTTGAGTTTCGGATTGCGCTGAATGCCGAGGATGTCGAGAGAGAAGGAAGCTGTAAGTGCCGTGATCGCCCCATCTGCAGAGGGAAATAAAGCGGAAATGAGCGCGATGATAAAGATGAGTCCCATGACAGGCGGAAAATGTTGCATGGCGAGTGTGGGAAATAAATCATCTCCCTTGAGTGCCAGTTGATGATCGTTGCTATAGAGATACAATACACCACCGAGAAAGAGGAAGAGGAAGTTGACGAAAATGAGGATGACACTGAGCGTGACCACATTTTTCTGTGAATCCTTCAGTGTGCGCACCGAAATATTTTTCTGCATCATCTCCTGATCCAGACCGGTCATGGTTAATGCGATGAAGGCTCCGCCGAGAAGATGCTTCATATAATGTCCAGGACTATTGATATCCGTAATCATCAACTTGCTATAACCGAGATCCGTCATTCTTATCCATGCTTCACCAAAGGAGAGATCGAGATTTTGCAAGACATAAATGACACAGGCAATCAATCCGCCCAGCATGAATGTAGTTTGCAGGGTGTCGGTCCAGACGATGGTTTTAACCCCGCCTTTAAAGGTATAGGCGAGAATGAGCAATAAGATGAAGATGGCAGTAACGATGAAGGGAACACCCATCTGATTCAACACCAGGTCCTGCAACACGCGAATCACCAGATACAGCCGAGCAGTTGCTCCCAGCGTTCGTGAAACGATGAAGAAGAGCGCCCCGGTTTTATAAGAACTTCTTCCAAAGCGTTCCTGCAGATAATGGTAGATAGAAGTCAGTTGCAGGCGATAGTACAAGGGAAGAAGAATATACGCCACACCCATATAGCCGATAAAATAACCGAACACCACCATCAGGTACGACATCCCTGAACCTGCTACTGTTCCCGGCACCGAAACGAAGGTCACACCCGAAAGCGAGGTGCCGATCATCCCAAAAGCCACAATATACCAGGGCGAGGACTTATTTCCCTGAAAAAAAGCCTGGTTTCCTGCACCGCGGGCTGTATACCAGGAAATCCATAGTAAAACAAGGAAATAGAGCGCAATAAGAGTGATAATCAGGATCGGAGACATAGCCATTCGTATATCTGCAAAGAAAAAATAGCGGGAAATCAAATCTTAATGCCTCCTCAATTTTTTTGAACAATCGGGGATTCGTAATTTTGTAGAAATCCATCTCTCTTGCAACTCCCATCCAAAGTCCTAGACGAAGCCATTGAAGCTTTTGCACAACTCCCCGGCATCGGTCGTAAAAGCGCGCTGCGTATGGTTTTACATCTGCTGAAAACTTCACCCGAACGGGTAGAGCAATTTGGTGATGTCCTGATCCGTTTACGAAAGGAGTTACGCTATTGCCAAAACTGTCATAACATTTCCGGCGAAGTCCTTTGCAGCATTTGCAGCGATCAGAGGCGGGATGCCTCGCTGGTTTGTGTGGTGGAAGATATCCGGGATGTGATGGCCATTGAAAATACACTTCAGTATAAGGGACATTATCATGTGCTCGGCGGACTCATCTCCCCTATGGATGGTATCGGACCTTCTCAGTTAAACATCGATAGCCTCTGCGAAAAAACAGGGCGCGGAGAAGTGGCAGAAGTGATTGCTGCGTTGAGCACTACGATGGAAGGTGATACTACATTGTTTTATCTCTACAAGAAACTAAAACCCTTCGACGTGAAGATGAGCACACTCGCCCGAGGAGTAGCCATCGGTGGTGCACTCGAATATGCAGATGAAGTCACATTGGGAAGATCCATCATCAACCGTGTTCCGTACGACAACCATCTGGTGAAATAGCATTTTCCGGGGTAAAAATCAGCGATGAAACTCAGTATCATTATTGTCAACTACAATGTCAGGTATTTCCTGCAGCAATGTCTTCAATCTGTGCGCGCGGCAATGGCGGGTATGGAAGTCGAAGTTTTTGTGGTAGATAATAATTCATCTGATGGCAGTGTGGAGATGGTGCAGAAACTTTTTCCGGAGATACATATCATCGCCAACACTGAAAATGCCGGCTTCTCAAAAGCGAACAACCAGGCCATACGAAAAGCGAAGGGAGAATATATTCTTCTTCTCAATCCCGATACCGTTGTGGAAGAAGAAACTTTCCGTAAAGTATGTGCATTTATGGATGCGCATCCGGAAGCAGGCGGACTCGGCGTACAGATGATCGATGGAAAGGGAAATTTTCTTCCGGAATCAAAACGCGGACTCCCTACTCCTGCTGTGGCCTTTTATAAAATATCCGGCCTTTCTGCCCTCTTTCCAAAATCAAAGACCTTCGGCAAATACCATCTTGGCTATCTCTCAAAAGATCAAACGCATGAGGTGGATGTGCTCAGTGGTGCTTTCATGCTCTTGCGAAAAACCACATTGGATAAAACCGGGCTCCTGGATGAAGATTATTTCATGTATGGAGAAGACATTGACCTGAGCTATTGCATCACCAAGGCGGGCTATAAAAACTATTATTACCACGACACACGCATCATTCATTATAAGGGAGAAAGCACCAAGAAGAGCAGTGTCAACTATGTCTTCGTTTTTTACAAGGCCATGGTCATTTTCGCACGCAAGCACTTTGCACCCGGAGGAGCCGCGATCTTTGCTTTCCTCATCAACATTGCTATCTGGCTCAGGGCGGGGCTTTCTATCATTAAGCGCTTCCTGGATAAACTATGGCTTCCTGTTGCCGATGGATTGCTCATCTATCTGGGCATGGTCGCCATCAAGAACTATTGGTCCATCAATGCGCAGGTGGCACAGTACCCGCCCTTCTTTATGCAGGTGGTGGTTCCCATATATATACTTGTCTGGATCGTTGCTGCTTTTCTCAGTGGTGGATATGATAAACCCATCCGCATCTCCAGAATGGTGCGAGGATTATTAACGGGAACGGTCATCATTCTGGTAGGCTATGCCTTATTACCTGAAACATTACGCTTCTCCAGAGCGCTTATCCTCTTCGGAACGGCCTGGGCCAGTTTATCGGTCACCCTAACCCGACTGGCATTGCACTTCAGCGGGCTGAGGGCATATCGGTTTGCCGACAGTATCAAGAAGAGACTGCTCATTGCAGGTGATGCAGAAGAAACGCAACGCATCCTTTCCTTAATGATGGTCAGTGGGAATAATTCCAATTTTGTCGGATATACAGCAGAGCAGGCGCATACTAACGGTAAAGAACATCCGCTCTTAACACATTATCTGGGCACGCCGGATGGTATCGCCGATATGATCTCGATGTATGAAATCAACGAAGTTATCTTTTGCGGAAAAAACCATAGTTCGGGTGACATCATCGCTCATATGCTGAAAATAGGCCGGCCGGAGGTAGAAATAAAGATTGCTCCTCCCGAAAGTTTATTCATCATTGGCAGTAACAGCATACACGAAAAGGGCGATTTGTATTTTGTAGATGTTCCTTCCATCAACAATCCGGTCAATCGCAGGAACAAGCGCATCTTTGATTTAAGTATGAGTATGGGCTTGCTGCTACTTTCCCCTCTCCTGATTTTATTGATCGACCACAAGGTTGGCTTTTTCAAAAATCTCTTCAGCGTACTTGTTGGCCAATGCAGTTGGGTGGGTCGTGATATTCATAAAGACAAAAACTTCAGTGGCCTTAAGATTGGTATTTTATCTCCATCCATGTCGGGCGGTACCAACAAAGATGATGCAGCTACAAGGGAGCGATTAAACATTCTCTACACCAAAGATTTCAGAGTCTCCAATGATTTAAAACTGGTACTTGGGAATATCAGGCATCTCGGAAAGGTATAGACTATCGGGATCGCAGATTTAAACGGAAAACATGATTTACGCAGATTTAATCCGTGAAAATCCGCAAAATCCGTTTAATCGGTGTTCCTTTTAGAATCATTTCACCACGACCAACTTTCTTTGAATACGTGCTGTACCGTTGTCGAATACGGCGAGATAGATTCCCGGTGCAAGATTTGGGAGAGCCAGTTGTTGCGTTTTTGAAGATGTATTTATAGCTTGTGAAAACACTTTCCTTCCACCTATTTCGAAGAGACTTATAAAACTTTGTATTGTGGAAACATTCTTCAGGTTAAGGTAAAGGATCTCTCCGGAAGCAAGTGGATTAGGATACAAGGTCATTTCCATTGCATTCAAAGACTCTTGCATTCCAACTGTGCCTGGCACTGCAATGGTATTAATGGTAGTATTGGTTTGCACAGGCGGATTAAAATCAAAATAGATATAAGCGGTGTTGTGAATTTGAGTGCCGATGGGGAGATTGTCATTGCGCCTCACTTTATACTGCACATAACCATGACTATCCGGTTCATTGTTGACACTATCGGGTAAATTGATATTCGGAAAATTAAATCGAACACTCTTTCCTACAATTTGCATTTGTGGCTCGTGGCTATAAGTCAAGAGTTGGAACGAACTTTCATCGATGTTTTGATCAAGTGTATCTAATAAATAAATATGCTGCGCAGAGGCATTACCTGTGTTCTGGAAACGAATAGTATAAATTAAATCGTATTGAGATGTATCCGTCCATCCTGAAGGACTTACTTGTTTATCGTTGGGATCGTAACTATTCACAACCGTAAAGCAATGCGTGTAGTAATTATTATAATAATTCACATCACCCACCAACGGATTTATTAAAACACTTATACAAACCTGTTGACCCAACTGAGCAGCAGTGTCAATTTCAATAACAGCTCTAAAATCATCAAAGACATTAACTAATCCCCAGTCTGAAATGGAATACACTAAAGAATCTAAATAAAAAGTTGGTGTTACTGTTCCGGGAATAACACTATAGAAAGTGGCCGGACCATTAATGGTAACTTTAATATCTCCATTAATCCCAGTAGCACAATTCAAATTACTAAGTTTAGATAAATTTCCTGCCACCAAATTTATTCTGGCCAAGTTACCAGGTCTTATTATTCCAGAGTCAATGAAGACTGAGTTCACACCAACATCGAAGCCAGCACCGCATGACAAAGAAAAATTATTACTATCGTAGAATAAATTAGTCAACCCCACTTGATTTTGGTAAAACGCTAAAGGAGGACAATCTACGGTATAAGGATTTAGAATCGTGTCCACCTCAACAATATAATTTCCTGTATCCGTATCAAAACTAAATAATCCACTTTGGTTTGAATAGGTTTGTTGCTCCAAGGCGCCATTCTTATACAATTTTACTTTTACCATTGGGTGCAATGGCTCAACACTATCTAAAATACAATTTGAAATACTATCAGAAAATATCGAACCTCTAATATTCCAATTCACAGGGCAATTATTAATATTAAATGGGTCACAAATCGGAAAAAAAGCAACAGAAGGAGTTGCGTTGACCATGATTAACTCATTCGGAAGACAACTTACTCCTGTACTATTCCAAATAAAGGTAATCCAATTATATTCCCTTAGTACTGGCAGACAAGATAAATTGATATTATTTCTGATATCCAACCATTTTATTGAGTCAGGGAAATTCGTTATATTGACTAATTGATTAAATTCGCAACTCAAAGTCTGAACACCATTTGGCAACAAAGGAATACTAGTAATTAGGTTAAAAGAACAATATAAATGCATCAAATTGTCAGGTAAAGTTGGTAATAAAGTAAGTAGATTATGGTGACAATGTAAATTTTGCAAAGAATCCGGAAGCAATGGTAAACTGAAAATTTGATTTTGAGAACAATTTAAATTTATTAGACCTACAGGCAATGCAGGCAAAACACTTAAACTATTCATCGCACAATTAAGATAAATCAAACGATTTGGCAATAAAGGAATTGCACTTAACAAATTTGCACTACAATTTAAATAATCCAAAGAGTCATTCAAAACAGGTAAGGCTGGTAGTTGATTTGTCTGACATTCCAAATATTTTAGCTTAGGCGGTAAATTTGGCAAGGATGTTAAAAGATTTCCTTGGCAAGATAAAAATCGTAGTGAATCTGACAAAACAGGCAAAATTGAAATCCTATTCCCAGAGCAATGCAAATAGGTCAAAGTGTTTGGTAAATTGGGCAGTGATAATAAATCATTATTAGAACAAATAAAGGTTTCTAAATTATCAGGAAGAAATGGAATTGTTGAAATATAATTGTTATTTACATCTAAATATTTTAATAGTGGAGGTAATATTGGTAATGCATTCAGCGAATCCGCCTTACACGTTAAAGATCTCAAACTATCGAAATATGCAACCCCTGTTAAATCAGAGATACCTGCATTATACATGTATAAAGAGTCTGCAGACAACAAAGCGTTGCAGGTAGTATCCAATTGATTACCGTTCATACAAGAAGAAAAACCATGAGTATTCAACCATGCTGCAAAATTCGGATCCGGAATAGTAACATACTGCGCATTCATTTTTGAAAAGCCACAACATGATAAAATTAGAATAAGCATTGCTTTTATAAAAGTTCTCATTTTGGTTAAGGATTAGTACATAAAGATAATAAACTTACTTAAAAACAATTATTATCAAATAAAATAATCATAATAAACGGTGTTTTATCGGGAACCTGACTGCCATCAGGCCGGCAGGTTCCTTCTATAATCATTTCACTACAACCAACTTTCTTTGAACACGAGATGTACTGCTATCGAACACGGCTAGATAGATTCCCGGTGCAAGATTTGGGAGAGCCAGTTGTTGCGTTTTTGAAGATGTATTTATAGCTTGTGAAAACACTTTCCGGCCACCCATTTCGAAGAGATTGATACTACCTTGTGTAGTAGAAACATTCTTCAGGTTAAGGTAAAGAATCTCTCCGTAAGTAAGTGGATTAGGATACAATGTCATTTCCATTGCACTCAAAGACTCCTGCATTCCAACTGTGCCGGACACTGCAATGGTATTAATGGTAGTATTGGTTTGCACAGGCGGATTAAAATCAAAATAGATATAAGCGGTGTTGTGAATTTGTGTGCCGATGGGGAGATTGCTTTTTCTTTTCACTCTGTATTGAATATAACCATGACTATCCGGTTCGTTGTTGACGCTATCGGGTAAATTGATATTATGAAAATTGAAAACTACATTTTTACCATTAATCTGAATTTGCGGATCGTGGCTACAAGATAAGAGTTGGAATGTTCTTTCATTAATGTGCTGAGATAAAGTATCCACAATTCTTACATGCAGTGCAGGTGCATTCCATGTGTTTTGGAAGCGAATCGTATAGGTTAAGTCCAGTTGGGACGTATCAATATCCCCTATCGGATGGACAGCCTTGTCATTGGGGTCAAAACTATTCACCACCTCGTAACAATGAATCAGGCTATTGTTTAAAGGCTGAATATCTCCTATAACAGGACTTACTTCAACATGGAAACATATCTGATCTCCTAATAATGACAAAGTGTCAATAGAAACTGTAAACATAAAATCACTGGTGAAATTCACATTTCCAAAATCAGAAATTGAATACGTTAAGGTATCGCCCGAAACATTAGGAACTAATGCACCGGAGAGCACTGAAGAAAAGATAGCAGGACCTTGTATTATCACTTTCACCGTACCGCTTATTCCGGTAGCACATTGCAAATTATAAGCACTAGCCATATCTCCGGCAGAAATGGCAATGGGAACAATGCCCCCGGACGGGGCACACCACTTATCATTCTGACTTCAGATACACCCAGGTCAATATTTTGTTTACACTGTAGTGAGAAATCTTTGTTCTCATGAAATAGAAGATTAGAATTAAGAGTGGAAGAATGAATAAAAGTATCCGGACAATTAACAGTAAATGGAATGGCGAGTGTATCCACAGAATAAGTATAAGTCCCGGTATCCACCTTAAAAAAATATTCACCCATCGAGTTGGTTAGTGTTTGCTTCACTAAACTACCATTTCTGAAAATATTTACTTTTATTTTCTCCAATAAAATTTCATTAGGGGAATAAACGCAATTAGAATCTGCATCTGAATAAACAATTCCCTTAATGTTCCAATTGACAGGACAATTGTAGTAATTGATAAAATCACAAACCGGGAGATTTAACGCACTCGGATTTGAAATAGAAATTTGAACTTTATTAGGCAAACAAATAATTCCTGTATTATTCCATGTGAAATTATCAATTGTATTTACCGGAGGAAGACAATAAAGCTGAGGGTTATTTGAAATATTTAAGTTATCAAATTTAGCCGGAAATTTTTGAATATAAGTTAGTAAATTATTTTGCGCATCCAGTCTTCTTAACTTCCATGGCAATTTGGGAAGGGAAGTTAGAAGATTGTTAGAACAATATAAAGTATTTAAAACCTTTGGCAAGTCCGGTAAAACTGAAAGCTGGTTATTTCTACAATGCAGTGTACTTAATGAAGAGGGTAGTATCGGCAAATTTGTCAATAAATTATCACTACAATATAATCTTTCTATTCCGTTAGGTAAAATAGGTAACGAATCCAAAAGATTGTATCGGCAATCGAGTGATATCAAAGATTCGGGCAATGCAGGAAGTGATGATAATAAGTTATTCAAACAATTGATATACGTTAATGTATTCGGAAACGATGGTAAAGAAGTAATGTTATTAAGAGAACAATCTAATGAGTATAATGAATCAGGTAAAACAGAAATGGAAGAAATAGAATTGACAAAATAAGCAAGCCTTTTCAATCCATTTGGTAAGGGAGGCAATGCTGATATCAAATTATTGCCGCAATTTAATGTAGTTAAAGTAAGTGGCAAATTTGCAGGCAGAGAAGTTAAATTGTTATTCATCACTTTTAAATTAAACAAATTCGGAGGCAAGTCAGGTAAAGAAGTTAAATTATTGTCCTGACAATTCAATTCCAATAAAAATTCCGGCAATCTTGGAAAAGTAGTTAAATTGTTAAAGTCACAATCAATCCTTTCCAGACTATCGAAATAAGAAATACCGGTCAAGTCAGAAATATTAAGGTTATCAAGGGATACACCCTTAGAAATTAACAAAGCACTACATGTGGTATCCAATTGATTCCCATTCATGCAAACTGACAAAGCATTCGAATTTAACCAATTTGAAAAATTTATATCCGGTATCGTTACCCATTGAGCTTTGGACGTTTGAAAAAAACATAATAATGCTAAAAAGTTCAGAAGCAGATGCTTTTTCATGATATGAAAGTATATGACGAATGTATGATTTTTTTTGAAAAGCATCTAATTTTATAATGAATATTTTTAAAGAACGGTCAAATCAATATCCCAATTAAAATTTATAAACTAACGTACACCCAAGGCTCAGTGATCTCGTCATATGCTGCGCCGAGACAAGTAAAGTCGGAAAACAGGATTTACGAAGATTTAATCAGCGAAATTCAACACAATCAACTTAACTCTCCGGCTTCATCCTCCTCCCTATTATAACAGAAATTTAAATGCATTTTCAGGGGTGACCACTTGGGTTGCTGCTTCCGGATAGGCATTGATAAAAGCTCTGGTGATTTTCCCATTCGACTTGACGCTCCATTTACATTCAAAGGCACTCAGAATACCATTTTCAGATTCAATATAGTCTACCTCCTGCTGTGCAGTGGTCCGCCAAAAGAAAGAAGATGCATTTTTTTGAGAATTATTCAAGTATTTTATGCGCTCACTAACGAACCAATTCTCCCACAGCTGACCAACATCATTTCGTAATGCCACAGATGAAAACTGGTTAATGACCGCATTTCGCAATCCGTTATCATAAAAAAAGATTTTATAACTCTTCTTCAGTTCATTTCTCTGGTTACGGTTATAAGCCGGCAACCTAAAAATAACAAAAGCCTTTTCGAGTAACTGAATGTACGACTCCACTGTTTCAGAATTCAAACCACAGAGTTGTCCTAATTCATAATTACTATAAAGCTGAGCCACCTGGAACGACAAGGCTTGCACCAGTTTCTCCAGCTTATCCGGCTTTTGAATTCGTCCCCAAATCAATATATCTTTATACAGATAACTTTCTGCCAATTCCTTTAATCGCTTTGCTTCGTCTCCCGCTGATGAAACTATTTCAGGATAATATCCAAAAATCAATCTATGTTCAAGCAATCGCTGCTCCTCTAGCAAAGAAGTGTGTTGTACCATTTCTCCGAACGAAAGTGGAAACAGATTAAACTGCCATTTACGACCGGTTAAAGGTTCATTAATTTTATTGGCAAGCTCAAAAGATGAAGAGCCTGTCGCGATCACTTTCACCTCTTTCAATTTATCTGTAATTAATTTCAAACAGACACCAATATTCTCGATCCGTTGTGCCTCATCAATAACAACCGTTTTATTACTGCCTATATACGCCTTTATCTTTGACGAAGTAGGTTGCTGTAACATTGCCCGAATATCTGATTCATCTCCATCCCACCAAACTACCGGCTTATTGAATTTCGATGACAATAATTGCAACAATGTACTCTTTCCTACCTGCCGGGGACCTAGTAATAGGATTGCCTTTTTATCATCCAGACGTTTGGCAATTTGCTTTGCTAAATGTCGATCTATCATAATTATGAATTTATCCGTAAATTTAATACTTTTTTTTCGAATTTGATCGAAATTTAAACAAAATATGACAAAAAAGTCAATTTATTCTAATTTATTATGGCTATATCCGTAAAATTTATATATTTTTTTCGATTACTTCCTGAAAATCAGTTTTCGACAATGCTCCGACTGTTAGGATTAAAATTCAGAGACCGGTCTTTCAAAACCTGGCCAGGCAACAACTGCTATTTCGAATTCATCCCCCGAAGGCGCAGGGCGGTGAGTACCTGCTTTGTCTCCGCCGGGAAATCACCTTTTAACATCCAATCGAAATAGGACGGCTCCTTTTCGAAGACGTCGGCAACTGTACGGCCTTTGTGTTTTCCAAAATTAAACACTTCTTCTTTCTTCTCATTAAAAACAATGCGTCCCGCGAGGTCTACGTTTTGTGTCATCGCTGTGAACTGGTGCAACCCCTCCACATCCTTTGCAAGGTCAGGATAACGCTCTAATTGCGCTACAAACACTTCGTAGGTAGCGATAATATCCGCCTCTGCACTGTGGGCATTCTCTATTTCCTTCTGGCAATAAAATTTATAGGCAGCAGCAAGTGTGCGTTGCTCCATCTTGTGAAAAATATTTTGCACATCTACCATGCGGCGGCCCTTCATATCAAAATGAATATCCACCCGGAGGAATTCATCCACCAGCATCGGAATATCAAACTTATTGGAATTATAGCCTGCCAGATCAGCATTGCCTATGAACGCAGAAATCTCCGGAGCCAATTGCTTAAACGTAGGTTCGTGTGCGACATCCTGATCGTAGATCCCATGCACTTTGGATGCTCCTGCGGGAATAGGTATCTCGGGATTCACTCTCTTGGTGAGCACCGGTTTTGAACCATCCGGCATTAATTTCAAAATACTGATTTCAACGATGCGGTCAGCACCTACGGTAATACCGGTCGTTTCGAGATCGAAAAAAGCCAGTGGCTTATTTAATTTTATCATGTCAAATTCGTTAATACGTAACCGTTATGGAAATTTCAGTTCTACCGACATGCGTGAAGTGCCCGGCTCAATGACTAAATCCGCTTCTGCTTTTCCGGCCTTGGCATGTTTCAATACTACCTTGTATGTACCCGGAGGCAATGCGACATCAAATCTCCCGTTCGCTTCATTCGTTTCCATGGTGGCTACTGCATCTCCACTCGATGGCGTGGTGATCACAGCGAAAGCGCCTTTGGCAGGAGTTCCTACATTAGTCACCCCTTTTCCCGCCACCCAGCACAAGGGATTTTGAACGAGCGATTTTTCCAGGGTCACTTTGTATAAATCATAATCACCAATACCGCTATCGCGAACAGCCGATAAATAAGCAGTCTTCCCATCGGCAGTGACAGCGATGTTGTAATCATCATACACCGAATTAATCGGATAGCCTAAATTCATTGGAGCGCCAAAGCCTTCACTCGGACTACTCATATAGCTCATGAAAATATCTAATCCACCCATGCTTTGATGATTGGTAGAGCTAAAGAAGAGCGTTTTTCCATCCAGCCATAAAACAGGATTATCCTCATCTCCATCCGTATTCAGAGGGCCGGTCAACTTTTCCGGCTTCCCGAAACCTGTGGATTCTGTTCGTGTACACTTGTAAATATCTTTCCCTGTTTTGCCATCCATCGCCTCAGCAGAAAAATAAAGTGTGAGTCCGTCGGGTGACATCGTAGCACCGGTTTCAAGAACTTTCGTCTGAAAATCTTTTCCCAGCAAGACCGGCTTTGCCCATGATTTCCCCTGCAAATCCGCCAGATAAATATCACCATTCGCTTCCGGACCTTCTCTGTAAATCAACATGCGATCACCATTCATATTTAAAAACATCGTCTCCTCATAAAATTCTGTATTCACAGCGATGCCCGCATTCTTCACTTTAGACCGGGACGTATCATTCTGCGTAAAAAAATAAACATCGGAAGGCGAATCACCGAAATCATCCGTCAGTCCACCTGTTGAACCTTTTCTTTTCGAACT
The DNA here is from genome assembly GCA_016713925.1 of Bacteroidota bacterium. Classification (NCBI taxonomy): domain Bacteria; kingdom Pseudomonadati; phylum Bacteroidota; species Bacteroidota bacterium. The sequence goes on from JADJOH010000002.1 coordinate 142,209, forward strand.
AAAATAGATGATCGTATCGGCAGCACCCATGATCGGGCGATAGTCCGCTTGTGTTGAATTAATTGTTTTACTTAAATTTTGAAAAGTACACGCCACCGGATTCTCCACAATTTTCTTGGCATTGTAGCTCCACTCCACCCATCGGTTGAACTTCAGTTTTGCATCTACAGTCCCCCCCTTTTGTACACGAAACGCTTCATAGGTTTCGATCGCTTTGTCGTAGAGTCCGGCATAATGATACGCCTTGCCCAAATCAAACAGTACATCCTTCGGCTTATCTTTAGTATTTGCATTTGCTGCGAACTCCAGATACGGTACAGCCTTATGTTTTGCAATATTGGTCAACAGATAACACATCCCTAATTTATGATTGTACTCCGCATTGCCCGCTTCGGTGATCACGAGACGCTCATACAATTTCAACGCCATCGGATAATTCAATGCTTTAAAATAGGCTTCTGCTTCTTTGGAAGCATCTTTCAGCTCATCATTTGTAAATGGTTTGATAGCAGGTTGCTTTTTCTGAGCGATGAGGGAACCATGCACTAAGAGCAATAAAAGGATATAAATTATCTTTTTCATACACGTGTTATTACAGGTGCAAAGTACTAAAAAATCAAATCCTTCCTGTTAACAATGATGCTCTTTTATTCACAGTTTACGACCCTTCCATGAATTGTTCACAAACGGCCTGATTATAAGCGAAAACAAGGTAAATAAGGGATAGAAAAACGACATTAACACGATCTCATAAAGTGAAAAAAACTGGTTCGTCAACTTCCCCTAATTCCTCAGGAGAATCCACTCGGCAATAAACCGAAGCAGGAATACTAAACCAAAAGTAGCGATGGTGCTCTTATCTATGATGAATTGAAAAAATGCGCAAACGAAAGCTATCGCTGCTCCCATCACCAAAAGTCCGACGAAATGAATATATCCTACCGGATAATGTTTTACTTTACCATTCCAGCGTAAGCGTTGCTGAATGACATTCATTACCGATTGCATCGGCCGTGTTGAAACTACTGCATAAGGAGCAACAAGCGGAACCACTTTTCCCGGAAAAAAACTATTGAAGCTCAGCATGAGAAACGTATCATCACCGGAAGCGATATGCTGCTGCTGCCGGTAACCATCTGCTTTCAGCCATGCACTTTTACGAAAAGCCAGACTCGCCCCTGTGTTCAACAGAGGAAATCCATTTTGAAGCGACCCTGCACCGCAGGATTGCAGTACAGCAGTCTCCATCGCCTGAAATGCAGTAATCGCCCTTCCTTCGTCCTCCACTTTCACCAAACCACATACCATCATCGCATCAGCAGCAACACCCTTCGTTACCAATGCACGTATCCAGTTCTCTGTCATCTTACAATCAGCATCCCCGGTAATGATCCATTCACTTGTTGCTGCATGCACGCCTGCTGTTAGCGCAGCTTTCTTTCCCTGACGGGCAGCATCCTGTAAGCGAACTATTTTTAGTCGGGGGTCATTGAGGATGGATAATTTCTTCCACGTATCATCCTCACTATGATCATCGACGACGATCCATTCTACTTTTTCAGCAGGGAAATTCTGACTTTGCAAGGATTGGATAAAAGAAGAAATATTCTCTGATTCATTCCTAACGGGTAGCAGTACCGAAACATGTGGAAGTTCGTTATCAGACAAGTTTCCCGGCACGTTTCTGATTGCCATCTTCCATCCCCGGGAATAATAAATAAGCAACAGGGCATAACCTAAATTCAAAAGGAGGAAGACCATTGCCATGACTTTATAAAATTACTTTATTCCTGACTTTAAGAAACAACACTGATGTCGCTCCCATTATTGCAGGGAAGGCCAAATTTATACACCAGATACTAAACGTTACCAGCAGAATGGAAGATGATAAAGCCCCTGCAAAGCCAAATATAGCAAGATTCACACTGCCTCGAATCCCCAATTCTCCCAGAGCAATACTTGGAATTGCAGTAATAAGCATGAATGATAAAGCAGACAAACCGGCCATCTCAAGAACCGGTGGATGAAAGTCCAGCATTTTATAGAGTAATAATTGTTGCATTGTAAAAACAACATAACGAAAAAAGGACATAGACCATACAAACAACAAATCACCATTAGAACAGAGATCCCATACATGCACTTTTTCTTTCCATGCACTTCTGATGTTCATGGCATCAATCCACTTTACGAGACGCGGCAACTTCCACCATCCTATACTAAGTAATACGATTATCAATACAATCAGTACACGCCAGAAAAACAAGACCTGTGATTCCATCTCCAAAAATAAAGGCAGATAAAACAGCAAAGCCACCAAACCCGCCTGAAAGGTTAACAACAACTGTGATGTACTTCCCAGCAATGAAAGCAATGCCCCTTTCACTCTGTTATCAGGGTGGAGATAGATAATCCTTCCGGCAAACTCACCGGAGCGATTCGGTGTAAAAAAACTCACCGTGATTCCGTTAAAGACTGCACGCATAGCTCTGAAAAAAGAAACCACCTCTATTTTCTTGATCAGATATTTCCATTTTATTGCTTCCGTGCTCCAGTTCAAAACAGCCAGCATAAAGACCGTGATCAACCAGATGCTATGCTCCGGTTTAAAAAATAATTCGAGACTTGTCCATGTATCACCGAGCCCGACCCATTGCCGGTTGAAATGAAAATAAATAAACCAGCAGGACACTAAAAAAGCCAGAACTTTTATCAGCCACCAGAACTTAACATACCATGGTCCTTGAATCATTCAGTAGTTTTACGTGAAAATCCTGCAATAGTTTATTTTCCGTGTGAAGTAAACAGCAGGTTAACAAGCAAGCATTTCCACCTCCAACAGGGTATTTTGTTCAATTCTAATGCTGAGGCTCATACACACTTCTAGCAGCTCAATAGCAATTGACGGAATAGAATCGATTCGCTAACACACAGCAACAAAAAATGCTACAGGGCAAGATCAGGCCTGGGCGGTAGGACCCCCAAAATTCATTGGCAAGCCCACACTATCCGTTTGCTTAATCGTACCGTGTACCGCTTCATACTTCTGTACATTGTCTGCTAACGCACTTAATAAACGCTTTGCATGTTGAGGTGTCAATACAATTCTTGACTTCACTCTGGCTTTCGGTACACCGGGCATCACTTTCACAAAATCAACCACGAACTCTGCATTGGAGTGTGTAATGATGGCGAGATTGGAATATATTCCTTCAGCGATTTCTTCGGAGAGTTCTATATTGAGTTGGTTGGGGTTATTATTCTGGTTTTCCATATTGATTTTGGGTTAGAATGAAACTTATTGGGGTTACGAAATTACGAATATTCCCGGAAGCGTGAAAATAAGGATGAACGCCTTCATCCTTCTTTTCTCTGCTTCCGGGATACGAAATTACGAAATACGAATGGACGAATCCGCTAATTTACGAATGTACGAATGGGCGAATCCGCTAATTTACGAATGTACGAAACCTGCCTGCCTGCAGGCAGGTTTCGTAATAGTTGTTAAAGCAGAAACGCCCCATATTGGGGCGTTTCTGAGTACAATTTTGATAATTTTAAACTTCTTCTGCTTCTTTTTTGGAAGCCATAAGTAAGTCATATTCTTCCTGAGATCCAACGATGAGTTTTTCGTACTCGCGTAATCCGGTACCTGCGGGGATAAGATGTCCCACGATAACGTTTTCCTTGAGTCCGTTGAGGTAATCAATGCTTCCGCGAATGGCAGCTTCATTGAGTACTTTGGTGGTTTCCTGGAAGGACGCTGCAGAGATCCAGCTCTTGGTATGCAACGATGCCTGTGTAATTCCTTGTAATAACGGTGACGAAGTGGCAGGAGTAGCGTCGCGGGCTTCCACGATGCGAAGATCTTTACGCTTGAGATGCGAGTTTTCATCACGCAACTGACGAAGTGTAACAATCTGTCCGGCTTTGAACCTTGGTGAATCTCCCGGCTCTACAACAACCTTCTTATCAATGATCGAATCATTCTCCGTACTGAAATCGATTTTATTCACTGACTCTCTTTCGAGGAAGCGGGTATCACCCGGATCTTCGATGATGACTTTACGCATCATCTGACGCACGATGGTTTCAAAATGCTTATCATTGATCTTCACACCCTGCAGACGATATACCTCCTGAATTTCATTCACCAGGTATTCCTGAACTGCTGTTGGTCCTTTGATCGCAAGGATATCGCTCGGTGTAATTGCTCCATCAGAAAGCGCTTGTCCTGCACGGATAAAGTCTCCATCCTGAACAAGAATATGCTTACTCAATGGTACAAGATATTTTTTCACTTCACCATCACGCGCAGTGATAATGGTTTCACGATTACCGCGCTTCACACCACCGTAGCTCACCACACCGTCAATTTCAGAAACGACAGCAGGATTACTTGGGTTACGTGCTTCGAACAATTCCGTAACACGTGGCAGACCACCGGTGATATCACCAGTACGACCCATCTGACGAGGAATCTTAACAAGGATTTCTCCCGGCTCGATTTTATCTCCTTCACTAACTGTGATATGCGCACCTACCGGAATATTGTATGCTTTGATCGTTTCCTTACCGCTTACAATTTTAATAACCGGAATCTTCGTTTTATCTCTGCTATCAATTACTACTTTCTCCTTAAAGCCGGTTTGTTCATCGGACTCTTCTTTGAAAGTAATGCCTTCTTCAATATGTTCAAAAGCCACTTTACCTCCAAACTCAGAAATGATCACTGCATTAAATGGATCCCATTCGCAGATCATATCTCCGGTCTTTACGGTTTGTCCTTCTTTCACAAAAATATGCGAACCATAAGGAACGATACCGGAATAAAGCACAGCACGTGTATTCGAATCAATAATCCGAACCTCACCTGAACGACCGATAACGATATCTGTCTCTTCACCCTTTTTACCACTCTTGATTGTACGTACTTCTTCAAATTCTATGATACCGTTAAACCTGGCAACAAACGAAGTTTCTGTTGCACCTTTCACGGCCACACCACCGACGTGGAACGTACGGAGTGTAAGCTGTGTACCGGGCTCACCGATGGACTGCGCTGCAATAACTCCTACAGCCTCTCCCTTCTGCACCATGCGTCCGGAAGCGAGGTTTCGTCCATAACAACGTCCGCAAACACCCTTCTTGGATTCACAGGTAAGTACAGAACGAATCTCCACAATCATGATCGGTGAATTCTCAATTTTAGATGCAACATCTTCATTGATTTCTTCTCCTGATTTAACCAGCAGCTCACCGGTTTGCGGATGATAAACATGGTGAACAGATACACGACCAAGAATCCGGTCATACAATGATTCTACCACATCTTCCTGATTCTTCAATGCTGTCATCGCTAATCCGCGCAATGTTCCGCAATCCGGATCAGTGATAATTACATCCTGTGCAACGTCAACAAGACGACGTGTCAGGTAACCCGCATCTGCCGTCTTAAGAGCGGTATCGGCAAGACCTTTACGCGCTCCGTGGGTGGAGATGAAATACTCAAGGATAGAAAGACCTTCTTTAAAATTAGAAAGAATCGGATTCTCGATGATCTCCCCTCCTGTTGATCCTGATTTTTGCGGTTTCGCCATCAGTCCCCTCATTCCACCTAACTGACGAATCTGCTCTTTGGATCCACGGGCACCGGAATCAAGCATCATGTAAACAGAGTTGAAGCCCTGCTTATCATTCTTCATCTGATTCATCAAAGTATCTGTAAGACGTGAGTTGGTACGGCTCCAGATATCAATCACCTGATTGTATCGTTCGTTGTTGGTGATGAAACCCATATTGTAGTTACTCATCACCTCTTCTACTTCCTGATTGGCTTTTTCTACCAGTTTCACTTTCTCCACCGGAATAATTACATCATTCAGGTTGAAAGAAAGTCCTCCTCTGAAAGCCATGCGGAAACCAAGATCTTTAATATCATCAAGGAATCGTGCTGCTATTGCAATACCTGTTTCCTTGAGTACATTTCCGATGATTTCACGAAGAGATTTCTTCGTCAGTAATTCATTGATATATCCGGCACGTGGTGGTACCACTTCATTGAAGAGTACACGACCTACCGTTGTTTCAATCAATCTGTTTTTTAGCTCACCGTCCTCTTTAACGTTGGCTTTCACTTTAATCCATGCATGCAGATCAATGCGATCTTCATTGTAAGCGATCACCACTTCTTCCGAAGAATAGAAGGAAAGTCCTTCTCCTTTTACCTTCACCTCATCCGTAGACTTACGTCCTTTAGTGATGTAGTAAAGACCCAGTACCATGTCCTGAGAAGGAACGGTAATAGGAGCACCATTGGCAGGGTTCAGGATATTATGAGAAGCCAGCATCAACATCTGGGCTTCCAGGATCGCGGCATTTCCCAATGGAAGATGCACCGCCATCTGGTCACCGTCAAAGTCAGCGTTGAAGGCTGTACACACGAGCGGATGCAACTGAATTGCTTTTCCTTCGATCAGCTTCGGCTGAAAAGCCTGGATACCTAATCTATGCAGTGTTGGAGCACGGTTGAGCATCACAGGATGTCCTTTCAGAACATTCTCCAGAATATCCCAAACGATAGCATCCTTTCTATCAACAATTTTCTTCGCGCTCTTCACTGTCTTCACGACTCCCCTTTCAATCATTTTACGAATGATGAATGGTTTGAAAAGTTCGGCAGCCATATCTTTCGGCAGACCGCATTCGTGCAATTTCATTTCAGGACCTACGACGATGACAGAACGGGCAGAGTAATCCACACGTTTACCGAGCAGGTTCTGACGGAAACGACCTTGCTTTCCTTTCAATGAATCCGAAAGTGATTTCAAGGCACGGTTACTTTCTGTCTTCACCGCATTTACTTTACGGCTATTGTCAAAAAGGGAATCTACCGCTTCCTGCAGCATTCGCTTTTCATTCCGTAGAATTACCTCAGGAGCTTTGATCTCGATAAGGCGCTTCAAACGGTTGTTACGGATGATCACACGACGGTATAAATCATTTAAATCCGACGTTGCGAAACGTCCACCATCTAGTGGCACCAACGGACGCAATTCAGGTGGAATAACCGGAACAACTTTCACGATCATCCACTCTGGACGGTTTTCAATATGTGTATTTGCCTGACGGAAAGCCTCCACTACTTGCAGACGCTTCAACGCTTCATTTTTACGTTGCTGACTGGTCTCTGTATTCGCCTGGTGACGAAGTTTGAAACTCAACAGATCCAGTTCCAGTCTCGACAATAAATCGAAGAGCGCATCGGCACCCATCTTCGCGATAAACTTATTCGGGTCTTTATCATCAAGGTGATGATTTTCCTTCGGCAGCGTCTCCATGATGGCGAGGTACTCTTCTTCGGTGAGGAAGTCGAGATAGTTCACACCATCTTCTGATTTGATACCGGCCTGAATAACTACGTAACGCTCGTAGTAAATAATCAGATCAAGTTTCTTGGTGGGTAATCCCAACAGGTAACCGATCTTATTTGGCAATGAACGGAAGTACCAGATATGTGCTACAGGAACAGTAAGGGTAATATGACCCATACGCTCGCGACGCACTTTCTTCTCGGTAACTTCCACGCCACAACGGTCACATACGATGCCTTTGTAACGAATTCTTTTATACTTACCACAATGACACTCCCAATCCTTCACAGGACCGAAAATGCGCTCGCAGAAGAGACCATCGCGTTCCGGCTTATAAGTACGGTAGTTGATGGTTTCCGGCTTGAGCACCTCGCCACTGCTATGTTCCAGGATATTCTCAGGACTCGCAAGGCTGATGGTTATTTTTGTGAAATTGCTTTTCAGCTTTTGATCTTTTTTAGCCGCCATGTTTTTTTTATCGGTATAACGTAAACGTTAGTCGGTGATAATTAATAAGTGAATAATTCCCTGCTGTTAGTCTAAGGTAACTTTGAGACAGAGACCTTGTAATTCGTGCAGTAATACATTGAAGGATTCCGGAATTCCGGGAGTCGGCATATTGTCACCTTTAACAATCGCTTCGTATGCTTTCGCACGACCCATTACATCATCCGATTTCACTGTCAGTAATTCCTGCAGGATATTGGCTGCACCAAAGGCTTCAATGGCCCAAACCTCCATCTCACCAAAACGCTGACCTCCGAACTGTGCTTTACCACCGAGCGGTTGTTGCGTAATTAATGAATAAGGTCCTATAGAACGGGCATGCATCTTATCATCCACCATATGTCCGAGTTTCAGCATATAGATGATACCTACGGTTGCCGGCTGATGGAAGCGATCTCCTGTTCCACCATCCCATAAATACGATGATCCGAATTTCGGCAAGCCCGCCTTCGTCACATAATGATCGATTTCAGCGAGGGTTGCTCCGTCAAAAATCGGAGTAGCGAACTTCACACCCAGCTTTTCACCTGCCCAGGCCAATACAGTTTCATAAATCTGTCCGAGGTTCATCCTTGATGGTACACCCAATGGATTCAACACGATATCAACAGGAGTACCGTCATCGAGATAAGGCATATCTTCATCACGAACAATACGTGCAACAATCCCTTTATTTCCGTGACGTCCTGCCATCTTATCACCTACTTTCAGCTTACGCTTTTTAGCGATGTAAACTTTTGCAAGTTGCATGATACCGGTTGGTAATTCATCACCAATCTGTACCTGGAATTTCTTCCGCTTGTACGAAGCAATGACTTCATTCGCCTTCACGTTATAGTTCGTCAGCAGACGAGTGATTTGCTCATTCTTCTCTTTATCCGTTGTCCACTTGGTCGGATTGATGTTATTGTAATCAATATCCACCAACATCTTCTGCGTAAACTTCGATCCTTTTGGAATCACCACTTCTTTGTAGGCGTTGATGACACCTTGCGATGTTTTTCCGCTAACAAGAACAAACAACTTATCTACCAACTGCACTTTCAATTCAGCCAGGTCTTTGTCCTGTTCTGCATCAAAACGGGCAACGATATTTTTCTCTTCATCACGGCTGCGCTTATCTTTAATCGCACGTGAGAATAATTTTTTATCAATAACGACACCTTTTACTGATGGTGGTACTTTCAGCGAAGCATCCTTCACATCACCGGCTTTATCACCGAAGATGGCACGAAGCAGTTTCTCTTCAGGAGAAGGATCTGTTTCGCCTTTCGGAGTGATTTTTCCGATGAGGATATCTCCTTCACCTACTTCAGCACCTACACGGATAAGTCCATGTTCATCGAGTTCACGTGTCGCTTCTTCACTCACGTTAGGGATATCCGCAGTTAACTCTTCCAGTCCGCGTTTGGTATCACGTACTTCCAGACTGTATTCATCCACGTGAATGGAGGTGAAGATATCTTCACGCACCACACGCTCAGAAATCACGATAGCATCCTCGAAGTTGTACCCTTTCCACGGCATGAATGCCACCTTGAGGTTACGTCCGAGCGCCAGTTCTCCGCCTTGTGTTGCATATCCTTCACAGAGTACCTGATGTTGTTTCACCTTATCGCCTTTCCTTACAATCGGCTTTAAGTTGATACAGGTATTCTGATTGGTTTTCTGAAACTTGGTGAGTTTATAAATACGTACATCGTCATCAAAACTGATGAGTTTCTCGTCTTCGTTTCTGAAATTACGCACATGAATTTCATTCGCATCCACATACTCCACTACTCCGGCGTAATCAGAGTTGATCAATACACGGCTATCGCGTACCACATGTCCTTCCAGACCGGTTCCTACAATCGGAGCTTGTGGACGAAGCAATGGAACTGCCTGGCGTTGCATGTTTGATCCCATCAGGGCACGGTTCGCATCATCATGTTCAAGGAACGGAATGAGTGAAGCGGCGATAGAGGCAATCTGATTTGGAGCAACGTCAATCAGGTGTAATTCTTCCGGTTCAACGATCGGGAAATCTCCTTCGAAACGCGCTTTGATACGCCCTCCGGTAAAGTTTCCGGCTTCATCAACAGGAGCATTCGCCTGAGCAATTACTTTCGAATCTTCTTCTTCAGCAGTCAGGTAAATGATATTGTCACCACTTGTATCCACTTTACCTGTGTTCACAGGGCGATACGGTGTGGAGATAAATCCGAGGTTATTAATTTTCGCATACACACAGAGGGAAGAAATCAAACCGATATTCGGTCCTTCCGGTGTTTCGATGGTACACAATCTGCCGTAGTGGGTATAGTGAACGTCACGTACTTCAAAACCTGCACGCTCACGGGAAAGACCACCGGGTCCCAGGGCCGAAAGACGGCGCTTGTGGGTGATTTCTGCGAGCGGATTCGTCTGATCCATGAACTGGCTCAGCTGATTCGTACCGAAGAAGGAGTTAATAACACTACTTAATGTTTTCGCATTGATCAGATCAGCAGGCGTGAACACTTCATTGTCACGAACGTTCATCCGCTCACGAATGGTACGTGCCATACGGGCAAGACCAACACCAAACTGAGAATACAATTGCTCACCGACAGTACGAACACGACGATTACTCAAGTGATCGATATCATCTACAATTGTTTTCGCATTGATCAGTTCAATGAGATATTTAATGATCGCGATGATGTCTTCTTTCGTCAACACCTTCGTATCAATCGCTGTATTTAAATTCAATTTACGGTTCAGTCGGAAACGACCTACTTGTCCGAGGTCATACCGCTTATCGGAGAAAAAGAGCTTGTCGATGATACCACGCGCTGTTTCTTCATCGGGTGGCTCGGCATTTCTCAGCTGACGATAGATATGTTCTACGGCTTCCTTCTCAGAGTTTGAAGTATCTTTCTGAAGGGTGTTGTAGATGATCGCATAATCGTTGGTGTTCGCATCTTCCTTGTGCAGGATAACCGATTTTACACTCGCATCAACGATCATATCGATATGATCATCTTCCAGAATGGTTTCTCTTTCGAGGATCACTTCATTCCTTTCGATGGAAACTACTTCACCGGTATCTTCATCTACGAAGTCTTCCAGCCAGCTCTTCAAAACACGAGCGGCCAGTTTACGACCCACTACTTTTTTGAGACCGGCCTTACTTACTTTCACTTCATCCGCGAGACCAAAAAGCTCGAGGATATCTTTATCCGTTTGATAACCGATTGCACGCAGCAAGGTGGTAACGGGGAATTTCTTTTTTCTGTCGATATACGCATACATCACATTGTTGATGTCTGTCGCAAATTCGATCCATGAACCTTTGAAAGGAATCACACGTGCGGAGTACAATTTAGTACCATTGGCATGACGGCTTTGTCCGAAGAACACACCGGGTGAACGGTGAAGCTGGGAAACCACTACACGCTCTGCACCATTGATCACGAATGTACCTTTCGGTGTCATGTAGGGAATAGTACCGAGGTAAACGTCCTGCACAATTGTTTCAAAATCCTCATGTTCAGGATCTGTACAATAGAGTTTCAGTTTCGCTTTCAGCGGAACGCTGTAAGTCAAGCCACGTTCGATACATTCATCGAGGGCATAACGGGGAGGATCCACGAAATAATCGAGGAACTCCAGCACGAAATTATTTCGGGAGTCGGTGATCGGGAAATTCTCGCTGAACACCTTATAAAGCCCTTCTTCGGTGCGGTTATCAGCTGTTGTTTCCAGCTGGAAGAAATCCTTGAATGATTTCAATTGGATTTCAAGAAAATCAGGGTATTCAATCCTGTGTTTGTTTTTACTGAAATTAACTCGGTTGGTTACTGACTTCTCTGAAGAGAGACTTGTTTTCGTAGTCAAGGCGAAGGAGTTTTAATTGTTAATTAACAACCGTTCGGAACCCTCTTGCGAGGTGTTTAGAAAATGGGAAAGACCTGTTCCACCGAACGGGTGGAACAGGTCTATTAGAAGACTGAGAGTCAATTATTTGACTTCAACTTCCGCTCCTGCATCTGAAAGCTGTTGCTTCAATGCATTGGCTTCGTCTTTAGATACACCTTCTTTTACTGGTTTTGGTGCGCCATCAACGAGGTCTTTTGCTTCTTTCAGTCCAAGACCGGTAAGGTCTTTTACCAATTTCACGATTGCAAGTTTATTTGCACCTGCAGCTTTCAGAATCACATCAAAAGATGTTTTTTCTTCAGCGACTTCGGCACCACCACCTGCTCCGGGAGCAGCAACTGCAACAGCTGCAGCAGCGGGTTCAATACCATATTCGTCTTTCAGGATAGTTGCAAGTTCCTGAACTTCTTTCACTGTAAGATTTACGAGTTGTTCAGCGAATGCTTTCAAATCTGCCATTTTATTGATTTTTTAAGGAGTTACTTGATGATTTTTTTTGATGAATACTTTTGGAATTTTTCCCACGTAGCTGTTATGCCCTTCGGCTTAAGCGGCACGCTCTTCCAGGGTTTTGAGGATACCGGCAATCTTTGCACCCTGACCTTTGAGGCCGGAGATAACAGATTTTGCAGGTGACTGAAGGAGTCCGATAACATCGCCGATGAGTTCGTTTTTGGACTTCAGTGATGCGAGTGCATCGAGCTGATTGTCGCCAACGTAAATTCCACCGTCGATATAAGCGCTCTTCAATGCAGGTTTAGTGGCATCTTTACCGCTTTCTTTGCGGAAATCCTTGATCATTTTAGCAGGAAGACTGGCTGATTCAGATGCCATGATAGCGGATGAACCTTTCAGTGTAGGGATCAACTGGCTGAAATCGCCTTCGATCTTTTCCAATGCTTTTTTAATCAGAGAATTTTTTGCCACCTTCAGCTGCACTTGCTTATTAAAGCAATGACGACGCAGCTTGGAGGTTTTTTCTGAGTTCAGGGTTTCTATATCGGTGATATAAAAATTACTGTATTGACTCAGTGTTCCCACCAATTCATCGATGATCTTGTTTTTTTCTTCTCTTGTCATGTGACGAATTCGTGTTAGATGTTTTACCCGGCAACATTTTTCGCATCAATGCGAATGCCCGGGCTCATCGTACTGCTTAAGGAAATACTTCTGAGGTAAGTTCCTTTTGCGGCAGATGGTTTGAGCTTTACGATGGTCTGAAGCAATTCATGAGCGTTATCGTACAACTTAGCAGCATCGAAAGACACCTTGCCGATAGAGGCATGGATGATTCCGGTTTTATCTACTTTGAAGTCGATTTTACCCGCTTTCACTTCCTTAACCGCTTTGCCGACATCGTTTGTAACGGTACCGGTTTTAGGGTTAGGCATGAGATTTCGGGGGCCCAGGATTTTACCCAGTTTACCCACTTTTGCCATTACGCCTGGCATGGTGATCACGATATCCACATCTGTCCAACCGCCTTCGATTTTCTGGATGTAATCATCAAGACCCACATGGTCAGCGCCGGCATCACGAGCTTCCTGCTCTTTGTCAGGAGTGCACAATACCAACACGCGAACGGTTTTACCGGTTCCGTGTGGCAGGGTAACGATACCACGTACCATTTGATTGGCTTTACGCGGATCTACTCCCAGTCGTACACTCAGGTCAACTGATTCATCAAACTTGGTGAAGGATACTTGCTTCACAAGTTTGGTGGCATCTTGCAGGTTGTAGGCTTTGTCAGCGTCTACTTTCGCATAAGCTACCTTTTGGTTCTTCGTTAACTTAGCCATTTGGTGATTCTGAGTTTATTAATTGTTTTGGTACCGGATCACGGGAAGCAGCTAGCGATTCCCGGTACCGCGATCAGACTTACTACTCCCAGGGAGCGGTTCCTTCTACATTAATACCTGCACTACGTGCCGATCCTGCAATCATTTTCATAGCAGATTCGATAGTGAAGCAGTTCATGTCAACCATTTTCCCTTCGGCAATGGTACGGACCTGATCCCAGGTTACAGTTCCAACTTTTTTACGGTTAGATTCAGCTGAACCTTTTTGAATTTTAGCCACCTCCATCAGCTGTATGAATGCTGGAGGGGTTTTGATGATAAAGTCAAATGACTTATCCGTGTATACAGTGATAATTACCGGCAGTATCTGCCCTGCTTTGTCCTGCGTGCGTCCGTTGAACTGCTTGCAGAACTCCATGATATTAACCCCTTTCGCACCGAGAGCCGGTCCGATTGGTGGTGCAGGATTTGCAGCGCCGCCTTTCACCTGTAATTTGATCAGTGCGCCTATTTCTTTTGCCATTAGTTCTGTTTTTATTACTCGGTACCTATGTCTTAGAGGAGAAGATTCATCAGCGCCGGAGTGGAAGCTAACCGGCAATGACTTCAGACAATCAGTTTACGATTCTTTTTCTACTTGCATGTAACTTAATTCAAGCGGTGTTTTACGCCCGAAGATTTTCACCATCACTTTCAGTTTCTTTTTCTCTTCGTTCACTTCTTCAATCACTCCTGAGAAACTGTTAAAGGGTCCGTCGGTCACTTTCACCGTTTCACCCACTACAAAAGGTATGTTGATTACCTCTTCACTATCGTGGAGTTCATCCACTTTTCCGAGAATTCTGTTCACTTCCGTTTGCCGGAGTGGTGTTGGAGCTTCGCCTTTTGGGCCAAGGAATCCGATTACACCGGTAGTATTTTGAATGATATGTGGAATTTCACCTATCAGATCTGCTTCTATCAATACATAACCCGGAAGATGGGCTCTTTCCTTACTTACTTTTTTACCATCTTTTATCTGGTAAAACTTCTCCATGGGTATGAGCACCTGTGATACATAGTCCTGAAGGCCGGTACGAACAATTTCACTTTCGATATATTGTTTTACCTTTTTCTCCTTTCCGCTGATGGCACGGATGACATACCATTTCTTATTGCCGGTTGTCGTCTCTGTCATGACTTAATGAGTTAAGCGAAGAGATTATAAACAACATTCAATGCTCCCTGGAACAGAAAATCAATAAAGAAAATCACAAAGCCAAATATCAGCGTGGCGACAAGCACCACTATGGCACTACTCTGCAATTCATTCTAGGTAGGCCATGAAACCTTATTCATCAGTTCGTTGTAAGAATCCTGAATATATAATTTGATCTTTTCCATGATGACAATGTGATAAGTAATCTTTACTGTTTTAATGTGCACGGGTGGAGAGACTCGAACTCCCAGCCAATGGTTTTGGAGACCACTACTCTACCAATTGAGCTACACCCGTAATTGATATGGTGTTTATTTATTTTTATCCGCCTTCCGGCTGCTTGCTGCTGGCTACTTGCTTCTTGCTTCTCGCTGCTTGCTTTGGGGCTACCAGCTTCCAGCTACCGGCTACCGGCAGTTTGCTTTGGCAATTGGTTTTCGGCTTTTAGGATTCCGGTTTTGAGAATTGGCTTTCGAAGTTTATGCATTGGGTTTTACACCAAAATTCATTCATTCAACTATTCCTATAAACTTAGAACCTTAAACCTTAAACCTTGGACTTTAAACCCTGAACTTTAAACCTCAAACCTCGAACTTTAAACCTCAAACTTTAAACCTTAAACCTCAAACTTTAAACCTTAAACCTTGAACTTTAAACCTTGAACCTTGAACTTTAAACCTTGAACCTTGAACTTTAAACCTTAAACTTTATAAACAGGTGCGTCCCAACCGTATGGCCGGGACGAACACCTGTCAATTTTATACTCTACTATTCGAGAATTTCAGTTACCTGACCGGCACCAACGGTACGTCCACCTTCGCGGATAGCGAAACGGAGACCTTTATCCATAGCGATCGGTTGAATCAATTCAACAGTGATCGTTACGTTATCGCCCGGCATTACCATCTCACGTCCTTCAGGAAGTGTGATTTCACCGGTTACGTCAGTTGTACGGAAGTAGAATTGAGGGCGGTATTTATTGTGGAAAGGAGTGTGACGACCACCTTCTTCCTTCTTCAATACATAGATTTCCGCTTTGAATTTAGCATGAGGCTTAATAGAACCGGGTTTAGCGATTACCATTCCGCGACGGATATCGGTTTTCTCGATACCACGCAGGAGCAAACCCACGTTATCACCGGCTTCACCACGGTCAAGAATCTTACGGAACATCTCCACACCTGTAACAGTAGAAGTCAATTTCTCCAGATTGCATACCGATGATTTCAACGGAATCATTAGAGTTGATAACACCACGCTCGATACGACCTGTAGCAACAGTACCACGACCTGTGATAGAGAACACGTCCTCGATCGGCATCAGGAATGGTTTGTCAACTTCACGCGGAGGCAGCGGAATGAAAGTATCTACTGCTTCCATGAGTTCCATAATTTTTGGTACCCAATTCGCATCCAGATTCAATCCACCCAAAGCCGAACCACGAATGATAGGTGTATTATCACCATCATAATCATAGAACGAAAGCAGTTCACGGATTTCCATTTCAACGAGGTCTAACAATTCAGGATCGTCAACCGCATCTACTTTGTTCATGAACACCACAATTTTAGGAACACCTACCTGGCGCGCCAGCAGGATATGCTCGCGAGTCTGAGGCATAGGACCGTCAGTTGCAGCAACCACAAGAATGGCTCCATCCATCTGGGCAGCACCTGTAACCATGTTCTTCACGTAGTCGGCGTGACCTGGACAGTCGACGTGCGCATAGTGACGGTTCATGGTCTGATATTCGACGTGTGCAGTATTAATGGTGATACCACGCTCTTTTTCTTCTGGAGCGTTATCGATAGAGGAGAAATCCCTCTTCTCGGCCAAACCTTGCTGTGACAGCACGTTTGTAATTGCAGCAGTAAGAGTGGTCTTACCGTGGTCAACGTGACCAATGGTTCCAATGTTTACGTGTGGCTTGGAACGATCAAATTTCTCTTTAGCCATTTTATGAAGGTGTTATTTATTGTGTTAATGTTAATTTTAATTGAGCCAATGACCAGAATCGAACTGGTGACCTCATCCTTACCATGGATGTGCTCTACCGACTGAGCTACATTGGCGGGTATTAAAGAACGTTGTTGATTCCTTTCCTCGGGGTTAATTTCCTCTGTTCAGGGTTTTATCCGCCTTTCCGACCCGCCGGCAATCTGATTTTTACGGGGCGTGAAGTTACAAATTAATACAATGCCTCAGGCATCACATTTAAATTCTTTTAACTTCTGCTGATTTTCTCCGGCAAACCGGTTATTTCAGCTTTTATCCCTACTCGTTTAGCTTTCGCTGCACTTTTTCTCTTAATTGAGCGGAAGACGAGGCTCGAACTCGCTACCCTCAGCTTGGAAGGCTGATGCTCTACCAAATGAGCTACTTCCGCTTATTTCTGATCCTCTTTTCAAAGCCAATAATCCGGCTTTTCAGGGAGTGTCTCTTCCGCAGATGTGGGGACGGAAGACGAATTTTCTACTTCAAAGAACCTTGTGGGGAGAGAAGGATTCGAACCTTCGAACTCCGAAGAGGACAGATTTACAGTCTGTTGCCGTTGGCCACTTGGCTATCTCCCCGATCATCACAAACACCCCGGACCCTGAGGTGTCCTTTTCACCGGAAGGAGATTTTTCAACTCCACCCAGACGATTCAAACTTGAGCCGATGGAGGGATTCGAACCCCCGACCTACTGATTACAAATCAGTAGCTCTGACCAGCTGAGCTACATCGGCTTGAATATCAATTCACTACAAGACAATCCCCAAAATGGGACTGCAAATTTAGTAAATTCTTTATTTCAAACAAGCGGAAGCACTTAAATTATTGAAAAGAATTGAAAAAAAATGCTTTTTTACTCTTCCCCTGCCTTTCCGGTAAAAGATAGCGGGGATAAAAGTTAAACATGCCCTATTTCAGACCTCTTAATGAAAATTTAAAAGCCCGCTTAAATAAGCAGGCTTTTCGTTTCTATATGGAAAAGGAATCAACTTCCTCTTTGCTTTTCTTTATGCTTTGTAATTTGCTTTCGAAGTGCTTCCACAGCATTATCCGTAGCTTCTTCAAATGTTTTACATTGTTCACGGGCAAACATCGTTTTTCCCGGGGCTGATATTTTAATTTCTGCAATCTTATTGCCTTTATCGTCCGATTTATCCAGTCGCAAGTAGACTTCGCTTTCAATAATCGCTTCATAAAACTGCGTCAGCTTGTCCACTTTTTCTTCTACGAATTGCAGGAGTTTCCGATCGGCAGTAAAATGGATGGATTGAACTTTCACTTTCATAATTTTTAGTTTTTAATGAGTTATGCTTTGGGGAAGGCTTGTTTATAAATTTCCTTCAGTTTTTCTATGGAATTATGGGTGTACACCTGTGTGGCGGCGAGACTACTATGACCAAGAAGTTCTTTAATGGCATTGATATCGGCACCGTGATTGAGCATGGCTGTAGCAAAACTATGCCTTAAAACATGCGGACTTCTTTTTTCACCTGTAGAAACTCGGCTGATGCTGCTTTTCACCAGTCGGTAAACGAATCCGGGATACATTTGGTTACCTTTATTTTCGACGAAGAAATAAGGGTGATCTGTATGGTGTTCGAGCATAAATTTCTGTCGCTCTTCCAGATATTCAGTAAGGATTTGCCTGAAATTATTTGTGATGGGAATTTGTCGGATCTTATTTCTCTTACCCAGCACCGTTATAGTCAAATTATAGAGATTCACATCACTTACTTTTAACCCGATCAATTCAGAGAGACGCACGCCGGTTCTGTAAAAAAAATCCATGATGAGCAGATTTCGCAGATTCTCGAAACCAGCTTCCAGTTGAGCATCTAAGTCGAAAAGCTTTGCCATGCGTGGCTCATCTACATATTCCGGTAATTTCTTCTTTGTTTTAGGAGCCATTACTTTAATCATCGGACTTCGCTCCAGACGACCGGTCTTCACCATAAACCGATAGAATGTCCGCAGAGTGGTAATTTTTCTATTCACAGACCGCGGATCCAGACCAGCTTCCATGAGTGAAACGATCCAGGATCGAATAATAAAATGACTGGATTGAGTGAGGTCGATGAGCTGATATTGGATACCGAGATAATCAGCATATTGCTTTAAATCGTTTTCATAAGCAATGACAGTATGCTCTGAAGAACGCTTTTCAAAGCGCAAATAATTAATAAAACGTTCGTGGTCGGTCACATTAACGAGGTTACTTTCTATTTAAACTCGAAAAATCAAATTTATTGTATGCTAAAGATACATCTAAACGGATTCAAAAATCTGAAAATTGAAAAAATAAAAATCCGGGCTCGTTTGAAACCCGGATCAACTAATATAAGGATGGTAAGAAGGGGTATTAAACCTCTACCGCAGCTTGCAGATGATTCTTGTAAATCGCCTTTTTAATTTCCGTACGACGTGTAATAGAAGGCTTCTCAAATGCCTGACGTGCACGCAATTGCTTTACAGTACCGGTTTTCTCAAACTTCTTCTTGTACTTTTTAAGCGCCTTGTCGATTGTTTCGTTTTCTTTGATTGGAACGATGATCATGATAATTTTATAAGTGGGTTGCAAAGATACATATGGTTTTGGTTAAAACAATAGATTTTTCGAATTTTTCGTCTCTTTTCAAAAAAAGACAATAACGGAATTAATGATTTGATTATAAGACAAATAGATTTATAAACTAATTATATTGAAACATCTTTTTCAGTTCAACTAAAGTTAACTCATAATCACTTTCCAGTTGCATGCATAGCCCTTGTAAACCATTCGTTTCAAGATTTCTCCCCTTTTTCTCGATCTCTTTACACACTTCGGCCATACGTGCGGCACCGATATTCAAACTCGTTCCTTTCAGTTTATGTGCAGTTTTCCACATTCCGGTAAAATCCCCTCTGTCAAGGAAATTACAAATCTCACCAATATTCTCGGGTGCCTGCTTCATAAACATCTCCAGTACTTGCTGCAGAAAGCCGGGATCTGTTTGTTCACCGATTTTTAAAAGACGTTGAATGGATGTTGTATCCAGCAATTCCTTTTCAGTACTTTTTACTGATGTTTTAACTTGTTCTGTTTTCTGTTTCATTTCCTGAATTTTATCCGGGGTCCACTTTAATAACATTTGTTCCATATCGTCCAAAATGATTGGTTTGGATACATAATCATCCATCCCTGCTTCTTTACAGGCATCCTTATCATCCTTACCCGCAAAAGCGGTCATGGCAATGATGACGGGTTGACGTACAGGAGAAATATCCGCTCTGATCATCCGGGTGGCGTAGAGGCCATCCCATTCTGGCATTTGTACATCCATAAATACCAGATCAAAATCTTTCTCCTTAATCAAATCATAAGCCTTCTTTCCATCTGCTACTGACTCTATGGAATATCCCAATCGCTCAAATAATTTTCGGGCAAGAAGCCGGTTGATATCGTTATCATCTACCAATAGAATTCGGGCAGGGTATTTCAAAGCGAAATCTGCAGTTGATTCACTGAAAGCCGATTTCGGCATTGGTAATGCCTGCGCTTTCGCCGTTTCAATTTCAACAGGCTTTGTGGCGATCGCTGAACTGATATTAAAATAAAACGTGCTTCCTTCTCCCGGACGGCTCTCCACCCATATTTCACCACCCATTAAATTAACAAGGGTTTTACATATGGTTAAGCCAAGACCTGTACCCCCATACTTTCTATAAGTAGATGGATCGGCCTGCGTAAATGCAGTGAAAAGATTCTCCGCCTGATCTGCTTCAATGCCCACACCGGTATCTTTCACTGCAAATTCAATCACTTGCCGGTCTTCTGTTTCCTCTGATTTCTTAATCAAAATGCTTACACTACCCTTCTCTGTAAATTTTAAAGAATTCCCGACAAGATTCATCAAGACCTGCCGGAGTCGGGCTTTATCCCCATAAATGACGGCAGGCAAACCTTCCGCCAATTCTATCTTCAAGTCTATCCCCTTCTCCTTCGCCTTACCGGATAAAATCGTCATCGTTTCTTTTGCCACATCCTCCACATGAAAAGGAGCGATTTCCAACTGCATCTTATTGGCTTCGATCTTTGAAAAATCAAGAATATCAGAAATCACCTGCAACAATGCTTCACCACTGAGCCGAATAATATCCACAAACTCCTTTTGCTGATGATCCAGATGCGTATTGTTAAGCAACTCAGAAATACCGATCAGACCATTCAATGGTGTCCGGATTTCATGGCTCATCACAGCTAAAAACTCCGACTTCGCCAGCGTAGCCTGTTCGGCATTATCCCTCGCCTCCCGCAAAGCTTCTTCCTGCTTCAGCCGTTCGGTGATATCCCTTCCGGCATAGGTGATACCCGTTATCAACCCTTCCTCATCCCGCACCGGATAGAGCAAGGCTTCATACACCTGAGTGAGTCCGGATTCATTCTTAAAATCTTCTCTGTAATTTAAGGTTTTCCCTTGTAAAACAGACCTGAACCGCTCCCGGAAAACCTTTCTTTCTTCCTGTGGAAGTTGTTCCTCAAACAGCATACCCTCTGTGAGATGAACAGCCCGGTTCAGGAAAAACAAATCCTTATAGCGGCTATTCAGCACCGTTATCTTGCCCAATGCATCGAGTGAAAAAACAGTCTCTCCGGTATTTTCTACCAATGCCCGCAGGTTTTCGCGGTTTCGCATCAATACCTGTTGGGCTTCACGTGCGCTGCTGTTATCAATAGCCGTAATAATCACTGACTGACGAGAAGGCATTCCTGCAGCCAATAATTCCAGTGATGCAGGCTTACCATCCTTGCGAATGATAATCCTCTCCGTACGTGAAACATTATTCCTTCCATCGGCAAGGCCTGCAAACCAATCTTCATGCAACATCGACTGAGATGGATGGATAAGCTGATCGAAACCCAGCGTTTTTAATTCCTCAATGCTGTAACCGGTAAGAAGGGAAAACGCCTCATTCGATTCCATTATGCTTTGATCAGCATGAACAAAAGCAATCGCCTCAGTAGCAGAAGAAAGATGTTGAACAGATAAGCCCATCTCCGGCAAATCCGAAAACTCACGTTTATTATTCTCTGTCAACGAAGCAGACTCCGGTGCTGTAATGATTTCCGGAACATTCATCTGCAACTTTTGGGTAGTTTCAATCGCAGCTGTTTCCACCTGATGTTGCATGGGTATGGCCATCACCAGCGGTTCCATAAATCTGCAAAATAAATTCCCTTCGCTCACCCTGTTGATACTGACAGACATTTTGAAATTTCTACCACTCAGACTTCTGCAAACAAGGGTTTTATTCACGAAAGTATTATTGTCAATTGCATTCAGTAGCAATGAAACCTCATCCTCTGAAAGCTCTTCTTCAAAAAGCTTATCGAAACTGAGCTTATTCAGAAACTGCTCCCGGAAAATGCCAAAAAGATTCATCGCCTTTTGATTGGCCTTGATCGTTCGAAGCGTTATCCCATCAATAATTAACCAGGCTTCAGGTTGCTGATCAAAAAGTGTATTGAATGAAATTTCTTCCTTTTCCTTTTTGTTGGATCTGCCCAATTTAAACCAGAGCACGATCACTAACAGCAACAAAGTGCTACCGGCAATCAAAACTATGGCTAAAAAATAATCGGGGCTCATGTATTCACACTTCTATATCATTTCTTATTCGAAAATCATTCAAAAAAGTTTCACTTTTGGAAAAGTATAATTCTTTGAATATCAATCTCCTAATTTAAACACTAAAACATTAATCACTATTTAGTCACATTATAAAGATCTAAATCCTCTTTCGTTCAATCTGCCAATTTTCTCCATTCTTCTTTGACGAATTCACTCAGTTCATGAATATACGTCTCTGAAAAATCGAACTTCACTCCTGCCCGGTCATAAATTTCACCAATCGAAGAGGTATAACCCATCTTCAAAGCTTCCAGATAATTCTTTATCGTTTCTGATGGGTTTGCCCGATAATTTCTCCACATGGCGATTGCACCTAATTGTGCAAATCCATACTCAATATAATAGAAGGGTACTTCGAAAATATGCAATTGTTTCTGCCATAAAATTGCACGGATATGCTCCTGGCCTTTCCAATCGACCACCTCTCCTGAAAATCGACGGAAAGTATTTACCCATGCTTCACTTCTCTGCTCAGCGTTATGTTGCTGATGTGTGTATATCCAATGCTGAAAGGCATCCACACAAGCGATCCAGGGTAAACCTTTCAGTACATCTTCGAGGTGTTTTCTTTTTGCTTTTTTGAGGTCTTCCGGATTTTCAAAAAAGTGATGCCAGTGTTCCATTGAAATTAACTCCATCGACATCGACGCCAGCTCAGCCACTTCACTGGGAATATTTTTAAAATCGACCAGTTCGAGGGGTTTATCGAGAATGGATTGCACGGCATGACCACCTTCATGAACAATAGTCACCAGATCACGAAGCGTATTGGTTGAATTCATGAAGATAAAAGGCAGTCCGGTTTCATAAAGCGGATAATTATAACCACCCGGAGCCTTCCCTTTCCTTGAATCGAGATCGAGACGTTTTGCCTCCTTCATTTCTCTCATACACTGACCGAGATACGGATCAATTTCCTCGAAGCAGGCAATCGCTTTATCCATTAGTTCCGCTGCAGAAGAAGAAGGCACAAGGGGAGATTGTCCGGGAGGTGCGGCGGCAGTATCCCAGGGTTTCAATACCTCCAGTTTTAAGTCCTTTCTGTGCAGGTCTTCTATTGCTTCATTCAACGGCACGAGGCAAGTGGCTACTGCCTGATGAAACTTCAAACAGTCATCGCTGGTGTAGTCAAAACGACCCAGGTTGGCAAACATATAATCGCGGTAATCAGAGAAGCCTGCATTCTTAGCAATCGCATTTCTCTTAGCAATCAAATCATTCATCAACCCGTCCAGTTTATCTTTATCCTGAAGCCGGCGTGTATAAATTTTCTTATAAATTTCCTCCCGCTTTACGCGATCATCTCTTTCAAGAAAATTAGCTGCTTGCTGAAGGGTAATTTCCTTATCATCCACCATGATGGTCATTGCTCCGGTGATGGCAGAAAATTCCTGCTCCTGTTGTTGCAAATCTGCCAGCAAGGGCACATTCTCTTCTCTAAAAATCTCTACTCTTTTTCTAATTTGACGCAGCATGATCTCATAAGACCTTCCTTTCAACAGTGGCAAAGCCGGACTTTGAAGTAATTTCAGGTCAGTTGCTGGCTCAGAGGAGCAATACGGGGTTGTATCTCCCCGACAAAAAAATTAAAAGCCCTGGCATATTCTTCATTGACTGTATCACAACTCATCCGGATATATCTCCATCCCATATCTTCCTGCAGAAATGCTTCCAATTCACTGCGGTTCTGCAACCAGGTTCTCAAATCATCCGGCTGATCAATATTCCTCTGTAAAAGTTGATCAAAATAAGACTGAATCTGATCCCAATTGCTCACCTCTATTTTAGCGGGAAGAAAACTTCGTTCAACGGACATAGTATTCATAGTGGAATTCATTGTGGCTGTTTTATAAATCAATGCGAAGATAATTGTATTCCTTAGAAAACATCAATGAAATACCTTATGGGCATTTATACTCTCAGCTCTATAAGCTTTAGAGCAAACAAAAGATAAATAAGAATATGGGTTTAATGAAAAAGATAACTCCTCCTAAGGTGAACTCCTGTCTTAATTCCCGTACTTACCATTGCTTAACATCCACTCTTTCCCCTTACCAAATGATGGTTGAAGCAGTCCGCCAAATTCAACATATGATTGCATCAAAGCCAAGAGATGTACGATGCAAAAATGAAACAGATCCGATATCACCTTTTCACTGCCAAATCGGAGAGGTATCTTTTAAGCAAAAATCACTCTGCCGTTTTAGAAGATTTTCTGGCTTTCTTCTTTGGAGCTTCTTCTGTAGCGGCCTCTGCAACCACCTCTTCCTTCTTCTTGACGGCCTTCTTCTTCACCACTTTCTCGGCAACCACCTCTGCGGCAGGCACTTCAGCATCAGCTTCTTTCACCGGCATTTCACCGGCTTCCAGTTTCATTGCTTCTTCCGCTTCCGGAGAACCAACGATATCTTTAACCAGTTTATACCAGATAAACATTTTGCGAATATCAGAAGCGTGCACCCGTTCGTCGTCAAACTCAGGAAGAATTTTCTTCAGAGTTGCTTTTAAATCAGCCGGTTCGGCTTTAGGTGAAATAGAAAGCGCCAGCGCATCCTGCTCCTTCATTTTCTTAAAAACGTCATACAGCGGAATATCATCTTCCATGGTATAAACAGCAATATCCTTTAACATGATTATCCGCTGCATAGAAGAAACGGGAATACGGCGACCATCGGCCAATGACTCTACTACAAAGCCGCTATTCCGCATTTGAGCGACCATCTTAAACAACCCGCTTAATCCGGGAACTGAGATTATTTTATCGAAACTCATATCTTTATATTCAACTGCAAAAATAACATGTTTAATTGATTTTCGTCATTATATTTTATTTTGTAAGTGAATTAGTACGTTTTAACAGTAGAAAAATACAGTTTGTCTAAAAAGAAGGTTTTATAGTATTGATTCTATTAAATTAGCCCTCTCTATTGAACTAAAAACTATGACAAAAAAACTTCTAATGCTCGCGTTTGCTCTTGTTGTATCGCATTCGCTTTCAGCACAGGTAAAGACCTATGAACTTCGGGACTTCTTTAAAAACGCTGAAAAAACCCGATTCCAGATTTCACCGGAAGGAGACCTTTTGTCTTATTTGGCACCATGGAACAACAGAATGAATATTCACATTCAAAAACCAGGAGAAAAGACTGCCACCCGTATTACCAGCCTTACCGATCGTGATATCAGCGGATATTTCTGGAAAAACAACAGTAGCCTGATCTATGTACGTGACTTTGGGGGAGATGAAAACTTCCACTTATTTGTGGCGTCTACAGATGGAAAAACAGAAAAAGATCTTACTCCATTTAAAGAGGTGCGGGTATCAATTGTTGATGATCTCGAAGATTTCCCGAATGAAGTACTCATCCAAATGAACAAGGATAATCCCGAAGTTTTTGATGTGTATCGTCTCAACATTACCACGGGTGATATGAAACAAGTAGCAAAAAATCCGGGAAATATTTCAGGATGGGTAACAGATCATACCGGTGCCATTCGTGCGGCTGTAACGACTGATGGTGTTGAGTCCAGTTTATTGGTACGTGAAAAAGAAACGGATGAATTCAAGGTATTAATGACAACTGATTTCCGGGAATCTGTTTCCCCTCTTTTTTATACATTTGATAATAAGCAACTCTATGCCGCCAGTAATGTAGGAAGGGATAAGCAAGCAATAGTTCGAATAAACACCAGTACCGGTAAAGAAGAAGAATTACTTTTTGAGCACCCCGAAGTGGATGTTTCAGAACTCAGTTTTTCGAGAAAAAGAAAAGTACTTACAAGCATAGGATTTGAGACTGATAAATACGAATATAAATTTCTGGATGTTGAAACTGAAACTATGTACACCAAATTTCAGGAAGAATTGAAAGGTTACCATATTGCAGTGACATCAAAGAACAAAAACGAAGATAAATTTCTGGTTCGAACATACAGTGATCGAAGCCTCGGCGCCTATTATATGTATGATAAGGCGACCGACAAACTCACGAAATTGCATGAAGTAAGTCCGTGGATCAATGAGGATGACATGTGCGAAATGCGTCCGGTAAGTTATGAAGCCCGTGATGGAAAAATTATCCATGGCTATCTGACTATCCCTAAAACCGTAAAAGATCAAACGAAACTTCCTGTAGTGATCAATCCTCATGGTGGACCATGGGCGCGTGATAGCTGGGGTTACAATCCGGAGGTTCAGTTTCTGGCCAACCGTGGCTATGCCGTTTTTCAGATGAACTTCAGAGGAAGTACAGGATATGGCCGTAAGTTTTGGGAATCCTCATTCAAACAATGGGGACAAGCTATGCAGAATGATATATCAGATGGCGTAAAATGGCTGGTGGCTAATGGCATTGCTGACCCGAAAAGAGTGGCAATTTACGGTGCTTCCTACGGGGGATATGCAACGCTGGCAGGCATCACCACTACACCTGACCTATATGCTTGTGCGGTGGACTATGTAGGGGTATCCAATCTCTTCACCTTCATGAAAACCATTCCTCCCTACTGGAAACCCTATTTGGAGATGATGTATACCATGGTCGGCAATCCACAAAATCCGGAAGATTCAGTGATGATGCATCAATACTCCCCGGTTTTTCATGTGGACAAAATAAAATGTCCGCTCTTTATTGCGCAAGGAGCTAAAGATCCACGTGTAAATAAAGATGAGAGTGATCAGGTGGTTGAAGCATTGAAGAAAAACAATATTGAAGTGCAATACCTGGTTAAAGACAATGAAGGCCATGGATTCAGAAACGAAGAAAATAAATTTGAATTTTATGGTGCAATGGAGACCTTTTTAGGGAAACATCTGGCAAAAAAAAGCGATGAACCGCTCTTCAAAAGCACACCCTATGGCAAATAGTTAAGGGTTTCAGGTTCTGCAAATACAATTGACTGAATGCATCAGGTAGAATAATCACATTCATAACCACATCTCTATTATAGAAAAAGCATGTCATCAACCGACATGTTTTTTCTGTTAATAAAAGGATGAAACCATCGTCAAAGCCCAACGGATTTACTGCTAAGTTTGGCTTTGTAAATTGCGAATCATAGAACTATGCGTAAGATAAAAAAAGTGGCTGTATTGGGATCCGGAATCATGGGCTCAAGAATTGCTTGTCATTTTGCAAATATTGGACTGAGTGTACTCCTGCTGGATATCGTCCCCAATGAACTTTTAAAAGAAGAGGAAGCCAAAGGTTTAACACTTCAACATCCGGCGGTACGAAACCGAATCGTGAATGCAGCCCTTGATGCCACATTGAAATCCAATCCGGCTTCCCTATATAAAAAATCATACGCTAGTCGGATAAAAACAGGAAACTTTGAGGATAATCTTCCGGAAATAGAAAGCTGCGATTGGATCATTGAGGCTGTTGTAGAAAAATTAGAAATCAAGAAAAGCATTTTTACAAGTGTCGAAAAATACCGTAAACCCGGCACCTTAATTACTACCAACACTTCCGGCATTCCGATAGCGTTGATGGAGGACGGAAGAAGTGATGATTTTAAAAAACATTTCTGCGGAACGCATTTCTTTAATCCGCCCCGCTATTTACGCCTCCTTGAAATTATTCCGGGAACCAATACCGACAAGGAAATTATTTCCTTCCTCATGGAATACGGTGACCTTTATCTCGGTAAAACCACTGTACTCTGTAAGGACACTCCTGCTTTTATCGCTAACCGCATCGGTGTGTTTGGCATCATGTATCTCTTCCATCTCGTCGAAAAAATGCAATTGGCCATTGAAGATGTTGATAAACTTACCGGGCCGGTTCTGGGAAGACCAAAGTCAGCCACCTTCAGAACCTGTGACGTGGTTGGGCTTGACACACTGGTACATGTTGCGAATGGTTTAAGCGCAGGGTTGAAAGACGATAGTCTGAAAGAATATTTCAAACTTCCCGGTTACATCTCTAAAATGACAGAGAATAAATGGCTGGGCGATAAAACAAAGCAGGGATTTTATAAAAAAGTAAAAGGCGCTGATGGCAAGTCAGAAATTTTAGCGCTGGATCTCAGCAGTCTTGATTACAGGGCGCAAAAGAAAACGAAATTTGCAACACTGGAGTTGACAAAGACGGTAGATGATTTACGCGAAAGAATGAAAATTCTTGTAGCCGGTAAAGATCAGGCCGGTGAATTTTACAGAGCATCCTTCTATGGTTTATTCAGATATGTCTCTGAGAGAATCCCTGAAATTGCCGATGAAGTGTTTCGTATTGATGCCGCGATGGAATCAGGATTCGGCTGGGAGATTGGTCCTTTTGAGAGTTGGGATGTCCTCGGAGTGGAAGGCACACTTAAAGCCATGGAAAAAGCTGATATGAAAGGCGCTCCCTGGGTATATGATATGATCGCCGCCGGCTGTGCTACATTTTATAAAGTGCAAGATGGAAAGAAATGGTATTACGATATTCCATCGAAAGGCTACAAAATTATCCCCGGCCAGGAAGCCTATCTCTACTTACAACCCTTACGTGGAACTAAAACTGTTTGGAGCAATAGCGGTTGCAGCGTTATCGACATCGGTGATGATGTGCTTTGCTGTGAGTTCCGTACTAAAATGAATACAATTGGCGGTGAAGTAGTACAAGGTGTAAATAAAGCGATAGAACTGGCAGAAGAAAATTTTCAGGGATTAGTGATTGGAAATGAAGGACCCAATTTCAGTGCCGGTGCAAATCTGGCGATGGTTTTCATGATGGCCATTGAACAGGAATGGGATGAAATCGATATGGCCATTCGGATGTTTCAAAAAATGAACATGCGGGTACGGTATTCTTCAATTCCGGTAGTGGTTGCACCTTTTGGTTTAAGTCTGGGTGGCGGATGCGAGATGACTTTACATGCCGACAAAGTTCAAGCACATGCAGAACTCTATACAGGTATGGTTGAATTTGGGGTGGGTTTAATTCCCGGAGGCGGTGGTTCTAAAGAATTCGCATTAAGATTATCTGATAGCTTCAAGGAAGGCGATATTGAAATTAATGCTTTGCGCGACCGTTTTCTGACCATTGGACAGGCAAAAGTTTCTACTTCCGCCGCCGAAGCCTTCGATTTGGGGATTCTGAGGCCCGGATTAGATGAAGTTAGCATGAATAAAAGCAGGCTCCTTTCTGATGCCAAGAGTGCTGTTATTGAATTAGCGTCAGCCGGCTACACCCAAAAGTCACCCAGAAAAGATATTAAAGTATTAGGAAAGAGTGGCTTAGGTATTGTTTGGGTAGGTGCAGATACCATGTATTCAGGTCATTATATCAGTGAACACGACCAGAAAATCAGTCAAAAACTCGGATTTATACTTTGTGGAGGGGATTTAAGCAGCCCTACTTTAGTCTCTGAACAGTATTTACTGGATCTGGAAAGGGAAGCATTTCTCTCATTATGTGGGGAAAAGAAGACACTTGAAAGAATTCAATCTATTTTGACCACAGGAAAACCTTTGAGGAATTAAATTAGTTATTACTTTAGCCAAGTAATCCTGACACGTATGAAACGTTGGTGTATCCTGTTGATGTTTCTGTTTGCAATGCCTGTACTTCTTTCAGCGCAAACAGAAGATAAGCCCAAATATGCTCCCGGACGGGAAAAGCATCGTAATAAGACTGATGAGCTTGGTCAAAAGCAGGGGCTATGGCGTACTTATAATTCTTTAGGAGATTTGATCAATGAAGTGGAATATGTCAATGACAGAAGACATGGCATTAGTCGCCGCTTTTATCCTTACGGAAAGATAATGGAAGAAATCGAATATCAAAATGGTATTAA
The DNA here is from genome assembly GCA_016713925.1 of Bacteroidota bacterium. Taxonomy (NCBI): domain Bacteria; kingdom Pseudomonadati; phylum Bacteroidota; species Bacteroidota bacterium. The sequence continues at coordinate 172,437 of JADJOH010000002.1, forward strand.
AGAAGGTGTTTACAAGAGATACTTCTATTCCGGTCAGATTAAACAGGAAGGAGAATACATCGCCAATAAGAAGGATGGAAAATGGACGAAGTACTATGAAGATGGTGAAGTAGCCTCCGAGGGACGTTATAAAAACAACAAACGCGATGGCGATTGGAGAACTTTCAACCGCAAAGGTCAACTGATCAACGCCTCTTCCTATAAAGATGGTGTTGACTTGAAAGCAGCGGCGGAAGAAGCCAAAAAAGCAGAAGCCGCGAAGAAGGCGTTGGAAGCAAAAAAAGCTGCTGAAAAGGGAGGTAAGCCGGGTGTTGCTCCGGGAGATTCCACCATGAAAGCAAATGCACCGGTTCCGACACCAACCCCTCCACCTACTCCGGTGGATACGACCAAAAAATAAATACTACTACTTGAAAAAAAATCCCGTCTCTACGGGATTTTTTTTTGCCCTGTTTATAAATTCCTTTTCCGAAAAAAACCAGAGGATAATTTGATGAAATTCTTTCCATAATTTCGCTTTAAAATCATCAAGTATGTCTGAGGCTTATATCATCACCGGATTTCGAACTGCAGTGGGCAAGGCGCCACGAGGAATGTTTCGTTTTACCAGACCTGACGATCTTTCAGTAGCCGTCATTCAAAAAATTTTACAAGAAGTTCCTCAACTTGACAAAGAATTAATTGACGATGTCATTGTAGGCAATGCAACACCCGAGGCGGAACAGGGACTCAATATGGGTCGTATGATTTCATTGATGGGACTCAACACCGATAAAGTCCCGGGGATGACTGTCAATCGTTACTGCGCTTCCGGACTTGAGACCATTGCCATCGCTGCTGCTAAAATTAAAGCCGGACTTGCTGATTGTATCATTGCCGGAGGAGCGGAGTGCATGAGTCCGATTCCTTTTGGGGGATGGAGAATCGTTCCGAATTACGAATTGGCCAAAGTACATCCTGATTATTATTGGGGAATGGGCTTGACTGCGGAAGCTGTTGCCAATGATTTTAAAATTAGCCGTGAGGATCAGGATGCCTTCTCGTTCCGTTCTCATCAAAAAGCAGTGAAAGCCATTAATGATGGAAATTTCAAAAATCAGATCGTTCCATTTACTGTTCGCGAAACGTATCTTGACGAGAATGAAAAAAAGCAAACACGAGAAACCATCGCCGATACGGACGAAGGTGCACGTGCCGATACTTCCATTGAACGATTGGCACAACTGAAACCTGTTTTTGATGCCAAAGGATCCGTGACAGCAGGTAATAGTTCTCAAACCAGTGATGGAGCCGCCTTTGTATTGGTAGTTTCGGAAAAGATGCTCAAGCAGCTCAACATACAGCCCCGTCTGCGTTTTTGTTGGTTATGCCGTAGCAGGAGTAGAACCCAGGATTATGGGTATTGGTCCCGTGAAAGCGATACCTGCCGTTTTGAAACAAACCGGAATGAAGCAAGATGATATTGACCTCATTGAACTGAACGAAGCCTTCGCTTCCCAAAGTCTGGCTATCATCAGAGAGCTGGGCTTAAACGAAGAAAAAGTAAATGTTAACGGAGGTGCGATAGCGTTAGGTCACCCTTTAGGATGTACCGGAGGGAAGTTAACGGTACAAATCATGAATGAACTCGAAGCCCGCAAGAAGAAGTATGGCATGGTGACGATGTGCGTAGGAACCGGGCAGGGAGCTGCTGGGATTTTTGAAAGACTTTAGCCCCGGTCCTGAGGTTTAGATGATCTCTATCACACTCTTTTCCTGTGATAGAAAAACAAACTGCCTTCTTTTGCTATAGTACAGATCTGCTATTATGCATTCCTCCCCTTTCCATCCTGAATCATCTCATCAGATTTCACGAGTGAAAAACCTCATTTCCGGAACAGCTGCCCAGTGGATCATGAGTTTCAAACCATAGCATTAATTTCAAAATTTCAACCCACCAATGTTAAATTAACTTTAATTTTTTAAGGACATCTTTAAAAAATCATTACCAATCCTCTTTGTTATTTAATGTTTAATTTATTGTTAAGTACTTTGCGTGCGTCAAATTGGAAGGATAGCAAAATTCCCGGTCTATTTAATTAGGAATTAGATACATAAACCTCCAACTGGATTTGCTCATATTATCGAATCATTACCAATACAATAATTATACACCTATAACATTAAGATAACACCAGCAAATGTTCCTGAAAAATCAACCCCTGCAAATTAGGCTGAAACAAATCCTACTCCTGTTTTCTTTCGTACTTGGTCTTCTGTTTTCTCCCACCAACTCTGTTTTGGCGCAAGAAGCCAAGGATACCTTAAAAAAAGAAACACCTAAAAAATGGTTCGAAACCATGGCTATCCGTGGTTATGTTCAGGTTAGGTATAACCGCTTACTGGAAACGAATCCTGATTTGAAATGTGAACAATGTGATAAAAGCTGGGGCGATAACGGTGGTTTCTTCTTACGCCGGGTTCGGATTATCTGGTCGGGGCAGATCTCCAAACAAGTCTATTTTTACATTCAACCTGATTTCGCAAGTTCAGCGAGCTCTACCAGCCTGCAGTTTGCACAGCTAAGAGATGCTTATATTGATTTAGGTGTCGATCAAAAGAATGAGTTCAGATTCCGATTTGGTCAGAGTAAAATCCCCTTCGGGTTTGAGAATTTGCAGAGTAGTCAGAATCGCTTACCGCTCGACCGGAATGATGCACTTAACAGCGCTTTGAGTAATGAACGCGATCTGGGTGGAATGTTCTATTATGCGCCGGAAAAAATCAGGAAATTATATGCAAGTCTGGTAGCGGATGGACTAAAGGGCTCGGGCGATTATGGAATTTTTGGTTTTGGTTTGTACAACGGACAAACCGCTAATAAACCGGAGTTAAACAACAACCAGCATATTGTTGGACGTCTCACCTATCCTTTTCAAATCGGGAACCAGATTATTGAACCCGGAGTCCAGGGGTATACAGGAAAATTTGTAATGCCCACAGATCAGTTAAGTGCAGGTGTTAAAACCAATGAGAAAAAAGAATATCTCGACGAACGCTTTGCGGGTTCCTTTGTCCTCTATCCAAAGCCTTTCGGAATACAAGCAGAATACAATGTTGGAAAAGGTCCTGAGTTTAACAAAGCAACAGACTCCATTGAAGTGCGGGATTTAAAAGGAGGTTACGTCACCGTATCTTACAAAACAAACATCGGCCATCATATTCTTATTCCATTTGGAAGATATCAATTTTACAAAGGAGGCAAGAAGCATGAATTGGATGCACGAAGCTATGAGGTAGAAGAATATGAAATTGGCGTGGAATGGCAACCTATCAAACAATTCGAATTCGTGGCCATGTATACGATCTCTTCGCGTCGTTTTGAAGATTTCAAAAAGCAGGATAATTTACAAGACGGAAGTCTGTTGAGATTGCAGGCGCAGATAAATTTTTAGTTGATATAGTGAAGACCTGTAGGTCGTAGGTTATAGAGATACGGCCTACAGGGCAAGTGCAGGAAGATATTTCCTTTGAGTGCTGACATTACGTGTTTGATTCTGCATTTCCAGGTCATACATACAGTCCAAGGGGATATAAAATATATTCCAGAAAAAATAACACCCAGAAGAAAAGATAGAATTTTTTAATGCTCTTGCTGTCTGATAACTTTACAGAAAGAGCTGCGACTATAAAAAATAGCAATAAAATAACATGAGTCACGAGGTAGTAATTGCCATTGGGTAAAAGCTGCATGAAACCGGCATACATCATAATGAGATAAGCCATAGTGAGCAGAGCAACCCCCAATCGAAAGGTGGCGCGACGACCAATTAAGAGTGGCAGCGTGCCAAAAGCGAATTTTTTATCTCCATCGGTATCGGGAATATCTTTAAACCACGCAATACCAATACTGAATAACACTACAAATAAGGTGAGCAGTATTATAGTCGTATCGGGTATTACCGATTCATTCAAAATCATTTTATAGTGGACATAAAACCCAATGTTCACCAGCACACCTCTCACCAGCGTAATTGTTGCAGCAGCAAAAAAATGATTCCGCTTGAGTTTAAATGGCGGTAGCGAATAGACAGTTCCTAATACAGCGATGCTGCCAATCAAAGCAAGAAAAAAGAAGGAAAGCATCATGGCTAGCAATAGCGCCAACACCAGACAAACCAGAATGATCCGCATCGCTCCTTTGGAAGAAAGCTGTCCGGAAGGAATGGGTAACCAGGGTTTGTTGATCCGGTCCACTTCCACATCCGACCATTGATTGAGTCCGGTAATATAAATATTACAACAAAGGGCTGCAATCAATCCAATGAGATACGGAGCCAGTAATTCCAGACCGGGATGCTCACCGGCTAATGCAACAAACAAGAGTGACGTCACACTTACAAAGGACCCGATTAATGTATGGGGCCTGCTGAATTTCCAAAGTAGAAGGAGCTGTTTCATCGTATAGGAACAGGTGAGATGAGGAACCAGTTTACTTTTGTCAGCATTTTTCTATAGCTACCGCAAGTTACGTTATACCCTTTGCCGAGATGATCGATCAAACTTTTTTCAATGTCTATTGCCCTCCGGCTTTTCAACACACTCACTATTCCATCCCATGTTACTGTGATAAGATTAACGGGAAGAATACAAGTGAAAAATATACGATCTACTCGAAATGGTTTTACAAAAAAGCAGGTTAGAAACTGGACAATCGTAGTTGTAAAAAATATCTTGATCAGATTAAAAAGGTGGGTTCCAGAATTTCGCAAATGAGCAGGCCTTCCTTCGCATTTTCATCTAACAACACCCGTGCTTGCTCTTCACTAAAATGGTGATAGGCATTGAAAATGGTGCGAAGTCCGGCAGGTAAAGTTTCCGGCTTCAACACATCTACCGGTCCGGCCATCCGCTTCACACGGACATTTTCCGGGACTGTAAAGGAAGGATACTTATCACTCAGGTACACAACAGTCAGTTTATCTTCCGGTACATCTTTTATTGCTGAAACGATGGCAAGGCCATTCCCTGAACATAAATCAACAATACTTTTTACTTTCAATTTCCCCAAAGCATTTTCCACGATTATTGCAACCGGTTGATACAAACCGACAAGATGCACCAGCCATCCGATAAAATCAGTTTGCATCGTTCTGAAATACGATGGGAACCAGGGCTGGTCTGCCAATTCAATCCATTTTATCATCTTTCACTACATTCGCTGTAAATGTACACGGATTCCGGATTACTTCTCGCATTACTCTTTTTCACCTTCCTCATTACTATAGGATCTGAATGGTTTTCCCGAAAAAATATTATTCCCTATTGGCTCAGCAGGAAAATTCTTCACTTTACTGTAATATCCCTTTGTGCTGTAGTACCCTTGCTCGTTTCGAACTTGAATTTACTCATCGGAATTGTTTGCATTTGTGAAATTATTTTGCTGGTACTGGTCGCACAAGGTATACTTTTTAAAGAAGAAGACGGACGAAGAAGTTGGGGAATTGCCCTATTCCCTCCCGCGTATTTGATACTATTGATGCTATTCAGGAACGAGGTTTGGATCATTGGTTTTTCGATGGCGATACTCGCCGTTTGTGATGCTTCTGCTGCTGTTGCCGGAAACCTCTACAAAAAATCTAATCCTTCTCTACAAAAAGTAGAAAAAACCGTCGCGGGAAACACCTTCTTCCTGCTCAGTGGACTTGGATTATATCTGGTGAACTATAAAATAATGCTTCATGCATTTTCATTCAATGGTAATTTCCTGATGCATTTTTCGGAATTTTTCTATCTCCTGTTCCTTTTAATGTTAGTAGAACATTTAGGTCGCCGGGGCTGGGATAATTTCTGGCTACCCCTTGCATCGGCATTGCTGATCACTTGCACCAATCGTCTGAACGAATTACATACTACAGGCAGCTACTTCCTTTTACCGGCCATTGCTGTAGTATTTATTTACTTCAGTATAAAAAAGAATTTACTTAGTCGCAACGGCGCTTATGCTGCCGCTTTATCCGGACTTACCGTAATCTATTTTGGTGGAATAAAAGCACTTCTCCCTTTATTGCTTTTCTTCTTGAGCAGTGCCTTCATCGGACGAATTTACAGGAACACCAATGAAAACACGGATAGTAAAAGTGGTGCTGCAAGAGATGAATTCCAGGTTTTTGCCAATGGAGGTATATTTATTCTGCTCATTATTCTCTCCAATTTTCTGGATGAAAGCACTTATTATCTCGCCGCATTTGCCAGCATCGCCATTTCCACCGCCGACACCTGGTCGTCAGAAATTGGGATGGGTTTGCGCGGGAAGACCATTGACATCATTCGCCGGAAAAAGGTACCCTCCGGTTTGTCCGGCGGAATAAGTTTTGCAGGTTCTTTGGCCGGCTTAGCAGGCGCCTTGTCTGTTGCCGGACTTTATCTTTTGGTAGTTGAAAGTACCAATATATCATCTTTCCTCCTGATCACCGGTGTAGGCTTTACCGGAATGCTGGTGGATAGTATTCTGGGATCATTGGTGCAGGTAAAATTTTTCAATGAAAAAAATGCAGTATGGTCAGATAAAAATGTAATTTACACAGGCAAAGCATCAGCAATGAAAGGAATAATCTGGATGACGAATGATATGGTAAACCTGTTAAGCAATGTCATCACGATTGTTGGATTACTGGCATTGATCGCATTTTCTAAATAATTAATTGCATTATATTGGTCATCATCCGAAATTAATTGTTAAAATGTATTATGATTTTAACCACTTTAAAATAATTAAATTGTTAGCTTTTCCCGATAACAATATATTGATGAAATTTCATTTTAAGAAAAGAAAATGGTCGTCAGATTCAAAATGCATCAACAGCTCCTATATTAGCACTCTTCTTACTTTATCCGGCATTAAAGGATTAAAATCCCGTGCCGCTCCACGTTTAAATTTGTAATATTCTGATCAAATTGATAATCAGACCCGTTTTTTGGTTGGTGATTGAAAAAAAATATTTATACTTGTAGATCAAAACACCAATACACGTTGACATGAAAAAACTGATACTATTATTGACACTTTCTGTAAGTGTTTTCACTTTACAAGCGCAGATTGTACCCATTTACAGCTGGGCCGGCAAGGCCGGAGGCACCGGTAATGAATATGGTGACTATATGACTTCTGACGGATCCGGAAATATTTATGTTACCGGCCGCTTCGATGGTACTTGCGATTTTGATCCGGGAGCAGGAACGGCAAACAAGACTTCTGCAGGAAGCTCGGATATTTACATTGCCAAATATACTCCTTCCGGAAATCTTATTTGGGTGATCAGCACCGGAGGCACCGGACTGGATCGCGGGTATTGTCTGGATGTAGATGCAACCGGAAATATTTATCTCGCCGGAACTTTTGCCGGAACAGTTGATCTTGATCCGGGTCCCGGAACATCTACGCATATCTCGGCAGGAGGCACGGATATGTTCGTGGCCAAGTTTGATTCCAGCGGAAATTTTGTCTGGTCAAAAGCGTTCGGACAAGTGAATACAGAATATGCAGAGGCCATAGCTCTTGACGGGAACGGATTTTTCTACCTTACGGGTGAATACAGCAGTGACTCCCTTGACCTCGATCCCAACGCAGGTTTTGCTACTATTATCAATGCCAATCCCGCTACAAGTTATGATCCTTATCTTGCTAAATACGATACTTCCGGAAATTACATCTGGGGTTTTGGATTACAGGGCACCTCCAGTGATTACTCTAAATCGGTTACGGTGGATGCCGTCGGAAATGTTATCATTGGCGGTTACTTTTTCACTTCAATGAATGTTGATCCTATCGGAGGTACTTCTGTCACTGTGGTGGGTTCTTCAGATTGTTTCATCGCGAGCTATTCTTCTGCAGGTGCCTATAACTGGTCTGTATCCTTTGGAGGTTCGCTGGCTGACAATATATTTTCTGTAACCACACGTGGTACGGATGTGTATTCCACGGGTACCTTTAACAGCATCGTAGACTTTAATCCGGGTACCGATACTTTATACATTCAAAGTAAGGGGAGCACTGATGCCTTCATCAACAAATTCAATAATGCAGGACAGTTGCAATGGGCCGGTGGCATTGGAGGAACGGGTTCTGATAATTCTAACAGTATCCGTGTAAATGCAGCAGGAGATGTTTTTGTTGCCGGTTCGTTCCTTGATTCAGCCGATTTTGATGTAAGTGCTGCTACAGCTACATTAAAAGCAGTTTCCGGTCGCGATGGCTTCCTGGCGAAATATGATGATGGTGGAAATTATAAATGGGCACTGAGAAACGGATCTGCCCTCACCGACTACACCAGAAGTATTGCTATTGACAATTCATCCAATGGTATTTGGGTAACCGGTTATTATGGTAATGCACCCTTAAATGTAGATCCCATGAATCTCATTCCGCCTTTAACCAGTTCCGGCGCGAATGATATTTTTATTGCCAGATACAGTGAATGCAGTTATCCCGTGGTTACTTCTCAGCCGGTAAGTACAGGTACTTGTCCCGGGGGAAATGCCGGATATACTGTTAGCTTCACCGGCACCAATTTGACTTATCAATGGCAGGAAGGAACCAACGGAGGAACCGTATGGACCGATATTGTGGATGGCAACGAATACAGTGGCGCCACTACCCCATCACTTACATTGACCGGATTATCCACTGCCTTTAACAATCTCTTCTACCGTTGCATTGCCAGTGAGTCTTGCGGATTGGATTTGACCAGTGGCGTTGGTATTCTCTTTGTGGGAGCGGTGGATACTACAGTGAATGTGAATCAGCATATCATGGTTGCTGCTGCAAATGCCGCTACCTATCAATGGCTGGATTGCAACAATGGATTTGCACCTATTCCCGGAGCTACTGCCAAACAATTTATTCCGCTTGTTCCCGGAACGTATGCTTTATCTGTGACTAAAAACGGTTGCAACGATACTTCCGCTTGTTATACCATTACCACCATCGGCCTGGACGATATAACGGCATCGGATATACGTATTTTCCCTGTTCCTGCAAGAGATGAAGTGACCATCACTATGAATGTACAAGGCGAATACACGGCTGCCATTTATGATCTGACAGGAAGAAACATGTTAACCGATGCTATCCGATTCGGAAAAATCATCAGCATCCCTGTCAATAATCTGGAAACCGGTGCCTACCTGCTGGGTATCCGTAAAAATGAAGGCGAAGTGAATTACTTCCGCATCGTAAAACAATAACCCTAACCAACCAATATAAGCCGGAGGTACGTAGTGCTTTCGGCTTTTTTTTGTCAAGCTTATCGTTGGTAGGCAAAATAATTGTCTTCACAAAAAGTGAATTAATGAATTAATGAGTTGATGAATTGATGTCCCGAAGCCTCGGGATGATGAATGTTTAGTTGAGGGGAAATTTATTCATAATGAATTAATGTCCCGAAGTCTCCTTTGATGAATGTTTTGAATGAATATTGTGTTATTGCTTTAAGAAAAGTCCTCCGTGATTCTTCGTGTCCTTAGTGCCTTAGTGGTAAGATTGACAATTTCTATGAAGACGAAATCTTTATTTACCAAAAATTTAATTTTGTCACTTGCGGATATTTAATTCTTCTGCCTTCGGGAAACAGTTTTAAAATGTTTTCATTTCATTGTATTTTTTGGCAACTATCACGCCGATGCTCTTCGGAGCCGATCATTTATCGCCCGACCAAGGCCTACATCCGGTACAGGTTCCGCCAGGATCATCTCCACCTCCAATTTATCCAGCTTGCGCATGGCGGTGAAGAGATGGGCTGCGGCTTCTGTGAGATTTCCTTCCGGAGACAAAATTTCATTGCTGACCACACCGGAATATCCGCTATAATCCTTGCTGAATGAAATAACGGCAACGCGTTTACCCGAATAGTGATTCAGCAGATGTTCCAGATCCCCGTACAGCAATTTCTTGCGGGGAGCATAATGACTGAGCAGCATTCCGGGTGCTTTCGGATCAGAAGAGGAAGAAAGTTGCAATTGAGCATGGGGTACTATTTTACGGATATCCTCCAGCGTTAGACCGCCGAGCCGGTAAACCAGCACGTGCTCTCCCTCAAAACCGACTATCGTGGATTCCACACCCACTGAGCAGGGACCACCATCAAGGATATAGGGAATTTTTCCCTGCAGTTGATCATGGACATGTTGAGGCGTGGTTGGACTGATATAACCAAAAGGATTCGCGCTGGGAGCAGCCAGTGGAAAGGGAAGTTGCTGCAATAAAGCCAATGTTAAGGGATGCGAAGGTACACGAAGTCCGACGGTGGAGAGACCTGAACTCACCAGATCCGGAATGATAGATTTTTTGGGAAGTACCAGAGTAAGAGGTCCCGGCCAGAAAGCGGAGGCCAAGGCTATGGCCGTGGCAGGAATTTCGGACGCATAATCATACATACTTTCCAAAGACTTCAGGTGCACTATCAGCGGATCAAAAGCCGGACGTTCCTTCACTGCAAAAATCTGCACTACCGCATCGGCATCGAGGGCATTGGCAGCCAAACCATATACCGTTTCTGTAGGGATGGCCACCAGTTGTCCGGCAGAAAGTAATTTCGCCGCCTCTAAAATATCTACACCTGTTTCTGTCATAACTCCACTGCAAAAGTAAAATTTAAAACGCGACAACCGATCGGAAATTACCAAATACCTCCACTCCAAGCTCTGTTCCTCCCGAAGCCCCATCCACAAAACAGCCTGCTAAATCACTGTTAAAAAAAACACCCTTGCTTTGATTTAACTGCGTAACATTTGTATCTACCTTTACGTAAAATTTACTTCAAGCACATTGAATATGTCTACCACCCAAAATACTACTTCCACCAAAGCCCTCAAAGGAGGAGAATTTGTAATAAAATCCACCGATCCCTCTTCCGTTTTCATCCCCGAAGAATTCAGTGAAGAACATCGCATGATGGCGGATATGGCGCATGATTTTTTGGTACAGCACGTCTACCCTCATCTCGACCGTATCGATGCACTGGAGCCCGGCTTAATGCCCTCCTTGCTGGATAAAGCCGGGGAGTTAGGTCTTCTCGGAGTTTCAATTCCCGAAGAATATGGCGGCTTTGGAAAAGATTTTCTGACAGGGATGCTGATGACTGAAATTCTGGGCGCCGGACATTCTTTCTCTGTAGCGATGGCAGCGCATACCGGTATCGGGACATTGCCCATCCTCTACTTCGGAAACAAGGAACAAAAAGCGAAATACCTGCCTAAACTTTCTACCGGAGAGTGGAAAGGGTCGTATTGCCTGACTGAGCCCGGAAGCGGTTCCGACGCATTGGCAGCGAAGACAAAAGCTGTATTATCTGCCGATGGAAAACATTATGTGCTGAATGGACAAAAGATGTGGATCACCAATGCCGGATTTGCAGATATCTTTACTGTATTTGCACAGGTTGATGGAGATAAGTTCACCGGTTTCATTGTAGAGAAGGGCTATGACGGACTGAGTTTGGGTGAAGAAGAACATAAAATGGGCATCAAGGGTTCCTCTACCCGACAAGTATTCTTCATGGATTGCAAAGTTCCCGTGGAGAATGTACTCGGCGAAATCGGAAAGGGACATTTGATCGCGTTCAATATCCTCAACATCGGACGTGCCAAGTTGGCTGCTGCTGCATTGGGCGGATCAAAACAAGTCGCTACACAGTCGGTGGAATATGCCAATACCAGGGAACAATTTAAATTACCGATCGCGAAATTCGGAGCGATAAAACATAAGCTTGCTGAACAGGCGATTCGTATTTATGCGATTGAGTCGGCGATTTACAGAGTGAGCAACCTCATTGAAAACAAAGAACAGGAGTTGATGGCCACGGGCATGAGCTTTGAAAAAGCCTTGCTGGGTGCTGCAGAAGAATATGCTGTAGAATGTGCCATTTTGAAAGTAGCCGGATCCGAAGTGCTCGATTTTGTAGTGGATGAAGGTGTACAAATTTATGGTGGCTATGGCTACTCCGCTGATTTTCCGATGGACCGCGCCTATAGAGATTCCCGCATCAACCGCATCTTTGAAGGCACCAACGAAATCAATCGCTTGCTGGCTGTAGATATGATCCTCAAGCGTGAGATGAAGGGCGAACTCGATTTGATGGGACCTGCTATGGCTGTCCAAAAAGAACTGATGGCTATTCCTGATTTCAGCAACGGCGAAAGCAAACTTTTTGACGACGAAAACAAGGCCATCGCCAATATGAAAAAGTGCATTTTGATGGTAGCCGGCACAGCAGTACAAAAGTACATGATGACCCTTGCCAAAGAACAGGAAATTCTCATGCGCATCGCCGATATGGCCATTGACACCTATATGGCTGAATCTATTTTACTTCGTGTTCAAAAGCTGGTGGGTATCCGCGGAGAAGCAGGGAGTGCGCTGGAAATAGATATGGCCCGTGTATATCTTTTTGATGCGCTGGACCGGTTAAATGTGAGCGGGAAAAATGCCATCAATGCCATGAGTGAAGGAGATGAGCAACGCATGCTTCAAATGGGATTAAAACGATTCAGTAAAATGACACCGGTCAATACCATTGAAGCCAGAAGAAGGATCGCGAAAAAACTGATAGAGGAAAATAAATATTGTTTTTGAGAGGAGGGTAGGGTTTTTAAATCACATTCTAACCCAAAGCTGTATTTTGGTCGACTGTAATTTGACCATTCATTTATCAGACGATTCAAACCGATGAGATTGAATCTATCCCATATTAAATGATGATTGAACATTGAAGTGGACTATTTCATGAATACCGAATATTTCAACTACGATCAATAATCCATTCAAATACAAAATAGATTTTGCTTCTTGGCAATAAAAACATAGTCTAAAGTTGAACCAGGTGAAAATGAATCTGTAAGAAGCCATCAAAAAATTATTGTTCTAAAGGATTTGAATGGGCGTTCTATAAATAATACGTTTTTTAGTGTTCAAAAGTGACGAATTCCGAATTCCGCAGCGACAACAATAGGAGCAGTGGATTTAACTAAAGTATAAAATTAATGATTGATTGTTTTAAATTCAATTAAAATCATATATTTGTATATTCAACTCTTTAGTTTAAAGTTAACTCTTTAATAGTGCTTCGCTATGAAAAAAGTTCTATTACTTATTTTATTCCTCTTTTTTCAGTATTTTGTTCGAGCAGATTCTATACCGGTAAATTTATCCGCAAATGGGACCATTGGCGCATGTTTAGAGAATCAATTTGTTGCTATTTTTCAAACAAATAGTTTACATAGGTTAAGTATTGAGCCTCTTTTAAATTTTGATGGGACAACTGTAAATAGTTGCCTTGATTCCATTAACCATTCTCAGTTACTTTTTTCTTTAGATAGTTCATCGTTACCCGTCAGTGATCAGGTTTTGGATACGAATACCGGGAGGTGGACAGCAACCATTAATAGTACTGATATATGTACTTTATATTATCATATTTATATTGATTGTTCGGTCATTCCTACATCAAATAACACTAGCACGCTAACCTTATCTCAAGTTTGGACAGATTCTTTAAGTCATATTTATTCATTTGGTGGGAATGCTGATACCTCCGCATCGATCGTAGTTTTTAAGCCACATATAGTGAATATTGGCACTTCCGGTTTTTTTGCAAATTATTTGGATACAATACAAATGACTTTTATGTATAAAAATACAAATTCAGGCACCGCTAATATTCTTGTTCGCTTCTTTCACGATAGTTCCCATTATTGTGCTAGTTTACCTCCCATTGCTCTTAATTTTAGAGTCGGAATAAATGGTTTTCCCATTGCATATACTTCAGGAACCGAAATCCCAATTACATTATTGTCAAATGATACCTTGATATTTGAAGAATTAGCTATTGATAGTTTATGTATTTATTGTGATACGATTTGTACAAATAATACGTGCACCAGAAATGTCAATTTCAACTGGAGGTGTAACGTTCCCCCTGCCATAGATAATATCTTTTGTAGCGATTGTCAAAATAATTACATTAAATCATACAGCGTCATCAACTCCGAACTGCATCAAGTAAAAGTAGAGTTAGCTCCTGCATCTTTAACCAATCCTACCAATGATGAAAGCTGTCTTAACGATACTGCCTTTTTACATTGGGAATATATTATCACCAATCCTGAGTGAGTGCAATTGATTCATTGAAGATAGATTTAAAATATTTAAATATTGAGAGTGTTACTAATTTAACATTAATCCCATACTCGACCTTCTCTATAATTTCTAATTGCTCTAATTGTATCATATCTACAGATACAATGATAAGGGATGATTCAGTTTTGTGTACCAATTTTGTTCCTTATCCATTGAAAAAGGCTTTGAGTTCAATTAAATATTTTTTACCCGGCGACACAGTTTGGTTGAGCTTTAGCACTTTTAGATGTGGAGAAGAAAACGATTTAGAATTGCTCAATAAACCTAAGTTTTTTAATCAATGGCGGGTGAATGTGGAAGGAATCACTGTTTGTGGAGATCAAGCTTCATTGGTTGTACCTGGAGGTTACTTATATAATATTAATCCTGCAACTGCATCTACTACTTTTAATTTGGATTTGAAATTACAGTTCATTCCATCTATAACTGATTTAAGCGTTCCTTCAGGGGTAACTTTTGGAGACTCTGCAAGATTTGAAATTGAAAGTAAAAATATCGTCGCAAGGCAAGTGGATTACCAACTATTTGGATATACAGGAGTACCTAAATTATCAGGGTGGTTGAGAGCTACCATTCATTGTGAGAGGGGTTTAGTGGTAAAAGATAGAGAGAGTGAAGTGTTTTTTCAGTATTTTGATGTGGATAGTGGGAAAAATATAATTATTACCCCTGAATTTTATCATACTTCTATTCCGGTTTTTACTTGCGACACAGGAAATTATTTTTTCTATTTTAATTTGGAAGACACGCTCATGCTTCGAGCAATTAATGGTGGTAAGTTCATTTTTAATCTGCAGGCTTGTTGCAATAGTAATCCGGCTGCAACTGATTTTGAAGTAAAATTCCATCTTATCCCTAATCCTGATAACTGTTTGAATTTATCGTATACTGATACTTCACATTTGCAACCTCCAAATTGCACCGGTATTTCATGCCATGCCTGGATTCCTCTCTCCTCTTCAGGTAGTAGAATTTTCACTCATTGTCCGGGATGTTTAGCACCAGGCATTATTGTCAAGGACTATAAAATGAAACGCATTAGCTATGGTTTACAAGATTCAAACAACGATGGATTGGCTGATGATTCCTTAGTCCAAATCATGAACCCAAGCCCTTGGTTTACCGCTCATGAAAATGATTTAATCCGACATTTCTCTTCTTATGGTGATCAGCTTGAAGATAAATTGACCTCATTTTTCCAGGAAGGCGATACCACCTCTGATGGGTATAGCTATCTCCAACTAAAAGATATTGGTCTTACATTACCTTATTTGCAATTATCCAGAATTATGCCTGCCGGACTCGATACCATGAAGGCCTTTCCTCTGGAGTTCACTTTTTTTATTGATAGCATTATGACCCCTGCAAATTGCATTGATTGTGAAGGGTTCTCACTAGATACATCCAGTACACGTACACTGTATAAATTGAACGTAAGTGGAGCAAATTTATCCCAATATTTGGACATTTTCCAAAGTGAAAATCGAATGTTATTTACCTTTGATGGAAGTATTGATTCTTTTAATCAACTTATAGGAAATTTAGGGTCCAATACCCCCTATCTTGATTCAGTATACCCATTTAAAGGATTTTATGAGGGACAACGTTTCAGATTAAAAGTGAGATATGCTAATTGTGGCAATTTTATTGGTGGTAATAATGATTCACCATCATTGTCGAATTCAATGATTAAATCTGAGATAACAAATAAAATGTGGCTTTGCGGAAAAAAACAAGATCACGACATTCCGCAAATGGTTAATACGGTATCAGAACTCCGAGATTCACTTAATATTACTATTAACCCCAATGATACTTCATTTCAATTGATGGATACATCGCACACAAACAATCGCTTGTTTTTTTGCGAAACTTTTGGAGGTATTCATTATTTCTTTTCTCAGGAAGCTAGAAATTATTCTGTCCTTGATACGGCAATCGGATGTGATAAATTTCTGACAGTAGTATCCCATACGGTTTCCGCAAACTTTCCGGATGTAATCAATATGTATCCTTTTGAATATCGCCCTCCAATGCTCTGGCCTAAAAGTTATGAAATTGAAGTACCTCCCGGTTATTATATAAGTGGTTCAAAAATGAGGCATGAATTTAAGTTTATGAATGACCCTTATGCTAAATTTACAAATTGGGTTGCATTTGATGTGATAGATAGTATAGGTAATTTTACAATTTATGATTCCACTTTATCTCCTCCGGTTTGTATTTCTGATACTTTGTATCCTATTGCACTTTTAGATACAAATATGTATGTGAAATCAAACTTAACCCGTAGAATACTTCAATTTACTTTAAGTCCGTTAGGCTGTGATAGCAATTCTAATTTTCTTGTTTCGAAAGATTCAATGGCTATTATTAAATTTGGAAACAACAGTATTTCCTGTGTAGATACTGCCTATTGTTCAATAAATGAAATATCAAGAGAAGCTACCGCAACGAATCAAATATTCACGATTCTTCCTAATTTAAAATTACAAACCGATCCAACAACAATTAATGTGACAGGAAATGTGGTTTGTACACAAATATTTATTAAAAATTTATCTACTAAAATCAAAGATGATATAAATTCCTCTACAGCAAGTTATGTTTACCTTGCCATACCTGATTCCGCAAGTATACCCTTCTTACATAATTGGGTATATTACACCCCTGACACAATATATCCTCTCGGGCAAATATTACCAATTGATAGTTTATTCGCCATCAATCAGGTAGATACGGGGCTTCTATGTGCCAGTTTTAGGAATTGCGATAGTACATTATCTGATACCTCTTACTTTACTTTTCATG
Source organism: Bacteroidota bacterium (assembly GCA_016713925.1). NCBI lineage: Bacteria > Pseudomonadati > Bacteroidota > Bacteroidota bacterium. The sequence goes on from JADJOH010000002.1 coordinate 189,421, forward strand.
TGGGATGGAATTGCAATGGATTTCCAAATAGCCCCTTTGATGAAGATTCCGTTTGTAATGACACCTCTCAAACAATTACCCTGATAAAAAGTAATGCCAATTTGAGCAATTCAGGAAAAAGTCCTAATCAATATAGTACCTATTCTTTATGTGATACCATTATTGTTGATGCTGATTTTGTTTCCACCGGTAGCGGATACTTATATCCGACATTTGTTAAACTTGATAGTATTCCCCAGGGAATGGGAGTACTGGCTCTTTACCTGGTAAACAGTGAAACGAATACTGAAAGTGATTTTTTAACTTATAATTCCACGACAGGTAATTATCCTATTAATGCCGGAGTGATGGATTCTTTGGGATTCTCTAATGATGCTTTTTTTGAAGGGCAAGAAATAAAGGTAAAAGCATTACTAATACCATCTTGTTTATACACCAGTGATTCTCTTCCAAAAATTATATTTAGTGCTATTGATTATTGCTCAACTGTATTTGAATCCTCTGCAACTTATCAAGGATCAATTTTAATTGAGGGAAGTAATTGCTTTGATTGCTTTGAACTAGACAAAACTGCTAGTCAATCCTCTATTCAAGCCGGAGACACCATGAGTTTTTACATCGAAATTTGGGCTAACAATGCAGATTCCGGTTTTGTGTACATTGATGAAATACTGCCTGCGAATTTTAATCTGATCGGCTCAATCCCACCTTATATTATTACTCCTGCTCAGGGTTATGATACGGTGGTGGTTACCGGTTTTTTTAGCATTCCTAGTGCTTGTGTTGATAATTACAATGTAGTTAAGATTTTATTTTCCGACTATGATAGCCTTAATACTTATGCAGGTATAGATAGTTTGATAGATAGTACCTGTGTGACTGTTGGGGTCGCTTGTATAGATTCAAATGCAGTATTGTTTCTGGCGGGTGATTCGTCGGGAAATTATGCCGGAGTTTATACAGATACCTCTATTTATGTGGAAGGGTCGTTTGTGATCAATAGTGATTTAACTTTAGTCAATTGCAAAGTGTTCACGGCTGCCGGTGCGCATATTATTGCAACGCGTGATGCCTTATTAGATTTAGATAGTACCATAATTATTTCCTGTGATACCATGTGGCAAGGTATTACATTGACCGAAGATTCAAAACTTAAAGCCAGAAATCACAGCAGTATTCAGGATGCTGTTATTGGAGCAGAGATGTTGGATGCAAGCCAGGTATTGATTGAACAATCAGAAATCACTAACTCTGTTAGAGGTATAAAAGTTGTAGGCCCGACAGGAGGCATTTTCCCGGATATTTGACTATCCGTGAGGCTACCTTTGGAATGTTTCGATCCAGTTTTAAACCAAATTACATCGGACAACCTGCGCATGGTGTTCTCCCTTATGCCGGAATAGACATGAACGATGCAGTGATGGTTTTGGGAGATGGTGCAGGCACTCCTTCGTTTTTTTACAGGATGAACAAAGGAATTGTTGGCTTACGCACACAGATGGAAATTCAAAACTGTAAGTTCAACGAAATTAAATTTGATAACTTTTATCATACTGCTTCTGACGGTTCGGCTGTTGTTAGTGAAGGAGATCTAAACTACAACCCTTCCTACTTACAGCTCATTCCTGCTAATTATCCTGACACAACCATTTTAAATTGTCATCGTGGTGTGTATAATAATTACAGTGATTTAATTTTGCAGTATTGCATCATGGACAATGTGCGGACTGGCGTAGAATGCTCCGGCAACAAATACAGACAGTATGCCCTGGTTACTGATAATACCATCAACGCTACACTCTACGGAGCGTTGTTTTATAATAATGCCGGTTCAGATTACAACATTATTGCCGGAAATTTCATCAAAGTGGATGGGTTGAGTTCGGGTGTGGGTATTGCCGTACGTGAGTCAAAGAACAGTGTGAGCGGAAATTATGAAGTAGCCTGGAACCATGAAATTCGTGTGGTAGATGGGACAGCAGGGATTGAGCTGTTAAATGTAGCCTCTCCCCAAGTGAGGTGTAATGTAATTAAACTGGATGAGGGTGATGAACAGGCTATCAGCAGTACCGGTATTTCAGTATTGGGCTGTAGCTTTGCCAACATTACTCAAAATAGTGTAACAGGATATACCAGATCAAATACCTCAAGAGTGGGTCTTTCCTGTCAGGTGAGTACTTCCTGCCAGATTGGTTGTAATTCAGTGGATAGTACCGGTTACGGTTTTCATTTTGGAAGCTCCAACCTTTTTTACCAATTTCAGGGGCAATAAAATGAAAAGCCATTTGGAAGGATTGCACTTGAACAGTACAGCAGTGATCGACACGCAGACGCATGCCGGAAACCAGTGGCTTGGGAATTATTCACCATGGTACGGAGCAGTGAATATGAATGCGATTTTTCAGTCTGACGTATTAAAATCACTTTTTCTTGTTGACCCAAGCCTTGGTAGCACCTATAATCCGACATTCCCTATCAACTTAGGACCACCTCCGTTTCCACCTCCTTATGTGGATAATTCAGGTTGGTTTGAACCGGACTTAAATATGCCCACATATTCGTGTCCTGATTCTACAACTTGCTACCAGTCAGAATACGTAGGCGATGAAGGATCTCCTTCACTTCTGGCCATGATTGCCTTAGACAGTTTGCTCAGCGTAGATTACATTGAAGAAACCCAGAGCATTGCTCAGTTGATGCTTTATGAGAGACTGATGCGGGATACTGGATTAACAGGTAGCGATATTGTTTTTCAAAATTTCCTTAATAATGAATCGGTTTTATTCAATTTGTATCAGACAAAATTGAACCTTCAGGAGTATGGTGAGGTTGAAGATTCGTTGGCTGCGGTATTGTTATCAATGGACAGCACCATAAAGAGTTTTGGTGATTCCATTCGTTATTATCTCAATATGCAAATGGAAACGCAGTTGAGTTATGACTCGATCATTGCAGGATTTAGGGCATCATTGAATATTTCCCAAAACATCTATGCAACCGTGATACAGCAACTGCGCAATGCTAACAACGCTATTTTAGCGGATGCAGGATTTTATAATAGTTTGGTAGATAATTTGGATGAATTGCCATTACTAAACGAAGAAGTTATGAATGAAGTAGAAATCGCTTTTGAAGAAGGAGGCCTTGAAGGTATTTTACCCTACCGCGAACAAATTTTTGGAATTGCCAGCCAATGTCCGTTTCAGGGTGGACAAGGGGTATTCCGGGCACGGTACTTTTTCTCATTTTTTAACGATAGCATAGAGTACAATGATGCTGCGGTATGTTTGGCACAGGGAATATTAAAAACAAAGCGATTAGTAAACGGCATAATACCCCATATGTTGATTAAGCCAAATCCTGCCTCCAGCCAGACGGAAATAAAAATGAAAGGCTTTGGCGATGAACAATTTTCATTGACGATAACGGACATACATGGTCGTGAACTTTTTGTCAAAAACAACTTATCGTTCAATGAAACAGTTTATTTGCAAACTAAATATTTTACGCAAGGTGTTTATTATGTGATTGCAAGAAAGAATAAAAGCCACCTTTGTCGGGAGAAACTAATAATAATCAGATGAAAACGTTCTTTAATATCTTTATCTTTCTTGTTATTTTCCAAAATTCTTTTGGCCAGGGATACAATCATGAATGGTTAATTGGAAATCAGTCGCAACAGACGGTGCCAAAAGGACGAATGTTTTTTGATAGTACTTCTTTTCAATATCAAACAGAGTTCAGAAAAATGCCTTTTAGAGGCACCCAAGGCAACATTTGCGATGCACAAGGGAATTTTTTAATGAGTAGTAATGGAGTCTGGATCGCCAATGCCATTAACGATACTATGCTCAATGGAAGTGGGTTGAATCCTGGGTATTTTGTAAATGGATCTCCGAATGGTTTATTAATTCCGAATGGAAACTTTTTTATTCCTACACCTGGTGATACTGCCGGGTACACTCTTTTTCATCAGACGGAACTTGATCCTAATTCTTCAAGATGTGGAGTATATTTTTCAACAATAGATATGAATCTGGATGCTGGTTTAGGCGGCGTTATTAGTAAAAACAATTTACTTATTGATGATTCATTAAATTGGGGAATAACTGCTTGCAAACATGCAAATGGACGGGATTGGTGGATAATTATTGCGAAAGATAGTAGTGATAAAATTTACAAATTGCTTTATACAGACCAAGGTGTTGTGTCGATAGATACACAATCTTTGAATTTCTATCCTCATCCCTATAAAAATGTTTCTCAAATCTGCTTTAATAAAGAAGGTAATTTGTTTGCATATAATATCTACGACAACCCAGTTGACCGTAATAGCTTTGTGATTCTTTGTGATTTTGACAGGTGTACAGGTAATTTTACAAACACAAGAGTAATCCCCGTTTCTTCGGGTGCATATATCTGGGGTTTGTCGTTTTCTCCAAATGGTCAGTATTTATACACCAATACATCCGCCTATATCTTCCAGGTCAATACAACAACCTCACAGGTAGATACAGTTGCAATTTATGATGGATTCTCTTTTCCAATACCTCAAGCTGCTACTACATTTTTGAATGAATACCCTGCTGCCAACGGCAAAATCTACCTCACTTCCGGCAATGGCGTACAGCACTTACATGAAATCAATTATCCCGACAGTGCAGGTTTAGCCTGTGATGTACAGCAGCATGCGGTTAGTTTGGGTGTATGGCATTTCAGAGCTGTTCCTAACCACCCCAACTACAACCTTGGTCGGGTGGTTGGTAGTATATGTGATAGTTTGGTAGGAATTGAGGAGGTCGTGCATGATTTTCATTTTGGGATTTCTCCTAATCCTATAGAGAATGGACTAATAAAAATTGTTTATTTGCTCCCACAAAATCATTCAGGGTTTTTTGAAGTGTATGATATAACAGGTAAACTCGTTTATGAAATGAATTTACCACCCTGGAGTTCCTTGCAATTCTTAAACCTCCCAGCATTGAGTGAGGGAATTTATACAGCAACGATCAGGAGTGGGTTTGAAAGGGTGGTCAAAAAGTTGGTGATTGTGAGATAGAAGTCAAAGTTGCAGGAGTTGTAAAAAATTAATAATCAAAACGTGAGGTCATTCATTAAAATACTGCTACTTCTTGTTCTCTCAAAATATGCTTATGGTAACGTCAGTATATCAAAAGAAAAAGACAATGCTATCCTTGCCGATACCGGATTTAATAATAGTTTAGTTAATAATGTGGATGAATTACAACTACTAAACGAAGAAGTGATGAATGAGGTGGAAATCGCTTTTGAAGAAGGAGGAATTACCCCTTTTATCCTGAAATACTTCTTAAAACTAGCTTGTCTTCCGATATGAAATATAACTTCCTCCCTAAAATATATTATTCATAATAAAAACACATCTTCAAATTGTAAATCTAATGATAACAACTAACCTTCGCTCATGAGGCAAAAATTCAAAATATTCAATCGCTGAAATCACCCATAGATTCTTGAAATGAATAAAATAAATTCTTGCCCCGATAAACGAAATGGTGTTGAACTAAAAGTTCAAAAAAGTTGAACTTAACTACTTCTTGTTATCAGTGGTAAGGTCTTTCATTGCATTTCCCAGTTCTTCCATATCATGGTTGAACTCTGCTTTAAAAGAAACCCAGCCATCTTTAGAATCGGCTTTAAATTCAGCGAGACGTTGCTTCAATTTGCTGTTTCTATCTTCCAGGTCAGCCACTTTTTTCTGATAATCCTTGTCTAACTTTTCATTCTTAGCATCTGCTTTGGCCTTGAGTTCAGCGATGCGCACTTCGTTGGCCGAAATCCGGTCAGCAGTTTCCTTACGATAGGTCTCGAGATCTGTCGCATAATCTTCTTTTGCCTGATCCAATTCCTGGTTAGCTTCTTTAACTTCTTCCTGTGCCTGATCCACTTTTTCAGAAGAAGAACTGCAACTGTAAAACATGGTTCCGGCGAGTAGCACCGCAACAGAGCCTATAAATTTTAATGTGTTCATTGTTTATGATATTGGTTCTTTTAAATAAATATAAATCGCAAATAGTTTGATTTCCTAAGGAAAAATTAAACAGCTTAGTCTCTTTCCAGATCCTTCATAATCGAATCCCACTCTTCCTTCGTTTTACCCAATTTAATTTGTAGCTTTCCCATCATCTCATCCTTTTTCCCTTCTACAAAGAGCAAATCATCATCCGTTAAATTTGCAAACTTTTGCTTTAACTTCCCTTTTTGCTCATTCCAATTTCCTTTAATTTCTGTAGTGTTCATGGTGTAATATTTTTTTATCTATCGCATCCGGCGACACGGGTAATAACCATCGCAATGGTTAAATACAATGGCGAAGGTAAAAAGGTAGTTTGCATAATTGATTATATTATAATGAAAATTAATTGCATAATTCACACTTTTGGAAGTTTAAAGTTTAAGGTTCAAAGTTCAATGTTCAAAGTTCAATGTTCAATGTTCAAGGTTTAAAGCGCAAGGTTAAATGTTAAAAGTTCACAATTTAATGTTCAAAGCTCCGATAAGGGCTTGCGTTCGAAGAGCCAGTGCATCTACTAATCTTTGCACCTTAAACCTTAAACCTTAATCCTAAACCTTAAACTTTAAACTTTAAACCTTAAACCATGAAGCAGAATCGCGAAAAGCGATACGCTTCATGGTATACCTTAAACCGAATCGCTGATGGAGATTCGGTTGTAAATGAAAAACCCGTCTCTTGTGAAGACGGGCTTTCGGTTTTGGCTTATTATAAAAAGTTTACTTTTATTTAGAATCTTATAGAAACACCTGCGTAGGCTGCGTTTGTTTTGATTTTAGTTTTGTCAAGCACATAATAGTTGTCGGTGCTTTTGGTTCTGCTGTTATCACTGATGTCGAACAGACCAAAAACACCTCTATATCCAAGGCTTAAACGTATAGTTCTTGCTTCATTTAAACCGAAATCAATTCCGGCACCATAGGCAAAGCCCACATCACCCTTTTTCACTTCGAGAACCGGATCAATCAGCGTAGAGTCGCCGGTGCCTTGTGATTGAATTCTTGAACCCACACTGATTCCCATTTGGGGCCCAACAACTAAATTCAGATTTACTAATTTATCAATACCGGTATTTAAGGAGAATAAAAGTGGGATATTAAAATACTTCAACGTAATCTCTCTCTCAACATCCTTTTCAGAATATTTTTGAGAAAACGATGAGTAAATTCCTTCCAATTGCACTCCCATGTGAGTAGTGAAGTTATAGGCAAAAAAGGCACCCACTCCAAATCCAAGATTTGCAGTTCCTTTAGTGGTTCCTCCATCACCTGTATTTAATGTTAATCCTGAAAATGTTGGCATAAACCGCATTCCGAATTCACCTTTTTTCCAATTCCTGCTATCATCATTATTGCTATCTGATTCCTGTGCTTTACTTGTAGTAGATACCGATAGTAATATAGCTGCTCCAGCTACCAGGGACTTCATATTCAATAAGTAATTTTTCATAAGTAATTTTTATTAATCGTTAGGTGCAAAGATCATCATGGTCTTCTTTAAAACACTTACAAAATTTATTTTTAAATTTACATCATTCACACATTCTGTATATTGAACACAGCTTTCACACTGTAAAGTATTGACTCATAAGCATTGTTTCATAAACAGCTCTTAAAGTCGTAATTCTAAATATTCACAATTACTTTCTTAACCTGATTATTCCCTGTAAAAAACAAACTCCTCTAATGAAAAAGTATAAACTAAAAACAAATGGTTATCTGAACGACTGTGTAACATATGTTGCAATTCAATTTATAAAAAATTATACCGACTCTTCTGTATTGCCATTCCCGAAAGCGTGATGCGAATCACGTATGATAGTAACCTTCAACGTACGTTTATACTCATCCTGCAGCCATTTCACATAGCTCTCTGAGGTTTTACTCAGGCAGCGGGCATACATTCGGATACGGTACTCAAATTCGTCTTTGAGGAGATCGGCGAGATGGAGTGCTTCTTCTACCGAGGAACTATTCTCCATGCACATGCGTACATGCTGCGCCAATGAGAGGTCGATCACTACTTTTGGACGTTGGCCGCTACTCATGACCTGTCGATGGGTCTCGGGGATATCCATATGAATGGGATCAGACTTTGCGAAAAACCGGCAAAGCTCTTCCGGCATTTCATAACGGTAATTGATTTCGATAAACTCATCACTTGGAATACCATCCAGATAGAGTTCGGGCGTTTCAAAAATGGAAGGCCAGTTTACGGGCTCATCCCATAAACCAAAACGATGCAAATTATTTCCGAGATCGATCACCTTAAACTCCTTCTTCTCCGGCAAAACACGTGATCCGCGACCAATCATCTGAAAATACAGGGTCAATGATTTAGTAGCACGGTTGAGAATAATACACTCCACCGTCGGTTCATCGAATCCCGTTGTTAGGATACTCACCGACGTTAGTATAGCATCCTTCTTCTCGCGAAACCATTGGAGAATATCTTTACGCTCTTTAGTAGTGTGAGTATGATCCAAATGCTTTATATCGAACCCCGCCTCCTGGAATGTAGCATAAACATATTGCGAAGTAGCGATACCATTGTTAAAAATGAGGGTCTTTTGTCCGACACATTTCTCCTTGTAAGCAGCCAGCAACTTATCCTGCATCGCATGATTGTTGTACAATCGCTCGGAAGAACTCACGGTATAATCACCACTGCGCCCTACTTTCAAAGAGGTAAGTCCTACGTGATGATGGTAAGTCACTGCTTTTGCCAGAAAGCCGGAATCTATCAGTGAAGAAATAGATTCCCCTACAATCAACTCGTCGTAGGTATCCTTCATTCTAATATTAATATTCGAACTTAATGGCGTAGCCGTAACGCCGAGCACCACCCCCTTCTCATAAAAACGAAACAGTTTACCAAATGAATTGTAGTGGGCTTCGTCTACAATCATTAAGCCGATGGTGTCCAGATTCAATATCTTATCCCGTAAACGGTTATTCAGCGTCTCTACCATGGCCACGTAACACATGAAGTCATTGGGAACCGGCAACTCCTTCACCGCGCTATTGATGACCATATTGTTCACTCCAAATTCCTGAAGCATGGCGGCAGTCTGTGCACAAAGTTCCAATCGGTGCGTTAAAATCAGTACTTTTTTACCCGTATTGGCAATATAGCGTCTGGCAATTTCGGAAAAGATAACAGTTTTACCCCCACCTGTGGGAAGCTGATAGAGGAGATTGTATCGTGCAGGATGATCCTTAAGTCTGGATAAAATCTCCTCGATGGCCTTATGTTGATAAGCATAGAGCTGCTTACCGATGGATTGTTCTTGCGTTGTCGTGCTGCTTTCGGATATCATTGGTAGAAATGGCAATTGGTAAAGATACGCTATCAGAATGGAATTTTAACAGGGATGGTCCCTCATACGGGCCGGATGGGCCATTGCCGATGAATTATCTCTCTTAAACAGGTGCAGACCAGTTATAAAATCGCGCCAGGACTTCTTTCATAAGCGATTAATAAGCAATGACAAGGCATGTATTCATATATATTTGTCAGGATGGTCCGGACCAACTAATTTTACAAAGATTTCCAAGGCGATACTGCCCGGCAATGCTTAAACATAAAAACCGATCAATTCACCCCGCATGTCCAGCTACCAGATAAAGAAAACGCCAAAGACAAAATTTATTAATCTTTTCAGAACCGTGTTCACGTTACCCCTCTTTGAAGATGCTTTAGTTGCGCTGACCAGTAAGAGTAGATCACCATTGCTCCGAAAATTTGTTCCACCGAACTATTTGTATAAAAAAGAGAGCTTTCGCACCATCACCAGAGAAAATATCAAATACAAACTTGATATCAGCAATGTGGTGGATCATTACTTATACTTTGGTTTAGAAGATCCGGTATATACCTCCGTTTTAGAGACTATTCAAAATGCGAAAACCATACTTGATATTGGCGCGAACATTGGCACCACATCCTTGTACTTTGCAAGTCTTAATGCGAAGGCGAAAATCATTTCCTTCGAACCCCATCCGGATACCTTTAAAAGAGCCGAAGAGAATATTAAACTGAATTCATTTCGTAATATCGAACTCCTGAATATTGGTCTTGGAGAACAGAAAGCAGAGCTGAAACTCTACGAAGTAAATGAAAACAATCCGGGCATGAACAGGATCTTGGCTGAAGAAACAAATCTGCCCTATAAAATAATTCAAGTAGACTTACTGGATAAAATAATGGAGGAGAAGAGCATTCCTCCTGTCGATTTTATTAAAATAGATGTGGAAGGTTTTGAATACTCCGTTTTAAAGGGAGGTGTAAACACATTAAAAAATAAACCGGTTTTATTCATTGAACTGGATGATAATAATCTTCGGGAGAACAATAGTACAGCAGAAGAACTCATTAAATTGCTTTATACTATAGGGTATAGCCGGTTTTACAGAGCTGACACTTCAGAAGCCGTATCAACAACAACCGATTTTAGCCATTGCCATTTCGATCTTATAGCGAAGTAAATTTTTGAGGTCACGGTTTTCAAAAAGTTAAACATTCGTTAAATTGAATTCCCATTCCGAAAGCTGACATATCGCTGACAACAGACTTTTTCAGTAGTTTACTTTTGCTATAGAAATACCGGGTTGGAATACGGCCCTTTGCTCAAATTTAAAACTACAATCCATGAAAGCAATGAACTCTTTCTCTTCTACGCTAACCGCAATGCTGGTAACTTTTAGTGGACTGCTATTTTCTCAATCCACTACACTCTGTATTCCATATAGCACTCCTGCAGTAATTGATGGAGTCATCAGCAGTGGTGAATGGACGGGAGCGGATTCAGTTCAAATTATGATCAACAATTTCAAAAAGGTCACTGTATTGATCAAGCATGACAGCACCGCGCTCTATTTTGCCTATTTGAATCATCTTGAATCCTCCATGCGGTTTCCTGAAATCCTACTCGACATTAACAATGATAAAAGCAATACATGGCAGAATGACGACTGGTGGTTTCATGTATCTGCAACGGATTGTGAATCGAATGGAATGCCCGCTAATTATAGCAATTGTCTGGTGGTCCAGCAAAATTGGGAAGCTGTCCCCAACATGGTAAGCGGATTACCGAATACAGATACCATTGAAATAAAAATACCCTTTTTTAAGGCCGGAATTGACCTCACTGTGCACGATACCATCGGAATTGCTTTTGATGTCACCAATACCGTTAATGCATGGAATTACTGGCCTGCCGGTGCAAATATCAATACACCTTCTACCTGGGCGCAAGCGGTATTTTGTTTAGCTGTAACCGGCCTGTCTCCTGCAACGGAAAGAAAAGAAACCATTCTCTTTCCCAACCCCTCGTCCGGATATTTTAAACTTCAATCCTCCGTCAGCGCGATAGAAATAACATTGATGGGAACCGATGGGTATGAATATAAAACCAACCGTCTTTCCGGTGATGAATTTGATTTGAGTATTGAAAATATTCACAATGGTCTATACATATACAAAATACTTCATGAAAATTTTTCCATAAGCACAGGTAAAATAATATTATCAAAACAACAATAAACGGCCTCTCTTTTTCAATCAAGATAAAAACGAAAGTTAGTACTTCCACATTTTCGGATGACCCTTTCTTTTAATCCTGTACCGCAAAATACTCGCAACAGGAGTTTACGATGACTTAAAAGCAATCGGATGGTAATTCTTCTTATGTTGTCCCAGGAAAACTCTGACATAAATCCTCAACAATGTCAACTCCAGGAGCAGGAAGTTTAATGCGAGAAGTCCGATCATCACGAACTGATCGGATGCAATGCTCATGAACATTAAATCTACGCCAACAAAGGTAGGTGAAAGCGGAAACCCCACTACTGCCAGACAAGCAATCAAAAACATTCCCGTATAAACAGGGTGTTCATACGAATGTCCATGATATTCATGCAAATTAATATCGCCTTCCTTTTCCACTAATTTAGTTAAACACCAAAAGCCAAGTCCTGCACCGGCTATCGTTCCGCTCAGGTACAAAGCAACACGATGCATTTCTATATGACTGTTCCAGATCAAGGCCAAAGCAATAAATAGCTGACTGACAAATACCATGATCCATACTTGCCGCGCATCTCCTCTGCCTGCAAAACCGGAGACTAACAATACCAGCGCTACAACAGCCATGAAAACCGGAGCAATCTCCGACCAATGCGCCGCAATATCAAACCGGAAGGAATAAGCAATCAAACTTAACAGACTTAACACAATATATAAAATGATACTCCACTTCGAATGCAATGCATTAAAATGATTTCCGATCCATTTAAAGGGACGCCATAGATAACGAAACAACATGAAATCAAGGTTCCATTCTTTAACCGACAATACAAAAATTCTATTCTTCCATTGTCGAATCAGGGCATGCTCAGAACGATCAACCGCAGGCGTAAATGTAAAAAACATATTGTGCACCAGATAACTTAAAACGGAAGGCGATACCAGCAACTGATACGTCCTCAACAAAGCATTACCGGCAAAATGAAACAGCGCCAGCAAATGCCATCCTAAGGCAATCTCCACAAACATCAATCCTATTTGAGAAATGGAAGCATAGGCAATCTTTGTTTTCACCGATGATTGCACCATAGCTATACTTCCGGCAACAAGACTGGTCAAAACACCTATGGAAATTACAATACCTTTTAAGATGGCTTCATGCCCCCAAAAGGGAAACGTGCGCAACAATAAAAACACACCAATATGCACCGACAAGGAACCATAAAATATTGCACTGGAAGTAGTAGGTCCTTCCATTGCTCTGGGTAACCAGGTAGAAAATGGAAACTGAGCAGACTTAATAGCAGCAGCAAGAAAAATAAGCACAACCAGTAAAAAGGATTGGGCATAGTGATCATTAAATTGAGACATCACCATTTCTGATTGGTTCCAAAGTGAAAAAGTGATATTCTTATGCCATAGATGATGACTCAGCCACATTGCCAGAATTAAACAGATATCTCCTAACCGATAAAATGAGAGCACCTTAAAACCATTCTTCGCCGGCAAATAACGGTCACGATAAAATGAAATGAGAAGAAAAGAAGTAATCCCAATCATCTCCCATCCCACAAAAAGCGTTTCAAAATTTCCTGAAAACACGATAAAATTATATCCGGTGTAGAAGAGTAACATCGTCGAAAAAAATCTTTTGAATCCTGCATCACGATGCATATAGTACTTGCTGAACAGCGCAACAATAAATGTTAAAAAAGCTCCGGTCAAAGCGAAAACAGCAGTGATACGGTCAAAATAATAATCAATAAAAAACTCGAAATCGTTACTGTGGTACAGAACCAAAGTTTTTATTTCAAGTGTGGGACTCCCTTCTGTTAACCACTTTACTATAAAAACAATCATAGCCAGCAACTGAAGACCTATCACGGTCAAGACCCAACCGGAGAGTACGGCTTCCTTATTTTTAGGAATAAGCAAACTCATCAGATAGCCTAACAGTGGAATCAGAATAAAACCGGTAAGCATTTGAGACATGGTCATGATTTTAGAATAAACACCGGTAAATTTTCCTTCGTAGCATGTGCGATATGGTTAGTTTCCATTTCAATGGCATGTTCCATAATCGTATCCATACCGGATACTTGTTGAACCTTTTGGGTTAAAGGAGTATGCAAACTAAAACTTCCATCACGGAAATAATAAAATTCCCTCGTATCGGGATGAATGGCTACCAAATGCACCCACTCATTGATATACCATTCATATATTTCCGGTGCAATCTGACTTGCTTTCAAGACCACCTCGGGATAATGCTCCACAATTATCATCAAACGCACCGGATCGTGCACTTCTATCATCTGCAACGGTAAGCCTGGACGCAAGTCACCATCACTGCTGTTGGCCACACCGAAGAGTCCCATCACATTATGAGGCAATTTGGTTCCGGCACCAATCTTATAGTTGTCGACTCTTGAAAAATAATACTCCAGGTTAATACCACCACATACAAGGCCGAGAGGACGCATGACATTTGGAAGAATTTTTCCTTCAGGGTCCGTACGATAATCATAAGAATTCAAAAAGGCACGTCTGTCGAGAAAGAGACCACTTGTCAGCGATCGGGGACCAACGATACAAAGTGTATTGGTACCATGACCCAGTTCCGGCCGGGGTTCAAAAAGTGATACGGATCTCTCGTGAATGGCCTTTCGAATTTTTTGAATACTCATCCCGGAATCGATAGAAGCAAACCGACGGGAGCGCTCTTTGGCATTCAGATCGAGAGCTTGTTCAAAAGCTTCCTTAAATTGGAGATGGAATGATGCATTCTCGTCGTTCAACAACTGCTCATCATAGTACTCCATTCTATCAGCAGCCGTATCGTGCATCGCCCCTATAAACATCGTAGTGGAAGGAATTGAAATCCCTTTTTCTTCCAATTGAGTGCGAACTTTAGGATGATTGGCCATTGCAGCGAAAACGCGGGCATTTACGGAACCGGGGCGGCCACTGCATGCACCACAGTCATGAGCTCCGTGATGAGGATTGTTTGCGCTACTGGATCCATGTGCAACAACATATACAAGAGGAGCAAAATTCTTCACCAGACCCATGCCACGGAGCTGTGCTTCCACACGCGTGGTCATCTCATCAACAGTGAAACCAATCTGCAAATTATTTTCCTTATGCGAAATGTCTTTGTTTTCTATTGTCAACGATGCTTTACTATTCATATGCGCAAAAGCATTTGAAATGGCGGGACTCATCCCGGGTCGGAAAAGATGTTGTATTAATCTTCCACCTGCCATAAAGCCCAATGTTAAACTCGACAGAAAACCATAAACGGGATGATGGGCCTTATCGGAATACAATAACTCATGTTTTCGATCCTTAGCTGCACCAAATTCTTTTATCAAATATTTTGGAGTTACGGGAGCCGGACAAAGTTTTTCGTAGAATTTTCCATTCTCCGGTTGAAAAAAGAACTCCACTCCAAAAAAACCGGGAGCACCTAAAGTTTCACAATCGGGAACAACATTTTCAATATGTCTTCTCAACGAACACTCCCGTTCGTCAATACAAAAAATAGCCTGGAAACTTTTTTCAGTGATCTTATTTGTAGTTGGAGGAGAAGCCCCCTTCATTCCGGCCAGCACCTCATCATAATAACTCCACTCAAAAGCCTGTTGCCATAAGGTGAGTACTTCATTCAAATCATTTGAAGGGATGTCTTCAAAAAGCGATAATGGTTTTTCTTCTACTCGATTTGTGAGTGGCTGAAAACGTTGACCAAGATGATAATGCAATACATCCAATTCCAGCAACAATTCAAACAGAATCAGGTCATGCAAGGAAATCACCCTTTTATCCAACAATGCAGATGGGTTACTTTCAATAGCCGCAATTATTCCTGACCAACCCTGATGACTGAACTGCTGATCGAATAAATACTGATCAAAATAGGATTCTTCTCCCACCACCAGCGTTAGCAAACCTTTGATATCACTTTCTCCTTTCAGCAATAAATTACGGACGAACTTCGTCTTAAAAAAACTAACTCCTCCCTCCTGCTCCAGCTTTTTTAACGCAGCAAAAAATCCTCTTTCATCTATTGGAAACTTCCAGGTTGAAATTCCCTGATCGAGATAACTGCATAGTACCCGAAATAGAATGGGTTGAACATGACCATCGAGATCTATATTAAACTTACTTTTCCAATTCGATCGCAAGCGACCAATCCTTGGTGTATAGGAAGTCTCAAAATGACCGGACAACATTCTTAATTTCCATGCTTTGAGATGCTCCCTGCCTTTTGAAGTGGAGATGATATCATCAAGTACAATTTCTTTGATTCGTCCGTTTTTATATAACTGACGAAACTCTTCCAATTGCAGAGTTACCTGATAGCCAAAGATAGATCCCGCTTTAAATAGTGCAGGAAAGAACTTAAGGTGCTGAAATGCATGTAACGAATTGTGATGAATAAAATCCTTTAAAGCAGATTGCGCAGGGAGATAATGCTTCAGATCATGAAGAATTTTATGCTCATCAAACTTTCTTACAAAGCGTTTTGGGGTAGATTCAACAATGGAAATAGTTCCATCCGCTGCTATGGATGGCATTACCTCCTCTCTGTCTTCCCTGCTATGATTAAATTCGCTCATGAATATTTCAGATTAAATAAAACTATGTACTCACATTTTCCTGAATCGTATTGAAATTAGCGATCCAGGTATCTTCCAGAAAGTCCACTTGTCCGGTCTCCAGATTGTGAACAGCACCGATGATGGCTATTTCACCCTTTTCAATTAACTGTTCCAGTATATAACTTCGATTCACGATGGATTGCACTGACCTTTTCACATTCAGACCAGTCACATTTCGTACAAAGACAGCGTTCGATGAATTTCTTTTATCGGGTTGAGTGGTGAGTGTTTCCTGATAGACGGCAGGTTGGATCTTCGATAAAAGTTCTGTCAGGTTGCCCATTTCCAAATGATCACAAGCGCCTTTTATCGCTCCGCAATTTGAATGACCCAATACTACAATCAGCTTTGACCCGGCTACCTTACAAGCGAACTCCAGGCTTCCGATAATATCTGTATTCACAACATTTCCTGCAATCCGGATGGAGAATATATCACCCAATCCCTGATCGAAGATCAATTCTGCAGAGGTGCGGCTATCAATGCAACTTAATATCGCAGCAAATGGCCATTGACCTTCACGGGTATCATTGGCCTGCTGGAGTAAGTTTCTATTTACTTTTAAATTATTAATAAATCGTTCATTACCTTCTTTCAGGTATTCAAGAGCTTTTTCGGGAGTGATAGTTGACTGAGATGCCAACGAATGTGCTTTCATTTTATTTATGTTCAATTTACATTTATTTTGACGTTACATGTTGAATGGCATTTTCCATCCGGTACTCTTCTTTAAATCCTTTCAGCGTTACAGTTATATTTTTTTCCTTCGAGGTGACCATAATGAAATCACGAATTAATTGCACAACATCATGATCAATGTAAAACGTATCTGTTGCATCAAGAAGCAACTTACTATTTTCCGGCAAATGACTTAAAGTCTGCTTTATCGCTGCTTTATTCAAAAAAGAAACTTCCTGTGCGAGATGAATAACAATTAACTCCCCCTCCTGATAATCTTCCTTCTTGAAGAAATAGGCCAGCTTCAAATTGGCGCGCAAGATGAAAAAGACGGAGACCACCAGTCCGATGGCAACACCTTTTAGAAGGTCGGTGAGTACCACGGCAACCACAGTTATAATGAAAGGAATAAACTGATACTTTCCTGTAGTCCACATATGTTTAAAAACAGCTGGACTTGCCAATTTATAACCGATCATCAACAGAATTGCTGCAAGACAGGCAAGTGGAATCTTATTAAGTATAAACGGTATTGTAATCACAGCAAGTAGTAAAAACACGCCATGTGTGATAGTTGCTATTTTAGTTCTTCCTCCCGAATTAATATTGGCGGATGTTCTGACGATCACTGATGTCATCGGTAAGCCACCTATAAGACCACTCAGAATATTTCCCGTACCTTGTGCCACTAACTCTTTATTCGTATTGGTATACCTTTTTAAAGGATCCATTTTATCGGAGGCCTCAATACATAATAACGTCTCAATACTTGCGACAACAGCAATGGTAATTGCAACAATCCATACATTAATATTTGCAAAGGCCGTGTAGTCCGGAAAAGTAAATTGACCAAGAAAACTATCAAATGAATCGGCCACCGGTAAATTCACCAAATGCTCCTGAGAAATAGCCAGAGTTGAACCGGATGACTTAAACAACTCGTTCAGTATAACACCTACTACGACTGCCACTAAAGCCCCGGGAACAACCTTGATCTTTTTCAAAAAATCAAGTTTATTAAATGCAATCAATATCGCCAGGGATACCAACGTTATAATGATAGCCCCGGGATGAGAATAATTGATAGCATCAACAATTGCAGAAAAGGTATTGTGTCCTGTTCCTGTTTCAATAAAAAAGAAATCCCCCTCGTTATCCACATCATAACCGATGGCATGAGGCAGTTGTTTCAATATGATGATTACGCCAATTGCGGTCAGCATTCCTTCAATTACATTCGAGGGAAAATAATTCGATATCGTTCCTGCTTTCGCCAAACCGAGTAGAATCTGGATTCCACCTGCTAAAACCACCGCAAGCAAGAATGTTTCATACGATCCCAAACTCATAATTGCAGCAAGAACGATGGCTGTTAGTCCGGCAGCAGGACCTGAAACACTCAGTTGAGACCCACTCATGACCCCGACTATAATACCTCCGATTACACCGGAAATGATCCCGGCAAATAAAGGTGCGCCACTAGCCAAGGCAATTCCCAGACATAATGGAAGTGCTACGAGAAAGACCACTAATCCGGCCTGAATGTCAGTTTTAATGTAAGAGGAATAAGACTTCATAATTTTTTTTACTTGTACTTTGATTTTAATTGGATTAGAGTTGAATACTATGAATTAACATCGTAATCATCAGCGTTAGACATCAGATCGGAACACGTACTGAATTTACTTGTTAAAGTAAAAGGTGATTCAGACTAAAGATTACAGGATTGTTGAAGGCAACTCTGAAATTGGTAAACCATCCGGAACTTTCGGAGTTGTTTACTCATTACAGTCTAAAAAACTGCAAAGCAACAGTATTAAGCTTCGGGAGGCACTTCCAGCATCGTCCGATGCAACTCAGAAATAAAAAAGGCAAGATGAAAAAAACGAATTGATTTATAAAAGACGGAAGATCCTTCATCATAAAAGGTGCGAATATGCTTAAATGACTTTTCTTCCTTTTCCTTTTCACTTCCTTCTTTAGCAGTCTCATCCGTGTTTTCGCCGGCTTCATTCATTTCAATGGCAGCAACACCCTGATTTTCATCAAGTATTGGCGTTGACAAATTCACTGAGAACAGCAATAGAAGGAAGAAGGAGATGAAGATTTTCACAAATAATTTGGTATAGGCAAAGGTAGCACTATTTGCAAAACTTATGAGCACAATTAAGAAAGAAAGTGAAAAACACTTCCATGACACACAAAAAATCACCCTGCCAAAATCATCTTTAACAAACTGTCTAATAAATATTTACTTGAATTAGACCCAATTAAAAGGCCATCTTTCAACCAAAACAACTTCACCTGTCTGATTAGAAACCGACATCATGCTATTTTATTTTCTGCTATTCATGAATGGAAAAAGCAGGATTCGGATGCCACCCTTTTACCACCAATTAACAGTATAAATCAATTTCCATCATTTTCAATTAATGATCCCGGTCATTTTATTTTTTCCATCTTGCTTTACCTTTGGTAGAACACAAATTACATAGATTAAGTAAAAACAATGAATAATTTTAAAACATCTGCCAAACTCATTCTACTCTCACTTTTCATTTTTCAGCAATTCGGATATTCCCAATGCAACCTGACAAATGCAACAGGGTGTTCCTGTGAGAACGGAAGTACAACCTGTGATTTATTACCTGATATCACCATTTCATGGTATGCGCTGGAAACATATCAAAATGGTCCAACGGAATATTCACAGACAGGTAATGGTGCAAACAATGGCAAACTCCGTATCACAAGTTCAACACCAAACATTGGATATGGGCCATTGACAGTCAGATCAGAAGATTCTATTGGTAATAAAACTATTATTTGCGGAACAGATACATTTACGGTACCGGGAGGAACTGTTTTTAACTGCCCGAATGGTGAAACTCCAAAACAAATTCTAAGGCAGTTAATTTATCAAAAAAACGGTAACACTATGAGCTATCGGGAGCATTTTACGCCTCCGATGACCTATTCGAACAGCAGTATGTATGTGGATGACTGGGGTATATTTTCGCTGCGAATGGCGCTTCCTAACGACCCGAATCCCCGCAACTGGCCTATCGTTGGTTCCGGAAAAAAGAGAGCATTTTGCCTGATGGATTATGGATCATGTAGTACCTATAATGACCATTGCCGCGACACAAATACTATTTATCAGGGAGGTAACGCACTGGTTAATTCCAATTTTCCTAACTGGGGACTTGGGAATGGCTATAATTGCGGACCAACCGAGCAAGGGATATCTTCCGGCTATACAGATATCTACAGTGAAAATCTGGATGGCATGTGGATAACGATCCCTCCAAATACCTGTAACGGGAATTATTGGATTTATTATGAAGTCGATCCTCATAATTATTTCGAAGAAAGTAACGAAAATAACAACTTCACTTTGATTCCTTTTACACTCGCTTTACAAAGTGCACCGGGAAATCCTGCGGCCACCATTCAAAGCACGCAAGTTCCTTTACTTTGCGGGAATGATTCCATCACCTTAACTGCGAATGCAGGTTATGATTTTCTTTGGTCTACCGGGGCCACAACTCAATCTATTAAAGTACCGGCGGGGATTTATACGGTAACAGTCACCAATTACTGTGGCACTGCAACTTCTGTACCTTATACGATTGCGGCAGCACCGGCACCTGTTGCACCTCTCGTTAACGGGGATACCATTTGTCTGGGAGACAGTGCCCACTTAACTTCAAGCGGGACCAATATCAGCTGGTATGATACAAATGACAGTCTAGTTGGTACCGGAAATACATTTTCAACGCCACCTTTAGGTGTCAGTACAAATTATTTTGCGCAGGATATAATGATAACCTCCGGAAATATCATTTTCGGCGGCAAAACAGACAGTTCAGGGAGTGGAGGCTTTTACACCGGCTCGCAATCACTGATCTTTTCAACCTATCAACCCATCCTGATAAAATCTGTAAAAGTATATTCCAACACTGCAGGTGCCAGAAATGTAGCTGTTTATACTAGCACAGGGCAACTTGTGCAATCCGGTTCGTTTCAAATCCCGGTAGGTGAATACAGAATTCCATTAAATTTCTAAATACCTGTTGGAGCCGATTTCAGAATTACAATAAATGGTACCCCGAATTTGTGGAGAAATAATAATGGTGTAGTGTACCCCTATGTAATTACTGACACCCTTTCGATTACCGGTTCGACCGCCGGGTCCAATTTATACTACTATTTTTACGATTGGGAAGTTGAAGTAGGTCATAGCGAATGCAAGAGTCCGAAATCCATGGCCACAGCACAAGTTGAGGTTTGCACCGGAATAGCCTATACCAATGCGAACAATCTTATTCATGTCTATCCAAATCCCGCTAAAAACAATTTTACCATTGAGTTGACTCCAACTGAAAATGATCAAGATGCAAGAGTCCTGATTTATGATATGACCGGAAGAGAAATCTTTTCATCAGAACTTATACTCAATTACGGACAACGATCAATGAAAGTGATAAATACACGTGACTTGAAAAATGGCACCTTCCTTATTAAAATAAAAATAGGCGACAACTTATTTTACAGAAGAATTGTTATTGTGAAATAAACGTCATTTTTCATGTGGAATTATGAAGCGATGAATCGCTTTAAAAAGTGATCGGATGGATCCACAATTAAGAGTTGAAGCACTAAAGAAACCGGATTACAGCCATTGGAGGGTAATTTGTTTGAGTCTAGTGTATTTGTTAATGGGGATTCATATTGCTCATTGGAAAATTGCCGGAAGAACCCTTGCTCCTTTAGAACTCAACGAAGTTCTTTATACCTTACATCTTGGTATCATTACAGCAGGATTTATCTTCATGGGTGTTGCTTTACTTTCTATAGTGATTGCAGGCAGATTCTTTTGTTCGTGGATGTGCCATATATTGGCTTTACAAGATCTGAGTGAATGGATACTAAAGAAATTAAAAATTAAACCCAAACATATTCGTTCAAGATATCTATACCTGATCCCATTTATCTGCTTCGGCTACCTCTTTCTTTTACCTCAGATTCAACGAATATACTTTCATCAACCGCTTGCAATATGGCGAATTCAAAGCGATAGTGAAGGATGGGCTTCTTTCATTACAAATGATTTCTGGAGAAATCTTCCAGGTTTTGGAATTACGATGCTCACCTTTTTTACGTGTGGTTTTGGGATCATTTATTTCCTTGGTTCAAGAAGCTTTTGCCAGTATGTATGTCCTTATGGCGCACTTTTCGCGATGACGGATAGAATCGCTCCGGGTAAAATAAAACTTACAGGTGATTGCAATCAATGTGGTAAATGCACGGCTGTTTGCAGTTCGCATATTAAAGTTCACAAAGAAATACTACATTTTGGAAAAGTTGTAGATCACAACTGCTTAAAAGATCTTGATTGTGTGCAGGTATGTCCAAATGATGCAATTCATTTTGGCTTTACGAAACCAACAGGTTTTAGCTCTCTGAATGCCATCCCTTCAGAAAAAAAACAGTTTGACTTCACTTTAAAAGAAGATATAGCGCTGGTATTGCTGTTTTTACTTTACGTGCCCATCTATTTTGGCCTTTACGATTCGGTTGCATTTCTTCTGGCCGCAACCGTATCCGTAATCTTATCGTTTTTAACGATTCTTGCCTATCGGATGACTTCATTAAGTTTTATTCGAACAGGAAAAATTATCCTGAAAAAAGATGATAAAATCACAATCTATGGTAAATACTTTTTAGCCATATTCGTAATGCTGTTGCTATTCACGTGTCACAGTGTAACCATTCGTTATCATCAACTGACAGGTGAGCACTTTTATCATCAGGTTGCTAACATTGAAAGCAATTCATCCCCTGAGCTTGGTAAACAGGAAACGCAGGACCAGGTCAACACTGCCCTGCATCACCTCAGCTTCATTTACCAATGGGGCTGCTACCGGCCTGCACCATTATTGCGTCAACTTTCGGCTCTTGCCATTTACCAAAATGATTACAAACAAGCCGTGGTCTATCTTGAAAAAATGACTAAACTGGTGCCGCAAGATCTCGAAGCCCGGATCCGGCTGGCAAAGATTTACGTAAAACAAAATAATGCGGAGGAAGCCTTTCCTCTACTTCGTTCGTTAGCTAACGAAGACGTACATACGAATCATGACAAAATAATAAAAAGTGAAGCGCTGGTTGTTCTTGGTCATCTGGAAGAAAACAGTGGATTCCCTGCTGAAGCATTGTTACATTACAAGAAAGCCATTGAATACCATAAAGACAATAAAGAAGCATGGCTGGCCGGAGGGGTATTGCTTACTAAAGCCGGACAACGGAAAGAAGGAGAAATGTATTTGTTAAAAGCTTCAATGTATTATCCCGCATCTCCACTCATAGAAAATAACCTTGCGTTGATTTATATGCAGGAAAAGTCCAATGACAAAGCCAGATATCATCTCGAAAAATTATTGGCATTGCAACCGGGAAACCCTCAGGCTACTTATAACCTGGCTATGCTCAAACTATCATCGGGAGAACTGAATGAAGCGGTGTTGGAATTAAAGCAATTAATCAGGAATTACCCGGAACATAAAAATGCGCAAGAAGCTTTGGAATTTATTAAGAAAAAGCAATATACAATCTCTGACAATGAGCATCTATAAATCAAAACATAATTATTTAGACAGCTTCTATTCGCGAAATTTAAAGTTTTTGTCAATTTCCCTTTGGATTTTACTAATTACAAACACCGCATTGTCGCAAAACCCGGACACCAGCACCTGGTTTGCCCCTGAAAGTGCCGCTTCAATCATTAATCCACATCAGGCGACGCTTGAAGACATAAAAGCCGGTAAAAAAATCTTTGAAAAAGTTTGCTGGAATTGCCATGGAACTGATGGTAAAGGTAATGGTCCGTCAGCGGTAGATATAAAAACGAAGCCAGCGGATCTGACATCGACGAAAGTTCAAAAACAAACAGATGGGGCTATTTTTTGGAAAATAACCAATGGCAGATCTGACATGTCCGCCTACGGTGAATTGCTTTCATCCAAACAACGCTGGTTGCTGGTATGCTATATCAGACAATTCGGGAACCAACAACTAATTCCATCTGAAAATGAAAATTAATATCAGTATACTTACAATTCTTGTCGTACTTTTTTTAGCGCAATCTTCATATGCACAACCGGATCCTCCCCAACGACCCCTCGCAGGAACTTTCAGAAACACGATATTAATTAATTCTGCATCAACGACAATTGTACCACGCAAAAGTTTTGAATTTCATATCAGGCATCGATTTGGACTCATCGAACCGGACAGAACAGTTATTACGAACTTTCTTGGCATGGACGGTACTTCGAATATACAATTCAGCTTCGCTTTCCCATTGGGAAATAAAACGATGATAGGTGTTGGCCGGACCAGGAACGACAAAACGTATAATTTGAATTTCAAAAGAGTACTTCTTTCACAAACAGAAGACAATAAAATACCTTTCACCGTCGCCTTATACACTAATTTCGATATCAAAACCAACAGCTTCGCTAAAATATCTTCTAACGCATACTTTTCGGATGGTGTTACTCCATTTAAGAATAAATTCAATCATCGGATCAGCTATTTTACACAATTAATATTTTCAAAAAAAATTCAAAATTTAATCTCACTGCAACTTTCACCGGCTTTCATCTATCAGAATCTGGCTGAATATAATCAAGATAACTACAGCTATGCACTACCCGTCAGTTGTGCTGTTAAAACCGGATTCTATTCATCGATCATCATTGAATATGCCTATTTAGTAAATTACACCACTGAAAATAATTTACATCCACTTTCTATTGCTATGGAATTTGGAACTGCGGGCCACGTTTTTCAGGTAATAGCAACCACAAGTCAGGCTTTAACAGAACCCGAATTGTACACCTCAACGCCAACAGCATATACAAAAGGAAATTTCCTGCTTGGGTTCAACTTAAGAAGAACATTCCGTTTGAAAAACAAGAAAAATATTGAACACACCCGCATAAAATAACTATAATCAACAGTTAATTATACATGAAATTCTACGGAAAAACAGTAACCTATATCGCACTAATAACCATACTCATTTTAACATCTTGCGAAAAGGATAAGGGGCCGATTATTATCCGACCGGAAATTCCATATGACTCAACGGTATACATGATCAGCTACAGCGGATATATACAACCGTTATTTAATGAAAATTGTGTTGGTTGTCATAACGCAGCACACCCATTTCTGAACTTGCACGCGTCCGTTTCCTACAGCGAATTAGTTTATAACGGTGAAAATGCTCCCTATGTCGACAATATTGATCCCGAGAATTCCCTATTAATTCAACGCTTAAGAGGTGTGGAATGGCCGATAATGCCTCCGAACCCTCCTCATGTAAGCGAAGCTGACATAGATTCCATAAAACTATGGATGTCTCAAGGTTATTTTGATAACTAAGAATGCTAATTTTTATTTCTGTTCATTTCACCGGAATATTATTCAAAATTTCTAAAACATATTTCCAATATTTCTGAACAGAAGAAACGGACACCCTTTCGTCAGGAGAATGAGCTCCCAAGATAGTCGGACCAAATGATATCATATCCATGCCCGGATAATTTGCGCCCAGAATACCGCATTCCAATCCGGCATGACAAGCAACTACTTCAGGTTTTTGCTGATGCAGCCGCTCATAGATATCAACAAGCACTTTCAGTATCGGCGAATCCACATTCGGTGTCCACCCGGGTAGGAGCCCGAATAATTGACAGCACATCCTCCCAATTCAAAAGCAGAACGTAAGGCATCTGCAAGATCCATCTTGGAACTTTCCACCGAAGAGCGTGTCAAACAAGCAATCATTATTTCCCCCTTGCCTACAGCGACTTTTGCGACATTATTGGAAGTCTCAACCAGATCTTTGATATCTGCACTCATTCTATAAACGCCGTTGTGAGCGGTATATATTGAACGAATGATTTTTTCCTGTGCTTCAAATTCCATTACCTGCGCAGGTAGTTCAGACTTTTTTAATTCAATTTCCATCCCCGGTTCCATCGTTTTTAATTCCGACTTAATAAACTTTGCCTGTTCCTGAATATGTTTCTCAAAAGCAGTATCCAGTCCATTCCCAACGATAACCCGGGCTACACTTTCTCTGGGAATAGCATTCCGCAGACTACCACCGCTTAAGTCTCCTATTCTGAGGCCATACTTCTGTCCGCAAGCATATAGCAAGCGATTCATTATTTTATTGGCATTTCCCAAACCTTTGTGTATGTCCATCCCCGAATGCCCTCCGTTTAACCCTCTAACGCTAAGGGTATACCCTATTGACCCGGCAGGAACAGTATCCTCGCGATACTTCCCGGAAGCAGTCACGTCTATTCCTCCTGCACAGCCGATATCAATTTCATGATCGTTCTCGGTATCAAGATTGAGGAGAATTTCTCCTCTAAGAATCCCTCCCTTCAAACCAAGTGCCCCCGTCATCCCGGTTTCTTCATCAATGGTGAATAATGCGTCGATTGCAGGATGAGGGATATCCTTACTTTCAAGAATCGCCATAATCGTTGCCACACCGATACCATTATCCGCGCCTAGCGTTGTACCCTTTGCCCGCACCCAGTCACCGTCAATGAACATCCTGATGCCCTCCTTATCGAAATCAAAAATGGTATCATTGTTCTTCTGGTGAACCATGTCAAGATGGGATTGCAGTACGATGGTCTTGCGGTTTTCCATACCGGGAGTTGCCGGTTTACGGATGATGACATTGCGGATATCATCTTCAAAAGTTTCGAGACCGAGCCGGGTACCGAAATCCTTTATAAATTGGATGACCCGTTCTTCTTTTTTAGAGGGACGGGGGACGGCGTTGAGGTCCGAGAAATTCTTCCAGATGGGCTGGGGCTCGAGATGGCGGATATCGGTGGACATACTAAAATTCTTTTCACAAATCTAATTTTTTCTTTAGAATAAAACCTGATTTGAACGCGAATGACGCGGATTTTTATGATTTTCGCTGATATTATTCCAATGATTTGAAGATGGCACAGAAAATAAGATCGAAGTATAGTGGGGTGTTGGAGATAAATTATGTGAATGGGAAGAAGGTACTGGACAGTAAAAACACCAGTTATTCTTATGGCAATTTGCAAAAAGTATGGGATAAGGTATTGCAGAAAATTAAGATGACCGGTGCAGAGCGAACATTAATTCTGGGTATGGGCGGTGGATCTTCCATTGCTTTACTAAGAGACAAATACAGGCATACCGGAAAAATTGTGGCCATAGAACTGGATCCTGTCATTATTGAAATAGCCGATACCGAATTTGGAATTCGTCCGGGAAGAGATTTGCAAATTGAATGTGTGGATGCCGCGGAATACGTGATGAGAAAAACAAGAAAGTTCGATTTAATTTTAATCGATTTATTTATTGATGATAAAGTGCCGGGAAAATTTTTATCGAGAGAATTCTGGAAAGCCATTGCCGGAAAAACGGCTGAGAAAGGGAAAATTATTTTTAATGCTTTTGAAGATGAAAATAAGCTGGCTGTCATTCGGGAAGAGCTGGAATCCGCAGGATTGGCCGTGCAATTCTTCCCAAAAATCAATGGTTCCAACATGATGGTATACGGCGAACGAAAATCAAATGATGAAAGGAATTCGTAAAATACATCATATCGCTATCATCTGTTCCGATTATGAGCGGTCGAAGAAATTCTATACTGAAGTACTCGGCCTGGAAATCATTCGCGAGCTTTATCGTACAGCACGTAATTCCCATAAACTCGATCTGGCATTAAATGGTGAATACATCATTGAACTCTTCTCATTTCCCGATCCGCCACCTCGCTTAAGCAGACCGGAAGCATGTGGATTGAGACACCTGAGTTTTGAAGTAGAGAATCTGGATGAGATGATAGCGCGTTTGAATAATTTGCAAATCCCCACCGAACCCATTCGAACAGATGACTTCACCGGAAAACGTTTCACCTTTTTTCAGGATCCGGACCAGTTGCCAGTAGAGCTGTATGAGGGCGAATTCAATTGATGAATTAATGAGTTTAGGAGTTTATAAATGTTTTGGAATGAGTTGAAGTGTTGTTTAGCGTTATGAGAAATCTTGAAAGCCTTAATTTCATGCTAAATATCATCAATCCTCTGGAACATCTCAGTGAAACCTGGTAAAAGTGAACTTTGTGACTCTATACTTACCTGAAGGTTCAATCAGTAGGTTTAAAATCATCTTCTTTATCAGAAACAATCAAATTACTTATTTTCCGAAACAAATTTACCTCAAAAATATTTTCCTCCAAATGATCATTTTTATACTAATTTCGTAACACTATTTATTAACTTATGTCCTCAAAAGGCTTAAAAATAACAGGTGCATTATTGGCTTTAATATTTAGCATCGCGATCTCCTTGAGCAATGCGAACTTTAAGGTACTTGGATTTGCTGATGCTGCAGAATTTGCACTATTGAGTGACCTGGCAGGCATTGCTCATGCTCCCGGATTTCCGGCGTATATTCTTCTCTCGAAACTTTTTTCAATGCTTCTATCTCTCTCTGGAATTGAACATATTGCCACCCTTGTTATTTTCAGTGCTGTTTGCATGGGCTTCGCTTCCCTTCTGCTCTACCATTCTGCCCTTCTTTTACTTAAACATTCTTTCAATGAGTTGGGTGAGTTACAAAAAGTGATGATAGCTGCATGTACTGCTATTGTTCCTTTAACCGGAACTACACTCTGGCACTGGTCGCATTCCGTGGAAGTGTATAGTTTGCAGGTGTTGTTGATGAGTATGGTGTTTTATGGTCTTTGCCTTCGGGAAGACGGGAAAAGAAATCAAGGATTGCAATGGGCAGCGATCGGTTTTGGACTGGGATTGGCCAATCATCATTTGACGATGCTGATGTTCGCGCCATTTCTACTTCTACTTTGGCCGGAAGGATGGCTCGTGAAAAAAATAGTCTCGAAAAAAAAACCTGTTTCTTCAAAAGTCAATTGGAAGGAGCTTATCGGGAAGGAGGCAAAACATTTTGGAATTATCGTTGGTGCAGTTCTCCTCCTCTTTTACGGATGGATGTACTTCAGAGCAGGTTCGGTGTTGCCTTATGCTTTCGGTAGTCCGGATACGTTAGATCGGCTCCTGTATCATCTCAGCGGCGGTGCATGGATAAAAAACACGCAGGCTGCAGTAAAAGGCATTGTCGGAATGCGATTGCCCTATTTCCTGCGCATCAGCTTTGAACAATTTTTCCTTTGCATCGTTTTCCTAGTATTGGGAGTCATCTACCTCATCGCTTCGAAGCGTCATCGCCTCTGGGTGGCCATGGTATTTTACTTTATATTTCTATTTATCTACCAACTTCGTATCGACCAAACCGCCGATACTGACGCCTATCTCTGCACCCCGTTTTTCCTGCTCAGCACCCTACTTCCATTCGGCATGGCCCGCCTTTGCACCTGGTATAAACATATCTATTTTGCACTTCCGCTGTTTGTACTGGCTCAGTTTTTCGTTCACTTCGACAAAACCGATCTCCGCGATTTTGATCTCAGCACTGCATTGCTGCGCGACCTCGATCAATCTGCCCAAAAAGGCAGTGTTGTTTTAATTGCCGACTGGACCAATATTATCAATTACAATTACGCACGCATTCACGATGGATTCCGTGAAGACCTTTGTGTGCTGAACTATGATTTAAAATTCACACATCATGATTTATTCAGGAGAAACTATCCGGAAATCTACAAGGAAATTTCGGTAAGTTATGACCGTTATATAACATTACTCGGACAATACCATCCGGAAGAAATCTACAATACCGGATGCACGCTCGATCAACCCGATCTGATTGCGTCTTATCTGGATCTCATCCGCTCCCTGCAGAATTATTGCAAAAACAAGAATGTTCCATTCATCGCTGATCCGAAGGCCTATGTATTTCTCTCTCAACAAGGCGTATTTCCTGTTGCACATATTAGCGGAAGTTATGTTTCTGACCGGCCCGGAATCGGGAATGATGAATTTCTGAAACTGGAACACCAATGGTTAAACAATAAACATGTAAAAATGGATCCGTCTGCCTCTGATAAATTAGTGGATCTGGAAGCGGCACTCGATTTTCAGCGCAGATATTGGCAACAACTCAATGACCTTCCGAGAGCAGAGAAGGCCGAAGGAAAATATCGGGAAATAAAGCGCATGCAAAATCAAATGAAGAAAAAAATGAAATTTCTATTTCGTCCGGCATGAAGCATAAGATCTTTCGAGCTCTCCGTTATTTTTTCCTCGTCCTTCTGGCAGGAATAGTTTTTTACGTGCTATTCAACTTTCAATTGGTGAACTATGGTCTTTCACAATTGCGCGGTCAACTCCACATCGTTCTCAACGCCCGACCGGCAGAGGAACTACTGAACGACAGGAATTTTCCGGATAGCTTAAAGAAGAAACTACAATTAGTGGATGACATCCGTCGATTTGCCATTGATTCACTTGGACTCAAAAATTCTAAAAATTACACCACCGTCTATGATCAGAAAGGAAAGCCGGCTTTATGGGTGTTAACCGCCTGCGAGCCATTTGCTATGAGGGCCTATGAATGGAAATTTCCATTATTAGGTGCAGTATCCTACAAAGGCTTTTTTGAAAAAGAAAAAGGCATTCCTGAACTGGAAGCATTGAAACAAGGAGGGTATGATACCGATTATTCTCCTACCGGCGGATGGAGTACTTTAGGTTGGTTCAAGGACCCCATTTTGAGCAATATGCTTCGGCGCTCAGAAGGACAATTGGCCGAACTGATCATCCACGAGCTCACCCATGCTACGCTTTACCTCCCCGGAAGTGTAGATTATAACGAGAATTTCGCCACCTTCACCGGAGAGCAGGGCGCATTGCAATTTTTAGCCTATCGCTTTGGTAGTGAATCAAAGGAGTTAAAGGCATACGCTGATTTACAATACGATGAGGAAGTTTTCGGGAAGTATATGGTCACCGCCGCAAAGGAATTGGAGGTTTTTTACAAAAGCCTGGATACAGGTATGAGTCACCAGGAAAAAGTGACGGCAAAATATCGTAAAATAAACTCCATCGTATTTAATATCAATGATTTAAAACTTAAGAATCCGGACCGCTTTCGACTTACTGACACCGAAGGGAAATTACCCAATAACTGCCTTTTCATGTCCTATCGGCGA
This sequence comes from Bacteroidota bacterium, assembly GCA_016713925.1. Taxonomy (NCBI): domain Bacteria; kingdom Pseudomonadati; phylum Bacteroidota; species Bacteroidota bacterium. Next base: position 220,553 of record JADJOH010000002.1, read on the forward strand.
TACAGGAAGCAGCAAGAGGAATTCAAAGTGCAACTCATGAAATACAACGGCGACCTAAAGAACTGGCTTTTAAACTTGCAGCGTGAAAACGATTAAGTTTATCGAAAAAAAGAGCTGCTCAATTTTGATTTAAGGACTCAAAACGTCAGGGACTTTAAAATATTCCCTAATTTCGTGACCTCTCAAAAAAACACTCACTATTAGCATGGCTATAACGAACATCTCAAAGAAGTCTAAAGCATCTAAGGCAGCTCAAACCAAATCGCTCATTTTTATTGTGGAAGACGATGCATTACAACTCGAAATTTTAAAAGATCATCTGGAGAGTACAACAAGTAATTGTGATATCAAAACATACGAAACAGGCGAAGATTGTCTGGCGAAAATCGGATCACAAAAACCGGTATTGGCCTTCGTTGATTTCAATCTGAATTCAAAAGTCAGAAAAGCGATGAACGGCGTTGATTTCGGCAAAAAATTGAAAAAGCTCTCTCCGAAGACAGAAATTATTATGATTTCCGATGTTAATCGTGTGGAGCTTATTGATAAAACTTTAAGTAAAACACCTTTTAAATTTATTAAGAAAGATGTAAGTTCTTTAAAACTTGCTGCAGCTACTGTGCAGGATACCACCAATCCTTTTCAGGCGATGATACAACGTTTTGATCAAGCTGCAAAAATCCTGAAACTGGAATCGGATGTTTATGAAATTTTAAAAACACCTTCAAAGTTGATTGAGGTAAGTCTTCCGATAAAGATGGATGATGGGTCCATTAAAGTTTTTGACGGTTATCGCGTGATACACTCTACTGCACTTGGGCCCTCTAAAGGAGGTATTCGATATTCACCTGCTGTAGAAGCGGATGAAGTAAAAGCGCTTGCTGCATGGATGACGTGGAAATGTGCTATCGCAGATATTCCTTACGGTGGAGCGAAAGGAGGAATCAATTGTGAACCTTCTAAAATGTCAATTGGAGAATTAGAGCGATTGACAAGGGCATACACTGTGGCGATGTCGGATGTTTTTGGTGTAGATAAAGACATCCCTGCACCGGATATGAATACAGGTCCCCGTGAGATGGCCTGGATTGTTGATGAGTTCAGCAAAGTGAAAGGTGGTTTTACACCTGGAATAGTCACAGGAAAGCCTTTATTCCTGGGCGGATCATTGGGACGTGTTGAAGCTACCGGTCGCGGCGTATGTACTTCTGCACTGGAAGCTATGCGTCACCTAAAGATGAATCCAAAGAAATGCAGTGCTGCCGTACAGGGCTTTGGCAATGTAGGATCCATCTCTGCAAAACATTTCGAATTAAACGGAATAAAAGTAGTGGCTATAAGTGATCACACCGCTGCCTTTTATAATCCCAAAGGTATTGACATTGCCAAAGCGATGGCTTACAGAGACGGAAACAAAGGTGTCTTGAAAGGTTTTAAAGATGGTGGAAAACTCATCACGAATGAAGAGTTGCTGGAATTGAATGTAGATATACTGGCTCCCTGCGCCACCGAAAATCAGATCACGGCACAAAATGCAAACAAGATTAAAGCAAAATTAATTGTTGAAGGAGCGAATGGTCCCTCTACTGCAGGAGCTGATTCCATTTTGAATGAGAAAGGCATCATCATCATCCCGGACATTCTGGCTAACGGTGGCGGTGTTACCGTTTCTTATTTCGAGTGGGTGCAGAATCGCACAGGATACTATTATAGTGAAGAGGAAATCAACAAACGCGCTGACCGCTGGATGAAGCAGGCTTTTGCCAATGTATGGAATGTTTCCCAGAAGCATAAAGTATCCATGCGCATTGCCGCTTATATCTTCGCTCTCGGAAAAGTTGCAACTGCTACCCGGGCCAGAGGAAGTTATTAAAAAAGGACAAGCACTATCACGCAGAGAAGATGTTATTCAATCGAAACATTTCTCTGCGTGAGTGTTTTCACAGATACTTAAATTTTTAACTGACCCATTCATTTACAAAAAATCACTTCTAAAAATGACAATACATAAAGAGGGGTATACTATTTTGACCATTACTACATTATTGCTGGCAGCAATTAACGGGGTGACCTACTATTTCTTTCATGATCAGCTCGTGGTTATCGGCGCGGTAACTTTTCTCAGTTTAATTTTCTTTTTACTTATCCTTCAATTTTTCAGATCTCCAAAAAGAGATCAAACTATTGGAGAGCGATTAATTATTGCCCCTTGTGACGGAAAAGTTGTGGTGATTGAACAAACGATCGAAACAGAATATTATAAAGAAACACGATTACAGGTTTCCATATTCATGTCACCGGTGAATGTTCATATCAACTGGTATCCGCTATCCGGTATAGTAAAATACCTGCGTTATCACGAGGGGAAATACCTCGTCGCCTGGCATCCAAAAGCCAGCACAGAAAACGAAAGGACTACGATGGTTATTGATAAAGGCGGGTTCTCCGTTCTTTTGCGCCAGATAGCCGGAGCGCTCGCAAAACGTATCGTTTATTACCCACACGAAAACGATATGGTCAAACAAGGATCTGAGTTGGGTTTTATAAAATTCGGATCACGTGTTGACCTCTACTTGCCTTTAGATTCAAAAATCAAAGTGAACATCGGAGAAAAAACCGTCGGTGGTGTTACTGTTATTGCAGAGTTTTAGAAGTATCTGTTGAGAACGGCTCTGACCGGCTCTTCTGTGCAAACACAAACCATGAAGCAGAATCGCGAAAAGCGATACGCTTCATGGTAAACCTTTCCCGTCAGCACAATCCCGATAGCTATCGGGAGACGGGATCATCTCGTATATCACGAGACCCATGGTCACGTGGCGAGTGTCTCGTCATCACAAGGGATGCCGAGATCACATCGCCTGCGTTCGCAGAGCGAGTGAAACTTTAAACTTTAAACCTTAAACGCTCTTTTCATCTCATTCCCCAGGAACGGTAAAGGATATTCATGACACAGCGGTGTAGAATATTGTTATCAGGCATTTCACCTTTGATATAGGCTTGTTGGATTTTGGTTAAATCCTCCTGTGGAAAATATGCATTTAGCTGACTCCGTAATTGCTCACGTATGGTTAAAAGCTCTTTGATACGATTTTGGTATTCGCTGCTTACTTCCGGACCTACATCTGCATAAACCAATGCCGTGTTGGATACAATATCGCAATAGCTGAAATTATTCCGGTAGTGCTCCCGGGACTTACAATACAAACGGTTCAGAAAAGCATCATTGGTGGCATAATAAGCACCGGAATCTGATGCGACCATTGCGCGTCGACAATTTCCACTATCAGGCCCCGACCAGAGAAAGGTGGAATTATAGCTAAGATTTAATTTGATAAGATCAGAGGTAACTGAGGGCCATACCGGGACATTATCCTGCTTATTGATCGTAATTTCCGTTTGCATACCATTGGTAAGTCCGGCTATTCGGCGATAACCGGGTAGTTCATTGAACCAGTTCGCTGACTTCATCACATAGATGGCATGAAAAGCAATATTCTTTGCACGTGCCTGTTCACAATAACGCACATATTCATGACCGTTAGCAGTAACCATTCCATTACCTACCAGGTATACCATCTTCACTGCATCGTTGCGTTCTGACCATTTCATGTCATTCAAACAGGTATGAATCGCTGCACTTACAATCTGATCGCCTTTCTCAATGGACGGTCGCAGTTTATACAATTCTGAAACTATGAAGTCAAAATTCTTTGTGAGGGGTGCAAGTATTTTCACATATGCATTTTCCTTACCGAAACTTGGACGAGAGAACCCGACCACTCCAATTCGCAGAGAAGGCCTGGGTTCCATGTTCTCCGCAAGATTGATAATCATCCATAAATTATCACGTAAGTCGTTAATGAGTCCGTTGGTGCTACCACTCAGATCGACACAAAACACAATATCCAACGGACGCTGAGTATCATTATTCTTGTTGGACGGTCCTCCACCTTCTCCCCGGACATTTCTGCACAATAAAATAAAAATCACCATGCTTAAATAACAACAAACTCTTTTTCCCTTCATATTTATACTTCTGACAAGCATCGCTAAATACAAAGTTCACCATTTGCTATTGACTTCGAATAAAGTCAACTAAAAAGTTATGAATAGGCAGATGTGATTTCCTTCCAATGTAGCTCAAAAAATCCGGTCAACGCCTGAAGTGCTTCTGCAACCTTCCAGGCACTTCGGTTGCGGGCTTCCACATAATTAGAAATGGCCCTGATTTGCAAAGATGGAATTTGCATCGCATTACTGGCATAAAAAACTGCAGCCCCTTCCATCGTCTCTATTTCAGCAGTAGATCGTTTCTTAAAAAGGGCAATATTATGAAGGTTGCCATGCACAGTATTCACTGTAGTTCCTCTTACCTTACTGATTTTCAAAGGCTCTATTTCAGCAGGAAAGGGGACCAAATGTCCATTTTTGAAAGGTGGTTCATCCTTATCCGCAAAACCCAGGCTGAAAACATCCAAATAATTTTCATGATCCTCTGCACCCAAATCCCCAAATTCATCCGAAATGACTTCTACCAAACTGCCCAGCACCAAGTCCATAGAAAAACTACCAGCCAGACCGATATTTATCACAAGATCATAAGAATACAGGGAAAGGGTACAGCCTAAATGAAAGGCTGTAGCAGGAATCCCAACACCGGTTATCAGAGCATCTACACCAGACCCTTTTACCTTTTCTTTAAAACCGGCAGTCCATTGAGCATTCAGGCCAAAACATTCCATCTCCACTGCCGTAGCTGCCACTAAAAGTATCCGCCTCTGATGATTCACGCTGCAAAGATATTGCAAAGTATTGTCTTCGTGCGAATTGTCGCTATGAAAGATCAGGAAAATCACCTAATTTTGCAGACGATAAAACCTAACTACTGAACTTACAGCAACAATGATATTTATCACCCGCAAAGAACGATTTAACGCTGCCCATATACTTTTCAAAGAAGACTGGACGAACGAAAAAAATTTGGAGGTATTTGGCAAATGTTCCAATCCAAATTGGCATGGACATAACTACGATTTATTTGTAACTGTTAAAGGAAGGATAAATCCGGAAACCGGGTTTGTTATTGATTTAAAATTTTTAAGTACGCTGATCAAGGAAAGGGTGATCGATAAAATAGATCATAAGAATATTAATCTCGATGTGGACTTTATGAAAGACAGGATGGCCTCCACTGAAGTCCTTGCGGAAGCCATCTGGGAACAACTCGATAGTGCTATCAAAGGGCAAGGATGTGCATTGCACTGTATAAAGCTTTTTGAAACAGAAAATAATTACGTTGAATATTTCGGATCTGAAAATTAAGAGAAAGTGACTGAACATAAACATATGCCTCCCGATGAAGAGATGGACGGATACGCGAAAATCGATATGTACAATCCTGCAAAGGTCGATAAGCTCGCGGGCTGGTATAAAAATATCATCGAGGAAGTAGGAGAAAAATCAGATCGGGAAGGGCTCCTCAAAACTCCCGAACGTGTAGCGAAAGCCATGCAATTCCTGACTCATGGATATGATCTGGATCCGGTGGCTATTCTCAATTCTGCTAAGTTCAAGGAGGATTACAAGCAAATGGTCATCGTTAAGGACATCGAATTGTATAGTTTATGCGAGCACCATATGCTTCCTTTCTTTGGTAAAGCGCATGTGGCCTATATTCCCAATAATTATATTGTTGGGCTCAGTAAAATTCCAAGAGTGGTTGATGCCTTTTCCCGCCGCTTGCAGGTGCAGGAACGATTGACCACTGAAATCAGGGATTGCATTGAAGAAACACTAAAACCATTGGGAGTTGCAGTAGTCATTGAAGCGCAACATTTATGCATGCAGATGAGAGGAGTGCAGAAACAAAATTCGGTGACGACAACTTCCGCCTTTACCGGAGAGTTTGAGAATGACAAAACGCGCAGTGAGTTTATTTCTTTGATAAGAAGCAGATTGCACTAAGCTACCGGCTACCGGCTTCCGGCTTTGGGCTTTGGGAATTTCAAGGATGATGGCAAAGGATGAAACGTAGTGAATACGATGTCTACTATCGGAGAAAATTAATCATATTAAAAAGTGAAAACAGGTACTCAAATAAAATCAAGCCGGCAGCCGGTAGCTGGTAGCCGGAAGCAAAATACTATTGATACGAAAAAATAATACTATGAAAGCATACATCTTCCCGGGACAGGGATCACAATTTGTTGGAATGGGAAAGGACTTATATGAAAGTTCTGATCTCGCGAAAGCCATGTTTGAACAGGCGAATGATATCATCGGATTCAGAATTACGGATTTAATGTTCACCGGTACTGACGAAGATTTACGTCAGACAAAAGTGACACAACCTGCCATCTTCCTGCACTCGGTGATACAAGCCAGAGTCATGGGTGCCGATTTTCAGCCGGATATGGTTGCAGGACATTCGGTGGGTGAACTTTCAGCACTGGTGGCAAACGGCACATTAAGTTTTGAAGATGGTTTACGATTGGTTATTGTTCGTGCCAATGCTATGCAATCCGCCTGCGAAACCAGACCGGGAACCATGGCTGCCATTCTCGCCCTTGACGACGCTAAAGTGGAAGAGGTTTGTGCAGAGACCCCGGGTATCGTAGTAGCCGCAAATTATAACTGTCCCGGCCAATTGGTTATTTCAGGTGAAATCGATGCCGTTCAACGGGCTTGTGAAAACATGAAAGCTGCCGGAGCAAAACGTGCTCTTCTCTTGAATGTGGGAGGCGCGTTTCATAGTCCGCTGATGGAGCCTGCCCGTGCAGCATTAGCCGCGGCTATTGATTCCACGAAATTTAATACTCCTTCCTGCCCTATTTATCAGAATTTTACGGCTAGCCCGCACCGTGATACTACTGAAATCAGAAATAACCTCAGTGCTCAGATTACAGCCCCTGTTCTCTGGACACAAACTGTGGAGCATATGGTGGCGGATGGAGCGACGATGTTTACTGAAATTGGTCCGGGGAAAGTATTGCAGGGATTGGTGAAGAAGATTCACAAAGAAGCCGTAATAGCTTAATTCAGAACCTGCCTGCCGGCAGGCAGGTTCTGAATTTAATATTATCGTGACGAAAAATAGTACGTAAGACAAAACAATACAGCGAAAAAAACATGGATCTCCATCCACTTAATGCTATTTCCCCTATCGACGGACGGTACAGAAACTCCTGCGAAGAACTGGCGCTTTATTTTTCAGAAGAAGCTTTAATGCGCTACCGGGTGATGGTTGAAATTGAATATTTCATCGAATTATGTGAATTGCCTTTACCGCAATTGAAGGGATTCGAAAGCAGCAACAATAAGAAGTTGAGAAATATTTACAACAATTTTAAACACGAAGATGCACTTCATATCAAATCCATTGAAAAAACCACCAATCACGATGTGAAAGCAGTGGAGTACTTTTTGAAAGAAAAATTTGATGAGATTGGTCTTGGAGCGCATAAGGAATTCATTCATTTCGGACTCACTTCACAAGACATTAATAATACAGCCATCCCCTTGAGTTTGAGAGAGGCGAATCAACTCATTTATTTGCCGATCATTAAAGCGATTAGCGAAAAGATTCTATTGGTATCACGAGAGTGGAAAGATATTCCCATGTTGGCCCGAACGCATGGACAACCCGCCTCCCCTACCCGACTTGGAAAAGAGATATACATCTTTCATCACCGTTTGCAAACACAACTGGAATTGTTAAATACAATTGCCTGTTCCGCTAAATTTGGTGGGGCTACCGGTAACTTCAATGCTCACGCTATCGCCTATCCGAATATTGACTGGATCCAATTCAGTGACCGGTTTATTGAGCGACTCGGATTAAGCCGGACTCCCTACACGACCCAAATCGAACATTACGATAACATGGCAGCACTTTTCGATACCATGAAGCGCATCAATACCATTTTGATTGACCTCTCCAGAGATATGTGGTCCTACATTTCGATGAATTACTTTACACAACGCGTGGTAGCAAATGAGGTAGGTTCATCTGCAATGCCACACAAGGTAAATCCAATTGATTTTGAAAATGCGGAAGGCAATTTCGGTATGGCGAATGCGTTATTTGAACATCTCTCTGCAAAACTGCCGGTCTCCCGTTTACAAAGGGATCTTACAGATTCGACAGTGCTGAGAAACATCGGTGTGCCCTTTGCACATACTTTAATCGCTTGTAAGTCATTGCTGAAAGGATTCAGTAAAGTCAATGTGAATACTGCAGTTATTGAAGAAGATCTTTCCGGTAATTGGGCCGTGGTTGCAGAAGCTATTCAAACCATTTTGCGTCGGGAGGCTTATCCGAATCCTTATGAAGCATTAAAAACGCTCACGCGAACAGGAGAAAAAATTAATCCGGACACTATTGCTCGTTTTATTTCGGGACTTGATGTCAGTGAAAGTATAAAGGAAGAATTAAGAAAGATTACTCCGTTTAATTATACGGGTGTAGTGAAAGATTTTTAATCTCGCTCTTGGGGGGATCGTCTCGTCATGCTCACCTCGTCTGCGACGAGATGATTCTGACGAGATTGGGAGGAACGCTTCGCTGGGGGGAGAATTGCTTTCTCATCATTTCTCATTTCACTTTCGATGTAATGAATCTGACGAGATTTAATGTGAATAGAAGCTTTATTACTTCATGTGAAAAAAGAAAATCCGGTATTTCTATGTCCAGCTAGTGGTTAAAACATCTGCAATGTGAATGGTGCGAAGGGAAAGTTTGTTTTTAAGGATGATCCCATTGAGATGCATGAGACAAAGCGGGTCGTTCGAAATGAGGGTGTCTGCACCTGCTTTTTGGGCAGCGGTGATTAATTCCATGCCCATTTTGACGGTCAATGCTTCATTCTTTCGATCAAGTCCGCCGCCGGCACCACAACAAGGAATACCTGAATCGAATGGGATTACGGTTAGATTCCTGACTTTACTTAGGAGAGATTGCATCGCTGTTTCCCCTTTCAATTCAGCTTTACAGGCACAAGAGTCCAGTAAAACCGCTTTTGCTTCATAGGCTGCTCCAATATCCGATACATGCATGATATTTACGAGAAAATCGCTCAACTCATAAAAATGCTTCTGGACCAGCTTATACTCATTATGCAAAGATGAATTATGAAACATGGAAGGATAATGATTCCTTACCGTAGCTACACAACCCGGTCCCGGACAAACTACATAACGTTCCTCCTGGAACTCGCGAATCAGCTTTTCTCCCACCTCCTTGCATTGATCACGGTAACCGTCTTCATAAGCAGGCTGACCACAGCAGGTTTGATCAATATTATAGTTCACCCCACAGCCTACCCGCTCCAGTAACTTTAAGGTGTTGCGAGCAGTTTCCGGCTGAAACTGATCGAGATAACATGGAATAAATAAATCAACAATCACCCTGCAATATTAAAGATTTAATTTAATTATCCGGTCCTTTCGCTGCACATTCAGCAATAAGATAATACCAATAATAAAGAACAAGATCAATGCAAGAATGGAATCCCGCATACTTCCGGTGATCTCATTTACTATTCCGAAAATCAATGTTCCGAGTACCGTTCCGGTTTTATCACAAACATCATAAAAACTGAAATAAGAAGCATGATCTTGAGTTTGCGGTAGTAATTTTGAATAGGTTGACCGGGACAAGGATTGAATTCCGCCCATCACCAGTCCTACAAAGGCAGCGGTGATATAAAAATCAAACGGTACATACACCAACCCATATACACTTACACAGATTATCATCCATACAAAAATCGAAATGATAAGTGCTTTGATATTTCCAAACCGTGCTGATAAGGAAGAGAAGAGATAAGCACCACCGATCGCGACAAACTGAATCAATAAAATACAAACAATCAAACCACTTTGCCGGCTTTGTTCATCGGGCCAGGAAATTTCCTTCACTCCGAATAAAGTAGCAAGATACATCACTGTTTGAACTGCCATATTATAGAAAAAAAATGCGACGAGAAACCACTTCAATGCCGGATAACTTTTCAGTTGCGTCCATACCTTACGGAGTTCTCTGTACCCTTTCGCCAAAATATCTTTTTCAATCGGACGTTTTTGCGGATCACGGGGAAGATTTGCAAAGGAATACTGAGCAAACAAAAACCACCAGACACCAACGAGTAAAAAAGAAAAACGCATTGCTTTCCCGTTGGAGATACCTCCGTACCATTCGGGAAAGAGGATCATGGTAAGATTAAAAATGAGTAACATTGATGAACCTATATAGCCCATTGAGAATCCACGCGCGCTGACATGGTCCTGAAATTCTTCTGTTGATATTTCCGGAAGATAGGCATTGTAGAAAACGATACTTCCTGAATAACCTATTGCTGCCACCATCGAACAAAGCACTCCGATCCAAAGCGTATCTATCCCTTCAAAAAACCAAAGCAGTGAACAGGCTATTGCCCCCAGGGTACTGAAGAAAAACATAAACTTCTTTTTTTGACCGCTGTAATCGGCAATAGAAGAGAGCATAGGCGATAAGGCCGCGATGAATAAAAATGCTGCAGAAATCGCATATGACTGTAGTGACTCGCTATTAAATGTACGACCCAGAAATTTAACAGAAGTTGCGCCATTGCTGCTCGCGATTGCACTAAAGTAAATGGGAAACAAGGCTGAGCTTATGACCAGCGAATACGCCGAATTCGCCCAGTCGTAAAAAGTCCAGGCTTTAATTACTTTTTCATTATCCTTTTCAAATGGTTCCATAAGATCTATCTGCGTTCGAAAATAATGAATGCTTTTGAATCTTCGGCAAACGGCAGACCATTACTTAGCATCCGCTTAACCTTTGATTATTATAGCCATAATATAGCCATAGGAATAAATTAATCTATTCAAAGGACCTTCACGCCAAAGAAATAAGACTATTATGTATAACCCACTATCAAAATTTAAAAAGGTGACGTTAAGCCTCTTACTTGCGGCTTCCACCTGGCTCGCACAAGGGCAATCACCGCTTGAACTTCAGTTCCTCGGTCGATATGTCACAAATACATACGATGCAGGCGGAACCGAAATTACAGCATTTGATGCCACTACCAAACGGTTGTTCAGCGTGAACGGTTCAACAGGAAAAGTTGACATTATAAATTTTGCTAACCCTGCATCCCCTACTCTCATTACTTCATTCGATTTAACTCCCTATGGACTTTCCGCGAATAGTGTGGCTGCAAAGAATGGAATTATTGCTATTGGAGTGGAAGCTGTAGTAAAGCAAGATTCAGGAAAAGTTGTTCTTATTGATGCGAATGGAACTTTCCTGAACAGTTTTACTGTTGGTGCTTTACCTGACATGATCACATTTACTCCTAATGGTCAATACATTCTTGTAGCTTGTGAAGGAGAGCCAAATACCACCTATACCAATGATCCGGAAGGTTCAGTGGGCATCATAAATATTAGTGGTGGTGTAGCTTCAGCAACATTGCAGATCGCCTCTTTCGCAGCCTTTAATTCAGCGACGCTCGACCCTTCCATACGTAAGTTTGGTCCGGGATCAACGCTCGCGCAAGATCTTGAACCGGAGTACATCGCAATCTCTGATAATTCTCTAACGGCATGGGTGACCTGTCAGGAAAATAACGCCTGGGCAATTATTGATATACCCACTGCTACCGTGACTTCACTAGTTGGTATGGGATTCAAAGACCATAGTATTCCGGGCAATGGTTTGGATGCTTCTGACCAAAATGGTGGTGTAGTCAATATTACCACCTGGCCTATAAAAGGAATGTATCAGCCGGATGCCATTACTGCATTTACGGTAGGTGGACAGAATTACATCATCAGCGCAAATGAAGGTGATGTGCGTGAATATACTGCATTAAATGAAGCCTCTCGATTGGGTTCCGGATCTTATCTCTTAGATCCAACCGTGTTCCCGAATGCGGCCACTTTAAAAAACAACAGCAATCTGGGCCGTTTAAATGTAACTACTAAAACAGGAGACATAGATAACGATGGGGACTTTGATGTCATTCACTCTTTTGGTGCACGTTCATTTTCGATTTGGAATGCAGCAGGAGCATTGGTGTGGGATAGCGGTGATCAGATTGAACAATTGATGAATACTACTTCTCCTGCTAATTTTAATTGCAGTAATACCAACAACACTAAGAAAAACAGAAGTGATGATAAAGGACCGGAGCCTGAAGCAGTAACTGTTGCTCAAATAGGCGATAGCTTATTTGCGTTTGTTGGTTTAGAGCGTATTGGCGGTGTAATGATTTATAATATCACTAATCCAAATGCTCCAACTTTTTCTTCGTACATCAACACCAGAAATTTTGCACAAACGCCTTCTTTAAACAATGGTGGAGATCTGGGACCTGAAGGTATTATTTTCATTCCAAAAAACGAAAGTCCTAATGGTAAAGATCTGTTAGTGCTTTCCAATGAAATCAGCGGTACTATTTCTATCTATCAGGTAGGACGCAGGATGACTTTACAAATCTTACATGCTTCTGACTTTGAAGCTTCCGTAGATGCTGTGCAAGATGCACCTCGCTTTGCTGCCATAGTAGATACTCTTGAACATACTTATCCGAACACATTGATTCTCTCTTCAGGTGATAATATTCTTCCAAGTCCTTTCTCTAATTCAGGTGAAGATCCATCTCTGGTAATCCCACTAAAAAATACTTACAGCTCCTATTACGGCGGACCTTTCAGTTTTAATGATCTGAGAGCGGGTATCGGACGTGTGGATATGTCCATCATGAATTTTATGGGTATTGAAGCAGCAGCATTGGGAAATCATGAATTCGATTTAGGAACCAGTGAACTGCGCAACATGATTGCAGGTGCTAACTCAGGATCCAATATACGTTGGTTCGGTACCCAATTCCCTTATCTGAGTGCTAACCTGAATTTCAGTGGAGATGTAAATCTATCAAATATCAGCACCAATGCACGTTTGCAAAATACTGCCTTCCGTTCTAACCCAAGCATGACTGCCGCGCAAATCGCTACAACTCCTAAACTTGCACCATCCTGTATCATCACCAAGAATGGACAGAAGTACGGTATCGTAGGAGCCACCACTCCAATTCTCGCATCCATTTCTTCTCCCGGTGCAACTAGCATTAAAACCCCCGGTGCTGGCACTAATGACATGTCATTGCTGGCTACAATTTTGCAACCGGTGATTGATTCTCTGCGCTTCGCAGAAGGTTGTGATAAGATAATTATATTGGCGCATATGCAGCAATTAATTTTAGAAAAGCAATTGGCGACCTTCTTACATGGAGTTGACATTATTGTTAGCGGAGGTTCTCATACATTAATGGCTGATGCAACGGATCGTTTACGCGCAGGAGATGTAGCTGTAGAAACCTATCCTTTTTTCACTACCGGTGCTGATAGTAAACCCATTGCCATTATAAATACTGAAGCTAACTACAAGTATGTTGGCCGACTTGTTATTGACTTTGATATTACAGGAAATATAATTCCATCTTCAGTAAATTCAGCTATTTCAGGAGCTTACCCGGCTGATAGTTTGGGTGTGGAGGAAACCTGGGGAGCAGGAAATTATGCGAGTGCATTCACTCCGGGTTCTAAGGGTGACCTTGTAAAGACCCTTTGTGATGCAACGGGCAATGTAATTGCTGCAAAAGATGGTAATATCTTCGGCAAAACTGCTGTATATTTAGAAGGACGTCGCACATTAGTTAGAACTGAAGAAACCAATCTTGGAAATCTTTCTTCTGAAGCGAACCTATGGATGGCAAAATTCTATGATGCAGGTACAACTGTATCTATAAAAAATGGAGGAGGAATCCGTTCTTCTATTGGATATGTAAATGCTGTTGGAAGTATAGTGGCTTACGAACCGCCTCAGGCAAATCCTACAGCAGGAAAACTTCAGGGTGATATTTCACAATTGGATATTGAAAATTCACTTCGCTTCAACAATCAGCTTTCCGTTCTTTCATTAACAGCTTCCGGTTTACGTACCATTCTTGAACATGGGGTACGTGCTACTACAGCCGGTGCTACTCCGGGTCAATTCCCACAGGTAGCCGGTGTGCGTTTTAGCTATGATCCTTCTTTACCACAGATGGCCAGAATACGAAGTGCAGTCATAGTGGACTCAATCGGCAACAACATCGATACCTTGGTATCAAACGGAATTACCTACGGTGATACCACTCGTATCTTCCGTGTCGTAACCTTAAACTTCCTTGCTTCCGGTGGAGATAGTTATCCGTTCAACACCTTAGGAACTGCGCGTATCGACCTTCCTGCTCTTCCTCCTGCAGGTCCAGGTTTAGCAGGATTTACTATTCCCGGCTCTGAGCAAGATGCGTTTGCTGAATACATGAAAGCGAATTTCACTTCCTCTCCTTATGCAATTGCAGAAACAATGATTGCATTGGATAGCCGTATTGAAAATTTACAGACACGTCAGGATGATATCCTCCCGCTAAATATTATTGCTGCTACAAGTACGGATGGTTCCTGCTTCAATGATGGTTCCATTACACTGACTTTTGCAGGAGGTAGCGGACCTTATTCTGTTGCCTTGAACGGAGGTAGTCCTTCACCTGCAAGTAGTCCTTATACGATCAACGGATTAGCCGCAGGTTCTTATTCTATTAGTGTGACCGATTTCTATGGAAACAGTGCTACAACTTCCATTGATGTATTACCTGCCGCTGGACCGGGGAATGCCGGTGCGATCACAGGAACTGCTTTCGATTGTGTGAGTGGTGGTCCCGGTGCGAAATTATTTTACATAGCAGCTGTACCGAATGCGGATAGTTACAACTGGACATGGTCAGGCACTTCCGGTGTTACCATCTCATTAGGGAATGGTACGAATGTCATCAATTTAAGTTGGGCTTCGGGCGTCATTCAAAATGGTATCACTGGTGTACTTACAGTTACTCCTCTTGATTCATGTGGCTTAAGCGGTGCTCCATCATCAATGAATATCGGGTATTACTCAGCAATACCTGTAACACCGGGATCAATTTCAGGTCCTAACAAGGTTTGCCCCGGCGACATTGTAACGTATTCAGTTGCTTCTGTAAACCGCGCTGCTTCGTATAACTGGACTTTACCTGCTACATTCACTATTGTTGGCAATGCCAATTCTAATGTGATACAGGTTGCAGTTGGTGCAGGATTTAACGGTGGCTCCATAAGTGTAGGCGCTTCCAATAGTTGTGGCAACAGTCCGTTACGCACAAGGATTCTCAATTTAAATACGCCAACTCGTCCGGGAATTATCAACGGACCTGCTTCAGGTGTTTGTAACCAAACAGGTGTCATCTACAGCACTCCCGGATCCATCAATGCAACTTCATATAACTGGATTACGCCTGCAGGTGTATCGATAAACTCCGGTCAGGGAAGCACATCGATCAATGTTGATTTTGATAATACTTTTGTAGGAGGAAGTATCATCGTAGAAGCTATCAATAGCTGCGGTGCAAGCATACATCGCGAATTAAGTATTATTGCGAAACCCGAACGTCCCGTTGTTATTAACGGATCATTTGTGATTTGTCCGGGCGCAACAGGTGTAGCTTATGATGTTCAAACCGTATATGGGGCTGCTTCCTATAACTGGGTAAGTCCAACAGGAACTATGATCACTTCAGGTCAGGGCACCAAAAATATTACAGTGGACTTTGGGCCGACTTACTTCAGCGGTCAAACCATAAAAATCAATGTGTCGAATGCTTGTGGTACAAGTTTCAATCGTGTCAGCAATGGAATATTTACAGATATCAATGCCTGCACACCATTCGCCAGAATTTCTGAAAACACATCTTCAGTAAGCATGGTTTATCCTAACCCTGCGAATGACGATGTAACTATTGCTGTTAATTCAGTAGTTACAGAAGATGTCAACATGGATTTAATCGACATCACCGGAAAAAGTCTTCAAACTTCTTTACAATCTTTAATAAAGGGTAACAACAACATCCGTTTAGATGTTAGTAGTCTTGCAGAAGGATTGTACTATATCAGATTGAAGGGAACGTCGATTAACGAAAGTCTGCGTATTACTGTTAAACATTAATGAATTGGGTAAATGAGAGAAGGTCGCTCCTACAAGGGCGGCCTTTTTTTATTATCCTAAGAAGTTAACGCGCATGAAAAAGAATAAATGCAGATGAATAAGGAAAAAGAAGTAGTGCAAAAAATCTCCGTCCTTTCACAACTGAAACTCAAACTTCAATTTCAATCGCAAGGCGCCGCTGTTGATTTGCACACTATCTACATAGGTTGAACTCACCGGTAGCACATTACAAAACTTAAACTTCGCATTGGCCATCAATTCACGATCAGGTACATTCCCTGCATCTACATCGTACACATCGATTGAAATATTGTCACTGAAATTAGACGTGCCTTTGGGTGGAATAATATTAAACACCCCCGACTCGACATTGTTCAGAACTGTTGTTGTTTCATAAACAGTATCTCCCGGAAACGTAATTTTAAAAGTAAGGTCAGGAAGAGTTCCCGGATCCCAGTCCACACCGGCTGCTTTAAAGGCAGGGACCTGCATCACTTCCACAGTTTTTATTACCACCCGACGATGAAAAGTTACAGGCACATCCCTTGTCTGACTGGAAGACAATCCCCCTTTTGTTGCCGTCGCCTTCACCTGATAATTCCCATAAGCAGAATACGAATGTTGCGCAGTAAATCCCTGACCGGTGGTCCCATCTCCAAAATCCCATGAAACACTTTCTGCTCCTGATGAACTCGCTGTAAATACAATGGATTTCGGAAGATTAATCGTATAGCCGCTGGTATGCGTAATATTTATACTTGGCGGAGTGGCCTCCTCATCTTCTTTCTTGCAGGAAATAACAATACTGAGTCCTATGCAGATCGCTAACAATTGATTTTTCATATATGTAAAAGTAGAAAAGTCGCCTGAAAGTTGAACTTCAATGACAAAGCAAGTGTCAATACATTGTCATTCATTGTGCTATAAGCAAGGACTTTCTGCTAAGAACACCTTCTTTCAGAAACAGCAATTCATACAGTCCATTCTTATAGCCCTCCAGAGTGAGCTCAAAGTCCTCGGTAATTTTGTCCTTTCTCCAAACCAATCTGCCGGACATATCAACCATGCGAATGTCATCAACGCCCCCTGGTGGTAAATCCACAATCACCTTTCCGGAAGCCGGATTCGGATAAAAGTTTACAGATAATTCCTTACGAACTTCTGCTACATCAGTTACAAAATTGCAGTTATTGTACGTATTGATCACTGTTGAAGTATCAATGATAATATTTTCATCTCCCGGTTGATAAGTGAGGAAATAAAAATAAATGAGCATCATTTCATCGGTGGTGGCTTCTCCCTGACTGACATCCTGCGGAGGTATACTCGGGTTCAATGGATTGTTGACAGTATTATCATAAAATGCTTCGCCATGAAAGGATGAAAGCGCCGGAATCCTCAATGGCTGGCGGAATTGATAATTTCCCTGCCACATAAAATTCCATGCGGGGATATCTATAAAAGGAATGGTATCATTAAGCAAAGTTACCGCCCACGATTTTATACTTCGACCAATCAAGTGCATATGGGGTGCGACGGAAAGTAACGTCAAATTAAAAGGTGTGGTGAGTTGTGAATAAAAAGTCCGTGTAGAATCCGCTGGTATGAAAAGGGGACCATTGGTCAGTTGTGCCCCATGATTAAGTATAGGCGCTACCGTTACCTCTCTCGTCGTAGGGACGGGTGTCATTTCAAAATTAACTTTCGTTGAATCCTGCTGAAAAGATGAACCCACAGGATAATGTACCTGGAAAATAATAGTGCTGCCTGCAGGAATAGAAAGTCCCATACCTAAGGGCTGAAAGACCGGCTCAGCTCCGGGCACCCAAATTCCGACCAATTTAGCGGAGTTACTTCCTACACCACCAAAACCATTGTAACCGGGTGCCGGATCAAGACTATCGAGAAGCAAAGTGGTATTTGCGGTATCTTGAAAAACCAACACATGGTGTACCACCTGTCGATTGCCCGGCACCACTTCTACTCCCGTGATAAACTGATCAATGGTCGTATTGGAAGGTATTGCAAAACACCGGTATAAATCAGCAGTAATGGGAGGAATAGTATAGACAGGCATTCGCAACGTCAGGTCGGGGTTTTGAATCACTTCCGCATTCGTATATACCGGAGGTACCGGAGCATTACCGGGATTCCCCAATGGAGTACCGTTACTCACCCAGTCAATGATTAATTGTTTCTCCTGCGGGGTCAGATTCTTTTCATGTGCGAATGACCTGTAAGTGGGATCCGGTGGCCAGGGTGGCATTCGGTTATTGATAACAGCATCGTAAATACCGGCAGCGGCTCCCGAAGCATTGGCATAATCTACCAGTGAAAAAGGCGCAATACCCGAAGGATTATGACAAGAAGTACATCGGGTGTATAGGATACATGCAATATTCTCCGACCAGGTTGGAATTGTCTGTGCATTGGAGTCAATGGTTAGAATGCATATTACCAGTAACGCGTAAATTTTTTTCAAGAGTTTTAATTTTTAGGTCTGTTGGACGTGAAAGATACCATTTAGTTTAATTGTTCAAATAACATCCTCTGGAAAATTTTATACTCGCCACAGTAGCCGCCTTATAAAGTTCTCCCTATTGTAGCCGCGTTACATGTAACGCGGCTACAATAGGGAGAACAAAAGAATTTTTCTAACTCTAATACCTAAATCTCTAACCATAAAAAAGCTAACAATCAACTAAAAATGCCGGTAGCCGGTAGCCGGAAGCAAATTAAGCTCCTACCTGCGAACGGATAATATTCAATGCGCCACCTGCTTTGAACCATTCGATTTGGTTCTCATTGTAAGTATGATTCACTTTGATATCATCGCTTGTACCATTGTTATGATTTAAACGAACGGTGAGTTGCTGACCGGGTGTAAATGTGGTTAAGCCGAGAATATCGATCACATCATCTTCCAGCACTTTTGCATAGTCTTCCTTATTCGCGAAGGTGAGTGCTAACATTCCCTGTTTCTTCAAATTGGTTTCGTGAATACGTGCAAATGATTTCACGAGGATGGCGCGAACACCGAGATGACGCGGCTCCATAGCAGCATGCTCGCGGGAAGAACCTTCACCATAATTTTCATCACCCACAACGATGGAACCAATACCTTTCGCTTTATACTGTCGCTGAACCGCAGGTACGGCATCATAAGTTCCCGTAAGCTGATTCTTTACATTATCCGTTTTCTCATTGAAAAAGTTGAGGGCGCCGATCAGCATATTGTTGCTGATATTATCGAGATGTCCGCGATATTTCAACCAGGGACCTGCCATCGATATATGATCGGTTGTACATTTACCTTTTGCTTTAATGAGCAGCTTCAACCCTTTCAAATCGATACCTTCCCATGCCGGAAACGGATCCAGTAATTGCAGACGATCGCTCGTCGGACTCACATCAATCTTCACCATACTTCCATCAGCTGCGGGTGCCTGAAATCCGGCATCCTCTACCGCAAAACCATTCGGTGGTAATTCGGGACCTTGGGGTTCTTTCAACTTTACTTTTTCACCCTTGTCATTGGTCAGCGTATCCGTCATCGGATTAAAAGTGAGATCACCGGCAATAGCGAGGGCAGTCACTATCTCGGGAGATGCAACGAAGGCATGTGTATTTGGGTTACCATCGTTTCTCTTTGCAAAATTTCTGTTGAAAGAAGTGATGATCGAATTTTTACGGGTAGGATCCGTAGTATGACGCGCCCATTGACCGATACAAGGTCCGCAGGCATTGGCGAGTACAACTCCTCCCATCTTATCAAAGGTGTTGAGAAAGCCGTCTCTCTCAATCGTAAAACGCACCAATTCAGAGCCGGGTGTAATCGTAAATTCACTCTTTGCCTTCAGTCCGCTATCCACGGCTTGTTTAGCAAGAGAAGCGGCACGGGTAATATCCTCATAGGATGAATTGGTACAAGAACCAATCAAGCCCACTTCAAGGGTTGCCGGCCATCCGTTCTCTTTCACAGCAGCAGCCAATTTACTGAGAGGCCAGGCCAGATCAGGAGTAAAAGGTCCGTTGATATGTGGTTCAAGTTCGCTGAGGTTAATCTCGATTACCTGATCGAAATATTTTTCAGGATTGGAATAGACTTCCTCATCACCACGCAGATGTTCACGAACGGTATCCGCCAGATCTGCTACATCTTTACGGCTGGTCCCACGCAAGTAAGAAGCCATCTTTTCATCATAGGAGAAAATAGAAGTAGTAGCACCTATTTCAGCACCCATGTTACAAATAGTACCTTTTCCGGTGCAGGAGATACTATCAGCACCCGGACCAAAATATTCTACAATGGCATCTGTTCCACCTTTCACGGTAAGAATTCCGGCTACTTTCAGGATGACATCTTTCGCAGAAGTCCATCCACTCATTTTGCCGGTCAATTTCACGCCGATGAGTTTTGGAAATTTAAGTTCCCAGGGCAACCCGGCCATCACATCACAGGCATCCGCTCCACCTACTCCAATGGCGATCATTCCAAGTCCGCCTGCATTCACGGTATGACTATCTGTACCAATCATCATTCCACCGGGAAAAGCATAATTCTCCAGAATCACCTGATGAATAATTCCTGCACCCGGCTTCCAGAAACCGATTCCGTATTTATTAGAGACAGAAGAAAGGAAATTAAAAACTTCTTTATTCTTATCCAGCGCCTTATTCAGATCTGCTACAGCACCCGTTTCCGCCTGAATGAGGTGATCACAATGCACGGTAGAAGGAACAGCCACTTTCGGACGACCGGCCTGCATAAACTGTAGCAGCGCCATTTGAGCAGTAGCATCCTGCATCGCCACACGATCCGGATTAAAATCCACATAATGGGTACCGCGTTCGAAAGGCTTAGCCGGTAATTGCTCTGAAAGATGCGTATAGAGGATTTTCTCTGAAAGCGTGAGCGGTTTGCCGGTCAATTTGCGGGCGGCTTCTACTTTTGCAGGGAAGGATGCGTATACCTTCCGGATCATGTCGAGGTCGAATATCATTTGTTATGGAGTATTTTAAATTTTAATTCAGAATTCAGAATGCAGAATTCAGAATTGAAAATAGGGATTTGACAATTGGGATTTGATTTTGGGGATTTGATAATTTAGGGCCAAAGGCCAGAGAATTCAAGTTTAGGGATAACAGTTTGATATATAATGTATTTACTTATTGATATATACCGGTAAAAGATGATCTCTTACCTTGCAAAGATAGGAAAAAACAGAGAAAAATCTGATCCAAACGTACCAATAACCTCATCAGAGAATTGCTTAGAAAACCAGGTAAATAAAGCTTTTCCTGTCTATTATTTTCCGTGCACTGAAACCTGATGCCTCAAAACCCTTACTTTCTAAACTTAACTTTACAAAAAAGACAATGATAAATTGCGGCAATCTGATTGCATCAGACAAATGAAAACACATAACGGTTCACCCTCTAATAACTATCGAACGATCAGCTTCTGAACTGCCCGAATATCCTTCCGGGAAATGACAACATGGTAAATTCCTTTCGCAAAAGTGTGTGTGGGTAATTGAAACAAGTTGTCACCTTCTGTTACGTCCTTATATAGCTGTAAGACGCTTCGACCACCAAGGTCAAAAATATTTATATTAATTTCTTCGGTTGAAACAGAATAAAAATTGAGGTAGGCATATTCGGCAGATGGATTGGGAAAAATACTGAAATTACCGGCATTGAAATTCACAGCAACAATTTCTGAATAGGAAAAACGCCCATCAAAATCGGTTTGCATCAATCTGTAGTAAGATACGCCCTTATAGGGATACTGATCCGGGAGTGTATAATTCAAATACCCATTTGAATTGCCGGCTCCATCCACGATCCCCACTTTTTCGAAATTCTGACCATCAACACTTCGTTCGACAGTAAAGAAATCATTATTTTGTTCACTGGCAGTTACCCATTGACAAAGTACTTGCTTTGATTCGGAGAGCCTGGCAGTAAAAGAGAGTAACTCAATGGGCAGTGGTGAACTGTTGGCCACCAAGGTCCATAAATTATTATAGGCATTTACATTGGTAACGGTTACTGTATTTAGCGCTGTACTGACAGTTCCCAAAGTAGGATTACTCCAGATAAACCCATCGTACTTTTGAGCACGCAATTCGGTTTCAGTGATAAGATTGGTACTTCCCCCCGTAGCGTCCCATTCCGACTCACGATACCTGAACTGAAGGGTGGAAACAGGAAGAGTCGTGAAATTCTGAGCATCCATTATCCAATAGCGATCAATTACTTTACTTGCGTTCTCCGTTCCGGAAATATCATTGAGCGAGGGTACTCCTGTTGGCAAAGGGCGATTATTCGGAACCGCGGTAACGTTAGTAGGATAAGTTGCTGCACTAATAAATCCGGAAGCACCTGCACCCGCTGTTGTTATATTTAAATCCAGGGGAATATATGCTGCAGGTGAAATTATTCCAAAAGGAACAACATAATTATTTCCGGCAGCAGTTGTGCCGATGTTCCATTGCACGATCCCATAGCCCAACGCAGGAGCTGTCTCCGATTCTATCAGACCTGTTGTTCGGGTTATTGCAAGCGGAGAAGGATTGGTGATAATGATCCTTTTAGAATTCAACTGCAAGGGCAATGCGCCCAAGGATAAAACACCTGTCGGTGCCACATTCCCTCCGCCGGCCGTGGTGTTCACCAACAAGGTCTTAATGCCTGTTCCTGCAAGTGTCAGATGATTAAACACGGTTGAAGTACTCCCGCCAATGGATTGATTCACTCCGTTGAAAATAACAGTTCCCTGTGAAATTCCGAAGCAGTTATTCGATGAATTATTGATCCAGTTTCCACTCAGATCAATCGTGCCCGAATTAGTAATGGTGGATGTCCCCACATTTAGCACATCTCCTTTTACGGTGAGCTGTGTTGAGGCATTGATCGTAATTCCAACATTGCTATTTGTCATCAGCTGACTAAAGGCGAGTGGAGAAATCAGCAGCAATACACCAATCAGTAAAGGTCTTGGAAGGACTTGCGTTTTTTTCATTGCGTATTACTATTGAACTAAGTTTAAAAGAGTCAGGTTTTCCGGATTAATTTCCTACTTCATTATTTCGTCGGATAGTTTCCAGATCTTCTTCAGCAGTACGAATCACCGACTTCTTCATCTTCACCTTCTCCAACAGTTGCTTTTGCTCTTGTTCCGAATACTCCTTGCTCACTTGCAATTCTTTCTGATTTATTTTTGCAATAGCCATCCAGTTCACCGATAAATTTTGAACCTTGGTAGCGGAAGAAATAGTAAACCCCTTGCGATGAATATTCTTCACACATAAATGAATAGCATTGTTCAGAGGGGTAACAGAAACAACCGGCAGAGTGTTGCCCTGCAATGCGTTTGAAAATTCTTCATCAAACAGCACTGTTACTTCCGTTCCGGAAACAATCTCTGTTACACCAAAATCTGAAATATTCTTCATCGCACGAGTCAATTTATTCGATTTTTCATCTAACTCCTTCACTGCATTGACAAGAATATAGGTCAAAGCTCCATTATTCACATTCAGATAGGTCTCCCGTTTATTCACCTCACGGGCAATGGGAGTATATTCAAAAGATCCCACCATATAAGGGGCTGCCTTCTGTAATTCCTGAGCCAGAACACCTACATAATACGCATCCGTTGGCGTAGCTGCTTTGCCGTTATAGCTATAGTAAACCGGATTAATTTTCCCGATCGTTTCAAGCCCTTCTTTAAACGGACTAATATCCTTTTTCAAACGTTCATCCGAAACTACCGTCCATGTACTGGTCCCCGGTTTAGCTGCATCATCAAAAGCTAACTGGAAGTCATGGGTTGAATTGTTATTCAGATTGATGGAAACACCCGCCGAGTTTACACTATTGTTCAAATCAATGGTATTGGAGAAGTCTTTCAATCTTTCAATACTCCCGATCTGGGTAATTGTACCCAATGAGGAATTGTTTCTTCCTCTGTAAATAATAGTATCTCCCGTGGTATTCACGAAAATGTCAAATTGTGCGAATGGATTTACAACTCCCATGCTCACATTGCCCTTTCCTTTCACGCGCAGACGTTCCACATTTTTTGTTCTCACTATGAAGTCAACGGAATCGATATTCCCAATAAAATTAGTTGTAGCTAAGTTCCCGGTATTACCGGTCACCGACCAACCATTAGTGGTACCCAACAACGTCTTCCAAACAACACCATCAAAGAAGAAAAACTGATCAGTCGATGTTTCATACACCATCAATCCTTCTGCTGGAGTGACAATGGCAATCCGTTGTGCGGAAGTCATTCTGGGAACGAGCAACCCTTTGTTGGTTGAAGTTAGATCAAGCAAGGCCGATGCCGCAGGAGTGGCGTTATTGATACCCACATTTTGAGCGCGCACTTGCGGTAGATTTATTACAATCATTGCTGTAAAAAGCAGAAGCTGAAATTTCATAATTGTTTTCATTTTAAATTTTTAGAATTTTACTTTAGGCTACTATTATTTATTTAAGAATACTTCTACATGACTACAATTTAGCGTGTACTTTTAGGAATGGCAAGGGCTTTTTTGTAAGTGGCTTGTTTGAATTTGTAAATGGTGACACCAATCTATATCAGCTATTGTTTTTATACACTGTTTGATTTCAACGACTTTCGGGAACTCAAGTTACACTTACCTTTATGCTATCCGCTACAGCTATCCGTAAATCAGAAAGTGTTTGCACAGTAAATATTTACCCGGGCATGATTCTCCTGCCACTTATTGTACACGTAAAGTATACATTCCTAACATCTTATTACTTTAACTGACCACTGCTTTTGATCTGACAAATATCAAAACGCAAGACGGCATAGATCAATACGTGAAAAAGCGTATATTACTATACTTCTTCTTTAAAACATGATAAAATCATCCTAAATAATATATTAAAGTGATTAAATACTAACCACCGAAAAATCAGAAACGGACCTGTTTAGATTAATAAAATTGCCATAAATTCTATCACTTCATTTCCTCTTGTCCCTTTTCAGGAGCAGGAGCAGGTCTTAACTTCTCTTCAAAATTCTTTTTAATAAAATCCACTGCTTTTTTATGTGCATCTCCTGCAGCCACTTTGTCGAATTTAGGATTACTTGGATTTGCAAACGCATGGTCCGCATCGTAATTATAAACGGTCAATGATTTACCGGCTGATTTCATATCCGCCTGAAATTGGCTAACGACAGCAGGACTTATCCAGGCATCTCTTTTTGCATAAATTCCCAGCACAGGTGCTTCCAATGTGGCCAGTTTTGCGGTATCCTTTTCAGGCATTCCGTAATACACAACAGCACCATAATTTCTACTACCAGCCATCAACGCGGCTTGCAGACTCCATCCACCTCCCATACACCAGCCGATCATTTGATATTTTGAAAATTTCCCGCCATAATCCAATGCAGCCTTGATGATGCTTCTTGCCCTATCTTCTTTCAGCGATTGCATTAGTTTTCCCGCCAGATCGGGGTCCGAGGTTACTTGTTTATCGTATAAATCCAATGCCAGTACAGTAGCACCGGTCTCGAAATGCAACTGCTCTGCTTCCCTCTTGATATAGTCATTCAGGCCCCACCATTCATGGAAAACCAGGATCACCTTTCCCTCCGACTTACCGGATTTCACCTCAAAAACCGCTGCTTCCTTACCATCTTCCGTCTTCAGACTCACCATTTTACCGACCTTAGGCTGAAAATCAAGAGGTAAAGGAGGCATATGACCTGCTATAAATTTTTCATCTCCGGCAAAAGCTTTAAATGACAAACTCGCAGTTTCTTTATTAGAGCAGCAAGTGGTTTGGGCATTAGTAATTTGGAAAGAAATCAAACTCAACAGTATGATAAACAGAGGATAGCGCATAATGAATAGTATTTTGATTGTAAAAATAGCGAATACCGTTTCAATAACCTCAATCATAGCTTCAGTTTTCCTATTTTCGGACACCCTTAAACACGACTATGAACTACTGGCTGGTGAAGTCAGAACCCTTTAAATATTCCTGGCAGCAATTCGAGAAGGATGGTACTGCCATGTGGGATGGTGTCCGGAATTACCAGGCGCGTAATCACCTGCGAAGTATGCAGAAAGGCGATCTGGTTTTATTCTATCATAGCAATGAAGATCTGGCGGTAATGGGAATTGCAAAGGTGACCAAAACTGCCTACCAGGATCCTACTACAGAAGATGAAAACTGGGTTGCAGTAGATTTAAAGCCTTATAAAAAATTAAAACACCCCGTACCACTCTCAGCGATTAAAGCAGAACCCAAACTGAAAGAAATCCAAATGTTAAAACTAAACAGATTGTCAGTAGTATCGCTACGGCCGGAAGAATTTGATCTCTTACTCGCCATGAGCGAAAAAAAATAATCATTACTGAATCACCGTATCTTCTTTCTAAAAAATTTAACATTTAAACATTACTTAACCTGTTAAACATTGCACCTTGAAACGAACGCTACTCTATATTCCGTCATTTCTCCTGTTGCTTCTATTGCCCTTTACCATTGTTGCACAGCAAACAGGTTCAGTGCGCGGATTTCTTTATGATAAAGAAAATGGCGAGCCCGTACTCTTTACTCCCGTTTTTCTGAAGGGGACAGATTACGGCTCAATTACCGATGTCAATGGTTTTTACAGTATAACAAAAGTTCTTCCCGGGAGTTACACGCTTACCGTAAGTACTTTTGGCTACGATACGATTAACATTCCTATTCAAATTGCACCCGACCAGGTCTTGTCCAAACAGATTTATGTGACAAAAGGCATCATCAACCTTAAGTCGGTGGAGGTCTCTGCCGAAAAAGAAGCGCAGAAAACAGAAGTGCGGGCATCGGTGACCAAGATTACCCCGAAAGAAATAAAATCTGTCCCTGCCATCGGAGGAGAGCCTGACCTGGCGCAATACCTGCAGGTACTTCCCGGTGTTGTGTTCAGTGGTGATCAGGGAGGACAGCTCTATATTCGGGGCGGCACCGCCGTTATGAATAAAGTGTTATTGGATGGAATGATCGTTTATAATCCCTTTCACTCCATCGGTTTATTCTCCGTTTTTGATACGGATATTCTGCGTAATGCTGATGTATATACCGGAGGATTTCCGGCAGATTACGGCGACCGGATTTCATCTGTGATGGATATTACCACCAGGGATGGTAACAAGCGTCGGTTTGGCGGCAAAATCAGCGCTACAACCTTTGCCAGTAAGCTTCTCTTCGAAGGCCCTATCAAAAAACAAAAAGATGAGGGCGGAGGAAGTAGTTCTTTCCTGCTTTCTTACAAGAACTCCTATCTCGATCAGAGTTCGAAAATTCTTTATGACTATATTGACGATGAAGGATTGCCTTTTAACTTCCAGGATTTTTACGGGAAAGTATCGATGAATGGTGAAAATGGGTCTAAGTTAAATTTCTTTGGATTTGATTTCACCGATAATGCCGTTTTCAAAGATGTGACGGACATCAACTGGAAATCGAATGGTTTTGGTTCTAATTTCATTCTTGTACCGAAAGGTTCCAATACACTTATTGACGGAGTATTTGCTTATTCAAAATATCAAATCAAACAACAGGAAGCGAATGAAGCTCCCCGTAGCAGTGCTGTAAATGGATTCAATTTCGGTTTCAATTATACGAGTTTCATCAATAAGGATGAGTTGAAAATCGGATTAGAAGTATTGGGATTCCGAACAGAATTCACTACCAATACCGTTACCGGACTTAGCTACGAGCAGATAGAAAATACAACAGAGTTCGGGTCCTTTTTACGCTACTGGATTTCAAGAGAGAAAATTGTAATTGAACCCAGCATACGCTTTCAATATTTTGCTTCGCTATCGGAGTTTTCGCCCGAGCCTCGCATAGGAATCAAGTACAATGCGTTTGAAAAAGTACGATTTAAACTGGCGGGAGGGATGTATGCACAAAATTTAATCAGTGCCGTTTCCGACAGAGATGTGGTGAATTTATTTTACGGATTTCTAAGTGGTCCCGAAAGTCTCCCTGATCAATTTAACGGAAAAGAAGTCCCCACCCGTTTGCAAAAAGCCAGAGACATCATCTTTGGGGTGGAAATGGATGTCACTAAACATCTTGATATAAACATCGAAGGATTCTACAAGCAATTTGTGCAATTGTCAAATATCAATCGCGATAAAGTATATCCCGACAATGGTTTTTACTCGGACAAACCGGATTATCTCAAGAAAGATTTCATCGTGGAAGAAGGGAAATCTTATGGTGCCGATTTCGTAGCTAAATATGAATTAAAACGCATCTATTTATGGGCAGTATATTCGCTCACCTTTGTAGAGCGCTATGATGGAATTCGAACCTATCGACCTCACTTCGACCGTCGGCATAATATCAATCTCGTGGGTTCCTATACATTTGGGAAAAAGCTGGATTGGGAATTTAATGTAAGATGGAACTATGGATCCGGATTTCCGTTCAGTGGTACCGGAGGATTTTACGAGTATCAGAATTTTGAAGACGGCTTGTACACGGACCCATTGGCCGAGAATGGTGATTTGGGAATCGTTTATGGTCCGCTCAATGAAAAACGCCTCCCCTCCTATCATCGCCTTGATTTTAGTCTGAAAAAATCCATTGTGCTCGGTAAAAACTCCAATATGGAAATAACGGCCAGTGCGATAAACATCTATGATCGCGAAAATATTTTCTATTTTGACAGAGTCAGGTATCAACGTGTCAACCAATTGCCCTTCCTTCCCTCCTTCGGCGTGAACATGACATTTTGAAATCAAAACGCTTTCATTAATTTTATCGATTCATGAAAGCAGCTTCAGGTCATAAGAGCAAGGACAATCTCCAGTTCAACTGGGTGGTGGTATTTCTGCTGTTACCTGTCTTGTTTATTGTCAGTTATTGGAAGCAATTCAACGGGCTCTACGGCTCTGAATCGCATGAGAACTACCGCATCATGCAGGGGCTTTTCACATTTCTCTCGGGAGGAGCAGCACAGCCCAGTTATCATAGTCCAATTCTTTTTCCATTGGCCGGAGCTATTGTATCGCTCATCATCCCCAAATTATTTGCCTTGCAGTTTGTCAGTATTGTATCGGCGGGTGTCTGCTATATTTCCTTTTGTCGTCTGCTCAATCAAATTTATCCCGAAGGAACACAGCGACAACGGTATGCTTTTCTGATTTTATTTTTATCACCCTTTTATTTAAAAGCTGCCCTGGTTGGACTCGCTGATATGTTGAGTATGGCTTTTCTCATGATTGCACTTCTGGAAAGTTATAAATGGAGAAATTCCCGCAGCAGTCAGTCGATGTTATTCGCCACATGTGCAGCTGTTCTGGCTGTACAAACACGGTATGCTACTTTTCTCCTGCTGCTTCCTGTTTTACCCATGATATGGACAGCGGTCTCGAAGAGATTCTCGATTTTGTTAATTTGCATATTTGCTATCATTATCACTTATACACCCAGTATCTTTTTCAAAGGACAAGAAGGGCTCAACCTTCTGTTACATCCCTGGCTTAAAGAATGGTCGGCGCTTAATCTCTTCAGCAGCACATTTGAATTAAATGGAAATCCTGAAAAATATACGCTACCCAACATTGCATTTGTCATTAGTACCTTATTGCATCCGGGCTATTGCCTCATAGGTTTACTCTTCATCATCGTCAGTTTACGACTTAAATTCCGTTTACCACTGAGTTGGGTCATCAGCCATTTTCTTTTTCTACTTTTCATTGCCGGACTACCTGCTCAGAATTTACGCTATCTGCTTCCCGCATTTCCTATAGCCTTGCTGGCATTTTACCCTGCTTATGAGCTCATCATTTTCAAATTTCGCACAAGAAATCAACGCGTAGCTGTTTATGTAATTGCTGTAGCTATCCAAATCCTGCTTGCTATTAAAGTCATTACACCCGTCATTAAATATCAGCAAGAAGAATATGTTATCGCTACTTCGCTAAAATTAAAGCCGGTAACCACATTAAACACCTATGCCATTGACCCGGCGCTGAGAACTTACGAAATTCCTCAAGAA
Source organism: Bacteroidota bacterium (assembly GCA_016713925.1). NCBI lineage: Bacteria > Pseudomonadati > Bacteroidota > Bacteroidota bacterium. The sequence continues at coordinate 250,684 of JADJOH010000002.1, forward strand.
ATCGTGAACATGTGGAGCACGCCTGATATGCTTTACATGAATGGCGATTTACTGCTCTTTAACAAAACCCGATTCAACAGCCAGGATAAAAATTTTGTTCCCTACAAGAACTATGTTACGCTTAGAAATCAGGGAAGATTGATGTTTTTAAACTCTTATCCGAATGGATGGGAACTGTATCGGATTAAGCAGTAGATTAATCAGGAAACATTCAGATTTATTTTTCGTAAACATGTTTTCCACTACAAAGCATGTCTTCGTCAGCTCAATACCGCAACTTTATTTCAGATGCACTTCGAACAGCTCTTCTGTCTCATGGAGCTGTGTTGCTGATTACTTTATGCATACCCGCCATCATAGCGAACAGATTCGGACTGCTGTATCTTGGACAAATACTACCGGTTTACATGTTATTTTACTTCCTTCAGTATTTGATTCATTTCAACTTTTCATACAGCATGAATACGGCAACTCCGGGACAGCATGATGATCTATTTACAGAATGGGAAAACGCTATTCGAGCCCGCACAACCATTGCCTTCCTCAGCGTTTCCACCTTATTTCTCCTCCAAATCCCGATCATCATTCTGCTAAGTGGATTCCTATGGTCGCTCTTCAGATTTTACAACTTAAGTTATTTTTTCATGCCGGGCGGGGATGCTCATTTGCCACATCGGATAATAATAGAATGGATACTACATCTCATCGGACTGGCAATTCTCATCGTATATCCCGGCATATTCACAGCGGAAATATTTTTCAATATTCTGGCAGGTTTAGAACTATTAAAATTTCTAATTCATTCTACGATTACCGGAGTAAATTTCAAATTTCCTCTATTACCCCGTGTCAATTTCACAGTGATTCAACAGAACACCTCCTACTTTATCAGCAGTCTGGTTTCCTTTCTGAAAAACAAAATCATTCTTTTGCCGGCAATTCTTATGCTACCGGGGCTTGCACTTGGAAAATTCTATATGATATTTCTATGGGTGATGGCCGGCATTCAAATCTCCTACCCGTTCATGAAAAATAAAATCAATTCATTTCAATTCTTAAACAATGGCGAAATAAATCGTCATAGCTTGAAATTCACCATCTATGGAAGTCTGGTTAGTTTCATTTGGACTTGTGGTGGATACTTCCTGCTTGCAGCAACTAACGCTGACCTCTATCGGCAACCGGAATTAATGATACCTGTATTTCTTATTAGTCTATTCTCCTTTTACAATATTCCAAAAGAATACTTACTCATAAAGTATCGGGAAGGTAGAAACATTGACCTGATGAATGGATTACTTCTTCCACTTCAAATTGCCGGTAGTGTTATCGCTTTTTCGAGTGGAAATTCAATACACTGCTTTTGGATTCTCCTGATCACATCAGTCCTCTACACTATAAGCATACATTACTTTTGCAGAAAATTGGTGTAAAAAAAAGAGCCTCTTTTTACAGAGACTCTTTTTCAATAATTTAAACGATCTTATCGTATCGTCACCATCTCACGAATTTTTGGAAGTGGCCAACATTCGTCATCAACAATCAATTCCAGTTTATCGACATGGTAACGGATCGTATCGAAATAGGCTTTGACCTTATCACAATAAGCAATGGCTCTTGAACGCACATTCTCGATCGCATTCGCTTTCTTTCTGGCCTCTACCATTTCGTCGACGTTCTTTTTAATGATGGTGAGATGAGCAGATATCTCACGAATCAATTCCAATTGGGTGGTATAAGTATCCTTCGGTAAACCGATATCTTTCATACCTTCCACATTCTGCACGAGGAGATGCTGGTACTTAATTGCAGCAGGGATGATATGATTACTGGCCAGATGTCCCATCACACGGGATTCGATCTGTATTTTCTTGATATACGTCTCGAGCATGATCTCGTGTCTTGCTTCGTTCTCACGATGACTGAAGATGCCATTTCGCTCAAAGAGATCCATTGATTTTTTCGTCACAAAAGCATCGAGAGCAGGAGGTGTTGTGGTCACATTGCTCAAGCCACGCTTCTTCGCTTCCTTCTTCCATTCTTCACCGTAACCATTGCCTTCAAAACGTATCGCCTTTGTATCCACAATATATTTACGCAATACTTTCAGAACTGCCTCGTCGGTTTTAATTCCTTTCTTCGCGATGGCCTCTACTTCCGCGTGGAACTTCTTCAACTGATCGGCTACGATGGTATTCAAAATCGTCATCGGATGTGCTGAATTCGCAGAAGAACCTACCGCGCGAAACTCGAATTTATTTCCTGTAAAAGCAAACGGTGATGTACGGTTACGATCTGTATTATCGAGGAGAATTTCCGGAATTTTACCGATGTTTAATTTTAACGCAGTCTTCTGCTCCGGTGTCATCTTCTTCTCGTTGACTGATTTCTCAATTTCATCCAAAACGGAGGAGAGCTGTCGTCCGAGGAAGATGGACATGATAGCCGGAGGAGCTTCATTGGCACCGAGGCGATGATCATTACTGGCTGTAGCTATAGAAGCACGCAGGAGGTCCGCATGTTCATGTACCGCTTTGATGGTGTTGATGAAAAACGTCAGGAACCAAAGATTGCTTTTCGGTGAATTACCCGGTGAGAGCAGATTTTTGCCGGTATTGGTGGTCATGCTCCAGTTATTGTGTTTACCGGAACCGTTGATGCCCGCATAAGGCTTCTCATGCAACAACACTTTGAAATTATGACGACGCGCTACCTTATCCATCAGATCCATCAATAACTGATTATGATCCACGGCGAGATTGATATCTTCAAACACCGGCGCACACTCGAATTGTGATGGGGCTACTTCATTGTGACGTGTCTTGAGCGGAATACCCAGCTTCAATGATTCCACTTCGAAATCCACCATGAACGAATTCACTCTGTCGGGAATAGATCCGAAGTAATGGTCTTCGAGTTGTTGTCCCTTCGCTGCCTCTGCACCAAACAAAGTACGACCTGTCATTTCCAAATCGGGACGAGCGTTGTAGATATCGATGTCAACAAGAAAATATTCCTGTTCAATACCAAGCGTCGACCAAACATTGGTGACATTCTTATCGAAGAACTGACAAACGGGAACCGCAGCCTGATTAAGGGCATGCAGTGCTTTTAATAATGGCGCCTTATAATCAAGGGTTTCGCCGGTATAGGAAACGAAAATAGTAGGGATGCAGAGCGTCTTTCCGGAGGGACTGTCCATGATGAACGCCGGGGAACTGGGATCCCAGGCCGTATAACCACGCGCCTCAAACGTATTGCGAATACCACCACTGGGGAAGGAAGAGGCATCCGGTTCCTGCTGCACAAGCGCGCTGGAGCTGAATGCTTCGATCGCACGACCTTCATCACTGAGTTCAAAGAAAGAATCGTGTTTTTCGGCTGTGGTACCCGTTAGAGGCTGGAACCAGTGTGTATAATGTGTCGCGCCCATGCTCACGGCCCAGTTCTTCATCGCTGCTGCCACGAGTTCTGCTACTTTGCGATCGATACGCTGACCGGTGGTAGTCGCTTCCATCACCTGCTTAAACACCTCTTTGCTGAGATATTTATGCATCTTCTCTTTGTCGAAGACATTTACTGCGTAATAATCAGAAACTTTTCCTGCAGGAGGAACCACCACAACGGGAGTGCGGTTGATACATTTTTCTAGTGCGCGGAAGCGGAGGATAGCCATTTTTTAATTTGAAGATTTTTTAATTTGAAGATTTGAAGATGTTATGATTTGTCGAGAGCTTTAGCTCGAGATCGCGAGCAACGCCTCGCTAAAGATTTGAAGATGGGTTAATTTGAAGATTTGATAATGAGATGCGAGGGTGAATGCTTTGTGAATGAATGTATGCTTGGATGAATGCTATAATTTGGGATTGCTATGTTGAATGATTGTTATGATGGGAGATGGCTGTGGGGAGATGGGTTAATCTCCCTGTCGGGAGACAGGTTTGAAGATGGGTTAATTTGAAGATTTGAAGATGTTATGATTTAATGAATGCTATATTGATTGAGTGTTTTATTGAGCGAAGGCTTGTTTAGAGATTGCTATTTGGGGAGATGCCTTTGAGGCGAAATGCCTTTGTGGGGAGATGGCTTTGTGGGGAGATGGGGAGGTTGGATTGGGAGTTTAGTATTAATCCGGGGCAAATGTATGAGATTTTGGGGGGTGGTGTCAAGAAAAAGGTGTTTTTTTTCAACATACCCCTGTTGTTTTAGGGGGGATGGTTAATAAAAAGAGGTTTTTTATGGAAATGGTCAGGATTTTTTGGGGTGATCTGGCTTTTTTGGAAAATTTTAGGGGATTAAGGGCGAGGGCGGGGAGATGTGTAGTGATAGCGTGTCCTGCTTTACCTCAATGCGATAAACAAAGAATTTGAGAGGATCAATATAAAGAAGGATCGGCCTGTGAAAAAGGGCAAAAGATGATTAATCTTACATAAGGATTGAAAAATGTGGTTGGAGAGTGAGCAGATTTATCGCTCAATTCTTTTGAGTTTGAGACCGATAATGGGTCTCACGATAAGCGGAACTTTCTCTACGGCTACTGTACTTGTATCGAGTCCGAAAGCTTTTTCTTCAGGGAGGGCGACGCGCTTGATGAGGAAATACAGATCCATAATAATTTTCTGGCGCCAGGGGAGATCATTGTCTACGCTCAGGAACTTCTCCATCACCACGAATCTGAAATCGCCGGTCAGGTGACGTTTCTCCAGAGAAGGGTAACGACTAACGATATTTACTTCCTTATTTTTCACCAGGTCTTCCACCACATGACGGAACATCAGGTTAATCCTTGGATCAATACGGAAACCAATTTTAAAATCAACACGCATCAGCTTATCCTTCATCACCTCGGTCACTTTGTATTCGAGGGTATAGGGTTCATCCAACACATCCACATGCACAAACCAATACATATCAGCACGCTTGGGTTGCTTATATAAAATGGAATGAACTACTTTCTCCTCGATTTCATTCACATAATTGGCGCTGGTCAGGTAGACAAGATGCGTGGCGTACTTTGGAATAGTGGTGTCGCTGCTCAGCTTCTCCAGCAAGGGAAGGAACTCATCCACTTTCACAAACTCTACCAGTTTGTTCCTGATCTTCCTTGAATAATAAAGCACAATCATTACCGTAATCAAGACACTGGCAATCAAAAATGTCACCCATCCGCCATGAGAAAATTTCGCCAGATTCGCTGCCAGAAAGCTAAAATCAATGGTGAGATAAACAGGCAATAATACATAGGCCAGAATTTTGGGATACTTGTAGAGAATAAGATAATTCGTCAATAAGATGGTAGTCATTAAAAAAGTGGTGACTATAGCTAAACCATAGGCCGCTTCCATCTTCGAAGACTCTTCAAAATAAAGCACCACTGCGATACAACCTGCATAAAGCAACCAGTTGAGGGAAGGGATATACAATTGTCCGCGCAAATCAGAAGGGTAAACCACCTTCACCTTCGGCCAGAAATTTAAACGGATGGCTTCGTTGATCAACGTAAAGGAACCGCTGATCATCGCCTGAGAAGCTATAATTGCGGAGGCAGTAGCGATGCCAATACCGATAGGCAAAAACCAATCCGCCATAATCAGATAAAAAGGATTACCACCATCCAGTGTTTGTCCATTATGCTCCATTAAATAGACACCTTGTCCGAAATAATTCAACAGCAACATGGCTTTCACAAAACCCCATGTCAATCGCACATTCTTCTTACCACAATGTCCGAGGTCGCTATATAAGGCTTCGGCACCCGTTGTACAAAGGAAGACCGCCCCCAGCAACCAAAATCCCCCGGGATGATCGAACAGCAAATCGGCCGCATACATGGGATTGATCGCCTTAAAAACTGTAAAATCTTTTCCAATACTTAAAATACCCAGCACCCCCAGCATCCCAAACCAAAGTAACATCACCGGACCAAAGAACTTCCCTATGAAGTTCGTCCCGAAGCGCTGGATCACAAACAAAGCCGTGATAATACTGATCACGATGGGTATGGTTGGAATATCCGGACGAATCGCCTGCAACCCTTCCACTGCTGATGCCACGGAAATGGGCGGCGTGATTATACCATCATACTACCTCCAATCAGCGCCGGAAAAACAAGCCAGGCAATTTTTCGTCGACGCACAAGGGCGTATAAAGAAAAAATACCACCTTCTCCTTTATTATCAGCACGAAGGGTCAGGATGACATACTTCAGGGTAGTTTGCAGGGTAATTGTCCAGAAAATACAGGAAAGTCCCCCTAAAATCACTGAAGTTTCAATGGGTCCTTTCCCCACTATCGCCTTCATCACATAAAGCGGCGAAGTACCGATATCACCATAAATAATACCCAAAGTCACCAATAATCCGGCGGCCGTAATTTTCTGATGTGAGGTATGGGAGCTCAAGGGGTTGAAAACCGAGGTGCAAATGTAGTAGTTTAATGTTTAAAGTATACCATGAAGCGTATCGCTTTTTAGCGATTCTGCTTCATGGTTTAAGGTTTAAAGTTCAAGGTTTAAAGTTTACCATGAAGCGTATCGCTTTTTAGCGATTCTGCTTCATGGTTTAAGGTTTAGGGTTTGAATGTTCCTATAAAATTAAAATCCCCGGAAAATTCCAGGGATTATTGGTAGCGGGGATAGTCCCGATGGCTATCGGGATCGAACCTATGTCCAAGGTGGCATGTATGAGTATAATGAGTTATTGAAGGTTCTTATAAAATTAAAATCCCCGGAAAATTCCAGGGATTATTGGTAGCGGGGATAGTCCCGATGGCTATCGGGATCGAACCTATGTCCAAGGTGGCATGTATGAGCGTAACGAGTTTTGAAGGTTCTAACACTAACGAGTTTTTGAAGGTTCTTATAAAATTAAAATCCCCGGAAAATTCCAGGGATTATTGGTAGCGGGGATAGTCCCGATGGCTATCGGGATCGAACCTATGTCCACGGTGGCAGGTATGAGTATAATGAGTTATTGAAGGTTCCTATAAAATTAAAATCCCCGGAAAATTCCAGGGATTATTGGTAGCGGGGATAGGACTCGAACCTATGACCTTTGGGTTATGAGCCCAACGAGCTACCTCTGCTCCACCCCGCACTGTATGTTTTCTGTGCTATGTTAAAAACCTAAAAATCCTTAAGCGGGGTGCAAAGTTAAGAATAACTAAACCAAATCCAATGCTTTTAGAGAAATAGAATATTACAATTTGATTTTCAAATGATTAATCAATAATAATTGATTTCAATAGAGAATTTCAACACTTCTTAGAAAATGTTTAGTTCGATTTTAAATTATACTTAATGAAAATTTTTCGTGGTATTTGAATCTATTTCCGGTGTCACCCTTTCCGTAATGACAGGTCGCGACCTGTCATTACGGAAGGGGTGACACATCGCGACCTGTCACTACATACAGAATATACAACCCGGGACATCGCTGGTGACAGGTCGCGACCTGTCACTACATAACGAATGGAATATGTCAAATCAATACACATTCACCTCCGGATCAATTCTGACGCCGAATTTTTCGATGACGCTGTCGCGGATTTTCAGGGCGAGTTCGTAGATTTCCTTGCCGGTGGCTTCTCCGTAGTTGACCAGCACCAGGGCCTGGTCTTTGTGTGAGCCGGTATGTCCGACTACCTTGCCCTTCCAGCCGCATTGCTCGATGAGCCAGCCTGCTGCTAATTTTACTTTTCCGGGAAGGGTCGGATAGCCAACAACGTTAGGATGGGCTGCTTTGAGTTGATCAAATACCTGCTGATCTACTTCCGGATTTTTGAAGAAACTGCCGGCATTACCTAATACTTTTGGATCCGGGAGTTTGCTGCGCCTGATGTTGATGACGGCATTGCTGACATCGCGTACCCCCGGCACCGTTATACCCATATGCTGTAACTCCTGTGCGATGGCTCCATAGGAAGTATTTAATTGCGGATTCCTGCTCAGGCAAAAAGTGACATGGGTGATAAAAAAGCGATTCTTCAGTTCATGCTTAAAAACACTCTCCCTGTATCCGAATTTACAATCGGCAGCAGAGAACTTACGGATTTCCATCGTGTCCAGTTGCAAGGCATCCAGTTCATAAAAAGAATCTTTCAGTTCTACTCCGTACGCGCCGATGTTTTGCATGGGCCCCGCTCCTACACTACCGGGAATCAGACTGAGGTTCTCCATTCCTCCCAGTCCTTGTTCTATAGACCACATCACCAAATCATGCCAGGTCTCTCCTGCTCCGGCTCGTACCCAAACCCGTTGATCGTCCTGGCGTATTATTTCAATTCCGGAAATCCGGTTGAGCAATACCAGTCCATCTACATCGCGGGTGAAGAGGATATTGCTTCCTCCGCCAAGGATGAGGCGGTCCTGGTGTTTCAGATGATCGTCGGTGAGTGCTTCGCGTAAGTTTTCTGTGCTGTCAATGCTTAATAAATATTTTGCTTTGACGTCAATGCCAAAAGTGTTGTAGGGTTTTAGAGATATGTTCTTCTCGACAGGCATCAGTATGATATAATTTAATCTTTATAGTACGAATTTAGTTAATTAAATGAAGCAATTTCAGTAGACAAAATATTTTCTCAGTAACCACTAAGTCACTAAGGCCACTTAGGACACTAAGAGCAGTAAGAAAACTCCCATTTGATTAGTAATTATATTTGTCTTTCCAGCGCTCCTTGAGGAATTTGCGGAGTTCTTTTTCGCGGGCGTTGTCGCCGGGTTCGTAGAATTTCATGGCTTTGAGGCGGTCGGGAAGATATTCCTGTTGGGCGAAGTTGTTTTCGAAATCGTGGGCATAACGGTATCCCTTACCGTAATCCAGGTCTTTCATTAATCCTGTGGGGGCGTTGCGGAGATGTAAGGGGACCGGTGCATCTCCATAATCTCGTACAGCCTTCTGTGCACTCTTGAGTCCGATATAGCTGGCATTGCTCTTCGCTGAGGAAGCCAGATAAGTCACTGCCTGTGAAAGCACGATGGCACATTCGGGATAGCCGATTAATTCCACGGCATTGAAGCAAGCTGTTGCAAGTAATAACGCATTGGGGTTGGCGTTGCCGATATCTTCAGAAGCCAGGATTACCAAACGACGTGCAATGAATTTAGGATCCTCTCCACCCTCTACCATTCTGGCCAGCCAATACAATGCGGCATTGGGATCACTGCCACGGATGGATTTGATAAAGGCAGAAATAATATCGTAATGTTGTTCACCACCCTTGTCATAGACAGCAATGCGTTGTTGCGCAATTTTCATCACACCGGCATCGGTAATCTTTACCGGATCAGTCTCTGTAGAATTAATTACCAGTTCGAGTAGATTCAGCAATTTGCGGGCATCCCCACCCGATAGACCATAAAGCGCACTCTTCTCAAGGACTTCCACCGCACGTTTCTTCAATTGTTCATCTTTCTCCAAAGCCGTTTTCACGAGAAGATCCAATTCCTCCTCTTTCAACGTTTCAAGGATATACACCTGACAACGGGAGAGCAAGGGACGAATGACTTCAAAAGAAGGGTTCTCTGTCGTGGCGCCAATGAGCAACAAGGTGCCCTGTTCTACTGCAGCGAGGAGTGAATCCTGTTGCGATTTATTAAAGCGATGGATCTCATCGATAAACAACACTGCTCTTCCGCTCTCTTTCGCTTTCGCAATCACTTCTCTGACATCCTTCACCCCGGCACTGATCGCACTCAGGGAGAACATCGGCAAATTTGCTTCGGAAGCCAGTATAGTAGCCAGTGTAGTTTTACCTGTACCGGGAGGTCCCCAAAAAATGATAGAGGGTAAATGTCCGCTATGCAATAAATTTCTTAAAACACCATTTGGTCCGGCGAGATGAGATTGACCCACCACCTCTTCGAGTTTATGTGGGCGCATCCTTTCCGCTAAAGGGATGCCGGAATTCATCATGGCATGCCGGCGTCTTTAGAAATCGCCTTCACCGTTATTTCAATCCGGTTGTTTCGTTCATGTTCTTCCTCAATGCAAAGAATACCATTCACGCATTTATTCAACAACTTCGCTTCACCATACCCTTTGGCGGAGAGACGTGATTCAGCAATGCCCTGTGTAACCAAATAACTTAACACTAACTCCGCACGTTTTTGGGTTAAGATGATATTATCGGCATCACTATTTCTGGAATCGGTGTAGGAACCAATCTCCACTTGCAATCTGGAATTATCCAGAAGTAAAGTAGAAAGAAATTGCAGCGTCTCGCCGGAGGTCACCTTAAGCTGATAATCCTTTTTCTTAAATGCAACACCTTGCCAAACGAAGGGTTTATTTAACTGCACTTTCCTCAACTCCACTTTTACTTTCAGGGTATCAGAAAATTTTAATCCAACCGTACTCTCTTCTGTCGTGACTAAAAAATACTCGGGATGATCACATCTGAATTTATACACATGTCCGGGTTGAACATCCAGTTTCAACTCACCAAGTCCATTGGTTGTAAAAATTTTCTCATTGGCATTATCCACCATCATCTTCACTCTGACACCTGGGATAGGCGTACCCGCCTGCACTTCAGTGATAGCTAAAAACATATTCAGTTGAGGCGGATGTTTCTCGAATCCGTAGATTTTATCGACATTGCCATTTCTGGAAGAGGAAAAATATCCTTCCATTCCTGTTGAATCCATAATAAAGCTGAAATCATCCTGTGAAGAATTTATGGGATAACCCAGATTTTCTGCAGTACTCCATTCTCCCTGGACAAACTTTGACTCATAGATATCAAGACCACCCATACCGGTACGTCCATCGGAGGCAAAATAGAGCAAGGAATCATTCGCCATAAAAGGAAAAAGCTCATTCCCTTCGGTATTCACTCCGGCTCCCAAATTCACCGGATTACTCCAACGTTCTCCTCCTTCCCATCGGACCATATACAAATCCGATCCACCATAACCCCAGGGCATATCCGAAGAAAATATCATCATCGCTCCGCTTGCATTCAGGGCCGGATGACCGACAGAATACTCATTGCTGTTAAAATACATGGGACCTTTGATTTTCCATTCGCCCAATTCATTATCGGCTTTGAATATCTTCAGGACATTAACATTTTTATTATTTTTCTCTGCTCTGTTGCTGACATAATTATTCCTGGTAAAATACATGGTATTGTATCCATTGGAAAAGACGACAGGCCCCTCATTAAATTTACCATTCACATCACCGCGAAGGGTTCGATATCCATCCAGTTACCGCGATCGGTTTTCTTCGCGTAAAACAAATCAAGGAACCTGTTACCCGTTCCATCTGAAACAGCTTTTGAAAGCCCCTTCACACTCCGATCCGAAAGAAAGACAATACCGCTTCTGAAAAAAGCCGGGCTAAAGAAATTATCATGAGGTGTATTAAACTTCAATAAGGAAATCGAATAGAGCGTCGTGTCCCGGTAAAAAACTGCGATACTATCACAGGCGTTTAACATTCTTTGCGCTTTAAAATCACTTTTATTAAACTCCAGGTACTTTTCAATATGCACTTTTGCTTCTTTATAATTGCCATTTCTCATCATGGCTTGTGCAAGAAACAAATTCCATTCAGGACGAGCATCGGGTAATTTAATTGCTCTGCGGTACCAATATTCTGTCTTCACCGAATTCCCCATCTGCAAATAACAATCGGCAATATTCGCTGTAGCTTCAGGAATAATTTTTCTACTCAGCACGTACTCATACTCATTTGCGGCACTGGCGTAGGCAAATTGCTGATAATATTCGTTAGCTGAACGCAAATGGACATTGAGACATCCTCCGGTCATCCCCGCGATCGAAATCAGCAATAATCCAATAAAAATTCGCGAATGTCTCATCAGAAGTAGCGTGGGGATTTCATTTTTGTAACAGGGAAACCAAAATCGTAACCAATCATAAATTCATGAGAACCGGAATTATAATTTCCCAATTCACCGAGTGTATAATCATACGAATATCCAACTCTCATTTTACGGCTAATCTGGTATTCGAATAAGACTATAATTGCTTCATCGGAACGATAGGAAGTTCCCAGCCAGAAAATTTCATTGATCAGCATATTCAGATTCAAATCATATTGCATTTTTGCACCGGCTTCATAACGCAAGAGGAAGGATGGTTTAAACTTCAACTCACGTTCTGTTTCTATCACACCTCCAGCCGTTACATAATAACGTCTTACTTGTTTATGTACCGGCTCTCCGGGTTCAATGGAAGAATTGTCATTGGGGTCGTAGCTCAGAAGAAATGGTGCAGACACGCCCGCATAAAATAAATCCCTGTAATAATAAGCACCCAATCCTGCATTCGGTAATAAGTTACTGAAGGTATTATAATCAAACACCTTATCACCCGGATCCCAATACGTCAATTTCACTACTTCAGAGCTAAAATTACTTACGCCTGCTTGCAGACCGACAGAGAGTTTTCCAACACCCAGCGGTAGATGATAAGCGAGCATACCATACACGTCCGTTTGTTTAGTCACACCAATTTTATCCTGTTGCAGGAGCATTCCCAATCCCAGTTTTTTCTTCTTGAGCAGACCATGAATAGTACCGGAATACGTTACCGGTGCACCTTCCATTCCGGCCCATTGCTTTCTGTACATCATGGTGGTACTTACATACTCTTTACTTCCCGCATAAGCAGGATTCAGCAACAAGCCATTAAACATATAATGACTCATCAACGGACTTTGCTGAGCGAAAGCAGATGAACAACTCATCGCGAATACTAAAATCAGGTAGATCCTCCTCATCGTCTTAAATCAATATAAGTATTATACACTTTATTAATAAAATTCACTTTCACAATAACGAAATAGGTTCCATCCGCTAAAGGATACCCTTCATTATCGGTTCCGTACCAGTCATTCCTATAACTCTTTTGCGTGTAGACATTCTGACCCCATCGATTATAAACGACAATCTCATTATCGGGATACTCCTCGAGACCCTTAATTACAAGATAATCATTACTGCCATCAAAATTGGGAGAGAATGCTGTAGGCAATTGAATTTTAGGAAGGCATTCCAGGCTATCTCGTCTGAAAATATTCACTACAGCAGAATCTCTGCAGGTACCATTAACGACTGTCCATAAGAAAGTATTATTTCCAAAATTCAGTCCTATCACCCTGGTGAAGGCGCGAGAAGTATCATCAATCTGTACATCGCCCGTTAAAGAGGTCCAATACCCATAGCCAAATTCAGGTCTAGTGGCATTGAGATTCACCTCACTATTACAAACACTTCTATCTGTTCCTCCAATGGCTTCAATTTCTGACGTTACCGTAATGGTTAATTGATCATCATCGGAACAAATCCCATCTGAGATCGTCCATAACAACACGTTATCACCATTGGCAAGGTTAGAGATCGTACTTGAAGGAGAAGTAGAATCCGAAAACGAAATTGTATTTAAAGAACTTATCACCTGACAGTAACCAATGCCGAGGGCAGGTGTATCCGCGAAGAGTGTAACATTATTCTCACCGCAAATATTAAATCCGTTCCGGCATTGGCAACCAGTTGTTGAGGTTGCGTTAAAAGGAAAGTCGGATAAGTACCACAATTATTATCATCTGTAATAAAGACGGTATAAAGATCTGACGTAAGGTTTTGCAAATTTTGAGTGATAGCACCATTACTCCAAACGAAATTATAGGGTGCAGTACCCCCGGTTACACTCAGGAATAATTCACCATCCGCCAATCCAAAGCAGCTAATATTATAGGGAGGATTATTTTGAGGGGAAACGGAGTTAATAGTATAGGGCTGTGGTTCTGTTAAAGTAATTGTCCGGATAGCGACACATCCGAGTGCGTCCGTAATAGTTACAGTATAAAGCCCCTGAGAGAGATTTGTTAAGGCTGAATCCGTATTCGAAAGTCCGGCCCAGGAATAAGTCAATGGCAATGATACACCGGTTGCAGTTATAGCGATAAATCCGTCTAATCCTCCATTACAGGTAATATTAGAAGAATCAACAGCCAAAATAACGGGGCCGGAGAGGTTACTGATATTCGCAATATTTGAAACTGAACATCCATTAAAATCAGTAACGGTTACAGTGTAACTACCGGCTGCGAGATTTGCAAGAGAATCATTCACGCTTCCATTCGACCATAGAAAACTATATCCGGGAATTCCTCCACTTGCGTTCACCACTACCTGACCGTTAGTGAGGCCACAAGCAGCATTTTGCAACCCTGAAAATGAAATCAACAACTCCTGCGGCTGACTTATGTTAAAAGCCTGAGAACCGGTACATCCTCTGTTATCTGTAACTATGACAGAATAATTTCCTGCTGCAAGATTATTAACATCCTGAGTAGTCTGACTTGTGTTCACCCAGGTATACAGATAAGGGGTCACTCCTCCATTGATATCAATATCAATACTGCCGTCAGCAGTTCCAAAACAACTGACACTATCTACAGTTACACTTGAAATTACCGGTATTCCAGTATTTGAAATCGTAAAACTTGTATCAAATCTACAAAAAGCAGCATCAGTAACTGTCACGGTATAAGTACCGGAATTCAATCCTGAAATTGTTGACGATGCATTACCGGTGTTCCACAAATAAGTATAGCCGGAAGTCCCCCCGGTTGTTTGAGCGACAATAATTCCATTACTGAGATTACAACTTGGCTCTGTAAGAGTAGCGTTTACTTGCAGTGCTGATGGTTCTGCTATAGTATCTACAAACAAATTCGTACAACCATTGTCATCTGTGACAGTTAAAGTATAAATACCTGCAGGAACATTCGAGAGATTTTGACTAACACTGCCATTGCTCCATAAATAACTAAAGGGTGCAGTTCCGAAAAGCACATCTATCGCAAGTTGCCCGGTACTGTCGCCCGGACAAGTTACAGCAGTCATGCTCACTAATGTAACAGCAGGACCATTCAGATTGCCAATAACGACATTCTCTACTTTAGTACATCCGTTCGCGTCTGTAACTGTTACGGTATAAGAACCGGCTACAACATTATTTATTGAATCAACTGTTCCACCATTCGACCATAAGTAGGTATATCCGGGTACACCTCCATTCACAGTGACAAAGGCCGCTCCGTTTGCACTACCACAACTGGCATCTACTACTGCTGACTGAATGATAATATCAGTAGGTTGGGTAACCGTCACGAATGCAGTATCCTTGCAGCCTGTATTATCAGTAACAATCAAGGAATAATTTCCAGCAGGAATAGCATTCAAGTCCTGTGTTGTCTGGCCGGATGACCAGATATATTGAAATGGGTTTGAGCCTCCGGAAACGGAAATATTGATCGCACCATTTGACAAGCCAAAACAGGAAACATTTGTCAGTTGATTCACATTCAACTGTGGACCATTCAGATTTTGTACCCGAATGGTATCCTGCCTGACGCATAAATTCTGATCCGTTACAGTCACGGTAAATAAGCCCGCAGCCACATTTTTAATACTATCATTCGCAACACCGTTCGACCAGAGATAGGTAAAAGTACCTGGTCCCCACTGTCGCGGTTACTGTAGCCAATCCATTTAACTGACCACAACTTGCCCCAACAGACTGAAGTTGCAATACAATTGCTGGAGGCTGACCAAGTGAAAATTGTTGTGAAGAGGTACAGCCTGTACCATCCGTCACAGTTACGGTATATGTTCCGGCTGCTAATGAGTCCGCTGTATTGCCGGTGTCTCCATTAGACCAAATAACCACATAAGGAGTTGTGCCACCTGAAATACTCACTGTCAATGACCCGTTGGTTCCACCAAAACAGGAAGGTTGAATCTGATTTTGCAATTGTAGTGCAGGTGCACCTGAATTAGAAACTGCTACAGAATCGAGGAAAGTACAACCCAGATTATCTGTTATCGTTACCGAATAGGTTCCGGCAGGAATTCCTGTTAACGTTTGAGCACTACTGCCTGTTTCCCAGAGATAGGTATATGGTCCTACTCCACCACGGGGGGTTACAGTAGCGCTTCCATTGGATTGGTTACATGTGGCCTGAATTGAAGTAAAGGATGTTGTTATCTGCGCATTTTGAGTAATGGTTACACTCAGTGTATCTGTACAACCGCCACCATCACTAACGGTAAGGGTATACGTTCCGGCAAAAACACTGAACCGATCCTGATTGGTATTTCCATCATTCCACAGATAGGTGAAAGGAACTGTACCGCCAGTCACAGAAATATATATTCTGCCTGAGTTTGCACCAAAGCAACGGACATTTCTCACTGAATCCAATACAGCTAAAGGACCCGATTGCGCGGATACCAGAAAACTGAGTGTCGTATCGCAACTATTGAAATCAGATACTGTCACGGTATATGTTCCTGCAGTAAGACCCGAAATTGCTGCAGTCGTTTGACCACCTGACCATAAAAAAGTATAGGGCGACGTTGCACCATTTACCGTAAGGCTGATTGAACCATTGGAAAATCCACAAGAGGCGTTTTGAATAACCGGCACTACATTAAATGTATCCGGCTCAAGGATAACAAAAACAGCAGAATCGGAGCAGGCAACGCTATCTGTCACCATAACTGTATAAGTACCCGCAGCAAGACCGGAAACATCTTGTTGGGTTCCACCTTGTGACCATGAGTAAACGTAAGGAGTAATACCTCCAATCACATTGATGTCAATACTCCCTGTTGTCGCTCCGGGACAAATGACATCCTGTTGAGCAACCAGCGAAATAACCGGTCCGTTTGAGAGCGTAACTGCAACATTACGACGTCTTGTACATCCGTTCGCATCGGTTACCGTCACATTGTAAGTTCCTGCAGTGAGCGCTGTAATACTCTGGGTAGTTTGTCCGTTATTCCAGAGATAGGTATAGGGAGGAGTGCCGCCCGATGGATTCGACTGAGCCTGTCCGGTCGCCTGCCCGCAGAAAGAAGGTTGCGAGGTCATGGGAGATAACAATGCGGTAGGCTGAGTGACAGAAAAATTCTGCCGAACTGTACATCCTGCAAAATCAGTAACCGTTACCGTATAATTTCCTGCCGTCAAATCAGAAATATTCTGAGTAGTTGCACCATTCGACCAGAGGATAGATAACGGCGACGCACCCCCGCTTAAATAAATGGTGATCGCACCACTGGTATCATTATTACATAATAAATTTTGAACTGTACTACTATCAATGACCGGTCCGCCTGTTCCATTTACACTGGATGAAAATTGTGAGCTGCAATTATTCGCATCTGTAACTGTTACTGTATATGTACCGGCAATCACACCGGAAATACCGGTACCTGTACCCCCTGTTGACCAAAGGTAGAGATAAGGAGATGTTCCACCTGTAATCACGACTGACAATGCGCCATTCGCTAAACCGCAACTTGCAGGTGTTGATGAAAAAGTGGACTGAATTGAATCAGGTTCAGCAACAGTATACGTTCCGGTGGTGGTACAACTATTCTGATCCGTTACTGTTACAGTATAGACTCCTGCAATCAATCCTGTCACATCTTCTGTCAAAGCTCCATTACTCCAGATAAATGTTAAAGGAATTGCACCCCCTGCAGTTGTAATATTTATTGCTCCGTCACTGTCACCATAACAAGAAACACTATCTATAACTACAGAACTTATTACAGGTCCGGAAGCTGTCACAACCTGTCCGCTTGCTGTTGCAGTACACAATGCAGCATCGGTTACTGTTACTGTATACGTTCCCGCCGCAAGACTACTAATTGATGAAACGGTTGCACCTGTATTCCATAAATAGGTCAGGACACCGGTTCCTCCACTTGCAATAACCGTGGCAGTTCCATTGGATACCCCGCAGGAAGCATTAGTAGTATTTACAACAGCATTTATAGCCGAAGGTTGGGATAAATTAAAAACTCTGGATCGCGTACAAGAATTAAAATCAGTTACGGTCACCGTATACGCTCCGACTGCTAAATTGACAGGATCTTCTCCGGTAAATCCATTACTCCATTGATAAGTAAAAGGAGGGGTACCACCAGCCATAGTCAAATTGATACTTCCGGTACTGGCGCCGTTACATAAAATGTTAGTAACAACAGGTCCGAAAGTAATGAGATTGGTTTGGCTAACTGTATATGGTGATATGCCGGTACATCCATTTCCATCTGTAATAGTTACAGTATATACTCCTGCAATTAAACCGCTCACATCCTCTGTTGTAGCAGCGGTACTCCACAAATAAGTAAAAAGACCATTACCACCTGAAGGCGTTATATTAATACTTCCCGTCGCACCACCATTACAATTCACATTAGTGACCACACCGGTTGAAGTTACCGCATTAGGTTGACCAACTAAAAAGGATTGAGAAGTACTACAGTTATTTACATCCTGAACAGTGACGGTATACGTTCCGGCGAGAAGCCCGGAAAGATCTTCTGTTACTGCGCCGTTGCTCCATAAATACGTATACGTAGGAGTTCCTCCACTCACTGTAATATCTATTGCGCCATCATTACCTCCATTGCAGGTAACATCTGTTATAGAAGTATTGCTGATTACCGGTGCATTAGCCGCGGAGACCACAACACTTGAAACAGCGGTACAATTATTAGCATCACTAACGGTCACTGTATACGTTGCAGGAACCAGACCTGAAATGTTTGCAGTTATACCGCCGTTACTCCAGAGATAAGAATAACCGGGTGTACCACCGGCAGGAGTCGCAGTAGCAGTACCGGTTCCAACACCACAGCCGGATTGAGTTGCTGAAGTACCTACACTAAGTGCGGAAGGTTGTGTAAGTGAGAAGGACTGTACATGGGTACAGGCATTCGCATCTGTAATTGTAACCGTGTACGTGCCGGCTGATAAAGCAGAAATATCTTCTACAAGTGCTCCGTTGCTCCAGAGAAAAGTATAGGAAGGTGTTCCTCCATTTACAGTGACGTCAATGGCACCTGTACTTCCACCATTACAAGCAATAGTAGTAAGATTAGCGGAAGCTGTTATTGTTTGTGGCTGTGAAATCGGAAAGCTAAAAATACCCACACAGAAATTCTGATCAGTTATTGTTACGGTATAAGTAGTAGCGGATAGACCGGAAACATCCTGAGTAATAGCTCCTGTGCTCCAGAGATAGTTGTATGCAGGAGTTCCACCGGCTACAGAAATATCCAAACTTCCATTAGCACCTCCATTACAGGAAACATTTACAGTAGTTATCAATGTAGCCAGAGGACTACCTGTATTACCAACCGCAGTACTTGAAGAAACAGTACACCCGGCGGCATCTGTGACAGTTACGGTGTAGGTACCAGCCGCAAGTCCTGTAATTACCTGTGATGTTTGTCCGGTATTCCATTGAAAAGTGTAATTAGGGGTTCCACCGGAAGGAATAACTGTAATTGACCCGTTAGATGCGTTGCAGGTTCCATTTACAGGAATGAAATTTAAAAGAATTGGAGCACTTTGCGTTACAGTTGCATTTGTAATAGCTGTACAGTTATTTACATCTGTAACGGTTACTGTATACGTACCTGCAGGAAGTGCGATAAGATCTTCATTGCTACTGCCACTGCTCCAGTTGTAAGTATAACCGGGTGTACCTCCGCTAACGGTAAGATTAACGGCACCTGTAGACGCACCATTGCAAGCCACATTTGTAACAAATGTAGAAAGGATTATCGCGGCAGACTGAGTGACCAACGCACTGGTGGTTCCGGTACAGTTGTTAGCATCCGTAACGGTTACAGTATAGGTACCGGCAATAAGTCCGGTAATATCTTGATTGCTGCTGCCATTGCTCCAATTGTAAGTATAGCCCGGAGTGCCACCGCTCACTGTTAGATTGATGGCTCCGGTTGCTCCTCCATTGCAAACGACGTTCGTGACAACTGTAGAAAGATTGAGAGCGGCAGGTTGAGAAACTACTACACTTGTAGTACCTGTACAACTATTCACATCAGTAACTGTAACCGTATATGTACCTGCAATAATTCCGGAAAGATCTTCAGTAGCACTACCATTACTCCAGTTAAACGTATAACCGGGAACACCTCCGCTCACCGTTAGATTGATGGCACCGGTTGCTGCTCCACTACAGGCAACGTTCGTAACTACCGTTGATAAATTAAGTCCTGAAGTTTGTGAAACCACCGCGTTGACAGAGGCAATACAGTTATTTGCATCCGTAACCGTAACGGTGTATGTTGCAGCAGTTAGTCCTGAAATATCTTCATTGCTACTGCCGTTGCTCCAGTTGTAAGTAAAACCGGGGGTTCCTCCACTCACAGTAAGATTAATAGCACCTGAAGCACCACCATTACAAGCAATATTAGTCACTACTGTTGAAAGGTTAATCGGAGATGGTTGAGAAACCAGGACACTTGTTGTTGCCGTACAACTGTTCGCATCTGTAATGGTTACAGTATATGTTCCGGCAATGAGTCCGGAGATATCTTCATTGCTACTTCCGTTGCTCCAATTGTAAGTATAACCCGGAGTTCCTCCACTAACGGCAAGGTTAACCGCTCCCGTGGAAGCACCATTGCAAGCAACATTTGTAACTATTGTTGAAAGACTAATAGCAGTGGTCTGAGTAACAGTAGTACTAGTTGTTGCCGTACAATTGTTCGCATCCGTAACAGTTACGGTATATGTTCCGGCAATGAGTCCGGAGATATCCTCATTACTACTGCCATTGCTCCAGTTGTAAGTATAACCGGGAGCCCCTCCGCTAACGGTAAGGTTAATCGCACTTGTGGAAGAACCATTACAGGCAAAATTCGTAGCTATTCTTGAAAGATTAATAGCACTAGTCTGAGTAACTGTAGTACTGGTGGTTGCCGTACAATTGTTCGCATCCGTAACAGTTACGGTAAATGTTCCGGCAATGAGTCCGGAAATATCTTCATTGCTACTGCCATTGCTCCAGTTGTAAGTATAACCGGGAGTTCCTCCACTAACAGAAAGGTTAACCGCTCCGGTGGAAGCACCATTACAACCAACATTGGTAACTATTGTTGAAAGATTAATCGCAGAAGATTGAGTCACTATAGCACTGGTGGATGCCGTACAGTTGTTCGCATCCGTCACAGTTACTGTATAGGTTCCGGCGATAAGTCCTGAAATATCTTCATTGCTACTGCCATTGCTCCAATTGTAATTGTAACCCGGAGTTCCTCCGCTAGCGGTAAGATTAATTGATCCGGTTGCTGCACCATTACAGGAAACATTAGTTACTGTTCTCGCAAGGGTAAGCAGGGCCGGTTCATTGACTACTGCGCTGGTAGTTGCTGTACAATTATTGGCATCCGTTACCGTCACGGTATAAGTACCGGCAGAGAGTGTGTTAGGATCTTCAAAAGAACTTCCATTGCTCCAATTGTAAGTATAGCCTGAAGTTCCTCCGGTAACTGTCAGATCAATAGCTCCGGTAAATGTTCCATTACAAGCAACATTGGTACTTATTGTTGACAGACTTAATACGGGAGGCTGAGGGACAAATTCATTTGTTGTAGCAGTACAACCATTGGCATCAGTTACTGTCACTGTATAGGTAGCTGATAGAAGTCCGGAAGGATCCTCACTTATGCTACCGTTACTCCAGATAAAAGTATAATTCGGCAAACCGCCGCTAACTGTAAGATCGATAGCACCGGTCGCAGCACCATTACAATCAACATCTGCAACAACAGCAGAAAGATTAATCGCGGAAGGTTGCGAAATTACAATGAATGAAGATTCTGAACAGCCGTTGGCATCTGTAACAGTTACTGTATAAGTTGCAGCAGGAAGTCCATTCAGGTCTTCGGAAGTACTCCCATTACTCCAATTAAATGTAAAATTAGGAGTACCTCCGTTTACGGTAAGATTAATAGCCCCTGTAGATGCACCATTACAAGAGACATCCGTATCAACCAACTGCAAGGTCAGGAACGGATCTTCAAAAATATCAACGTTTAACTGACTGGTGCACGAATTAACATCTGTTACGGTGACATTGTATGCCCCGGCGATAACGTTCGTTATATCTTCATTCGAACTGGCATCAGACCATAAATAGGAATAGCCGGGAACTCCGCCGGTAACAGAAATATAAGCAGCACCGTCTGCCCCACCGTTACAGCTTGCCGAATTCACACTATCCTGAACTACTGTCATTAGCGCCGGTGCCACTAAAGTTACTGATCCGGTTTTTACTTCACCTAAAAAATCAGTAACAGTTACAGTATATGTCCCGGCAGGAATTCCACTCAGGTCTTCACTTGTGGCTCCGGTTGACCATAAAAATGTGTAAGGAGCAGTACCATCCGTGGGAGTAAGATCAATTGCACCATCACTACTTGAATTACAGGAAACATTAACCCCATTATAATCTGACAAGGTAAAAGTAAGTGTAATGATAAAAGAACTATTAGCCTTCCTGGCTTCGTTCCCGGAGGATAAAATGCTGAAAGCATTCGAACTGGTCGCAGAGCTAATTAGGAAAAGGAGAAATACAATTTTCCTCCAAACAGCTAAATTCAATTTCTTATGCATTTTTGAAATAGTTCCTCCTTCTTTTCGTTGAGAGAAAACAATCCTTCAAAATTAAGAAAATTAAGTGGATTATACTCTAAAGAAGGAGAGATTGAATCCATGATGGAAATATTCCGATCACGAGCGACATCACTGCAGCAATCAATAACAAAAACACATGCCCCGCATCCAATTTAAAGCCTTCTGATTCTACGGTATCATCTTTCAAAACAGCATAAATCACTCTGAAATAATAGAAAACTCCGATAAGAGAAGAAAGTATAGCGACAAGAACGAGCCAGGTGTATCCACCGGTAAGTGCACCATAAAAGAGATAATATTTCGCAAAGAAACCGGCTACCGGGGGTATTCCAGCCAAAGAAAACATAGTCATTATCAAGAAGATAGCAACCAAAGGCTGTCTTTTCCCAAGGCCATTAAATGCATCAATTCCTTCCTCACCGTCCTTCTTGCCCATGGCATGCAAACAGGAGAATGCCCCCAAGCTACCCAAACTATAGGCCGCTGTATATAACAGAATTGAACCGGCGGAAACTTCACTCATGGTTGCAATGGCCATCAGCATATAGCCGGCATGAGCAATGGAGGAATAAGCAAGCATGCGCTTAAAGCTCTTTTGATAAACGGCAAGAATATTCCCGGCCAGCATGGTTAATGCAGAGAGAACCGCTACTGCAGGACCCCAAACTTCGAAGAAAGGCATGAAACAGGTACTAAATAGCCTATAAAAAGCGGCAAATGCTGCAGTTTTTACCACTGTTGCCATAAATGTCGTTACTAAGGTCGGCGCACCTTCGTACACATCGGGTGCCCAGAAATGAAAGGGTACAGCAGTAATCTTAAAAAGAAAACCAATGAGGATCATCAACACACCCACTTGAATAAACAACGGACTTGCTGATCCTTTTGCCAATGTTTCACCAATTACCTGCAAATTGAAACTTCCGCAAGCCCCATATATCAGCGCGATTCCAAACAAAAGGAATCCTGTTGCAAAAGCACCCATCAGGAAATACTTCAATCCGGCTTCATTGGAAAGCAGGTTTTGTTTATCGGAAGAGGCAAGGACATACAGGCTGATGGATAATATCTCCAGACCGATGAAAAACATTGTCAGGTCGGAGAAACTGACCATGGCAATAGCACCGGTAAGCGTAAATAAAATAAGCGCCGCATTTTCAGAGAATTTATTGTCGCCGGTAAAATACTCTCCTCCCATTACCAGCCAAAGCAATGTGATCAGAATGATTAATCCGGAAAAAGCGATGGCATAATTATCAAAATACACCATATCATTAAAATACCTGATATCCGTCCCCCAGCCCATCACCAAGGTGGTAAGTGCTGCGGATAATCCAATCACGACAACAGGCAGCAATAATTTTTTAAAGCGAAAAACCTCCGCCATCATAGCCACAACTCCAAGAATTGATATAATGATCAGGGCTTTCATTTTAATAGATATTATTAATTTGTAACAGCACTTCTTCCAGAGCAGGCTGCGCTATTGTCAATATAGGTTTCGGATAAATGCCGGTAATTATGATCAACGCTGCCACTGAAATCAATACAATTTTTTCACTTGAGGCCAGTCCGGTAAATTCAACACTTCTGGCATGTTGTTCACCGAGCATTACTTTTTGATAGGCCCTCAACATATAAACTGCACCAAATATTACCGTCAACCCGCATACAAGCGCCATCGTTGCACTATACTGGTAGACCCCGCTCAACAGCAGAAATTCCCCAACAAATCCATTGGTCATAGGCAATGCCACTGAACCCAGCATTACAATCATAAAAAGAATGGTAAACAATGGTGAATTATTTGCAAGTCCACCAAGCTCATCCATATTCCTGGTCTTCAGTCTTCGTTGAATAATATCTGCTATAAAGAAGAGGCCCACTGCATTGACACCATGTGCCAGCATTTGCACCATACTACCCTGCAATCCCTGAATATTCAAAGAAAACACTCCCGCGCTAATCAATCCGACGTGCGCAATTGAAGAATAGGCTATCAGACGTTTAAAATCCTTTTGCACTAATGCTAACACCGATGCATATACTATACTGATCGTACAAAGTACGAGGGCGGTTTCACCCCACTGCGCAATACCATCAGGAATGACCGGAAGCATCCAACGGATTATACCATAAATACCCATTTTCAACATGATACCTGATAGTAACATTGATCCTTGTGCCGGAGCATCGGTATAGGTATCCGGCTGCCAGGAGTGCAGAGGGAAAATTGGTATTTTAATGGCAAATGCTAAAAAGAAACACCAGAAGAGCCATCCCTGAGTAGAGGGATCCACCGATGCATTATAGAGAGCAGCAATATCAAAAGAATGCGGAGCGGGAGTATTTAAATATAAATATATCAATCCGATCAACATCAGGAGTGAACCGAAGAGGGTATAGATAAAAAACCGCAATGTTATTTTAACTTTTTCAGCACCACCCCACATCAGACAAATCAACCATATCGGTATCAATGCTAACTCCCAGAACACATAAAATAAAAATCCGTCTAAAGCAGTAAACACACCAATCAATGCAAATTGCATGAATAAAATCAATCCATAGAAAGCAGCAGGTTTCGCATGATTATTTCTATAAGAGGATAAAATAATAAGTGGAGTCAGCACATTGGTCAGAGCAACCAGCAGAATACTGATACCGTCCATTCCCAGCTTAAAATTAATACCCAAGGCCGGGATCCAATCGTAATGAATCAAAAACTGATCAGCCATATCAGAGGAGAACTGCGTAAAGGCAAAGCAGGTAATTCCCAATTGCACAAGAGAAACAATAAGTGCGTACACTTTCACTGCATCATTTCGAAATGCCATTGCTCCTATCGAAGCCAGAAGCGGAAGTAAAATCAGGAGTAGGATCAGCATACCGGCAACTATACGATAAGGGTTAATACAATTAACAGAATTATTCCAACCACCATACTTAATATATATCCACCAATCTGACCTGATTGTGAGAATCGTAACAAACTGCTAAAGCCGGTAAGAGCCTTTGATATCCCGTTTATGATTGCGGAAATTACTCCAATCTCAATAAACTTATACGAGAATGTGGAAATGCTATCAAGTGGTTTAGTAATCACTGCTTCATAAATTTCATCGATATAATATTTATTACTCAGAAGTTTGGGAATACCTGCAGGTAATACATTATCTTCTTCGGGTAAAGTTTTTCTATCTACATACACCTTTCGTGTTGCTATGAAGATGATTATCAACAGAAGGACAGAAACTCCGATCAGGATATATTCGAAAAGGTGTGAGGCATGTTCCGTTCCATCTCTCCAGATCACAGGAGCTAGAAATTCACTGAATAAATGAGGAGCATGAAAAATTTCAGGCATACCCATGAATCCACCTACTGCTGACAATATCGCGAGCACAATCAATGGAAATGTCATGCTTACCGGAGACTCATGCAGGTGAGTTTTTTGATGCGTTGTTCCACGAAAATCACCATAAAATACCAGCCAGTAAAGCCGGAACATATACACTGCCGTTAGTACAGAGGTCAACGACAAAAGCATAAACATCGGCATAGAATACCCAAATGATGCGGCCAGAATTTCATCTTTGGAGAAAAATCCTGCAAAGGGCGGTATTCCTGCAATAGCGAGTGTGCCAATAAGGAAAGTCATATGCGTAACAGGCAACTTCCCTTTCAATCCACCCATCCGGCGAATATCCTGCTCTCCACTCATTGCATGAATTACAGAGCCGGCACCGAGGAACAACAAAGCTTTAAAGAAGGCATGTGTAACCACATGGAACAAAGCGGTATCATAGGCGCCAATGCCCAGTGCAACGAACATATATCCCAGTTGACTCACTGTTGAATAAGCCAACACCTTTTTAATATCGTTTTGTTTTAATCCGATGGTTGCAGCAAAGAATGCAGTTGCCAGTCCAATGATTGCAACAATCTGAGAAGCATATGGCGACAATGCGAACAATACATTTGAGCGCACCACCATATAGATACCGGCAGTTACCATCGTTGCAGCATGGATCAATGCTGAAACCGGAGTTGGTCCGGCCATCGCATCCGGCAGCCAGGTAAACAAGGGGATCTGGGCGCTCTTACCAATAGCACCCACAAACAGAAGCAGACAAATGGCCGTAATAGATGGGTTATTCAGCCCAAATCCTTTAGCCCCTTCAAACACTTCTTTAAAACTCACTGATCCAAATGTTGTAAATATTAAAAAGACGCCCAGTAAAAATCCAAGATCACCAATACGATTCATTATAAAAGCCTTTTTGGCGGCATTACTATAATCGATATTCTTAAACCAAAAGCCTATGAGTAGATATGAGCATAATCCAACGCCTTCCCATCCTGCGAACATCACAATATAATTAGATCCCAGTACCAGCAGTAACATAAAAAACACAAACAAATTCAAATAGGAAAAGAAACGGGAATGATCCGGTTCATGATGCATGTATCCGATTGAATAGATATGAATGAGCGTACCAACACCGGTAATCACCAACAGCATAATCACCGAGAGCCGATCAATGAGAAACGAAAAATCAATCTTCAGATCACCCACAGTTATCCAGTCAAACAGTACTATTCTTTCAGGAACAAAAGAAGGATCCTTTACTTCAAAGAAGAAAGCAACAGAAACCACGAATGAAAGAAACACCATTGCACTGGCAATACCACCGCTAATGAGCACAGGCAGACGCTTATTCAAAATCCCGATCAGGATAAATCCTAACAGCGGGAGAGCGGGAATGAGCCAGGCAAACTGATGCATAATTATTTTCTTAATGAGGTAGTGACTACCACTTCAACTTATTTAACTCGTTTATGTCAACGGATCTGATATTATTATAAATCATCACCAGAATTGCCAATCCTACAGCCACTTCAGCAGCGGCTACCGCCATTATAAAAAAGACCATCACCTGACCACCGGCTTCTCCATGCATGGTTGAAAAAGCCGTCAACAAGAGGTTAACAGCATTCAACATTAATTCAATACACATAAACACAATAATTGCATTGCGGCGAATCAACACACCCAGCACACCGATCGTAAACAAGATCGCTGCGAGACCGAGGTAATGCTCTATGGGTACGTAATTCAGATTCGTTTCCATGCTACTCAATTATTCTTTCACTTTTTTACCCAACATGACTGCACCCACCATTGCGGCAAGGAGAAGGATGGATGTTATTTCGAAGGGGAGAACATAATCACCATACAATGACTTTCCCAAATTTGCAACTGTACCGATTTGGTAATCGGTTGAAGGAGCAGGCAAACTATCCCTCGTATCAATAACTGTTGTCGTCAATACTAACAATAAACATCCTGCGACAATGGTCACCACGCCTTTCAGCAAATTACTCTTCACCGGCTCCGCATCCTGATTCATATTGATGAACATCAGGGTAAAGAGAAACAACACCATTATTGCTCCAGCATACACAATGATATGTACTGCGAACAAAAACTGAGCATTGAGCAATAAATAATGTCCCCCAATGGTAAAAAAGCAGAAGATCAGGTACAAAACGCTATGAACCGGCTTACGCGACAAGACCACCATCAGTGCACTAAACACTGAAAGTGTTGCAAGAATCATAAAGGGTAAGGCGGGATTCAATTTGTTTTGGTGGTTGAATGGGTTGCGAAATTAATACATTCTGAGGCTATACAAAATAAAGTCAGGGTTTACGATGTGCATTCGTACGTTTACTAATATCAATTCTGGTGTCAGGACTGGTTCCTTCGACCAACTTATCTTTGCCGAATATAAATCCTCCACGGTCATAGTTGGAGGGCACCATCCTGTCTGTCAGGAAGATGGCTTCCTTTGGACAAGCCTCTTCACATAGTCCGCAAAAAATACATCTCAGCATATTTATCTCATAAACTTCCGCATATTTTTCTTCTCTGTAAAGATGCTCCTCCCCTTTTTTTCGTTCGGCGGCAGTCATGGTTATTGCTTCTGCCGGGCAAGCCACAGCACAAAGTCCACAAGCCGTGCAATTTTCACGACCTTGTTCGTCTCTTTTCAACACATGCCAACCCCGGTAAACCGCTGCGACGGGACGTGTTTCCTCCGGATACTTTATTGTTGCTCTTTTCTTAAAAAGATGTTTGACTGTTATCATTAATCCGCTAAGAATTGCAGGGAGATATAATCTCTCCATGAAAGTCATCTTCTTATTAACTACTATTTCTGATCTATTCGTAAGTTGCATAAACTACTTTTTTTTCCATGAACCGGAGTAAACCCTTTCATTAGAAACCGTAAACATTTGATGTGTGTACTCTACTCCTTTTCTATTCCCTTTATATTTTTCTCTTCTCTACACTTTGCTTCACTTTTTCATTTCACTTTAACTTTTATCCATCTTCACTTCTACTTTAAATCTACTCTTAGTATTTCCATCAAAACAACTGCCCGTTTTTCCATAATACAATTCCTGCGGTAAGGAAAATATTAAAGATGGCCAGCGGAATCATAATTCTCCAGCCGAGGTGCATTAACTGATCATACCGGAAACGGGGAATGGTCCAGCGTATCCACATGAAAAAGAATATAAAGAAGAATATTTTCCCAAAGAAGATCAACGTACCCAACAACGTCAACATATTATGTGAAAGACCAAGTTGATCGATAAAAGGGAAATTATAACCCCCGAAATACAATGAAGAAATAATGGCTGCAGAGATAAACATATTAATATACTCCGCGAAGAGATAAAATCCGAGTTTCATCGAGCTGTATTCGGTATGGTAACCACCTACCAGCTCTGTTTCACATTCCGGCAAATCGAAGGGTGTTCGATTACATTCAGCAAATGCACAAACGATAAAGAGAAGAAATCCCAGTGGCTGTGCGAAGACATTCCAATGAAAACCCTGCTGTTGTTCTACAATTTCCCGAATGCTTAATGTACCTGTCGTCATCACCAGTGCAATGATGGACATCCCCATGGCTAACTCATAACTGATCATTTGAGAGGAAGCACGAATGGCCCCCATCAGCGAGTATTTATTATTTGATGCCCAACCGCCAATCATAATTCCATAAACGCCAATACTTACTACACCAAAAATGTACAGTATGCCGATATTTACGTCGGTAATTTGAACGGGATATTCAGTGCCATTTATAAAAAGACTATTGCCCCATGGGATCACCACACCTGTCATAGTAGCGGTCATCATCATGATTGAGGGACCTAATATAAACAGCCCTTTATCGGCATTTGTCGGAATAATTTCCTCCTTCATAAACATCTTTACACCATCAGCGATCGGTTGCAAGAGTCCGAAGGGACCGGCGCGATCCGGACCAACTCTGTCCTGCAGGAATGCTGCAATTTTCCGTTCAGCATACGTACTATAGGCTGCTACCCCCAGTGAAACGAGGAATACAATAACAACAAGTACAAACTTAACTATGATAAACTCCATTTTCTCTGAGCGGTATTATCTGATTCAACTATCTCTAATTAATTATGCGCTTTTTCCTGAATTTGTTTCTGGTTGGAAACATCAATTTTCAGATTTTTCTTATCGAGGTATTTATTTTGAGCGATCACAGAATGCCTGTCAATAGCACGAGGACCTTCAATCGTCCAGTCCTTCACTTCCTTCTTCTCAAACCGGCATTCGTTACAGATCCAGCCCGGCTTACCTTCAGCCGCATCTTCCACTTCACCCCACATATCCTTGCGGGCCGAAACGCGCAACACTTCGTTACCACTCATATAGAGCACTGCTTTTCCACAGCACTTCGAACAATCACGGTGAGCATCCATGGGTTTCGTAAACCAGACTCTGCTTTTAAATCTGAAAGTACGATCAGTGAGCGCACCTACGGGACAAACATCAATCATATTCCCGCTAAAATCATTGTCGATTGCTTTCTCGATATAGGTACTTATCTCCGCCACATCGCCTCTGTTCATCACCCCATGCACACGCGTATCACAAACCTGCTCCGCCACTTTCACACGACGGTAACAGAGAATACAACGTGTCATGTGCAGTTTAATCTTATCACCGATATCTATTTTTTCAAACTCCCTGCGTTTAAATTCATAGCGGGACTTTGATAAACCGTTTTCATAGCTCAGATCCTGCAAGTGACATTCACCGGCCTGATCACAAATAGGACAATCGAGCGGGTGATTAATCAGCAGGAACTCCACCACACCATTTCTGGCATCGATGAGATCCGGTGCTGTTTTATTCTGCACTTCCATACCGTCCATTACAGTGGTACGACAGGAAGCAACCGGTTTCGGCATTGGTCGCGGATCCTTTTCGGAACCTTTGGTAACTTTAACAATACAGGTTCTGCAATATCCTCCGCTGGTCTTCAGTTTTGAATAATAGCACATAGCCGGAGGAGTTACATCCCCGCCGATCATGCGTGCAGCCTGCAGAATTGTAGTACCATCAGGTACTTCTATTGTATGTCCGTCGATTGTGACTTTCGGCATAGCGCTTTTCTTAAACTAGTTCCGGGTTAAGGTTATTCACCCGGTAATAATGATGATCTTTTCGAATGGCAGACGGGTTCCGCACATATTCTTCGAATTCACTGCGGAAATGACGGATAGCACTGGCAACGGGCCAGGCGGCAGCATCACCGAGAGGGCAGATCGTTTTTCCTTCTATTTTAGATTGTATTTCCCAGAGGAGATCCACATCGGCGAGTGTGCCGTGACCATCCAGAATTTTATGCAATAACTTCTCCATCCAGCCGGTACCTTCACGACAGGGGCTACACTGACCACAACTTTCATGATGATAAAAGCGCGTGAAGGTCCAGAGATTTTTAACGATGCTGGTATCTTCATCCATCACGATAAATCCACCGGAACCTAACATGGTACCGGTGGCAAAACCTCCATCAGCCAATGATTCGTAAGACATCAGTCGAGGTTCACCATTTGCCGTTTTCAAAATCAATTCTGCCGGAAGAACAGGCACTGAAGAGCCCCCGGCCACAACGGCCTTCAATTTTTTATCATTACGAATGCCACCGCAGTATTCATCCGAATAAATAAATTCTTCTACGGGTACTCCTAATTCTATTTCATAAACACCGGGCTTCTTCAGGTGACCGCAAGCGGAGATCAGTTTAGTACCGGTACTTTTTCCAATTCCAATTTGAGCATAGGCATCGCCACCATCTCTAACGATAGGCACAACCGCCATAATACTTTCCACATTATTCACCACGGTTGGACAATCCCAAACCCCCTTGATCGCGGGAAAAGGAGGTTTAATACGCGGGTTACCACGTTTTCCTTCGAGCGATTCAATCAATGCGGTTTCCTCACCACATATATAAGCACCGCCACCACATTGCAAAAAGAGATCAAAATCCCATCCGGTACCCATTACATTCTTACCCAGGAAACCTGCAGCATACGCTTCATCGATAGCTTTCTGGAGAATATGATACACATACATCAGTTCACCCCGAATATAAATATAGGATGTCCGGCAACCGAGTGCAAAACTACCAATGGCCATTCCTTCGATCAGCAGATGCGGAAGATGCTCCATCATATAGCGATCCTTAAAGGTACCCGGCTCACTTTCGTCGGCATTACAAACGAGATAACGCGCTACACCTTCAGGTTTAGCCAGGAAACTCCATTTCAAACCTGTTGGAAATCCTGCACCACCACGACCACGCAGACCGGATTTCTTTACTTCCTCCACGATATCCTCCTGCTTCATGCCAAAAGCTTTGCGCAATGTATCGTACCCTCCATGCTGACGGTAAGTTTCCAGATTGCGTATACCCGGTACGTTTATATGCTGTGTGAGAAGTTTTCTTCCCATAATATCTATATTTCTCCTATGATTAGTTACTCCCGATTAAATTTTATCTTTTGACCAGTGAGAGATGGGGTCAACAGTATTAGAGCGATAGTTGTCCAGAATTTCATCTACTTTACTCAATGTAAGATGCTCATGGTATTTTTCACCGATTTGCATCATTGGTGCTGTACCGCAAGAGGCAAGGCATTCCACTGTCTTCAATGTAAACATTCCATCAGCGGTAGTTTCCCCTTCTCTGATATTCAATTTCTTTTCAATATACTTCACCACATCCTCCGCACCCATCAACCAGCAAGGGCCTGTACGACATACTTCCACAACACATTTACCAACCGGTTTCAGGTTAAACATCGTATAGAACGAAGCTACCTCATACACTTCAACAGGTTGAATACTAAGTATAGAAGCCACATAATCCATCACGGGAGAACTCAGCCATCCACCAAACTCCGCCTGAGCGAGATGGAGCACAGGTAAGAGCGCAGATTTTTGTTTTCCTGCCGGATAACGTTGCTTCATCCTTTCAATCAGGGCGAGCGCTTCATCGCTAAATTTTATTTCTTTATTCACACTCATCAGGTTCTCTTTCGGTCAGTTTAATAATTAAAGTACATCAGGCATCCAGTTCTCCTGCAATAACATTCATCGAACTCATCGTCAATATCGCATCACTCAACATCGAGCCTTTCACCATTTCGGGATAGGCTTGATAATAAATATAACAAGGTCGACGGAAGTGTAATCTATAAGGAGTACGTCCGCCATCACTGATCAGGAAAAATCCCAATTCCCCATTTCCACCTTCCACGCAATGATACACTTCCCCTTTCGGAATTGATGTCTCGCCCATTACAATTTTAAAATGCCAGATCAATGCTTCCATACTGGAATACACTTCTTCCTTTGGAGGGAGATAAAATTCAGGAACATTGGCATGAATAGAAGTTTTATCTGACAACTTATCCAATTTATCAATCGCCTGCTTAATAATGCCAAGACTCTCCCACATTTCCTTCTGACGCACCATGAAGCGGTCATAGGTATCGCCGTTTGTTCCGAGTGGAATTACAAAATCGAATTCTTCATAGGAAGAATACGGATTCATCACCCGTACATCATAATCGACACCGGCTGCACGGAGATTAGGTCCGGTAAAGCCATACTGCAACGCACGATCAGCGGCGATAGGACCACAGGCAATAGTACGATCCATAAAAATCCGATTACGGACGAGAAGGTTTTCAAACTCTCTTAGTCCATCTGGGAAGTCCTTTAAAAAACGATGAATTTTTTCCCAGGCCAGCGGCGAAAAATCTCTTTCTAGTCCGCCAATGCGACCAATATTGGTAGTCAGACGGGCTCCGCAGAGTTCCTCATAAATCTCATATATAAACTCTCTCCACTGGAAAACATAGAGGAAGCCCGTCATGGCACCACTATCCACACCAATGACGGAATTACATATAATATGATCAGCGATACGTGCAAGCTCCATGATAATAACACGGAGATACTGCACCCGCTTAGGAATTTCAATACCGGCCAGTTTTTCGACTGTCATATGCCACCCCATATTATTTATAGGAGAGGAGCAATAATTCAGGCGATCGGTTATGGGTGTAACCTGATAGAAAGGACGGCGTTCGGCCAATTTCTCAAAAGCACGATGGATATATCCGATAGTTGGTTCAGCGGAGACAATCATTTCACCATCCATTTTCATCACATTTTGAAAGATGCCATGAGTAGCGGGATGAGTTGGACCGAGATTAAGGATACTATATTCCTTCGGTTGCACGCTCGCAATGAAGTTCTTTTTGGGGAGAAGCTGATCAGCGGCCATATCAGATATCGTAAGTTCTAAACATGTTTCGTAGTGTCATTACCGTTATCATCTTCCAAACATTTTATCGTCTTTATCCTTCCTGAAGGGATCTTCGAGGGGATACTCTTTTCTCAATGGCCAGCCTTCCAAAGAATCCATATTCAGAATTCGTCTCATATCGGGGTGACCGGAAAAGCGAAATCCGAAGAAGTCGTAGGCTTCACGTTCCATCCAATTGGCTGCGGGCCAAAGGGAGGTGAGTGATTTGAATACGGGCTCCGTGTCGGAGGTAAAAGTTTTTATCCGGATACGGATGTTGGAGGGCATATTATGCAACTGGATCATCAAGCCGAACGGTTTTTCAGCGTCCGGATAATGCAATCCACAGAGGGTAGTCAGGAAATGAAAATTCAAATCAACGTCTTCCTTCAAAAAGCGGATGGTATCAAAGACTTTTTCCTTATCGACAGTTACAGTGAGCATATCGTAAAGCATTTCCATCTCCACCAGCGCATCACCGAGGAATTCGCCGAGGCGGGATTGAACCTGATCTAGTGTTAATTGTTGCATCATCATCATTCGATACCGTAAGAAGCGAGAAGATCTTTATATTCCTGAGAGTTTCTACGACGTAGAGATTCATTGGCTACTAGTTCCTGAATTTTGAGTACGCCGTCAAGAATTTGCTCGGGACGCGGCGGACATCCGGGCACATACACGTCGACTGGGATAATGCGATCAATTCCCTGAAGGACGCTATAGGTATCGAAAATCCCACCGGTTGAGGCACATGCACCCACCGCGATTACCCATCTTGGCTCTGCCATTTGCTCATACACCTGACGAAGGACGGGGCCCATTTTTTTAGCTATAGTACCCATCACCATAAGCAGATCGGCCTGGCGAGGCGAGAAGCTTAGGCGTTCTGCGCCAAACCGACCCAGGTCGTAAGTGGAGGCCATGGTTGCCATGAACTCGATGCCACAGCAAGAGGTAGCAAAAGGCAATGGCCAAATGGAATTCTTTCGTGCCATCCCTACTGCCTTATCGAGGGAAGTCGCGAGAAATCCCGGTCCTTCATACCCTTCTAATTTCTGGATTTCCTGTGACATTGTTTTATGAGAATATTAATTTAATAGCTATTTAATACAAGTTTGTAATGATTAATTTATTCCCATTTAAGGGCACCTTTACGAATAATATACACCAATCCGAGGATAAGCACTCCAAGAAAGATAAACATTTCAAAGAAAGCAGCTGTACTCACTTTACTCCATTCGGCAAAATTCACTGCCCATGGATACATGAAAATGACCTCTACATCGAATAAGACAAAAAGAATGGCGATGAGGAAATATTTTATAGAAAAGGGAAGCCGAGAATTCCCTTGAGATTCGATTCCACACTCAAAAGCTTCCAGTTTTACTTTTGAAATACGTCTGGGCCCCAATAAATGCGTCACAACCATAGTAAACAGAACAAAGCCTATTGCTACGACAAACATCATGGCAATTGGAAGGTAATCGGAAGGTGTACTTAATATAATCATTTTCAACATATTGCCTAAACAAACGAATTTAGATATTGTTTTGAAGTCAAGAACGCTGCAAAATTAGTCTTTTGATTATTAATACCGGAATGAAATGTATTGACATCAATCACGGGGAAAATTGAGCAAAATTCGAGAAAGATGAAGAAAGTTCATTGGGGATAAAATTATATAATTGATATTCAATATTATAAAACCTACACGCGAGGTCTAACACACGCGAGGTCTAACACACGCGAGGTCTAACACACGCGAGGTCTAACACACGCGAGGTCTAACACACGCGAGGATTTAAACTTCGCGAACTTAGTTTATAGCAATCTTAACGGAATTTGTTTTTATATCATCTTTCGACTCAACACTCTTAAAATCAGCATAAAACCTTCCATATTTCACCCAATCAATAACCCCCATTTTCCGATCGATCTTCTCCTTAGCCGAAACATAGTCCCAATCCTCCCCTATATCAACAATTCCTTGATTAACAGGCATATACTCAAATTGAGCTATGATACACTCCAACTCCTCTTCCCGGATGGGCTGCTTACGAAAATTTTCCCGAAATAAACTTCCTTTCCTTCCATAGCACCTATTATAGGCTTTTGCATATGAATTGAGAACATTCGCTACTTCTTGTGAAAGAAAAATTGAAATCTCATCTTCATCCAAAGCAACCATTTTAATGGGAATCCGCTTTCGCAGTGAATACGCAGTATAAATACTCTCAATCGACTTCACTGCTACCAACAAGTGGTATTGGTTTGGAATGAGGCAATACCCGATGATCTCGAATATATTGCACGTAGAATCCGAAAATTTTTGAAGAAAAAACTCGTAATTCTCCCGACTGCTAAAGATCTCTTCACCGTTATTTCCAATGTTCGATATGTGAAAGATCCCTCCGGGTTGAAAGTTAAATATTTTTCTAGGCATAGTAAATTATGTATTAAAGTGTTTTTAACAAATTTGTTCTTTCAAAACTGAAAGAATTAAAATCTAGCACGATTAAATATGTGTGCCAAGACATTCTATTACTATCTTCAACTAGTATTCATAATTAAAGTAATCTTTAGATTTACAAACAAAGTTATCTAAACTCGATGTAAAAATACAACTTTACACCGAAATCCAAATAATTGTAAAACAAATCTTGAACTTAACTGTTTCGTAAAAATGAAATCTGCCAAAAAAGCACTTATTATCGGAACCGGGCTCGGTGGACTTGCCACTGGTCTTCGTTTGGCTTCCAAAGGCTTTCAGGTGGAGTTCGTCGAAAAGTACCACTTACCCGGCGGACGTTTAAATATTCTTGAAAAAGATGGATTTAGTTTCGATATAGGTCCATCCTTTTTTAGTATGAGTTATGAATTTAAAGAGTTCTTTGAATATTGTGGGGTTCCGAATCCTCTTGTTTTACAAGAATTGAATCCTCTTTATGCAGTCTATTTTGAAAATAGAGCAAACCCCTTTCTCATTTACAAAGACCTCCAAAAGCTTGCAACCGAATTTAATGGAATAGAAGACAATTTAGTAGAAAAAACTGAAAAATATTTGTCGAATGCAGGAAAACTTTTTCATGATACAGAGGATATTGTAATCAGAAGGAACTTCAATTCAAAACTCGACTACCTTTTACAGCTTACTAAAGTTCCCATCAAACATGGACCGAAGATGTTCAAGTCAATGTGGTCAGAACTTGAAAGTAATTTTGACTCACAGGAAGTTAAAGTGATATTTTCTCTAGTTTCTTTCTTCCTGGGTTCAACGCCTTTTCAGACACCTGCAGTTT
This sequence comes from Bacteroidota bacterium, assembly GCA_016713925.1. Taxonomy (NCBI): domain Bacteria; kingdom Pseudomonadati; phylum Bacteroidota; species Bacteroidota bacterium. The sequence continues at coordinate 288,207 of JADJOH010000002.1, forward strand.
ATAGCTTACTTAATTATACAGAATTAAAGCATGATGGCTATTGGAATGTTGAAGGTGGGATGTATAAGATAACAGAAGCTATAGTAAAGCTCCTGAAAGAAAAAGGCGCCACTTTCCATTATAACACTGAAATTTCTGCTCTCGAAACCGAAGGCAAAAAAGTAACTGCAGCTATCTCAGCAGATGGCAGAAAATTTACTGCCGATAAAATCATCTGCAACAGCGACGCTGCTTCCTTTAGAGGGAAAGTGCTTAATAGAAAAAAATACTCGTCGGTCAAACTGGATAAATTGCAATGGACGCTCGCTCCCTTTACTATTTACCTGGGTGTAAATAAAAAACTTGATAAGCTCTATCATCATAACTATTTCCTTGGAAATAATTTCAAAGAATATGCAGATAATATTTTTAAGACTGCCGTAAGTCCTAAAAAGCCTTACTACTATGTGAATGTGCGCTCTCGTTCTAATTCCAACAGCGCCCCGGAGGGATGTGAAAGCCTTTTTATTCTCTGCCCTGTTCCCGATTTACGGTATAAACCCGATTGGTCCGATGCCGAAGAATTAACTGATAACATCATTGATGATATGAGCCAAAGAATAAATTTCGACATTAAAAAAAATACGCTTACCAGAACTATTCTCACTCCTATTGATTGGGAAGAAAAATTCAATCTATATAAAGGCTCGGGGCTTGGACTTGCACACGGCCTGGATCAAATTGGTGGATTTCGTCCGTCAAATAAAGACGAGGATTTCACCAACCTTTACTATGTTGGCGCAAGTACAGTACCGGGCACAGGACTCCCTATTGTAATCATTAGTTCAAAACTAACAACCGAACGCATTTTACAAGATGATGAATCTTTATAATAAAGTTTGTATCCAACTTAGTAAGCGGATTACCTGGAGTTATAGTACATCATTTACTCTTGGAATAAAAATGCTACACAAAAAATTGCATGACCCGATCTATAGTATCTATGGCTTTGTTCGCTTAGCTGATGAAATTGTAGATACCTTTCACGATTATGATAAAGATGTACTTTTTAAAAGATTTTCTCAGCAAACATGGGAAGCCGTTAATGAGCAAATCAGCACCAATCCTATTTAAGTTTTCAACTGACAGTTCATAAATATAATATCGACCATCAACTCATCACTGCATTTCTTCAGTCAATGGAAATGGATCTTCATCGTAACAACCACAGCACGAATTCATACAATGAATATATTTTTGGTTCTGCCGAAGTGGTTGGATTAATGTGTCTGAAAGTTTTCTGCGATGGAGACGCAGTAGACTATGAGCGACTTAAATCGCCGGCTCAAAAGCTTGGTGCGGCTTTTCAGAAAGTGAATTTCCTCCGGGATTTGAATAGTGATTTCGTTGACCGGGGCAGAACCTATTTCCCTAGTGTTGATCTTAGTAATTTCAATGATCAAACGAAACGAGAAATTGAACAGGATATTGACCATGATTTTAAAGATGCCTACAAAGGCATTATTGAACTTCCCAATGAAGCCCGCTTTGGTGTGTATGTGGCTTACATCTATTATCAAGCACTGCTTAGGAAAATCAAGAATAAGCCTGCTCATTCCATAAAAACTGAACGTGTCAGGGTTCCTAATAAAGAGAAAATTGCTCTTCTTTTTGCGTGTTGGTGCAGGTTCAGATTGAACATACTGTAATAATCGCTGACACCTATACAATTTGACCGGGAGAAAAAATCCTATTGTGAAGCTCCTTTCGAATGTACTTTTACGCTAACACATGACTACGTTTTCAGGTTGACCAATTTTCTGCAAACTTTGCATATACGTTTCTGTCATTAAAAGGTTACATTTTTTTCAATATTTTTTTTATTCTAACTGAAAACGCAACGATTTGATCTCAATTCACGAATAAAGGATTAAGCGAAAATGGCTTCAATCTATTGTTCAAAAATGAGACACCAACTACCTAATCAAAATCGAATTTTACGAAGTGTTTATCTGTTGCTGATGATCCTGCTTTCATCAGGCATCAACAACCAAATAATGGCTACACATGCCGCCGGTTCAGATATCAAGTATAGATGCCTGGGCGGATTGCTATATGAGATTGAAGTTACTTTCTATCGTGATTGTGATGGAGTCGCAGAACCTTCTACAATTACCATCAACTGTAAAAGTGCTTCCGGGCCGGGGAATCACAATATAAATATTACTGCTAATAAAGTTGCAGGATCTTCCAACGGGGTTGAAATAACAGTTCCATGTGCTTCCTCTAATTCTACCTGTAATGGTGGTAGTTCTACCGGCGTCAGAAAATGGACGTATCGCGCTACCGTGACATTGCCTTCCGCTCGAGCCGACTGGGTTTTTAGTTATAGTGTTTGTTGTCGTAACTGTACTATTACAACTATTACTAATCCCTGCGCTTCCAATTCTACTTTATATGTTGAAGCAAAACTTAATAATATTCTCGCACCCTGCAACAGCTCTCCAACATTTTCGAATATTCCAATTGCATTTGTTTGTTCAGGTCAGAATTTTAATTATAATCATGGTGTATTGGATCCGGATGGAGATTCACTTGTCTATTCTTTAATAACACCAAAAACTACAGCAACGTCCAACGTAAGTTTTGTGCCGCCTGCAACTGTGAATACTCCAATTGCCAGTTCTACTCCATTCCTGATTAATGCTACTACCGGCGACTTAAACTTTACACCAAGCCAAACGCAGATTGGAATTATGGCAATTCTGGTTCAGGAGTATCGAAATAATCAACTGATCGGTTCTGTCATCAGAGATATGCAGGTATATACCAATGTATGTGTCAATAATCTGCCGACCGTCTCCGGTATCAATGGCACTACCAATTTTACCTTGAATGCCTGCCCGAATCAACAAATCTGCTTTACGGTAAATTCGATTGATATAGATGCTTCTCAAATCGTGTCTCTGACAACTAACAATGGTATTGCAAATGCAACTTATACTATCGGAACCGGTAATCGTCCAACATTAACATTCTGCTGGACACCCACAACTGCAAATATCAGTCTCAGGCCTCATACCTTTACAGTTACTGTTAGGGATAATGCCTGTCCTACAAATGGTATCCAGACTTACTCCTTCAATATTTATGTGCCTCACCCGTATTTTACAACCAGCAGTACAAATATAAATTGCAGTGGTGACGCTACAGGTACTGCCTCCGCATTCCCTGTGTATTCGGGTACATATAACTATCTATGGAGCAATGGAGCAACCACCTCATCCATAAATGGATTATCTGCCGGAACTTATTCCGTAACAGCTACAGATCCTGGTTCGGGGTGCTCGCTATCACAATCTGTTGTAATTACTGAACCTACAGGCATGAGCGCTACTGCGATTGCAACACAACCATCGTGTATTGGTGTTTCTAACGGTGCTATCGATGCAACTGTAACCGGCGGAAATACACCCTATACATACAACTGGAGCAATGGTTCTACAAATCAAGATCTGAGTAGTCTGCCTGCAGGTACATACACGTTGACTATAACTGACGCCAACGGCTGTACAAAAACAAGTACAACAACACTTGCAGGAACATATTCAGTCAGTCTGACTACTACTCCTACTGCTGTGAACTGCTTTGGAAATGCTACCGGCATGGTTACTTCCACTCCGAACAATGGCGTTGCACCATATAATTACATATGGAGTAACGGTGCTACCGGTTCAGGACTCACTAATATCAATGCCGGAAATTACACTCTTACAGTTACAGATGCAAACGGTTGCACCGCTACTTCAACAGCATCGGTTTCTCAACCGGCAGCTGCACTTGCATTAACAGGTACAGCTACTGCTGTAAATTGTTTTGGTCAAGCTACGGGAACAGTAAGTGTGAATGCAAGTGGAGGAACATCTCCCTACTCCTATTTATGGAGTAATGGTGCTACAACTTCTTCTTCAAATAATATTGCTGCAGGAACATATACGGTTATGGTAACCGATAATAAAGGTTGTACATCTACTTTAATCCGTTCTGTTAGTCAGCCCCTTGCTACATTAACAACCGGAGCCTCTCAAACAAATGTAAATTGTTTCGGTCAGTCAACCGGCACGATCTCCGTTTCAGTAAGTGGTGGTACTACTCCTTATACCTACTTATGGAATAATGGCGCTCAAACACAAAATATAAATAACCTATCTGCCGGAACCTACTCCGTTACTGTGACAGATGCTGTAGGCTGTACAAGCGTTATCAGTCGTACCATAACACAACCCACCGCTAACTTAACTGCTTCTACCTCTGCAACGAATGCAGTATCCTGCTTTGGTGGGGGAAATGGAAGTATAATTTTAAATGTCAATGGAGGAACTACACCCTATACCTACAACTGGAACAACGGTGCAACTACACAAAACCTTTCAGGGCTTTCTGCCGGCAACTATACAGTTACTGTGACTGATGCCAACAACTGTACTTCCGCCGTTTCCTCTATTTCTATTACTCAACCAACGGCTGCACTTAATGCTACTTCTTCTAAAGTAAATGTTGCTTGTTTCGGTAATGCAAGTGGATCAATTAATCTTACGACCCTTGGCGGAACATCTCCCTACACTTATCAATGGAATAACGGAGCATCGTCACAAAATATTTTCGGCCTTTCTGCGGGCACTTATACTGTAACAGTAACAGATGCTCAAAATTGTATAACTAATGTATCAGTAAATATCAGCCAACCTGCAACAGCCGTTTCGCTTTCCACCACAAAAACGAATGTCAGATGTTTTGGTAACACTACCGGACTTGCGGCTGCAATTGGTAGTGGTGGAACTTCTCCATATACCTACAGCTGGAGCAATGGTGCGAGTACATCATCGATCAATAACCTGACAGCAGGAACGTATACTGTAACTGTTACTGATGCTAATGGATGTACTTCCGCAACACCGGTGAGCATTACTCAGCCTGCCGCTGCATTAGCCATTTCCGCAACCACTTCAAATATCTCCTGTCGCAATGTTCCTACCGGAACCATTACTACCACTGTTACAGGTGGAACGTCCTCCTATAGCTATCAATGGAATAATGGTATGTCCTCTTCCTCATTGAATAACCTTTCTTCCGGAAGTTATACCGTTACTGTTACAGATGCGCAAGGGTGTACAATAAACAATACTTATACATTAAGTCAACCCGTTGCCATACTTTCTGCCACACTTACAGCAAACGCTGTTGGCTGTTTTGGTAATAGTACAGGCTCAGCTACTGTAGTGGCTAACGGAGGTACTACTCCTTACACCTATCAATGGAATACAGGATCTGCAGCATCATCTATCGCGAACGCCGCAGCAGGAACATATTCGGTGACTATTACTGACGCAAATGGTTGTACCGTTAATGGAAATACAGCAATTAGTCAACCTGTAGCCGCATTGAGCTTGAGTACTACCTCTGCGAATGTCGCTTGTTTTGGAAATAGCTCCGGAAGTGCGGTTGTAACTCCTGCAGGCGGAACAACACCCTATACATACAACTGGAGCAATGGAATTTCAACTCAAGGAGCATCAGGTCTTGCTGCTGGTAATTATTCCGTCACCGTTACGGATGCCAATGGTTGCACCTCAAACTCCTCTGTAAATATTCAACAACCTTCTGCCACACTTCAGGCATCTGCAACCAGCAACGATATTAATTGTACAGGAAATTCAATAGGTAGTATTGATGTTACAGTGAATGGTGGAACCAGCCCTTACTCTTATTTATGGAGCAATGGTTCCGGTCAGCAGGATATCACTAACCTTTCAGCAAATACTTATACGGTGACAGTAACAGATGCAAACGGATGTACTTTCCAGTTGAGCAAAACAGTTTCACAACCGGCCGGTGCGCTCAATGTAAATAGTGCAGTGACCAATTTACTTTGTCACGATGACAATAACGGTATCATAAACATTACTGCCTCTGCAGGTACACCTCCGTATACGTATGCATGGAGTACAGGCAGCACCAGTGAAGATATTAATAATCTTTCCGCAGGATCTTATACCGTTACTGTATCTGATAATAACGGCTGCACCTTGACGAATAATCTATTCGTAACACAACCCTCTGCTCCTTTGGCTGCTTCAATAAGTAATGTTCCGGTGGCTTGCTTCGGCAACTCCACAGCATCCTTGAATCTATCAGTTACCGGTGGAACATCAGGTTATACTTTTGCCTGGAGCAATGGAAATTCAAACGAAGATCAAAGTAACATCAGTGCCGGAAACTATTCGGTGATCATAACCGACCAAAACGGATGTACAACTTCAGCACAGACCTCCATTGCACAGCCCGCTGCCCCTCTCTCTTTATCGGCCACACAAGTAAATCTGAACTGTCATGATGTTTTGGATGGATCCATTCAGGCAGTAGCGGCCGGCGGAACGTCAGGATACACTTATTTATGGAGCAACGGTGAAACCAATTCAACTATCTCAAATCTTCCGGTAGGTGCTTATACACTAACCGTAACGGATGCGAACGGTTGTACATCTTCGCAATCTTATACGATCAATCATGCAGCGGCTATACTTACTGCAAACATCGTTTCTGCCGCTGTTCCTTGTTATGGTGATCCAACAGGCTCCTTGAATCTTAACATTTCCGGAGGCACACCGCCATTTCTCTACAAATGGAATACCGGACAAACTTCGGAGGACCTTAACAACATGAATGCAGGATCATATACGGTCACGATAACGGATGCCAACGGGTGTTCTACTTCTGCAAATGCGGCTATTGCTCAACCGATCGCTGCACTTTCTTCTTCACAAACCACTACTCCTGTACTTTGCTTTGGTGACGCAACAGGATTGATCGACTTTAATTCTAATGGCGGTACTCAACCTTATACTTATATTTGGTCTAACGGCAGTACTTCGGAGGATCTGCTGCAGCTTACTGCGGGCGATTACACCATTACTGTGACAGATGCCAACGGTTGTACCCTATTAAATACAATCTCCATCACTCAACCCTCCGCGCCGATACAATCGAATTTCATTGTGTCGAATGCCGCCTGTTATGGTGATTCAAGTGGAAGTATTCAAACAGTGATCAATGGTGGTACCGCTCCTTACACCTACAACTGGAGCAATCAATCCTCCAACGCGGATATTCAATCCCTTCCTACAGGATCTTATCAATTAGTAGTGACAGATGTGAACGGATGTGTTCTAACTGAAAATGTTTCTGTATCTCAACCCGTGGCTCCTGTTTCTACTGCCCCAATTCTTGTAAATATTGATTGCAACGGAAATGGTACAGGTGCTGCTGATTTACAAACTTCAGGCGGAACTGCGCCTTATACCTACCAATGGAGTAACGGAAGCTCTCAAATGCAGGCGACCGGTTTGCAGTCAGGAACATATACCTATACAGTGACGGATGCCAATCAATGTATCCTCTCCGGCAATGTGACCATCACTCAACCTGCTGCCTCTCTTACTGTAACCAATCAGATGACCAATGTTGGCTGTTTTGGAAATGCTACCGGGATGATTGATCTTTCTGTTTCAGGAGGAACTCCATCTTATTCATATTTGTGGAATGATGGTAGTACCAATGAAGACCTTAATAATCTTGCGGCAGGTACTTATACAGTAACGGTAACCGATAATAATAACTGCATTTCAAGTCAGTCATTTACTATTGATCAACCGGTAGCTACTTTGGCTTTAACAGACTCCATCGCAATGGTGAATTGCTTTGCCGGACAAGATGCCCTCATTCAGGTCTTTGTTAACGGTGGAACTGCACCTTATACCTATTCCTGGAATGATGGTAGTACCAATTCAGCTCTTGGTAATATCTCCATAGGCACTTATAACGTCATGGTAACCGATATCAATGGCTGTACAATTAACAACAGCTATACAATAACCCAACCATCAGCTGCACTGGCGAATACAACAGTAACCAATGCTGCGCTTTGCTATGGTGATAGTACAGGAAGTATAGATATTAATGTAACGGGAGGAACAACACCTTACTCTTACATGTGGAACAACGGGGCCACTACAGAAGATATCACCAACATCTCATCAGGAACCTATACGGTCCTCATAACAGATGCCAACAATTGTACCTATACTGAAATAATAAATATTTCGCAACCGGCTGCTGTCCTTTCTGCCGCACCTGCAGTAAATCAGGTAATGTGCACAGGAGATAGTACCGGGGCAGTTTCGTTGAGTGTTTCGGGAGGTACAGGTCCTTATAATTATCTATGGAACACAGGAGCTACTCTCCAAAATCCATCGGGAATGCCCGCCGGCAATTACAATGTCACAGTAACAGATGCGAATGGTTGTACAACTCTTGAAACCATCTCTATTGCAGAACCCGCTGCGGCTCTTCAACTCAACGCGAGTGTCGGACACCTGAGTTGTCATGCTCAACCCACCGGTTGGATTGATATTACGGTTACCGGTGGAACAGGCACCTATTCCTATTTATGGAATAACGGAGGAACAGTAGAAGATCCTTCTCAATTACTGGCAGGAAATTATACAGTTACCGTGACCGACCAAAACGGATGTTCTTCACAAATTAATGCACAAATTACTCAACCTGCCGCCTTCCCAACTGTAAGTGCGGTGACTATACCCGTGAGTTGTACAGGAATGCAGAATGGGGCTGTGTACACTGTTGTGAGAGGCGGAACTTCCCCTTATACTTATCAATGGAATACCGGAGCTGCTACCGACTCATTAACATCAATCGGAGCCGGAACATATATTGTAACAGTAACTGATGCCAACGGATGCAGTGAAACCTATACAACACAAATAATTGAACCGGTCAGCTCTTTGAACGTAACAGGTAATGCCTCAGGCGCCGATTGCATAACCGGTCAACTGGGAACTTTGTCCGTGGCGACAACAGGAGGTACTGCTCCTTATACCTACTTATGGAACACAGGTGCCAATACATCAACGCTCAGCAATCAAATCCCCGGAACCTATACCGTTACTGTGGCAGATGCGAACGGTTGCGAATCACTGCAGAGTTTAATTGTTTCAGACATTTCAGACCTGAATATAGCGGCTGTGGGTGATCCCGAAATATGTATGGGACAAACCGCGATCATAAGAACAGATACTATTCCGAATGCGACTTTACAATGGTACTACAACGGAGCACTTCTTCAGGGAGCCACAATGAATTCATTTGTCACTCCTGTAGCAGGAACATATACACTTACTGCAACCACAGTTTGCGGAACTTATACTTCCAATCCTGTTGTGGTAACTGTTCGTGTGTTGAATAATGTAAGTATAAACAATAGTGTCATCGTTTGTAAAGGTGAGAGTACGCAATTACAGGCGGGAGGAGGTGTAGAATATTCCTGGTCACCAACACTGGGATTAAATAATTCGACCATTTCCAATCCGGTAGCGACACCTGTACAAACCACAGATTATACAGTGACGATTAAAGATGAATTCGGCTGTACCGCCACCGCAACAGTAACCGTGAGTGTGATTTGTGATACGCTTGATATTCCTAATGGATTCTCGCCCAACAACGATGGAACCAATGATACTTTCGTCATAGATGGCATAGATGGCTATCCCGGAAATATACTCTTCATCTACAATCGCTGGGGAAATCTGGTGTATAAGAAGAAAGAATATGCCAATGAATGGGATGGCAGATCCAATGTGAACGGTGTAATATTTGGTGAAGAATTGCCCAACGGAACCTACTATTATATACTAGATTTAAATGTTGACCAAAAACCATTTAACGGATTTGTCGTCATACGCAGATAACTAAACAAAAAATAATACGAAGTATAAATGTCCAATTTAATGATAACAGGCACCATGAATAAGCTGAATGCAATTGTAAGAAAAGTGATCATCATGATGACTTTCGTGCTGATGATGTGCGCCCAGGCCAGGGCTCAGTTTGAACCGCAGTTCACACAGTACATGTTTAACGAGATGTTCATCAACCCCGCTTATGCCGGCTCGAGAGATCATATGGCAATGACAGCCCTCTACCGAAACCAATGGGTGGGAATCGAAGGTTCGCCGAAAACACAAACCTTTAGCGCTCACACCCCGCTGCGGAATGAAAAAATCGGGTTGGGTCTCTCTATTTTACACGAAGAGATTGGGGTGACTCAGGATTTCTCTGCCTTTGGAACTTATGCCTACAGAATTCCGATGCAAAAAGGATTTTTCTCTATGGCGCTTTCAGGGGGTATCATTCACCATCAGGAACAATTGCTAGAGTTAAAAACCCAGGATCAGGGGGATCAATCCTTCATGGGCACACCCCGACTAACGGTACCGAATATGGGCTTCGGAACGTTTCTCTCGACCAGAAATTATTATGTCGGATTATCTATCCCGCGCATGCTGCAGAATAAAGTGGATGCAGCCACCGGAAAAGCCGAGAATAAAATCAATGTTCCCTATTGGCACTATTACCTCATGGGAGGTTACGTGTTTACACTCAATGAATCGATCAAATTAAAACCTACTTGTATGGTGAAGGCCGTGAGTGGCGCACCGGTGGTAGCTGATTTTGGCGCGCATGTGCTGCTGAGTGAAGTGCTGTGGTTAGGTGGCTCCTATCGGACATCCGACTCATGGGCTGCAATCATTCAGATTCAAATGAATAAGCAAATGCGACTGGGTTACTCGTATGATTATACATTGACAGAATTAAATCAATTCACTTCGGGCACCCATGAAATCACTTTAGGTTTTGATTTCTCCTTCGATAAAAACAAAGTTGTCACCCCTCGCTATTTCTAAACCCAACCCATCCAACCAGTCAATTATGAAAAATTATATCCTTTCCTTCCTGCTCGCTTTGGCTATCATCCCGGCTATGGCGCAAAAAGGTCTTTTACGTAAAGGGGATTTCCATTATAAATTAATGGCCTATACTAAAGCAATTCATTATTATACCAAGGCGATTAAAAAAGACAGCACCTTACAGGAAGCTATCTTCAAACTGGCCGACTGCTACAGGCTGACCAATAACAGACAACAAGCTGAAATATGGTACGCAAAAGCGGTGAAAATGCCGGCAGTACTTCCCATTCATAAATTCTACTATGGTCAGGCATTGATGAACAGCGGAAAATTTGCCCAAGCTAAAAAATGGATGACAGATTTTGTGCTGGACAATAAAGCCGATGGAAGAGGTCAGGCCTTTGTGAAAGCCATTGATACCTATCAAAGTTTCTTCATCGACTCGTCCAACTACGCGATGACAAAGCTCGATATCAACTCTGAAAATGCTGACTTTGGTGCTACACTCTATCAGGATGGAATCGTTTTCGCTTCTTCCAGAAAAACAACAGAAGTCATAGAGCGTAAACACTCCTGGACGAATCAGCCCTTTCTGGATTTATACTACAGTCGTGGAAAAGAAAATAAATTCAGAGAACCGGAACAATTTGCATCAAGTTTACAAACTAAACTGAATGATGGTCCGGTGGCTTTCAATAAAAAGGGTGATGAAATCTGGATTACCAGAAACAACATCGAGGGTGGCAAAGTCAAGAAGAGTGCTGATAAAGTGGTGAAGTTAAAAATCTTCAAAGCTAAGAGTAATGGAGAGAATGACTGGAGTAAGCTCGAACCTTTCGCGTACAACAGCGACAGCTATAGTTGTGCACACCCTGCATTGAGTCCGGATGGACAGAAATTATTTTTCTCCTCCAATATGCCCGGCTCAAAAGGTGGCATGGATATATTTATGTGTACCAAACAAGGAAATGGATGGAGTCAGCCCGTCAATCTTGGAGATACCATCAATACAAAAGGAAATGAAGTTTTCCCGGTGGTAATGGATGATGGCACCTTGTATTATTCCTCAGATGGTTTGCCAGGATTAGGTGGCCTCGACATCTTCTTTACCCGCGACAACGGTTTACGTTATACCGTACCCGTTAATGTTGGATATCCACTCAACACCTATGATGATGACTTCAGCATGGTGTATGATATGAAAAATAAAATCGGTTACCTCAGTTCTAACCGCGCGAATCGTGGCTTTGATGATGATCTATACACTTTTAAAAAGAAAAGTATTCGCGTAAAAGGAATAGTAGTCAGAAAGGAAGATGGTACTCCGATCAAGGAGGCCCGAGTAGAACTGAAAACAGGTGATAAATCACAAAATTTCACCACGATGGAAAATGGTCGTTTTGACTTTCCGGCTGAATTCGATTTGCAATATGCTTTAAAAGGAAGTGCCGAAGGTTTGGGAGACTCTACTGTTAACTTCGAAACTTCTGCTACCTATCCCGGCGATCCCTTTATCAGAATTGAGCTTGGAACGAAATCTTCCGAATTCGCTTTATCCATCACTGTGATCGATGCAGACACGAAGGAACCCTTACCCGGCTCCATGATTCGCGATGATGCTTCACAAAAAGATATCGGCACGACGGATTTAGCAGGAAAATATACTCAACCCATCGTTCCACAGAAAGATGAACAACTCGTCATCTCTATGGCCGGCTATCGCCCGAAAGTGCTGATGCTAAAAGGACAAGATGCCGAGGCGCCAAAAAATCATGAGTATGTAGTGGAATTATCTAAGGCCAGTGAAATTTCACCTTACGAAAACTGGTTTAAAATCGTCTATTACGATCTGGATAAATTTAATGTGCGAACAGATGCGGTACCTGTACTCGATGAAGTGGCTGTCTTCCTGAAAGAAAACACCAATGTTAAAATTTCTCTTTCCTCCAGTACCGACAGTCGCGCTACGAAAGAATACAACGAACGCCTCTCCCAAAACAGATCTAAATCTGCCCGACAATACCTGATTGAAAAAGGAGTGAATCCCAAGCAGGTGGCTCGAATTACCTGGACCGGCGAATCGGTACTCGTAAACGATTGCGGGGACGAAGCACCCTGTTCTGAAGAAATGCATCAACTGAATCGCCGTACGGAAATTATGGTGATGGAAGTTAAAAGAGATTAAAATACACTTCCTGTTTAATGAAAAGGCTGTCGGGTTTCGGTAGCCTTTTCTGTTTTGCTTCAATTAGAAATGAGTAGAATTACTCTTTCTTTACTTTAACTTCGAATGAATTTTGTTCTCTGATTATAATTACGGATTCGGAAAGTGTTTTGTCGAAAATTGTCAAATTTTAGGTGAGTAGAAATAATCGTCCTACAAGGTATTTATCTCTATAACCACTAAGGCACTAAGAACACAAGATTCACTAAGGACTCTTTCTTATTCTTAGTGCTCTGAGTGTCCTATGTGACTTAGTGGTGAAAAGAAGGGTTTAATTTAATAAACTCAATCTGGAAGTATTGCTGGGGATTACGAACTAAGACGCGCTGGAACTCATCCATTCATTCTCTACTTTCATCATCCCCAGGGTTCGGGACAAATTACTCATCTTATCATTAAAACATTAATGATGTATTTGTAGGTGGTGATAGCAGGAGGGTATGTTACGGGAGAGATACCGATGAATGCGGTGGCGAATGGGGTTTATTTTGTGAATTTAAATCCGGATGCGGAAAGTGTTTCGTCGAAAATTGTCAAATTTTAAGTGAGTAGAAATCATCGACCTCCTAGGTATTTATCTCTATAACCACTAAGGCACTTAGAACACAAGATTCACTAAGGATTTTATCTTCTTCTTAGTGGCCCTTAGTGGCCTATGTGTCTTCGTGGTAAAAAAAGAAAGGCTTTTTTAATTATACAAATTCAATCTGGAAGTATTGCTCGGGATTACGAACTAAGACGCGCTGGAACTCATCCATTCATTCTCTACTTTCATCATCCTCAGGCTGCGGGACAAATCACTCATCACACCATTAAAACATTAATGATGTATGTGTACGTGGTAATAGCGGGAGGATATGTGACGGGAGAGATACCGATGAATGCGGTGGCGAAGGGGGTTTATATTGTGAATTTAATTACGGATGCGGAAAGTGTTTCGTCTAAGATTGTCAAATTTTAGGTGAGAAGAAATCATCGTCTTCCAAGGTATTTATCTCTATAACCACTAAGGCACTTAGAACACAAGATTCACTAAGGACTCTTTCTTATTCTTAGTGCTCTGAGTGTCCTATGTGACTTAGTGGTGAAAAGAAGGAATTAATTTAATAAACTCAATCCGGAAGTGTTGCTCTCGATTACGAACTAAGACGCGCTGGAACTCATCCATTCATTCACTTCATACCTCCTCCCCAGACCTCAACACAATCACTCCTCAACTCATTTAACATTCATCAATTCAACAATTCATCAATCACTGTTGTCCGGGGAAAGTAAAAAATAAGGGAAGTCCTCCCTAAAGATAAAGATTGTTTTGAGTTGCGCTTAGCCCGATCTTTACGCAGCTTTTAAAGTTAATTCCCAGAGAGGGTGTCCGCTGTCAAGCCATTATCAAACAACGGGTGTAAAAAGCTTTAGCACCTATGAACATTTGGTGTCCATGTTGTTCTGTGTTTTTCAACGATGTACGCAAAGAAGTCGTTACCGGAATGCAGGCCGGGAGCACGCTTAAAACATTTAGGGGTCAAATCATACCCCAAAAGGAGTACCCTGTCAGAGGCCAATCAACGGCGATCTGCTCAATTTTTCGAGCAGTTATTCCATGACTTAGTGAAGATGTATTCCAGATCCAGTTTACCGGACAGCCGCAGATCCAACGATATTGATTCCCGATTGCTTTTAATCGATTCTACAACGTTTGAACTCTTTAGTGACGTGATGGGTGGAGCCGGTTGCTTTTCCAAAGACGGGAAGCGCAAAGGAGGTGTTAAGGCCCATGTAATGTTGAATCCAATTCATGGCATACCCGATATAGTTTACTTAACCCCGGCCAAGGAAAATGATCGTGTTTTCCTTTCAAAAGTAATAGCCGAAAAAGGTTCAATACTGGTCTTTGACAGAGGGTATTTCAACTCCAATGGCAAAAATGGACTGAACAGGGGGTATGGTGGGTGACTAGAATGAGAAGTGATTCGGTTTATCAAGTATTAGAAGAATTTAATGAATGAAAACAGAAAAGGCAGGTGTCCTGTCTGATCAAAAGATTTTATTAGGCCGAGGCACTTTTAAAGGTACGAAGTAATTCTGGCAAGAAGAGTTTTATTCTGGGACACGGAGAAGCAGCGGCATTTTGAATTTGTTACCAATCATGAGCGATTTAGTCCTTCTAATATAGCTGGATTGTACAAAAAAAGGTGGCAAATAGAGCTACCTTTAAAAGCATAAAACAAAATTATCAGTTAAAGTATTTTTGGGTGATTCTGAAAATGCAATAAGGATACAATCTGGTGCTCTCTAATTGCTGACTTACTTATAAAAGTAGTCAAGAATCAGTAAAAAAAAGAATATGGTCACTCTCTAATCTTAGCTCTATGATTCGAAGCATTTGGCCACGTATATCGATATATGGCAATTTTAACCTCTCCTGAAAAAGCTCTGCGACGAAACAAAGATCATCAAGCCAAACAAATACTTCTTTTCGAAGATTCGTGATTTTAACAAGGGCTTACTTTCTTCTATTCAACAACCCTCAAGTGGAAATCAGATAGTTCAACTATCAGAACAACCGACTTTTGTTTTAACCGGACAACAGTGATTCATCAATTCATCAATTGCTTCTTCGGAAGAAAAAATTTATTGATCAAAATAAATTCATTTGCAAATAAAAAGCCCCGAAGAATCTCTCCGGGGCTTTTGTTTTTATTGTAGAGCGACTAATACTCCCACAAGTCGATTTCAAAATTAACCATCTCCTGTTTGATACGCTCTGATTCCAGAAGTGCATCAATCGGGTTAACTCTGTAATCATCTACCCTGCGGTTGTAGACATTGTCCTCTTTAATGATATAGCTGTTGAACATCCTCTTCTGGAAGATATCCTCAAATGACATCCGCTGTGCTGAATTGAAGCGATTGGCTACTTCGGCATTGGCGAGTATTCGTCGTGCTTCCTGATAATATATCCAGAATAAGAGTTTCTTCTGTCCGCCTTCGATCAGATTACCTTCCTGATCACGGGCAAGGATCATCGGACAGATGCCAATAATACGGCATTTTAATTCTGACCGCTGCTTGTCGAAGAACCACTCTTCTTTCAAACGATACTGGATCACATCATCCGGATTAAACGGACGGAATACAGTCGAATCATACTCGTCATAAGGCGGCTCAGCGCGCGTTACTTTAATCTGCAAGGAATCTGCTCCACCCACTTTAGAAAACTCATCTAATGTCATGGGAAGCACGAATTCATCATCCTGCGGATCGTAAGCTGTTAAGCTGCCTTCTTTCACGGCATCCATAAACACATTGATCAGGTTCTTGCGATCCTTGGTGTCACCTGTTTTAGGATAACGTAACGGTGCATTGATTTTCTCATTGAGATCAATGTGACGCCACATACGCTTCGCCCACATCACATCGGCCTCCCTCAAATACGTATAAGGAATCACCCGACGGGCCGGATTATTCTCCTTCACATACACTCCATCAAGGACGTTCTGTGAGAACGATGCTATACTTACCGTAGTAAATATAGTCAGCATCAGGATGAACTTTTTCATGGGTTTATGACCTTTGTTTTATTTAACGTAGTTGCGCCTTTGCAGTTGCGGTTTTTACTGATTTCCTTATTGTACAGTCAGGGGAATAGAATTCACCGTTCTTGTTGTACCATCGGGCATTGACACCTTGATGTACTCGAACAAAATCTTGTCACCTGCGCGACATTGATCAATAATTGACTTCATATCACCTGTAAGCGCTCCGCCTTCAGCAGATTTCTCCACCGGATCGCGGCCCTTACCGTAACGGCTCATCTTAAAGCTGGTCACCTTTGGATAAAGATCGAAGTCGAAATTTTCCATGGTTGGAATGATCCCTTGCTGTGCAGCTAATGCACTCTTAGGAATATTACCATCCTTTTTACCACCAATTTTAGCCACCGGATCAGGAATACGCTTCAAACGGAATTTGAACTCTCCCATTTGCATCGGCTTGCCGTTGAAATCAGCAGAGACAACGATTTTCGCTTCTCCGGGCTGACCCTTTGCTTCCGCGATGAAATGCCCTCTACCTGCTTTTGCATCCGGAGAAAGTGAGAATCCCGTTGGAATCGCTTTCACTTTTTCATCAGGAACACCAGGTACAGAAACCGTAATCGGATTGGGAACACCAATATAAATTACATTCATCTTATCCGCAGCCACCGATGCACTTGGTTTTGCTACGATATAAGAACTTTCAAACGGATAGGATTCATAAGTGTTATCAGGTTTCTTTACTTTAATAATACCTGCATATTTCTTCTCCCCAATGCCGGAAGCACGAACTTTATAGGTTCCTACACCACCATCCACAGTCAGAGATGAACCACCAACCGTTATTTCAGGATCACTGGTAGAACTCATTGCCGCCAAGAAGATGTCGGCTGAATATTCCTGTCCTTCGATAACATAACTGGATGGAGCAATAACTTTAGGAGCAAGTGTGTCGAATTTAAAGTCGGCAGCATTAATGGCGCTCAATAAATGCGTAATAATTTCTGATTCCGCATTCTTAACGTCCGTCTGGATTTTTGATAATAACGCCACCGTTGCTACCACCGGGTTATGGTAAAAATTAGCCATCTCCCAGGTCTTCTTTCCATCCTCCAAAGCACCGGTAACCGGATCCTTGGTATCAAAAAGAGCATCTAAACGCTTCGTGAACTTATCTCTGTCCTTCGCGTCAAGTGTAGCAATGATATTTTTCTTTAAACCGTTGATTTTTTCTTTCAGCTCCGTAGCTTTATGTCCGCGGCCATCCTGCTTGTCACCGCACATAATCCGTGTCGGCTCATCGTAGTTGTCCTTCGCTTTCATTTCGCCCAATGGAACCATTTTCGCACCTGCTTCCATCTTATCTGTTGTACGAATCAGCTCTTCTTTCAGTGCTGCAACATACTTATCAAGATCTTCACATTGCTTTTTTACTACCTGTGCCTTCTTAAAAAATGGCTCAGTTTTCGCCTTATCATTTTGCATTTGTTTATCAAATGCCGAATAGGCTTGCGCGTTTTTCCCCTGAAGATTCTTTACAGTAACTTCAAGGCTGTCGTTGATCGTAACGAATGCATTAATGATTTCCTTGGAGACGTTCAGGGCTAACAGAGCTGTTAACACCAGATACATCATCCCGATCATTTTCTGCCTCGGTGATAAATTTTGACCTGCCATTTCTCGTACTTAGGTTGTTTGGTTGATTGATTCTATAACGAAAAAAGTACAAGAATTATTTGTTTGCATTTTGACTCATGGCAGAAAGCATGTTGCCATAGATGGTATTGAGGGCTCCCAGATTTTTAGCGAGTTTACCCACTTCATCTTTGTAACGCTTGGTGTCTTCCACAGTATTGTTGAGGTTCGACAACAGTTCCTGAATACCGTCATAAAATTTCTTGGTATCCTTCATGCGTGTATTGGCTTCCTGCAATTGAAGTTCATACACGGCATTGAGAGCGCCCATGTTTTTACCGGCAGATTTCATTTGCTCGGTATATCCTTTCACATCATCGTGAGCAGCACTCATGCTGTTCATCGCTGTAGCAGCCTTCTCGTAAGAAGCGGTCAAAGAACTTACCTGCTTCGCAGCGGCGGTAACATTTTTTGAATACTCTTCAGTCGCCACTGCAGCATTGGAAACAGTAGCCATTTTAGCCGTGTTCTCACTCAGTGATTTTAATCCTGTACCCAGACTCTGAATCAGATCCGGACCAATCTTCGCATCCGATAATAATTTATCAAGGTGTTGTGCTACCGGATCGCCGGCCTTTGCTTTTTTGCGGTCAGCTCCCGGCTCGTGCATTCCTGCAAGCTCCGGATAAACTAATGACCAATCTACTTCTTCATGTGGTGGTTCAAATGCAGAGAAGAAGAAGATAACCGCTTCTGTAAACAGACCTACAGTAAGCATGATACCTGCACCTTCCCAGTGCTGAATTTTAAAGAGGGCGCCGACAATTACGATTGCCGCCCCGAAACCGTAAAGTTTCGCCATGAGCTGTTTGAACCCTTTCCCTTTGGTCAATTGAGCTAATCCCATGTTGTTCTCGTGTTTTTAATGGTTTTGGTTAGAATGATTTGTGTTGTTTAATCTCTTATAAAGAAAGATCAGCGACAGGTTGAAGGCCGCAGATCCTGCTTAGTTACTTTTAGAAGTCAGCTTTGTCGCGGCCAAGGAAATCCATCACACAACGGAAACCGATATAGGCTTTCGAAGTATCCTGGTATTCATAACTGCGGGTGCCGGTCTGCATAAAATATCCGACATCTTTCCATGATCCACCTCTGATCACCTTTCTTTTCAATGCAGGAGGATCGGTATCCTTTGCATCGTAAGTATAATCCGGGTTAAGGTCATGTATAAAGCTATAGGCTGATTCGTCATAGGCATTGCTGGTCCACTCTGCTACGTTTCCGGCCATGCAATACAGGCCATAATCATTCGGCCAGTAAGCGGTAGCTTTCACCGTATAGAAACCTCCATCGTCAATATAATTTCCGCGTAACGGTTTGAAGTTGGCAAGGAAACAGCCTCTGCTATTCCTGGTATATGGTCCGCCCCAGGGGTACGGGTTGTTGGCTAAACCACCACGGGAAGCATATTCCCACTCACTTTCTGTCGGTAAACGATAGTCCTGTACATAGGTCTCCTCTACATCCTCCATATAGCTACAGAGCAATTGAGTTCTCCAAACACAGAAAGCCTTCGCCTGTAACCAGTTTACACCTACTACAGGGTAATCATCATAGGCAGGATGCCAGAAATAAGCTTTTGTAATAGGATCGTTAAAGGAATAGGTATAATCATGTACCCAACTTAAAGTATCGGGATATACATTGATAATTTCCTTCTTAATATAAACGGAGCGGTCGGTTCGGCCTTGCGGACGATTGGCCAGACTTCCTGAAGCAGGATCACGGTCGCGGCTGAAGTCTTTCTGAGCAGCAGCTACCAGATCAATCCAGTAATATTCAAAGTTCAGTTTCCGTGAATCAATTTCCTTTCTGCGATAAAAACGCTCGCTTTCAGGTAGATACAACTCAGAAAGTGTTTCCACATTCTCTTCGTCGTCCCATCGGATCCGCTCATCCCAGTTGATGCGCTCTCCATACTCCCCTTCCTCGGTGAGATGATCACCACCTAGCAGACGATGTGCCAGGGAATCTCTCACCCAATACACAAACTGTCTGTACTCATTGTTGGTAATCTCCGTGTTGTCCATGTAAAACGCATGCATCGACACAGTCTTTGCCATTGCGTTTTGGGCGTAAGGAACATCCTGGTCACTAGGACCCATGTTGAAAGAGCCTTGAGGGATAAATACCATGCCATAAGGATCGGCCTGATACCATCTCTCGCGCCCTTGTACCCCCACCAATTGACCACGGTTACCGCCTCCACAACTGCTTAGTAGCAGCAGTGCGAGGGAAGCAATAATCAGGTTTTTCATGCTTTGTTCGCTTTTGGGTTCCGGAAACGTTATCATCCAACGTCGAAAACTTTGGTTTATTATGCCACGTTTCCGGTAGGATGATACGTTTGATTTCAAAGATAGTTTCTTTGTGATACGGATATCTTCTAATTATTAGAGGAATCTTACGTTTCTGATTGAAACCGGGATTCTTTTCTTGACATTGAAGCAATATCCCAACATAATTTCGTGGGATCCATCGCTGTAATCTTTTAATTCAGAAGTGGTGAAATCATAAGCATACCCCAATCGCAGATTCTCGATGAGCGTAATACCTAACATTCCAACTACCGCATCTTCATTTCTCCAGGATAAACCTGCCCAGAACTTATTATTAAAATGTGCATTGACATTCACATCAATTGTGGTGTTGTCCGTCACATTCTTTACAAATATCATCGGTTTTAAGGATACACTTGGGGTTAACTCCAGGGTATATCCGATCATTCCATAGTAATGTCTCTTGTATTCTTTTGAAAACTTATCGAGGTCCAGCTCGCTCTCCATCAAATGCGTAGAAGAAACGCCGAAGTAAAACTTTTCACTCTGGTAATATGCACCTGCTCCTAAATCAAAGGCCGTCCCGCTCACCGCGTTCTGTGGAATGGCAGGGTCATTCGCTACCCCATCAGGAGCAGTGAACTTGCCGTCAATCGTGTTCTGCAGCAAACCGAAATCTACGCCTAACGATAATTTACCGTTGCCGACATCCATCCGGTAAGCAGCAGCCAACTTCGCTGTTAATCCTTGCTCGAAACCGATTTCGTCAGTATTAATAGTTAAACCTAAGCCGAGCTTGTTATTGAATAAGGGGGCATCGATGGCCAGAACTCCGGATTTCGGGGCTCCATCGAAGCTTACCCACTGTGCCCTGTATAAGAGACTGGCACAGATCGCCTCGTTACTTCCGGCAGTGGCTGGATTTACCCACAACTTGTTAAACATGTTTTGACTGAACTGTGGGTCCTGTTGTGCAAGTGCAAGTGTGGAGATACATCCTGCTGTTATTACCGCTAAAAGTTTCTTCATACAGATAGTTTCGATTTCGGGTTCAATTGGGGGGATAAAGTAAGTAAATAATAATAACAAACCCAAAAACGAAGTTTAAGACATTTTTTTTCACCGCCGGCTTCCATTCTTGGGCGGGACTAAAATAGCTATTTGCTCATTGCAGATGTTTAATTCCGAATATTTTTGAAATGTGTTGATAATGAGAGATTAACATTCCTTATATCACTAATATTTGCTATATTTTTCGAAATTGACACCTCCTCTTCTCCCCTGATTTTCCGATTTTGTTATGAACTTGATTCAAAATAGGAACGAAATGTAAGCCATGAACCTGCTGACAAATAGCACAACGGTGATCAATATCCGTAATTATTATAAAGCTTCACCTTCTACATAAGCCCTGTAGGGGCGGTATCTCTGTAACCGACAAACGCCCCACCATCCTTACAACCGCCGGCAGCCGACTCAAGGTCGGCTGCCGGCATAAGTGGAGGAAGATGATGTCCTTTTTACAGAGATACCGCCCCTACAGGGCTTTTACATCGAAGACTTCAAGGGACATGTCTCAAGTATGACCTATCATCCGTGGGAAAACCTAAAACATCAAGTGATTTACACCATCAGGCTGATTTTTTATTACTTCTAAAACAACTCCATTTTACTGCGGAAGTCAGGAAAA
The DNA here is from genome assembly GCA_016713925.1 of Bacteroidota bacterium. Classification (NCBI taxonomy): domain Bacteria; kingdom Pseudomonadati; phylum Bacteroidota; species Bacteroidota bacterium. Next base: position 310,436 of record JADJOH010000002.1, read on the forward strand.
AAGTTAAGTGAATTGACCGGAACCTTCTGACAGAAACTACAACGGTGATCAATATCCGTAATTATTAAAATGCCTTACCTTTCACATAAGTCCTGTAAGGGCGGTATCTCGGTCAAACCATTTTATGCACGGCATTCCACCAACGTTCCGGCACTTCATTGCTGCAGGCTTGCTGATAGTCTTTGTAGGAACAAGGGAGCAGATGCTGGCTCAGATAGCGGTTCTTCGTGCCATCAGTGGGTAACTTCATCCACCAGCGGTCACTCTTCATGCTCTTAATAAAAGTTATTTCCTGTTCCAGCTCTTCGAAAGCGACCCGGTAAGTGATGTAATTGTTGGGATTGCTCAACGGCAAATCCATTTTACGCTGTCCCATCCCTTCAAAAAAATACCATAAGGCCTGCGCATAAAGCTTCGCCGTTTGCGACTGCCGGTCGAAGGAAGGATTGTACTCATATAATCCGAGCCCGGTGCACTTATCACTCAATCCGGCATACAGCAGAATCTGACATAATTCTTCGCCGTAAAAACCATTCGGGGAGGGATTCGCATGTCCGGGAGCGTCACTTTGCCGGACAGCACTGATGTCTACTGTGATCAGATCGGCATTTCTGACGATAGGTTCTGTCTCCTGAATATCCGCCTGTACTTGTCCCAGACGATGCGTTTCGAAATGCAGTTTTTTCATGAGCGCCACATTCTCCACGCCGGTAAAATAGGTCTGGTAACCGAGATTGCTGAAATTGAAAAGATAGTTGGGTTGCTCAAGGATGATTTTCCCGAGATAGGTTTCACTATTGGTGGTCTCTTCCGGAATACCGAGATCAAACCGTGAATCGATGGAAACAATATTGATGATTTGCTCGGAAATTTTATAACCGGTATAATGTCCGTAAGTAATATCCTGGCTGCCGCCCAATATAACGGGTACTATATGTGCAGAAAGCAATTCAGTGACAACGATGGCTATGGCAGCATAGGTATCGTTCAGGCTATGACCGATCTTTAAATTGCCGAGATCAATAAAATGCAGCCCTTGCTGATGCTTCTTTAGCTTGTAAAATTGTTCTCTGATAAAATCGGGACCTTGTGCAGCACCTGCATTGCCGATACTCCCCCGCTCCTCGCCTACTCCCAAAATAGCCAGCCGTGCTCCTTCGAAAGAGGGAAAACCGGAGTCGGTGGTATAGGCCTGGACATGCTGACCTAAGGCATCAGGAGGGTAAGGACTTTTAATTCCTCTGATAATATCGGGTGAAACCGGATCGAAATACGCTTCAAGCATGTGGGGTTATTGCTGCGAAAATGGTCTTACCTTTTCTTCTTGACTGCTTTTTTTGCAGGAGACTTCTTAGCGGGCGATTTTTTTGCGGGAGATGGCTTTACAGGCGCTGCTTTTTTCGCAGGAGATTTTTTCGCGGCTGCTTTTTTCGCGGGTGCGGCTTTTGCAGGAGCTGATTTTACTGCTGCCGTTTTCTTCGCTGCCGTTTTCTTTGCCGGAGATTTTTTCGCGGCGGCTTTCTTAGCTGTCGGACGAGAAGTTGCAGCGGCCCGGGTCACCGTGGTTTCAGCAGGCTTTTTCTTCTGAAATCTTCCGCCCTTTCTTCCTCCGCTTGGCTTGGAATTCGCTGAAATTTCCAGGCAATCTTCCAGACTCAATTTCTCGGCTTCCTTATCCTTTGGAATTCTATAGTTGCCACCGTCTACAACAAGATAGGGTCCCCATCTGCCTTTCAACACCTGCACATCCGGACGATCTTTGAACACTTTAATGATCCGCTCGCGCTCTGTTTTGCGTTTTATTTCGATGAGTTCAATGGCTCTGTCGAGATCGATAGTATAGGGATCATCTTCCTTCGTGAGAGAAGCGAAGAGATTAACATGCTTTACATAGGGACCAAAACGTCCGATACCGATGGTGATATCTTCGTCCTCATATTTACCCAAATTACGCGGCATTTTGAAAAGATCCATGGCTTCTTCAAAGGTGATGGTCTCGAGGCGCTGACCGCTTCTTAATTTCGCATACTGTGGTTTCACCTCTTCATCATCATCACCGCTGATCTGCACCAGGGGACCAAATCGTCCGATACGCGCAATCACTTTCCGGCCCGACTTCGGATCAGTTCCCAGTTCACGTTCTCCGGTTGCCCGCTCGCTATGCTTCTCCGTTTGCTCTACCGATTTATGAAAAGGACCATAGAATTTCTTGATCATCTTCGACCATACGAGATGACCGTTTGCGATTTCATCAAAATCTTTTTCTACAGTAGCGGTGAAATTATAATCCATGATGACCGGGAAATTCGCAACCAGAAAATCGGTGACTACGGTGCCGATATCGGAAGGAAACATCTTCGACTTTTCACTTCCGTAATTTTCCATCTTCACTTCACTGCTCACTTTTCCATCCTTCAGCGTGACAATAGAATACTTCCTTTCCTTGCCCATGCGATCTTCCTTGATCACATATCCTCTTTTCTGAATGGTGGAAATGGTGGGTGCATAGGTAGAAGGACGACCAATTCCCAGTTCTTCCAGCTTCTTCACCAGACTTGCTTCCGTATAACGGGCAGGGGGTGACGAAAATTTTTCTGTGGCGGTCATCACATCTAAATCGAGGTGCTGCCCTATTTCAAGCGGTGGTAAAAGACCACTTTCATTTTCTTCGTTTTCATCGTCGGTGCCTTCCATATACACCCGTAAAAATCCATCGAAACGAATCACCTCGCCGGTAGCGGTAAACATTTCCTTCGACTTATCATTGGAGATACTTACAATCGTTCTTTCTAACTGCGCATCGGCCATCTGACTGGCAATGGTACGCTTCCAGATCAATTCATACAAGCGGCGCTCTGAATTATCACCATCTACGGTATTCATCTCAAAATAGGTCGGACGAATCGCTTCGTGAGCCTCCTGTGCATTCGCGCTTTTGGTGCGGTACTGACGGGTATGCGAGTATTGTTTTCCGTATTGTTTGGTGATAGCGGCCTGTGCAGCATCGAGGGCAGTTTGAGAAAGGTTCACCGAATCTGTTCTCATATAAGTAATCTTCCCGCTCTCGTAGAGTTTCTGAGCCACCACCATCGTTTGCGCCACGCTGAATCCCAGTTTACGGGAAGCTTCCTGTTGCAGTGTAGATGTGGTAAAAGGAGCAGCCGGCGTTTTCTTTGCAGGCTTTACTTCGAGGTTGGCTATAGAGAAATTAGCCGCGATCAATTTTTTAAGGAAAGCTTCTGCATCACCCATCTTCGCAAAGCGCTGAGGAAGTTCCGCTTTTAGAGAAGAGAGGTTTCCTTTCTTATCCTTCACTCTGAAAATAGCAATTACCCTGAACGCGGATGCACTGGTATGCGCCTCCACTTCCCGCTCCCGCTCCACAATAAGTCGGACAGAAACCGATTGCACACGACCGGCCGACAAGCTGGGCTTCACCTTCTTCCACAGAATAGGCGAAAGTTCAAAACCCACTAAACGATCCAGGATCCGGCGGGCTTGCTGAGCATCCACCAGGTGCATATCTATAAAGCGCGGATTATCGACAGCGTCCTTAATGGCCTTCTTCGTAATCTCATGGAAAACAATACGTTTCGTATTACTTTTCTTCAGGTCGAGCGATTCATAAAGATGCCAGGAGATGGCTTCTCCCTCACGGTCCTCATCCGTCGCCAACCAGACCATCTTCGCTTTCTTCGCCAGGCGACGCAGTTCATCCACCACCTTCGCTTTATCCTCACTCACCTCATACTGAGGGGCAAAATCGTTATCAACGTCAATCGCTTTATCGTTTTTCACCAGATCACGGACATGCCCGAAACTCGATCTCACGGTAAAATCCTTACCAAGAAATCCTTCAATAGTTTTGGCCTTTGCCGGCGACTCCACAATCACTAAATTATCTGCCATCAGGGGTTTTTGGGTGTTTCAGTATTTATTATCAGCGGCGCAAAATAAGAGAATTTTAACCAATAGCCTATCCCTCCAAAATCGCCCTAATAGGTTAACTTATCTGATTTTCAGTCAATTAATAATCGTATACAAGTGTTTATGCCCACCCTTTGAACCACTCTTTCCCGAATTCCCGCCCAAAATCCCCCTTTCCGAACCCGAACCACATTCCCGAAAAAGAGCTTTTGAACCTAAAAATTTCGACCGATCGATAAGGGTCCGATTTAATGAAAAGGTTATCTTTAAAAGAAAATAAACCCATAAATTCACCAAAATATAAGTTTGGCGCAATCACATCCCCGGTTCATTGAAGACTTTCCTTTTAATAAAATTCTGCCTTAAAAGGAAAGCGGTACTGGTCTATTGAATTTAAACTATAATTATCCCGAATTAATATTTAACTTTGATTCAGCGCTACTTAAGTATTTTTAAAACAAGTATCATGAAAAAACAATTACTCAGATTACTTTTTTTGGTTACGCTGTTTTCCGGAATGAGAACGGATGTGGATGCGCAGTTGGTTTATATTCCTGATTCCGCTTTTAGAGCTTATTTAAATCAAAATTTTGGGGCTTGTATGGTGGGAGATTCTATTGATTCTTCTTGTCCGGCGGTATTAGCTACGACAGATATTAATTTATACAATAAAGGGATTTCCGATTTAAGCGGAATAGCAGTTTTTGTAAATGACACACTTTTGAGATGTAATTTAAATCCATTAACTACCTTTCCTCAACTTCCTCCATCTTTAACTTATCTTGATTGCTCTACTAACCAACTCACTGTTTTGGCAAATTTACCCCAGTCCTTAACATATCTTGATTGTTTCAATAACCAACTCACATCTTTGCCTACATTGCCTTCGCTACTGGTTTATCTTGATTGTGGCGCTAACCAGCTAACCTCCCTGCCTGCATTGCCGGCGTCGATAAGTATTCTATCTTGCAACGAGAATCAGCTTACTTCCTTGCCAAATTTGCCTTCGTCGTTAACTAGACTTGAATGTGGTGTGAACCAACTTCCTTCCTTGCCTACATTGCCTTCTTCGTTAACTTATCTAGATTGCTACCTTAATCTACTAACCGCATTACCTGCATTACCGGCTTCGTTAACACAAATTAATTGTGAATATAACCAACTCACTTCCTTGCCAAATTTGCCTACGTCGTTAACTAGTCTTAGATGTGATATTAACCAACTCACTTCCTTGCCTGCTTTGCCTGCATCTTTAACCAATCTACAGAGCTCCAATAACCAACTCAACTCCTTGCCGGCATTGCCGGCTTCGTTGACTCATCTTGACGTAAACGGTAACCAATTCTCTTCTTTGCCAAATATGCCGGCAGCGTTACATACTCTATTTTGCGGCGAGAACCAACTCACCTCTTTGCCCAATTTGCCGCTCTCGTTAAATAATCTTTCTTGTAGCAATAACCCGCTCACTTCCTTGCCTGCATTGCCGACTTCGCTAATTGCTCTGCATTGCCTCGATAACCAACTCACTTCCTTACCCACTTTGCCTGCAACGCTGTTTCATCTTGATTGCAGTCAGAATCTGCTCACTTCATTGCCCGAATTACCGTCTTCGTTAAATAATCTTTTTTGTAGCGACAACCCATTAACTTGTTTGCCATCTTTAAAAAATGTTAAAAATTTATACTTCACTAATACATTAGTCAATTGTTTACCCAACTACGGCATTGTGTTAATGAGTGACCCTGCAGTTTCCACAATTCCACTATGTGGCGTATTTAACGCCAACGGTTGTGATGTATTTTGGAATATTGAGGGGAAAACATTTTTTGATGCAGACACCAATTGCATCGCGGGAACAAACGAACCATATTTCATAAATCAAAAATTAAATTTGTATAAAAATGGAGTATTAGACCAACAAACCTTTTCTACTATAAATGGAAATTATGTTTTTGATACTTTTTCTTTCGATTTTTATAAAACGGAATTTGACACAACGGGATTACCATTTGAAGTATATTGTCCTTCACCAGGTTTTTATTTAGATACCATTTCCGCTGCAGATTCTATGAAATATGATAGGGATTTTGGATTAAAATGCAAGGATGTTGACTTAGCGGTCACAAGTATTTTTTCTAATAATTTAAGACCAGCAAGCATTAGAGAATTAAAAATTCATGCAGGCGACTACTCTAATAATTTTGGTGCACATTGTGGCACCGGAATAAGCGGAACAGTGGTCATCACTATTACCGGTGCTTGCAATTATATTTCTCCAGCCATTGGTGGAATAACGCCCATTACAATCATTGGAAACGTTCTTACTTACAATGTTGCTGATTTTGGATTAGTAAGTTATGACAGTAGTTTTAATTTTAACATTTTGGTAGATACGACAGCAACACAAGGAAGTCAAATTTGCATTCAGGTTTCCATTTCCACTCTGTCTTCAGAATCAAAATACAACAATAATTTATTATCTCAATGTTTTACGGTGGTAGGCAGTTATGATCCAAATGATAAAACTGCATATCCTTCTACAAGTTTAGATATTAGTGGAGATCGTTGGTTAACGTATTTAATCCGATTTCAAAATACAGGAACAGCATCTGCAGAACATATATTCATAACCGATACTTTGAGTACATCGTTGGATTGGTCAACTTTCAATTTGCTGAGCTATAGTCACCAACCTCTTACACAAGTGTATAATGATGGACTGATAAAATTTAGTTTTCCTCATATCAATTTGCCCGATAGTAATGCAAACGAACCGGCTAGTCATGGGTATGTGCAATATAAAATACGCGCTAAGGACAGCCTTTCTATTGGTAGCCTAATTGAAAACACGGCCAATATTTTCTTTGATTTCAATGCACCGGTAATCACAAATACTACCAGCAATACAGTTATAAACTGTTCCATACCACCAACCATCATTACAGCGAGCATTTGCAATGGGGACGCCTATTCACTCAATGGTGCATTGTATTATAACGATGGCACCTATCAACAAAAATTAATTACAAGTGTTGGTTGTGATTCAATAATTGTACTTCAACTAACTGTTTCCAGTATTATAAATACAGTTTCCCAATCTTCGTCCATATTACAAACCACAGCTAATGGCTCGTCCTATCAATGGATCGATTGCGGAAACAATACGGCTATCAATGGAGCAACGAATTCTACATTTCAACCTACACAATCCGGCAGCTACGCCGTCGCAGTCACCTATGGCAATTGCATCGATACCTCCGCCTGCTACACCTTCTCCACCGTCGGACTCCCCTCTTCCATCACTGCCGATGTCATTTTCCAAACCCGGTATGTCTCCGCTTCAGAAAACATCCTCCTCCAAGCCGAAAAACTCCGGGGCACATATGGCCAATTGCGCTTAATGGATCTCAGCGGAAGAATCATCTACCAACAACCCACCCATGAAATTACCGCCGGAAAACTCAATCTGGAAATCCCTGCTAAAGGAATGACCTCCGGAATTTATATCGTGAATTTGATTACCGAAAAGGATAATGTTTCGGGGAAGATGGTTAAGTATTAATTTATAAAATAATATAAGATGAAAAATGTTTTACTGAAACTAACTTGCATTTTAGCTCTGACAATAGGAACATCAACTGTTTCGAAAGCTCAGCTTGTTCATATTCCGGATTCGGCATTTCGGAATATCCTCAACATTTATTTCTCAAGTTGCATGGTCGGCGATTCTATTGACTCGAGTTGTCCGGCAGTTTTGGCTGCGAAATATATTGATGTTAGTAGTCGCGGAATATCTAATTTAAGTGGAATTGAAGTTTTTGTGAATGATACTTTGTTAAATTGTAGCAATAATCAACTTACTTCATTGCCAAATTTGCCGCTGTCCTTAACTTATCTTTATTGCTACGAGAATCAACTCACCTCTATGCCAAATTTACCACAGTCATTAACATATTTTAATTGCAATGCTAATGTGCTCACCTCATTGCCAATACTGCCCACTGCATTAACTACACTTATTTGCGGTAATAATCAAATTTCTTCTCTTCCAACATTACCACAGTCATTGAATAACGTTAATTGTTCCTTCAATCTTCTCAATGCTTTGCCTACACTTCCTCCGTCTTTAACAACATTTGATTGTAGTGGTAACCAAATAAACTCTCTTCCAACTTTACCTTCATCTTTAGTTACATTTGGGTGTTCGGCTAACCCACTAACCTCCTTACCTACATTACCATCTACTTTACACACACTTACTTGTGCTAATAACCCACTCGACTCACTTCCAACTTTACCCTCATCATTGGCGAGACTTTATTGTCAATCCAGCCAACTTAATACACTACCAAATTTGCCTTTGAGTTTATTTGCCCTAAACTGTTCAGGAAACCAACTAACAACATTGCCACCTTTACCAAATGGTTTAATGTATTTTATATGTAATAACAACCAAATTACAAGTTTACCACCTTTGCCATCGACTTTAAATAATTTAATCTGTAATAACAACCAACTTACATCATTACCCGTTTTCCCTGATTCAATATTTACATCTCTAAACTGTAATGACAACCAACTCTCATCTTTACCCTTAATACCGATCTCATTAAAGTACATAAAGTGCGAAAGGAATCAGCTAACCTCCTTACCTGCGCTACATTCATCAATAATTTACCTGTACTTAAAAAATAATCTACTTACCTTATTACCAACTTTGCCAACATCTTTAAAAACGCTAAATTGTGATAGCAACCAACTCACTTCATTACCTGCTTTGCCACCGCAATTAGAAAGTCTTGGGTGTAGCAATAATCAGTTAACTTCTCTACCAATAATACCTTCATCATTGGAGGGTATAAATTGTTCAGATAACCCTTTATTATGTTTTCCTGATCTAAACCAATTAATATCCTTGAATTTTGTAAACACTCAAATCAATTGCTTCCCTGGTTATGGAATGTTGCAAGTGAGCATTCCCCCATTCCTTGGATTTCCAATATGTGACCTTTTTAATAACAACGGTTGCGATGTATTTTGGAATATTAAAGGAAAATCTTTTTTGATGCCGACACAAATTGCACAATAGGTGCAAACGAACTCCTTTTTAAAAATAAAAAGTTGAACTTATATAAAAACGGTGTGCTCGACCAACAAACTTTTACGAATATATATGGCGATTATTATTTCGATACTTTTTCACTTAATAATTACAAAATTGAATTTGATACGACAGGATTACCTTTGGAAGTATACTGTCCAACCATCGGATTTTATTTGGATACTATTTCAGTTTCAGACTCCATGAAATACAATCGTGATTTTGGATTGAAATGCAAGGAAATCGACTTAGCAGTAACAAGTATTTTTACTGCTAATATACGACCAGCAAGTATTAGAGAAATTAAAATTAAAGCAGGTGATTACTCTCATTATTTTGGTGCACATTGTGCCGCAGGAATAAGCGGAATGGTTAATATCACAATAACTGGAGCATGCAACTATATTTCTCCAGCTATTGGTGCTTTAACGCCCAATACAGTTATAGGAAATGTTTTAACTTACAATGTAGCAGACTTTGGAGTTTTGAGTTATGATAGTAGTTTTAATTTTAACATTTTAGTAGATACTACTGCTGCACTTGGAAGTCAAATTTGTATTCAAGTTTCCATATCCACTCCGGCTACAGAAATAAATTACAACAATAATTTATTATCTCAATGTTTTACGGTGGTAGGCAGTTTTGATCCTAATGACAAAACAGCATTTCCAAATGCTACTTTAGATATTAGTGGTGATCGCTGGTTAACGTATTTAATCCGTTTTCAAAATACAGGAACAGCTTCTGCCGAACATATTTATATTACGGATACTTTGAGTTCATCGTTAGATTGGTCAACTTTCAATTTGTTAACCTATAGCCACCAACCTCTCACACAAGTTTATAATGATGGGTTAGTGAAATTTAGTTTTCCGCATATCAATTTACCTGACAGTAATACGAATGAACCGGCAAGTCATGGATATGTTCAATATAAAATTCGAGCAAAGGATAGTTTGGCTATCGGAAGCACGATTGAAAATACTGCCAATATTTTCTTCGATTTTAATGCTCCTGTAATTACTAATACTACTAGTAATGCTGTGATTAATTGTTCGATTCCGCCAACCATCATTACAGCGAGTATTTGCAATGGAGACGACTATTCACTAAACGGTGTATTGTATTATAACGACGGCACCTATCAGCAAAAATTAATTACAAGTTTCGGTTGCGATTCTATAATTAAACTTCATCTAACCGTTTCCAGTATTATAAATACCGTTTCCCAATCTTCGTCCTTATTGCAAACCACAGCTAATGGCTCGTCCTATCAATGGATCGATTGCGGAAACAATACTGTTATTAATGGAGCAACGAATTCTACGTTCCAACCCACACAATCAGGCAGCTACGCCGTCGCGGTCACCTATGGCAATTGCATCGACACCTCCGCCTGCTACACCTTCTCCACTGTCGGACTCCCCTCTTCCATCACTGCCGATGTAATTTTCCAAACCCGTTATCTCTCTTCATCTGAAAACATCCTCCTCCACGCCGAAAAACTCCGGGGCACCAATGGCCAATTGCGATTAATGGATCTCAGCGGAAGAATCATCTACCAACAACCCACGCATGAAATTACCTCCGGCAAACTCAATCTGGAAATCCCCGCAAAAGGAATGAACGCCGGAATTTATATTGTTAATTTAATTACTGAAAAGGATAATATTTCGGGGAAAGTGATTAAGTATTAATCAAAAAAATTAGATGCAATGAGAAATATTTTACTTAAGTTATGTTGTGTTTTCATGCTCTTATTCTCCATGAACACTCGTGTAGAGGCATATCTCGTATATATTCCTGATCCTGTATTCAGAGCCTATCTCAACCAATATTACGCTTCTTGCATGGTAGGCGACTCTATTGATCCATTGTGTCCTGCGGTATTAGGTACAAAGCATATTAATGTGAGTAGTAAAGGAATTTCTAATTTAAGTGGAATCGAAGTTTTTGTGAATGACACTTCATTGAATTGCTACAACAACCAACTTACTACGTTGCCTCCGTTGCCTTTGTCTTTAACCTATCTGGAATGTCGTAACAACCAAATTACTACTTTGCCCAACTTGCCTTCATCGTTAACCACTCTTGATTGTCGGATTAACCTATTAACTTCTTTACCCACTTTACCTTCTTCTTTAACTCGTCTTGATTGTAGGGGTAATCAACTCACTTCTATACCCAACTTGCCAAGTTCGATAACAGATATTCTGTGTAGTTCTAACCAACTCTCATCTTTACCTGTCTTACCTTCGTCCTTAATTTATCTATCTTGTGGCAGTAATCAAATCACATATTTACCGGCCTTGCCTACGTCGTTAACTTTTTTGGAATGTTCTCTTAACCAACTCACTGCTTTACCTGCATTGCCTTCGACATTATTATATCTTACTTGTTCCTTTAACCAACTCATTACTTTGCCTGTCTTGCCTTCATCGTTAACTGAACTAGTCTGTAGAGATAATCAACTCACTTTGTTGCCCAACCTGCCTTCAACATTGACTATGCTATGGTGTCAAGATAACCAACTCACTTTTTTACCCTCCTTACCTACTTCTTTAACGGAACTTAGGTGTGAATATAACCAACTTGCATCATTGCCACCCCTACCTTCATCTTTAATTCGGCTTTATTGCCAATACAATCCATTAACTTGTCTTCCTGATTTAAATCAAGTCACGGATTTAAATTTCTACGCGACTCTAGTTGAATGTGTGCCAAACTATGGAATTGTATTTTCAAGCACCCCTTTTATAACCACCCTTCCTATATGTAATGTGTTTAATTCCAACGGCTGTGAGCTATTTTGGAATATTGAAGGTGAAGTATTTTTTGATCCGGATACTAATTGCATCGTTGGAAATAATGAGCCATATTTCACCAACCAAAAGGTGAAATTGTATAAAAACGGAATGTTAGTTCAACAAACCTATGTCAATACAAATGGAGATTACTTCTTTGACACATTTGCTCCTGACTTTTACAAAACTGAACTCGACACATTGGATTTACCTTTTGCTACTGGTTGTCCCTCTTCCGGCTTTTACACGGACACCATTTCTGCAGTGGATTCTATGAAATACAATCGGAATTTTGGATTAATATGCAAGGGGGTAGATTTGGCAGTTACATCTATTTATTCAAACAATATAAGACCGGCAAGTGTAAGAGAAATAAAGATTCAAGCCGGAGATTATTCTAACACTTTTGGCGCAAATTGTGCAAATGGAATCAGCGGTACAGTAGTCATCAGTATTACCGGACCTTGCAATTATCTTTTTCCGGGGGTGGGTGCATTAACTCCCGATTCCGTTAATGGAAATGTTTTAACTTATAATGTTGCCGACTTTGGAGCCATGAGTAATAACATTAATTTTAACTTTACCATTTTGGTAGATACAAATGCAACATTGGGAAATCAAATTTGCATTCAGGTTTCAATTTCCACCTCTGCAGCAGAATTAAATTATAGCAATAATTACTTTTCACAATGTTTTACTGTTGTAGGAAGTTATGACCCTAATGATAAATCTGTTTATCCGGCTTCCACACTAGATATAAGCGGAGATCGCTGGCTAACCTATCTGATACGCTTTCAAAATACAGGCACTGCAGATGCAGAGCATATTTATATCACAGATACATTGAGTACTTACTTAGAGTGGTCCACATTCTCTTTGCTTTCTTACAGCCACCAACCGATCACTCAAATTTATCAGGACGGCTTATTAAAATTTAGTTTTCCCAATATCCATTTGCCGGACAGTAATTCGAATGAACCGGGAAGTCATGGATATATTCAATTTAAAATTCGTGCGAAGGATAGTTTGGCTATTGGAAGCACAATTGAAAACACCGCAAATATTTTCTTTGATTTTAATGCACCCATAATCACAAACACCACCGCCAACACGCTTATCAATTGTTCGATTCCTCCAACAATTATAAATGCTACAATATGCAATAGTCTGAATTTTCAATTAAATGGTGTTACATATTCCACCAGTGGCAATCATGTTCAACGATTTATTACTGCAAATGGCTGCGACTCAACAATTCTTCTTAATTTAACTATTAATTCATCAGCTAGCTATCTTTCAGGATCAATTTGTGATGGAGATTTTTATAATTTCAATGGACAGCAATTATCACTTACCGGAGTTTATAATGATACACTAACGAATGCGTCCGGATGCGATTCTATTGTAGTTCTGGACCTGATTATAAACAACGCTTACAATATTCAGCGATCTGAAAATATTTGTACAAACGACTCCCTGTTTTTTGGAGGAGTATATCTTTATCAGGCGGGTATATATATTGATTCCTTGCCATCCGTATTCGGCTGCGACTCTGTTATTACATTAAATTTAGATATTATCAATGCGAACTATACTCAACAAGCACAAACCATATGCTCGAATGATTCGATTTTATTTCGAAGTGCCTATCTTCATCAATCCGGTGTTTATTTTGATTCACTTTTGAATAGTAATGGTTGCGATTCAATTATCGAATTACAATTAACTGTTACACCCGTAATCACAAACATCGTTTCACAAATTTCATCTACCTTACAAACCACAGCGAGCGGCTCAACTTATCAATGGATCGATTGCGGAAACAATTCGGCTATCAACGGAGCAACGAATTCTACCTTTCAACCCACCCAATCCGGCAGCTACGCCGTTGCAGTCACCTATGGCAATTGCATCGACACCTCCACCTGCTATACCTTCTCCACCGTCGGACTCCCCTCTTCCATCACTGCCGATGTAATTTTCCAAACACGTTATCTCTCTTCATCTGAAAACATCCTCCTCCACGCCGAAAAACTCCGGGGCACCAATGGCCAATTGCGATTAATGGATCTCAGCGGAAGAATAATCTACCAACAACCCACCCATGAAATTACCGCCGGCAAACTCAATCTGGAAATCCCCGTCAAAGGATTGAACGCCGGAATTTATATCGTGAATTTGATCACTGAAAAGGATAATATTTCGGGGAAGGTGATTAAGTATTAATTTTAATTCTACCCTTCATCTATTCCCATCCGCGAAAATCCGCCAAATCCGTTTAATCCGCGTTCCTACCTTTAATCTTTCAGGTTTCCCAAAGTGTGGACTTCTAACCTAAAGAGGATACCATCCTCCATCCCATTCATCAATAATCACATCATCATTCATCCCTTCACAAGTCCCACGATCAAATTCACTCAGCTCGGCATCATCACATCTTCGCATCTTCAAATCAACCCATTTTCAAATTTTCAAATCAAATCACTTTGAGAACTAAAAATAGTATCTAACCAACCAAGTCTAAAAAGTCCAAAATTTCTCCTGCCATATTGTCAGCATCGTCTCTTTTTTTCCTATCTTTGCTCCCCCTAAATAATCATGTTACACGAAGGAAATAAGGTAATCGACGAAAAGCGTCAGGGTGAAGCCATCCTGCTGGAAACGGCAGCTTCATCGGGTAAAAAATTGTTCCTGGAGAGTTATGGCTGCGCTATGAATTTCTCTGATAGTGAGATCGTTGCATCTATTTTGACGCAGGGTGGATTTGAAACGACCCGCGATTATAACGAGGCCGATGTGATTTTTATTAATACCTGCGCCATTCGTGATAATGCCGAACAACGTGTCCGTACCCGCTTGCATGACTTTAAGAAGGCGAAGCGGGCCAAACCGGGATTGATCGTAGGTGTGCTCGGCTGTATGGCGGAACGGTTGAAATCGAAGTTACTGGAAGAGGAAAAGTTAGTGGATATCGTGGCCGGCCCCGACTCCTACCGCGACCTCCTCCACCTGATCGAAAAAGTGGAAGGTGGACAGAAAGCCGTGAATGTTTTATTGTCGAGAGAGGAAACCTATGCGGATATCAGTCCGGTGCGGTTGAGCTCGAATGGCGTTACGGCGTTCATCTCGATTATGCGGGGCTGCGATAATATGTGCTCCTTCTGTGTCGTTCCTTTTACGCGTGGACGTGAACGCAGCCGGGACCCGGAATCTATACTTGAAGAAGCGAAACAGCTTTTTGAAAACGGCTACAGGGAAGTGACTTTATTGGGACAAAATGTAGATTCCTACCTCTGGTGGGGCGGCGGACAGAAAAAAGAACTCGAAGCAGACATCGTTCACAAAGCCCTGCATCATGAACTCCCTGCGGAAGAACAACAGCGCTTCACCACCTTCGCCGACCTCATGGAAATGGTGGCGGGTGTCCATCCCGATCTGCAAATACGCTTCTCGACCAGCAATCCGCGGGATATGACAGATGCCGTCCTCCACGTGATTGCGAAATACGACAATATATGTAAGTACGTTCATCTGCCGGTTCAATCGGGCAACTCGAATGTACTTGAACGAATGAACCGGGGCTATACCCGCGAACAATATATCCAACGCATCGAATCCATTCGGAGAATCATTCCGGAATGCGGCATCAGCACCGATATCATCAGTGGCTTTTGCGGCGAGACAGAAGAAGAACATCAGGATACATTGAGTCTCATGGAATGGGCAGGCTATGATTTCTCCTACATGTTCAAATATTCCGAACGACCGGGAACAGCGGCGGAGAAAAAATTCACCGATGATATTCCCGAAGAAGTAAAGAGCAGAAGACTACAGGAGATTGTGGACTTACAAAGAAAATTATCGGCCATCAGAACGAAAAAAGCGGTTGGAAAAACATTCCGTGTCCTGGTAGAAGGCGTTTCGAAGAAATCCGATGAAATGCTCTCCGGCAGAAATTCGCAGAATACCGTCGTGGTATTCCCGAAAGGCAATCTCCAACCCGGCGATTATGTCAACGTTAGGATCACACATTGCACAACAGCAACACTGATTGGAGAAATTCAGAATTAAGAATTCAGTCCCGATAGCTATCGGGATCAGAATTAGGAATTGGGAATTAGGAATTGGGAATTAGAAATCGAGAATTAAGAACTTACCTGACGGCCGGCAATGCAGTTTGAGAATACAGAATAAGTCTTACCAAAAAACTCCATCACTTCAAGACTAAGCTCAACTCCTCACTAAAAACCAACAGCCCGAAGCTGGTAGCCGGTAGCCGGTAGCCGGAAGCCGCGAGGCTTCAGTTCTCCCAAGGAGACTTCCGATTGCGATGAAGAGCGGCTCCTCCTCACCGCAAGCCCAAAGCCGGTAGCCGGAAGCTGGTAGCCGGAAGCCGGTAGCCGGTAGCATACAAAACGACGGAGCTAAAATTTCAAACCACACTAAAAGTTTGCATAGAAAAAGATGACGATACAGGATATAAAAAACAGATTTGGTATTATCGGTACTTCCTTGCAGTTAGATCATTCGATCAACATTGCTTTCCAGGTAGCACCAACTGATCTTTCTGTATTGATTACCGGTGAAAGTGGAACGGGTAAAGAAATTTTTCCGCAAATTATTCATTTCCTCAGCAGTCGTAAACATGGTCCGAATATCGCTGTCAATTGCGGCGCTATTCCGGAAGGCACCATCGACTCTGAACTTTTTGGTCATGAAAAAGGGGCTTTTACCGGAGCGCATGAAGCCCGCAAAGGGTATTTTGAAGTGGTGAACGGTGGTACTATCTTTTTAGATGAAGTCGCCGAACTCCCCCTCACGACGCAGGTACGTCTTTTACGTGTGTTGGAGACGGGCGAATTTATCCGCGTGGGATCGAGTAAAGTGCAAAAAACAGATGTGCGTGTGGTGGCCGCGAGCAATGTGAATATTCCCGAAGCGATTGAAAGAGGTCGTTTCAGGGAGGATTTATATTACCGGTTAAATACCGTACCGATTCATGTTCCTCCACTGCGCGACAGAAAGGAAGATGTCTTCCTGCTCTTCCGGAAATTTGCTGCTGACTTTGCCGATAAATATAAAATGCCGGTGATTCATCTCCAGCCGGAAGCACAACGCTTATTAGTAGATTACCGTTGGCCGGGCAATGTGCGTCAGTTAAAAAATGTGACGGAACAATTGTCGATTCTGGAACAGAAGAAAGAGATTACAGCCGATGTTTTAATGAAATATCTTCCTCAGGAGAACGGGAAGACCTTGCCGATGGTCCTGCGTGATGAAGTGAAAAGTGGTGGCGATTTCAGTGAAAGGGAACTGCTCTATAAAGTGCTTTTCGACATGAAAAAAGATCTCACCGAAATGAAGAAGGTGGTGGCGACTTTGATGGGAAATGGTCCGGTAAGAGTGCAGGAACAGGATGCCTTTGAGCATGAACTGTATCGTGCCGATGAACCTCAGATTATTGAAACGCAACCGGGCGTGACCTTAAGCACCAAGCCCTATAAGATTGAAGCGCACGAAGAAGTGGAAGATGAGTCGTTGTCACTCTCGGACAAGGAAAAAGAAATGATCCGTAAAGCCATCGAACGTCATAAAGGCAAACGAAAAGAAGCCGCGAAGGAACTCGGTATTTCTGAGCGCACACTCTACCGGAAAATTAACGAATATCAGATCAAAGGATGAAGAACGCTGTAGTTTGTATGTCCCTTTTAATGTCCCTGATCTGGTCTGGCTGTGGGGTCTATTCCTTCACCGGTGCGTCGATCTCGCCTGAGGTGAAGACATTTTCAGTGCAGTATTTTCCCAATCGGGCTTCATTGGTCCAGCCGCTCCTGAGTCAGGCGATCACGGAGAAAATTAAAGAGCGTTTCATCTCGCAAACGAGTTTGAGGCAGGTGGAAAGAGACGGTGATCTGCAATTCGAAGGATACATCAGTGATTATAAAGCGAGTCCGGTGGCTATTCAGGGGACACAAACCGCTGCATTAAACCGGTTAACCATCAGTGTATTGGTGAAATTTACGAATACAAAGGACGACAAACAAAATTTTGAAACTACTTTTACACGCTACGCCGACTACGATAGTCAGAAGAGTTTATCAGAAGAAGAAGCCACGCTGATAGATGAAATTAACCGACAGTTAGTGGATGATATTTTCAATAAATCTGTGAGCAACTGGTAATGACGAAAGAACAATTCTTCGAACTCATCCGCAAACCGGAAGCCGCCATGCAAGTTCCGGTGGAAACGATTGCAGGTTTACTCAATCAATTTCCCTATTGCCAGCCCCTGCGTTATATTTATTTGCGACAACTTCATGATCTGGAGAGCGTACACTATGCCCGGGAACTGAAAGTCACAGCTGCTTATGCCCCTGACCGTACCCGGCTTTTTCAGTTGATCCATCAGCAGCCACTCCCGGCTCACGCTGAAATTTTTGAAAGTAGTACTGTGTTGGATGACCTCTATGTTCCGGTGGAAGAATCACCTCTTACAGAAGAGGAAATTGAAGTGCTGAATGAAGAGGTAACGCATCTAGAGCGGTATGAACCATCAGAAAGTATGGAGCAAACCGAATCGATTATCGCGGGTGAAGAGGAGATAGTTCATGAGGAAAAAGAATCTATTGAAGAGATCCGGAATGAAAAGCAGGAGCTCTCTGCACAGGATATCGTGACGGAACGTTTGAAAGAATTGGGACTCTGGTCAGAAGAAACAAATTCTGCACAGGTCGTGGTTTTTGAACATGTTCCTGTGGAGCTGAACCTCGATTATGAACCCGAAGAAGAAACCGTCGCGGCTCTTGACGCAGAGGAAGAAATCAGTACGGCATCTGATGCGATCGTTTTTTCTACCGACGAGGATACATCCACAGCCATCGAATCAACGTTTGAACGCGCATCCGGGGAGCAAGAGGCTGAAATAAAAATTGAAATCAAACAGGAAGTCCCATCTCCTGTAGAAAATACAGAACCGGAAAGTATCCCCTACGTTCAGAACGAAGTTATCGCGGAAAAAGACATTCCGCATCCACCGGTGGAGCTAGCAGCAACGAAAGAGGAGGTTCCGGAAAATGAAGATGCGGATCCATTAGCAGAGATTATCAATGAAAGTCTGCAGGAAGTCCGATTGAAGCAGGTAGATTATTTTGCAGAAAATCCGAAGGCAGATGAACCCGCATCATCGCGAATCACAGCGGAGAGCGCTATCGCAGCAGCACCGTTACATGAAAAAGAAATCAGTTCTTCTTCTCCGGAACATTCGCATAAAAATGAAGTTGTAGATTATTCGGAGCATGGCACTGAAATTCATTCCTTCAGTGAATGGCTGAAATTAAACACCGCCACCGCAAAGACCTCCGCAATTGATTCGCCCAATGAAAAATCCAAGGCATCTCCTGCAGCAGATACTCCCGGGAACATTGCTCCTTCAATGCATTCTCCGGCGAGCTTTACTCCCGCAACACCTTCTTCTTTGGACACTGCTCCGGAAATCAACGAAATTTCTATTTCAGAAAAGCAAACACCCATTGCTACGGTAGAAAATCCGGTGGATCAACCTGCACCTCCCTCTACCGATATCCTTTCCGGTCGAAGCACAACATCTCCGGAAGAAGGTGAACCCCTCACCTACAACTTTACGGTGCCGAAACTGATTTATAAAAAAAGTGGCACCCCAACAGCATCCAAACAGCCGGATACTATTGAACACCCTGAGCAACCTTCAAAAATTGAACACCGTCACGCCCCTTCTGAACTAACACCTCAGGCGGAGCAAGACGTACCTCCTTCCGAATCACTCTTGCCGGAAAGTTCCCTTCATAAAATGGTGATGGATGAAACATCCCCTTCGGATACTTCGCTGATCCCTGAAAAGCGTCCGATCCCGGATCCTTCCCTCGTTGACACCGATCCGCCCAAGCCGAAAAAGCCGTCAGGGGAACTGATCGACAAGTTTATAAAGCAAGAACCGAGGATTACTCCATCTAAAAGTACGTTTTATAGTCCGGTCAATATGGCGAAAAAAAGCGTCCAGGAACCCGATGACATTATTTCTGAGACACTTGCGGGGATTTATGCGAATCAAGGGAATTTCCAGAAGGCCATTTTATTTTATGAAAAATTAAGCTTGAAATTCCCCGAAAAAAGCCGTTACTTTGCAGCCCTCATTGAAGAATTGAAGAAAAACTAAATTCCTGAGTAGCAACTATGTTTACACTTATCATCATCCTCCTTATTATTGTCAGCTTCCTGCTTGGCGTTGTTGTATTGGTTCAAAATTCAAAAGGCGGCGGATTGGCTTCCGGTTTTGCATCCTCTAACCAGGTTATGGGTGTCCGTAAAACCACCGATTTCCTTGAAAAATTAACCTGGGGTTTTGCGATCTCTATGCTCGTGCTGGCGATGATCGGAAATTTTGTGTTGCCAAGAAATACCTCTACCGGTAACGCTTCCGTGATTGAAGAACAAATTCAGAATACCCCCGTGCCATCAGGTCCTGCACCTGCTCCGGGTGGTGCTGCTCCGGCGGGTGGACAGGCTCAACCTGCTGCTCCGGCTCCGGCTCAATAAATACGAATTGCACTGACAGCTTGTCGTTGCAACTGTCAGGAAAATGCTGTCAGAATCTCCTTAAAGGAAATTATGACAGCATTTTTTATTGAATAGGCGATTGGCATAATAGCTGCATTCGCGGTTTCGGAAATTGTTTCCACTAAAAATTCATTTAATATAAACCTAAATAAACTCAAGTAACATGAGCAAATTAAGTATCAAACCATTAGCTGACCGTGTGATTGTAGAAGTATCACCGGCCGAAGAAAAAACCGCCAGCGGACTCATTATACCTGACACTGCTAAAGAAAAGCCGCAGAAAGGTACCGTTATCGCAGTTGGAAATGGAAAGAAAGATGAACCATTGACCGTAAAAGTGGGCGATACCGTATTGTATGGCAAATATGCAGGAACAGAAATTACTGTTGACGGCAAGGAATTACTCATCATGCGCGAATCTGACATCTTCGCAGTTATTTAACCCCCCTTCACTACTTTAAAAACAACAAAATCTTATAGAAACCATGGCAAAAGAAATTTCATTTAACCTGGAAGCACGCGACGCTTTAAAACGTGGTGTTGATGCTTTAGCAAATGCAGTAAAAGTAACCTTGGGTCCAAAAGGACGCAATGTAATCATTGATAAAAAATACGGTGCACCCATGATCACTAAAGATGGTGTGACTGTGGCAAAAGAAATTGAGCTGAAAAACCCTATCGAAAACATGGGCGCTCAAATGTTGAAGGAAGTGGCTTCTAAAACTGCTGATGTAGCCGGTGACGGAACTACTACGGCAACAGTTCTTGCTCAAGCTATCGTTACAGCAGGACTGAAGAACGTGGCTGCAGGTGCGAATCCAATGGATCTGAAGCGCGGAATTGACAAAGCGGTGATTTCTGTGGTAGAAGCCCTGAAGAAAATGAGTAAGAGTGTTGGTGACGACAATCAGAAAATTGAGCAGGTCGCTACCATTTCAGCGAACAACGATCATGAGATCGGAAAATTGATTGCTGAGGCGATGAATAAAGTGAAGAAAGAAGGTGTGATCACTGTAGAAGAAGCAAAAGGTACCGAGACGACTGTAACAGTAGTAGAAGGTATGCAATTCGACCGTGGTTATATCAGCCCGTATTTCGTAACGAATGCGGATAAAATGGAAGCGGTACTTGAGAACCCTTACATTCTTCTTTACGATAAAAAGATCAGTAACATGAAAGAATTGTTACCGGTGCTGGAGAAAGTGGTTCAAACAGGTCGTCCGATGTTGATCATTTCAGAAGATGTGGATGGTGAAGCATTGGCAACGCTTGTGGTAAATAAATTACGTGGTTCATTGAAAATTGGTGCTGTTAAAGCTCCGGGATTTGGTGATCGCCGTAAAGCCATGATGGAAGATATCGCGATTTTGACCGGCGGTACTGTGATCAGCGAAGAGCGTGGCTTCAAATTGGATGCTGCAGACCTGACGATGTTGGGTAAAGCAGAGAAAGTAACGATCGACAAAGACAACACGACTATCGTTAATGGTGGTGGTACTACTGAAGATATCAAAGCAAGAGTGAACCAAATCAAAGCGCAGATCGAAACAACGACCAGCGATTACGATAAAGAAAAATTGCAGGAGCGTCTGGCTAAATTAGCAGGTGGTGTTGCCGTTTTATATGTAGGTGCTGCTACTGAAGTAGAGATGAAAGAGAAGAAAGATCGTGTTGACGATGCTTTACATGCGACGCGTGCTGCTGTGGAAGAAGGAATCATTCCCGGTGGTGGTGTGGCGTATATCCGTTGTATTGCCGGACTTGAAAAACTGAAAGGTATCAATGAAGATGAGACAACAGGAATGGGTATTGTTAAGCGTGCCCTCGAAGAACCCCTTCGTCAGATTGTTGAAAATGCAGGTAGCGAAGGTTCTATCATCGTTCAGAAAGTGAAAGAGGGCAAGGACGATTTCGGTTACAATGCACGTACCGATGTGTACGAGAACATGATGAAAGCCGGAGTCATCGATCCAACTAAAGTAACACGTGTAGCCCTTGAAAATGCTGCATCTATCGCCGGTATGCTCCTCACTACTGAGTGCGTACTGAGTGAAATTAAAGAAGATAAACCCGCTATGCCTGCTATGCCGGGTGGCGGAATGGAAGGAATGTATTAATCTCCTCCACTCTATAAAGAAGGGGCTGTCTCAAAAGGACAGCCTCTTTTTTTGAGGATGAATTCTTCATAAACATTATACCTGTTAAAAATCATACTTCGGGATTTTTCCCACCTCCAACCTTTCTCCTATTTTCGCCCTATGCTTAGCACCGCCCAACTCTACGAATATTTTCAGCAATACCCTATCATCTCCACCGACACCCGCCATCTGCCGAAGGATTGTATTTTCTTCGCTCTAAAAGGTCCCAGCTTTAACGGAAATAGTTTTGCCCTGCAAGCGCTTCAGGAAGGAGCTGCCTTTGCCGTGGTAGATGAGGATGCAGGAGATGACCCGAGGTTGCTGCGGGTAGATGATGTTTTGAAAACACTGCAGGACCTGGCCACCTTCCACCGTCACCGGCTCGATGTAACGATACTGGCCATCACCGGAAGCAATGGAAAAACCACCACCAAGGAATTAACCGCCGCTGTGTTGAAGCAGGAATTTGAGATGCATTTTACACAGGGGAATTTGAATAACCATATTGGTGTTCCACTCACCTTGCTTCAACTCAATGATGATCATGATTTCGCGGTGATAGAAATGGGAGCCAATCATCAACAGGAAATTGCCGCCTTAAGTGCCATTGCACAACCTGATTTTGGATTGATCACCAATATCGGCAAAGCACATCTCGAAGGATTTGGTGGTCCGGAAGGGGTGAAGAAAGGCAAGGGAGAGCTTTACGATTTTCTGCGGAGTAAGGGCGGAATGATTTTTATTCATCTGGATAATCCCATCCTCCGTGAAATGCTGCATGGCTACGATAGCATCATCACCTACGGAACGAGCAATCAGGTGCAATACCAGGGCAGAATTTTTGAACAAAGCGGGGCATTTCTCGAAGTGGAAATGATGCGTCCCTTCCATCTCCGCATTAAGACTCAATTAACCGGCGATTATAATCTGGATAATGTTTTAGCGGCTGTAGCAGTAGGCGCCCATTTCGGTGTGGAGCCGCATGATATTAAATCGGCCATCGAGAATTACCATCCCGACAATCAACGCTCCCAGGTGCTAAGAAAAGGAAGCTTAACTATCGTGCAGGACACCTATAACGCGAATCCAAGCAGTATGAAGGCGGCATTGGATAATTTCAGCCAACACTTCCCCGGTGAAAAGATCATCGCCCTCGGTGAAATGCTGGAGCTGGGAACGGACGCCGCTGTTGAACATATGCGCATCGCTCAGCACGCAGCGGAAATTTCCGGAAGTACACTTTTATTAGTCGGCTCTCTCTTCGCTGAACCTTCGAAAAAAATTTCCTGTCATCATTTTGAGAATGCTAAAGCCTGTACAGAATGGTTAAAGCAACATCTGCCCGCCAAAGGAAACATCCTCATCAAAGGATCGAGAGGTGCCAAAATGGAACAGCTCATGAACGCCTTTCAGGATTACTGATCGGATTTTCTTTTATTCGTGAAGGAGGAAGGAATTATTCACCAGTCGTCTTTCGTAAACGCTGCGTTCGCGGCGGGTTCGCGGCGGTCGCTGCGTTTAAACAAAAGATTTAATTATCAGAATATTCCTTTATTCAAAACTAAAATTATTCATAATCGAAAAATAAATTCGTATGAGAGAAATTGAGAACAATGCCTTTCAGGATTCCTGACGGGATTTTCTTTTTTTTCGTGAAGGAAGAAAGAATTTTTCTCCAGCCCGTCTTTCGCTTCTCATTCTCCACTTCCTGCATATCATAATAGCCGGCATTGCCATTGATGTATCCATAATGGTGTCCGTATCCATAAGACAATGCAAAATCGGAATCATTCAACAGGATACAGGCATTCGGAATTTTACCATCCTTATAAAGTTCATCCAGCGACTTGAGGAATTCAAGACGGGAATAGCCCTGACGTACGAGATACATATTGATATCGGCATACGGCATCAGGATAAATGCATCAGACACCACACCAATCGGAGGTGTATCGATCACAATGAAATCATATTGCTCTTTCAGCGCGTTGATCATTTCTCCCATGGCAGGGCGTGAAAGTAACTCGGCAGGATTTGGCGGGATAGGTCCCGCGATGATCAGATCAAGAAAAGGAATGCTTGATTTTCTGATAACAGATTCCAGCGTCGCCGAACCGACCAGATAATTAGAAGCACCCATATCGTTCTTCCAACCAAAATCCTGATACAATTTCGGCTTTCTTAAATCCAGACCGATCACCAGCACTTTCTTTTGCTGCATGGCAAGTACTGTGGCGAGATTCAACGTGATAAATGACTTCCCTTCCCCTCCTATCGACGAGGTGATCAATATGGTTTTGCATTTATTGCCGGAACCGTAAAACTGAATATTGGTACGAATCGTCCTGAACGCCTCTGCTAATGCCGACTTCGGCCGCATCTGCACAATAAGATTATTCTCATCTTCCGAATGACCTACAACACCAATAACAGGAACCTGAGTGATTCCGGTAATATCATCACGGTTCATCACCGTAGTACGCATCAGCGTGGAAATGGTAATAATAGCAGTGGGCACAATTCCCGTTAACAGGAAAATAAGGACAGCAATAATTTTTTTGTTTGGCTGAACCGGTTCATCGGCAAGTGCAGATTCATCGAGTATTTTATTGTCTGAAACCGCAGTGGCTTTTGCAATACTCGTCTCTGCTTTTTTCTGCAGCAGGAACGTATAGATATTCTGATTGACTTCGAAATTTCGTTTTATGCCGAGGAGTTGCCTTTCAATTTCAGGGATCTGCTTGATGCTTTCCTCATATTGACTCAGCTGACCGTTCAAAGAATTTCTGGTAATCAGCATTCGCTTTTGAATGGATCGGATATTCTCCAACAGCGATGCTCTGTTTTCCTGAATCTGTTCATCCAGTATTTTTACCGCTGGTGCATCCGACTTTATTCCGTAGGAAATACTTTTCTTCTTGGATTGTAGAGCCTGAAAATTGGTGATCAGTTCCACCAACAACGGATCCGGAATGCCTAAGCTGGAAGGCGCGAGATTGGTCAGGTCTTCGTTGCTGATGACATAATTATACAAATTTTCAAGTGAAGCGAGTTCGATGTTATTTTTTACCCGCTCAATATCCAGCTGATTCAGTTTCTGCAAAACGGAACGTGATTCTTCGCTGAGGTCGACCGTTTTATTCTTTTCTTTAAACGCCTGCATTTCCTGCTCTGTACTGCTTAAAGTAGAACCGGTATTGCTCAGTTGTTCGTCAACAAATTTTAAGGTCAATGAAGCCACTTCCGCCTTGTCCTGTACTTCCAGATCGATGTACACTTCACCGATTGTATTTAAAATATCCAATGCACGAAGCGGAATATAATCCTGATAAGTAAGCTTCACAATATTGGCTTCTTTATCGAGTGGTTCTGCAGTGAGATTCTCTAAAATTTCAGCCACCAGTTTATTCGTGGACCTGACTTTAAACTCATACATTCCTCCATTCAATGGATTATTGGCTTCATTTCTAAACAAACGGAATTTAAAAAAATCGGTAGTCACCGTTTCGCCAAAAAGAAATTTCTTACTCAGCTGAAAATAGGGAAGTTTATCGCCTTCATATTCTACTTCCAGCTCATAACTTTTTTCATCAATAATTTTAACGTCAAAGGCGAGGTCTTTGAATTCTCTGATAAACGTATCTACCTCCAACCGCAGCGGAGACTTCGGATAAAGCGGCTGAGCAGGAAAGATAGAATTCAGCCAGTTTTGAGAAGGAAAGCGATTCAACGACCAGAACTGTGTACTTAAATTCAAACGCTCAATCGTTTGTTGAACCACTGTCCTTGATCTTAAGATGCCGATTTCGGTAGGAAGATTTAAACTGGTCCCGAATAAATCACTCGAGAGAAAATCCTCGAAGTTAGAAGCGGAAGATTTTGAATCCTCCACCAATATACTTGAATTGGCCTGATAGACCGGAAGGGTAACTTTGATATAGATAAAGGCAAGTCCGGCGAAAACAATTCCGGCGATCACAAAATAATGCCACTTCAGCAACAGTTCACGCAGGAGTTGCTGAATTTGAAATTCATCTTCAGGACGAGACTTTTTATTGATGTTGTTCATTGTGACCTCAAATAGGCTGTTGCAATAAGAGCAACGGCTGTAAGGAAAGAAGTTATCACAGCGGTTGCCGGAGAAATCGCGGTAAAGGCTTTCTTTCGGGTAGGTGGTACATAAATAATATCATCCGGATAGATGAATTTAGTTATTCCGGTAAACGAAGCTTTGTTGGTGATATCTACGGGCAACTCCAGAATTCCGGTAGGTGTCTTACGCAATATTTTAAGATTGGTTCTATCCGCGAAATTATTCAGATCACCTGCCAGGGCCAATGCTTCCAGCAAGGTGAGTTGTTCACTCGGAACATAATACAATCCGGGGCGATTCACCTCTCCAATGATGGAAACTTTAAAACTAAGTTTCTTCAAGATGATCACCGGATCATCAATGTATTTCTTAAATCGCTCGATGATGGTATCGTGCGCCTGATCTAAAGTATACCCATTCAGATTTAAAGCTCCGATATAAGGAAGCGTTACCTTTCCTGATTTATCCAATACAAAGCCCTTCTCATAGGCAGAGCGGTTATCATTCCCTTCCGACTCCCCTGCTGAAATACCAATCCCCGGAAAAGCATCCGGATTAATGGTAAAGAGCTGAATCATGAGTATGTCTCCCGGATACAACAGCATAGTAAATGTGGTGGTATCATTGAGCAAAGCCACATCTCCCTGCATATAGACCACCTTTCGCTGCGGAGTACACGCATTGGCAAGTAAGAGGAGCAATGAAATTAAAACCGGAAAAAATATTCTTTTTCTATACATATAATTTATTGTAAGACACTTCTCGCAATAACTATTCGTTGAATCTCCGAAGTGCCCTCGTAGATCTGCGTAATTTTAGCATCCCTCATCAATCGTTCAACATGAAACTCCTTCACATACCCGTATCCACCATGAATCTGGACGGCTTCCACGGTAGTCCGCATGGCCACCTCTGATGAAAACAATTTAGCCATTGAACCGGCCTGATTATAATCGAGGCCATTGTCTTTTAACCAGGCTGCTTTCAGACATAGTAAACGTGCGGCTTCGATTTCGGTTGCCATATCGGCCAATTTAAATTGGATAGCCTGATGATGACTGATCTCTTTGCCGAAAGCCTTGCGCTCTTTGGAGTATTTTAAGGCGAGCTCATAGGCTCCGCTGGCAATGCCTAATGCTTGTGCCGCGATACCTATACGTCCGCCGGTAAGTGTTTTCATGGCGAATTTAAATCCAAAGCCATCATCACCAATACGCTGTTCCTTTGGGACTTTCACATCCTGGAACATCAGGGAATGGGTATCAGAACCTCTGATTCCGAGTTTATTCTCCTTCAATCCGATGGTAAAACCGGGCATATCCTTCTCCACGATAAGACAATTGATCCCCTTATGGCCTTTTGAAACATCCGTTTGAGCCATCACAAGGTAAACAGAAGCTGAACCTCCATTGGTAATCCAGTTCTTGGTTCCATTTAAAATATAATGATCTCCGTTATCAACAGCCGTTGTTCTCTGCGAAGTGGCATCTGATCCCGCTTCAGGCTCCGACAAACAAAAAGCACCGATGATTTCCCCTTTTGCCAAAGGAATCAGGTATTTCTGCTTTTGTGCTTCGGTGCCGAATGTTTCAAGTCCCCAGCAAACGAGACTATTATTTACCGACATAATCACGGAGACAGAAGCATCGATTTTTGAAATTTCTTCCATGGCCAGCACGTAAGAAATCGCATCGAGTCCACCACCACCGTACTTCGGGTCTACCATCATTCCTAAAAAACCCAATTCACCGAGTCGCTTTACCTGCTCTTTAGGGAATTTCTGGTGTTCATCTCTCTCTATCACTCCGGGGAGTAATTCCTGCTGCGCGAAATCACGGGCAGCTTGTTGTATCATTAATTGTTCTTCTGTGAGTTGAAAAAACATATTTTTCTTTCAGTTTAAGTGTCAAAAATAAACCTTTAAAGGTCTCGATCGCTTATCTGCTTAAAAGTTTTTCCTTTGCAGGTATGTTAATAAAGGATGAAAGCAACAAAATAACCGTGATCGGACTCATGTCAGGTACCTCTCTTGACGGTGTGGATCTTGCGGCCTGTTCATTTAAAAACTTAGAAAACCGCTGGGCCTACGCCCTGATTAAAGCAGAAACAATACCCTATTCTTCCGAATGGGAAAATAAACTGCGCCATTTGCATGAGGCCCCTGCACCACTTGTTTTTGAAACCCATGCGGCCCTGGGTAGAATGTACGGAGAGATGATCAACGCCTTTGCCCATCACCTCCCTCAAAAACCAGACTTAATTGCCTCTCATGGACACACCCTTTTTCACCGCCCTGACCTTGATTATACTACACAAATTGGCTGTGGGGCTCATATCGCAGCTGTAACCGGTATTGATACTGTTTGTGATTTCAGATCAAAAGATGTCGCTCTTGGTGGACAAGGTGCTCCTCTTGTTCCGGTAGGTGACCATTATTTATTTTCCGATTACGATGCCTGTATAAATCTTGGTGGGATTGCAAATATTTCCATGATAGCAGAAAATCGGAGAATCGCCTTCGATATTTCACCGGTGAATATGGCGCTGAATGTATTGGCCAACCGGGAAGG
Source organism: Bacteroidota bacterium (assembly GCA_016713925.1). Taxonomy (NCBI): domain Bacteria; kingdom Pseudomonadati; phylum Bacteroidota; species Bacteroidota bacterium. The sequence goes on from JADJOH010000002.1 coordinate 339,661, forward strand.
GCTTCCCTATGATGACAGAGGGAAATTAGCAGCAAGCGGAGAAGTCATTCCGGAAAAACTGAAAGCCATGAATGATCTGGAATTTTACAAAATTAAAGGAGCGAAATCTATTGGCAGAGAATGGTTTGAAAAGCACTTTTTGCCAATAATTCAAAACGGAAAAACAGCTGATCTATGTCGTACCGTTTGTGAGCATATTGCCGACCAACATACGCTCGCCCTTCAATCCCTCCCGGAACAAGCCAAAATCCTTGTAACGGGAGGTGGTGCTTTCAATACGTTTTTAGTGGAAAGAATTTCGGAAAAAAGTAAAAAACAACTCCACGTCCCTAAAAAAGAACTCGTTCAATTTAAGGAAGCAATAGTATTTGCCTTCCTGGGTGTATTAAATTATTGGGGGAGAGTAAATGTTTTCGATAGTGCTACCGGTTCAGTGAAACAACATGTGGGTGGAGCTTTTTACAGAGGAGAATAATTAAATATCATCCTCATCATCGTCGTAACCGTCATCAAAGCCTTTGAAATTATCGTCCAACATTTCAGGATCGATTTGTTCATCATCTTCTTCGTCGAGTTCGTCAAATTTTTGATTTTTTAACTCCTTTGACTTAAGGGGCTCCATTTTTCGGGTCTTGCCTCCGGGAGCGGCCTTCTTCGCTTTTTCAGCGGTTGGCTTAGCCGTTTTTTTAGGGGTCTTCATTGTTTGCTACGCAAGAGATATGGTCAGGTTTTTTTGGGTATTTAAGTGGTTGAATTACAAACTTATTAAGACTGTAAGGCAAATGTAAAAAAGTTTTTTTCGAATATCATATGAGTACAATCTTTGTTTATAATTAAGTTACTAACATACAGTTACTTATCTTTGCAAAAATTATAGTAATTCGTTTAAAATGATCAAAGAATCCACTTTAAAGTTTCTGAGAGACCTTAAAAAAAACAATAACAGAGAATGGTTTGAAGAAAACCGAAGCAAATATGAGGATGCAAAAAAGGATTTTGAGCAGTTTGTAGATGAATTGATAAAAGGCCTTTCGAAATTTGACGCTCCTTTAAAAGATCTGCAGTCGAAGGACTGTGTATTTCGTATATACAGAGACGTTAGGTTCAGTAAAAACAAGGACCCTTATAAAACCAATTTCGGTGCCTCTATCAAGAAAGGTGGAAGAAAGTCTCCTTATTGCGGATTTTATATTCAGATTGAACCGCAAGGAGAATGGGGTACTTTTCTTGCCGGAGGTTATTGGATGCCGGAGTCGGCCTTATTGAAAAAAATCAGACAGGAAATCGAGTACAACCACGAAGAATTTATAAAGATCATTGAAAACAAAACTTTCAAAAAACACTTCGCTCTCCTCGAAGATCATAAATTAAAAAAACTCCCGAAAGGCATTCCCTCCGACCATCCCGCCGGGGAATACCTGAAATACACCAGCTTCATTGCTTCCCGTACTATCGACATCAAACAGTTGAAAGAACCCAAATTCATCAAGGAATGTGAAGCATCTTATAAAGCCATGTTACCTCTGATTAACTTCCTCAATAGAGTGAATGATGATCAGTAATCCAGGAAATTTGTTTTTAATCCATGTAGGGGCAGTTACTAAAAAAAAAGGCCGTCCCTTCATGAGACAGCCTTTCGTTGTATTATTAGATGAGATTAAGCGAGGAGCATCAACTGCTTTCCTTTTTTATCACCGGCTTTTCCGTTTGAATTCGCTTTAACTTGCGCTTTTGCTGAAGATTTCTTCTCGGCTACGGCATTCAAATTAAAAGCCTTTTTCACGCTTTCAATAGCATTTAGTTTTTCCCATGGGAAGAGCACCACTTTCACTTTCTTCTCTGTCTTTCTTCCTTTATTGAACACCTTCACTACCTCTTTACTTTCACGACCCATATGTCCATAGGCTGCGGTTTCTCTGTAGATAGGAGTACGAAGGGCGAAACGCTTCTCAATGAAGTAAGGACGCATATCAAAATCCGGCATCTTCTCAATGACACGGGCGATCTGACCATCGGTCATAGGAACTTTAGCAGTCCCATAGGTATTGATATATAAACCTACAGGCTTCGCAACACCAATCGCATATGCTACCTGAACGAGTGCTTCATCACATACGCCAGCAGCTACCAGATGCTTGGCAATATGACGTGCCGCATACGCTGCAGAACGGTCCACTTTGGAAGGATCTTTTCCGGAGAAAGCACCTCCGCCATGAGCACCTTTTCCACCGTAGGTATCAACGATAATCTTACGACCGGTAAGGCCGGTATCACCATGTGGTCCGCCGATAACAAACTTACCTGTTGGATTCACGTGATAATTAATTTTATTATTGAATAAAGCCTGCACACGCTTTGGCAATTTTTTCATGATACGCGGAATGAGAATATTCTTCACATCCTTTGTAATCTGATCCAACATTTTCTTCTCAGCACCAAAATCATCATGCTGTGTAGAGATCACGATGGTATCAATACGAATCGGACGATGGTCATCACTGTACTCGATAGTCACCTGGCTTTTTGCATCGGGACGCAGGTACTTCATCGCTTTATTCTCACGACGCAATGCAGCCAGTTCACGCAATAAAAGATGCGCCAATTCAAGCGGCAATGGCATATAATTATCGGTCTCACGACTCGCATAACCGAACATCATCCCCTGATCACCGGCACCCTGTTCTTCAGGCTTCCTGCGTTCCACACCCTGATTGATATCCGGTGATTGTTCATGAATAGCTGAAAGAATGCCGCATGAATTGGCTTCAAACATATATTCACTCTTGGTATAACCAATATCACGAATGACTTCGCGGGCAATATCCTGAACATCCAGATAGGCATCTGATTTTACTTCACCGGCAAGTACCACCTGTCCGGTAGTAACCAGTGTTTCACAAGCCACTTTGGATTGAGGATCATAAGCCAGGAAGTAATCAATAAGCGCATCGGAAATCTGGTCAGCCACTTTATCAGGATGGCCTTCAGAAACTGATTCTGAGGTGAAGAGATAAGACATTTTTTTTAAATTTATATGAGTTTAATTATTTTGATTTTAGCGCACAAATATAGAAATAGAACTTTTGCAATACGCAATTATTTATCAACGGTAAGCTGACGGAAAACGGATTCAAGGTTACTCTCCTCCTTCTGCATCGCTAATATCGACACCTGCTGCTGCACGGCAAATTGAAAGAGCTGCTGTCGGATATCTACCTGTTGATCACTCTCTAATTTCCAGATATTTCCCTTCACGTTACTGACTGTATTCACTCCTTTTACTTTCCCGATTTCGCTTTGGGAAATGGGTTTATCGAACTCCACTATCACCACATTCCGTCCACTTAACTTTTCTTTCAGCACGGCTGTTTTTTCATCCGCCACAATCTTTCCCTTATTTACTATGATCGTCCGGTCACAAATGGCCTCTACTTCCTGCATAATATGGGTAGAGAGTATTACGGTTTTTTCCTTGCCAATGTTTCGAATCAGTTGCCTTATTTCAATCAACTGATTAGGATCCAATCCCGTAGTGGGTTCATCCAGAATGAGTACGGCCGGGTCGTGCAACATGGATTGCGCCAGTCCAACGCGCTGACGATAGCCCTTCGACAAGGCTCCTATTTTCTTTTTCTGCTCCGGACCTAATCCGGTAAGCTCAATCATTCTCGCCGTACGCTTCTCAGCCTCAGCCCTTCCGAGTTGTATTCCTCCTATAAAAACCAGGAATTCTTTCACGTACATATCGAGATAGAGGGGATTATGCTCCGGCAAATAGCCTACTCTTCTCCGCACCTCCACCGGACTTTCCCGAACATCGAAACCATCTACAGTCACCTTTCCTGATGAAGGAGGTAAAAAACAGGTGATAATTTTCATCATCGTTGACTTTCCGGCACCATTGGGACCCAAAAATCCAACCACCTGTCCGGGATCAACCGTAAAGCTCACCTCGTCGAGCGCCTTCTGGCTTCCATAATACTTTGTAATTGCTTCAACGGATACTGACATCGGCGGCAAAGGTAATAGTTCAAAAGAAAGTAAAGCTCCGGTTCACTGTCATATCTTTGTCCCGTGAAAGGAAAAGTGCTAAAATCAACCGGTAGCTGGTTCAGGGTAGAAGACGAGGCCGGTAAATTAATTGATTGCCGGGTAAGAGGATCCTTGCGCTTGCAGGACATTGGCAGCACCAATCCCATCGCTGTGGGGGACCATATTACTTTTATGATGCAGGAAGATGGCACAGGTACCATCCTGGAGATTGAAGACCGGAAAAATTACATCATTCGAAAATCTGTAAAACTTTCCAAGCAAACGCAAATCCTCGCTGCCAATATTGACATGGCCTGGCTGGTCGTCACACCGGCCCTGCCAAAAACCTCCACCGGATTCATTGACCGGTTTATTGCCGCCGCCGAATCGTTCCGAATTCCAACAGCTTTGATCTTTAATAAATCGGATATTTTCAAAGATGAATTGCAAGAGGTGCAGACGGCCTATTTGGATATCTATGAGCCGCTCGGTTATTCCTGTTACGCGGTTTCTGCCATTACCGGAGATGGAATCACGGACCTGAAAAATGCTTTTCATGCTAAAGTAAATTTACTGGCCGGACATTCAGGAGTAGGAAAATCCAGTTTGATCAATGCCCTTGAACCCGGATTAAAACTTAAAACCGGTGATATCTCCCGACAACATCTCAAGGGCAAACACACCACCACCTTCGCTGAAATGCATCCGCTTTCTACCGGCGGTTATATCATCGATACCCCCGGCATACGTGAATTCGTAAACATCGATTTCAAACCCACCGAAATCGGACATTACTTCATCGAAATCCGCGCGCTCATGAATCAATGTCAATATAACAATTGCCTACACGATAACGAAAAAGATTGCGCAGTAAAAAAAGCCGTTGAAGAAGGGAAAATTCATGCGCAACGGTATTATAATTACATTAGTATTCTTCGGAATGAAGATATTTATCGGTGAAAGTAAAGTTTAAGGTTCAAAGTTTAAGGTTCAAAGTTTAAGGTTCAAAGTTTAAGGTTTAAGGTTTTCACTCGCTCTGCGAACGTAGGCGATGTGATCTCGGCAACCATTGTGTTGACGAGAAAAGGGCTCCCATGAAGCGTATCGCTTTTCGCGATTCTGCTTCATGGTTTAAGGATTAAAGTTCTTTTCCAATATAAAATAAGCCGGAAGCTGGAAGCAGGAAGCCGGCAGCCGGTAGCCCGAAGCAAAAAGTATCGATGAACAATAAATTTTACTTCATCGAATTTTTCTAAAGAACGAACCTTTAATTTCGCAACCATGCGTGTAGTCATTCAACGAACAACTCATTCTTCAGTAGTTATAAATGCTGTTGAAAAAAGAATTTGTGGAGCGGGTATGCTCATCCTGCTTGGAATTGAATTGAATGATAACGAAGAAGACATTGAATGGCTATGTCCAAAGATTGTAAAACTGCGCATCTTCGCCGACGAAAACGGGACCATGAACAAATCCATTCAGGAATGTGATGGCGATATCTTACTGATCAGTCAATTTACCTTACACGCCTCCACAAAAAAAGGAAACCGTCCCTCCTATATTAACGCCGCCCGACCGGAACAAGCGATTCCCCTCTATGAAAAATTCATTGCTTCTCTCGAAAAAGAATTAGGTAAGAAAATTATTACAGGAGAGTTTGGCGCGGATATGAAAGTTGAACTTATTAATGATGGACCGGTAACAATACTCATTGATTCGAAGAATCGGGAGTAAAATCTTTTTGCTTCCAGCTGCCGGCTACCGGCTACCAGCTTTGATTTATCATCAATTGAAAGTTTGTTTATTAGAAAATGTTATAATTTCATTGTCACCCATACAGCCGGAAGCCGGAAGCCGGAAGCCGGAAGCCGGAAGCCGGAAGCCGGAAGCCGGTAGCCGGTAGCCGGTAGCCGGTAGCCGGTAGCCGGTAGCCGGAAGCCGGAAGCCGGAAGCATAAGAACCAAAAATAAAATCACTCATGACAATTTCTTCAGCCCAAACAACAGTAGATACCTGGATAAAAACACATGGTGTTCGCTATTTTAATGAAATGACAAATATGGTTTTGCTTACCGAAGAAGTAGGTGAACTGGCTCGGATCATTGCCCGCAAGTACGGGGAGCAATCTTTTAAAGAAGGAGAAGAAAATACGGACCCCGGTGATGAAATGGCAGATATTCTTTTTGTACTGATTTGTCTCGCGAATCAAACAGGTGTCGACTTACAATCCGCCTTGGAAAAGAATCTGGAAAAGAAGACCAACCGCGACAAAAACAGGCATAAAAACAACGAAAAATTACGCTAACACCTGGTTTTCTAACTATTTTATAAGTTTTCGAAGGGCATCATGCTACAGAAATGTATCTTTGCACCGGACCCATTATCCATCTGATGATTGCTGATATATTACTCACTGCTTTACTTGTATTTTTAAACGGATTTTTTGTCGCAGCTGAATTTGCCATTGTAAAGGTGCGTCAATCCCAAATTGATCTGAAAGCGAATCAGGGAAATACCGTAGCAAAAACGGCTCAGCATATCCTCGACAATATGGATAAATACCTGAGCGCTTGTCAGCTCGGTATTACATTGGCGAGTCTGGCTTTGGGGTGGATCGGAGAGCCGGTGGTTGCAAAAATAGTGCGCAGCTTTACCGACTATTTCAGTATGGCGATCACGGAAGAAAGTTTACATCAACTGTCGATCGTTATCGCATTCGGCTTAATTACCGTGTTACATATTGTGTTGGGTGAACAGGTTCCAAAAACTGCGGCCATCAGAAATCCTTTGACTTATACGATGTATGTTTCCTTGCCGTTAAGAGGTTTTTATCTTTTATTTTCTCCTTTTATCTGGGTATTAAACGGACTTTCTAAAACTGTCTTACGCATGTTTGGCTTGCATGGTAAAGATCATGCGGAGATTCACAGTGAAGAAGAAATCCGGATGTTGTTGACCGAATCAGAAGAAGGTGGAGCGATCAAGACCTCTGAACATGACCTGATTCAAAATGTTTTCGAATTTGATGACAGGGTAGTACGTCAGATTTTAATTCCACGTACGAAAATTTCTGCAATAGATGTCGAATCGACGAAGGAAGAAGTCATTCAAAAAGTAATTGAAGAAGGCTATTCCCGTATGCCGGTTTTTCAGGATTCTCTCGACAATGTTATCGGTGTGATTTATACCAAGGATTTAATAAAAGCTTTGCACGAAAAGAATTTCAGAGGTGTGAATGATCTTATACGTCCTGCATATTTTATCCCCTTGAATAAACGGATCAATGATCTATTGCGTGAATTCCAGACGCAGCATATTCAAATGGCCATAGTGACCAATGAATTTGGTGGCACCGCAGGGATTGTAACGATGGAAGATATTATTGAGGAGTTGGTAGGTGAAATTCAGGATGAATATGATGATGAAAAGCCACCTGTAGAAAAGAAAAGTGAGACTGAGTACGTCGTTAATGCCATGTCTTCTATCAGTGATGCGAATGATTTGTTGCCTATTGCTTTACCGGAAAGTCCCAATTACGATACCGTTTCAGGCTTGTTGAATTATATTTATGGAAGAATTCCCGCGGTGAATGAAAAGCGTTCTTTTGGAGGTTATGAATTTATCATTATCAAACGCTTCAAACATAGTGTGGATTCCGTGAAGATGACGGTATTAAATCCGGAACAGGTGACAGAGTAAAACCTGATGATTTTCTATTAAAAAAATTATCCACTCTTTCTTTATCAGAGTACAACCTTATCGGGTACAGACCCCCGTAGCACTTTGACCGTCGGTGGTATAAATCAGATTTATTTTCTCATTCCCACCCTGATAGACGAATGTTCCGCTGCCCTGAACAGGAATATATGTGATACTGATCTGCTGATTTGGGATTACCAGGGAACTTCCACTCACTAAACCTAAAGCTACGGCCGTATTTCCATAATTTGAAAAATTGGAGATTCGGATACTATCACTTTCCCCATACGATGTGATATTGATCAGGAAAGTGGTTGAATTGCTGCCGATGGTCTCTTTGCAATACCAGTTGCCGAGAAATTTAGTTCGATCATCGCCCGTGGGATTCGCTGAATCCTCATCAGAACAGGCACTAAAAAACAAAACGGCGGCAAGAGTTGGAAGAAGATATCTTTTCATTGGATTTAGTGGACGAAACTACAGTGCAATCTACCAAAAAACAAACCAAAGAAGGCCTTCTGGTTATAACTTCTGAAAAAAACACAATAAATTCATCCCCGATAAAATCACGGTAAGTGTAACTTTGTACCAGGCATCCATCCTTATGAAGCAATATCACGATCTCTTAAAGCATGTACTGGCAAATGGTGTGAAGAAGGAAGACCGAACCGGTACAGGAACGATCAGTGTTTTCGGGTACCAGTTGCGCTGCAATTTACAAGAAGGCTTCCCGCTACTCACCACAAAAAAATTACATACCAAATCGATCATACATGAGTTGCTTTGGTTCCTTAAGGGGGAAACCAATATTCGTTATTTGCGCGAAAATGGGGTGAGCATCTGGGATGAATGGGCCGACGAACAGGGCAACCTCGGACCCGTTTATGGAAAACAATGGCGATCATGGCCCACACCGGATGGAAAGAGCATCGATCAAATTACCCAACTGATAGAACAGATCAAAAAAAATCCGGACTCCCGTCGTTTACTGGTCAGTGCCTGGAACGTGGCTGAAATTCCCAATATGGCCCTCCCACCCTGCCATATTATGTTTCAATTCTATGTCGCCAACGGTAGACTCAGTTGTCAACTCTATCAACGCAGTGCAGATTTGTTCTTAGGTGTTCCTTTCAATATTGCCTCTTATGCTTTATTGACACATATGGTAGCGCAGGTATGCGGATTAGAAGCCGGAGACTTTATACACACCTTTGGCGATGTACATATTTACAGCAATCATATGGAGCAGGTGGAATTACAACTTAGCAGAACGCCCGTATCGCTGCCCACTTTAAAAATGAATCCGGAAGTAAAAGATATTTTTTCTTTCAAATTCGAAGACTTTGCGATTGAAAATTATCATCCGATGCCGGCTATAAAAGCACCTGTCGCTATCTGATCTGACCCTTTTTCATCTACCACCATTGCCCACTTTTCACCCAACAGGAATAGTTGTTCCCCCTATTTAATTTTAAAAAAATTGATTGGCAACATATTACGCCTCATCAAAAACTCTTTTTCCAATGTTTACTTTATTTTAAATTAACGTTAAACTATCTATCTTAGTAACCATCTATCACTACTCAAACCTTTCCCGTCAGCACAATCCCGATAGTTATCGGGACGATAGCTACCGGGAGACGGGATCATCTCGTATATCACGAGACAAGCTATCGCTTACGTTCGCAGAGCGAGTGAAAACATTAAACCTTAAACCATGAAGCAGAATCGCGAAAAGCGATACGCTTCATGGGAGCCCCTTGAACCTTAAACCTTAAACTTTGAACCTTAAACCCTCAAACCTCAAACCCTCATGTTCTTAAAATTACAGCACGCTGTCGGTATGATAGCACTCGTTTTTAGTTCACTTTTCAGCGTTGGACAGTCCTTACCTGACGAAATGCACATCACCCCAGATGGCAAAATGCTCATGATCGGCAGTCAGCCCAACACCGGATTCTACGATCAAAATCTGGTGAGAAGAGTGGATCTGACTTTTCCAACCACCAACTTCTGGACCTTGCTATTAAACAACTATGCGACACGGACCTATATTCCGGCGACATTAAACATTGATGGCAATACTTACGATAGTGTGGGTGTTCGCTTCCGCGGGCAAACGTCATTTCAGACGGGATCGTCTCAAAAAAAATCATTTAAGATTGAACTGGATTTCTGGAAGGCAGGTCAGGATTATGATGGTTACAGCACCTTTAAATTAAACAATGCCGCTCAGGATCCGTCGATGATGCGGGAGGTGTTTTATACTTCTTTAATCAAGCGGCATATTCCTACTGCTAAATCCAACTACGTTAAACTCTATCTGAATGGAGCCAACTGGGGACTCTATCCGAATATTCAGCAAATGAATAAGGATTTTCTTGAAGAATGGTATTTGAGTAATGATGGAATCTGGTGGAGAGCAGACAAGCCACCGGGATCACCGGGAGGTATTGGAGGTGGCTGGGGAGATGGGACTGCTGCTTTGAACTATTTAAGCAATGACACTTCTGATTATAAAGTACATTATACCTTGAAAGAGTCCACCATTTTAAATCCCTGGGACTATCTGGTACGACTCACCGATAAACTCGAAAACACCTCCCTCACAGGGTTGGAAGATACGCTCGCCAATTACATGGATCTGGACAGAACGTTATGGTTTCTTGCCACGGAAATTGCGTGGACGGATGATGACAGCTATGTGTACAAAGGAAAAATGGATTATTATTTACATTATGAAGCAGAGACCGGCTTGATGGTCCCTCATGAATACGATGGAAATAGTTCGCTGGAGACTGTACCCGCCACCACGTGGGATGCATTTTATCATTCTACAAATGCCAACTATCCACTTTTAAACAGATTGTTAAATGTTCCTACTTTGCGTCAAAGATATCTTGCGCATATGCGAACCATTTTAGCAGAGGAATTTGATACGGCTTTGACCAATTCCTCATTTAACTTTTTTAAAGCTCAGGTAGATACTATCGTTCTGAATGATCCGAAGAAATTATACTCTTATGCACAATTTAACAGCGAACTGCAGGTCTTAAGAAATTTTGTCACCAACCGTAAAAACTATTTAAATGCTAATGCTGAAATGCAGCAAATCGCTCCTGTTATAGCCGATGCGCCTTATGCGGTAAACGGAGTTCAGTATCAGCAGCCGGCTGAAAACCAAACTGTAAATGTCAGGTCAACGATCAGTTCGGTGAATGGGATTGACAATGTTCAACTTTATTATTCCAATAATATCGTAGGAAGGTTTACAAAAACGCAAATGTTTGACGACGGGTTGCACGACGATAGCTTAGCCGCTGATGGAATTTTCGGAGGAACAATTCCGGGATTTGCAGCAGGAACCTGGGTGCGTTACTATGTACAGGCGGCTGCAGCGAATACAGCGAAAAGTGTAAGTTATATGCCGGCAGGTGCCGAACACAATGTGTTTATTTATACCATAGCTCCCAATGCCTCCAGTGATACTTCAATTGTTATTAATGAAGTCATGGCTTCTAATGTGACAACTGCAGCGGATAATTTCGGTGAGTATGATGACTGGGTGGAACTCTACAATAAATCTGCTGTGGCGGTAGATATCAGCGGATATACATTAACGGACAATCCTGTAAATCTCGACAAGTGGACATTCCCTGCAGGTACAATCATTCAACCCAATGACTATTTAATAGTATGGGCCGATGAAGATAGCAGTCAGGGTCCTTATCATATGAACTTTAAACTATCCGCTGCCGGTGAAATACTGATGCTGCTGGATGTCGCGAATAATGTTGTTGATTCACTGGGTTGGGGATTACAAATCGCCGATCAGGGTTTAGCACGCGTACCCAATGGTACAGGCAACTTTGTGATTCAAGGTCCTACGTTCTCTGCCAATAATAACTCCGTTGGTTTGAACGAGGATATCTCTTTGCCCGTTCAGCTGTCGGTTTATCCCAATCCTGCTGCTGATTTAGTGCAGATACAAATGTTCGATGACCAGCAACGCGATCTTGAAATTTATAATGCGATAGGACAACCGGTAGAAAGAATTGCCTATTCCTCCTTCTATTCCATTGGTACAACGACATGGCCGGCGGGCATCTATTATGTGCGTTGTGGAGAAGCTTCAAAGAAACTGGTGATCAGACATTAATCTTAACAAAGAAAATCCAATACTTAAAAACCGCAAGAGCAATCCTGCGGTTTTTTTATGCACTTAAAACATGCTGATCTCGGTTAGAGTGCCCTCTAACCAAGACAGGACTTTCATCAATCTTTAAACTCATAAACATATCCAACCCCAAAATTGACACGTCGCACGTCAATCAGATCCTGATACATCACAAAGAAATCCAAAAAATGCTGTTTGCTGATTTTAATTTCAGCTCCGAGTATATACCGGCGTTGATCATACTCAATAGCATTACCGCGAATGGTTTCAAACTGCTCAATGGCGAGCGAAAATTCCTGTTTAAAAAACTTGTGTTTCACACTCAGTTTCTGTCGAAAAACGAATTCTGAAAGGGAGAAAATTCCTTCATTTACACCCGGTTCATCTTCACGTCCGGCGCGCAGACGAAAGGCAATATCCGTTTTCTTTACTGATCCACCAGTGATAGCATCCAGCATGAGCCGATGAGAGGACTCTCTGACGCCGAGACCTTTATTGCTGGTGATATAACGGTAATGCACTACGGAGGTAAAATGATCTCCCCACTTCCGCTGTATCGCGAGATTCGGAAAATAACGGACAATCATCAGTGGAGCGGTATTGTACCGCGATTCAAAGGTAAGTTCCGCTTTTGTTTTTGAAAACAATTTCTTCTGCAATTGAACGGATGTCCATACCTGATTTTCCCGGGTCACCTGAGCATTAACGCTGGCAGGACCAAGTAGTAAAAATAAAAGAAGTATTTTCCTTATTGACATCGATCAGTAATAATAAATCTTAAGCTCAGCACTGTCTTTTACGAAGTCAATATAGACTACAGCCACTTTATGAATATTCAATCCGGTCCGGAGCTTTAAATCATCCATCAACACCTGTGCTTTATCATCTCTAACATTCTCAATTTTCTCGTATAAAATGGTTTGCGTTTTTTCATTTTTTACCAAGACACCACCATCTAAAATCCAGGCGGCTAGCATGAGAATACCGTTTAATATCACCGATTCAAAGTAGGTTCCTTTCACTGTAGAATTAATCAAACCCATCGCTATAAACAAAAGCAGATAGGTCATGTCCTTCTCTGAAATATTTTCTGTTCTATATCTCAGTAATGAAAAAACGGCAAACAATCCAAATGCTGCACCAAATGACATCTCCACCTTACTCAATAAATAAGTAATAATATAGATCACCACATTAAACATAAAAAAGGTAAACAAGTGGTCTCTTTTTTTATAATTAGGGAGGTAAATACTGAAAACGATAATACTGACCGCAACCAGATCAATGAGAAATCGCATGAAGAATTTATCTCCCAGTTTGTCAAATAAATCTAGTTCCATATTAAGCTCTGTCTTGTAATTGTTGAATGATGAGTTGTTGTTTTTTGAAAAGATTCTGTTTTATTTCCGGCCGCAATAACGAAAGTCCAAGGCAATATTTAGATAAAGAAAAAGGATGAATATGCCGGTTTTTCATTTCTTTAATGAAGGCGGAGGGAGATTTACTTCCTTGCTTCACTTCAGCCACCACCAGATTGGGAAACTCTTTCGACCTGGTACTATCCCCAAAATGTAATTGAAGATCTAAGGTCATTCTTTCCGGAGGATCCAGGCTCACCAAGGTAATTCGATTAAATTTAATTCGGGTCGTAAAGTCCCATTTCCCGTTAGACAATGCAGTCTGCTCTCTGAAAAAACTTTCCTGCTCAGGGTGCAATGCCGGATCAAAATCAGCAGTTTTCATCCGGGCTTTAATCGTCCGACCGGTATTCGTTTTTCTCTTCATCTCCATATAAGAGACCGAAGAGCTACCATACCTGCGTAGTCTTAATTTATACCTGCTGCCCCGCTGATTGTGATGATTCAAATATAAACTCAGTTCCTGATCGTCAAAGTAAAGCGTTTCATAGGGATGCACCCGAATCTGATCAATTTCAAGAATCCTATAGAACGGCAAGAGTGAATTCAGGAGATCACTTAATAGTGAAATATGAAAAACATACTTGGTATCAATTCTATTTGTAAGAGAAACTTCATCCATCTCCTTTAGAGTGATAGAAGGGAATCCTGCTAGCAAATTATTTAAATCCATTGTTGCTACAGGTTGATTCTGGTCAGCGTGGGAAGATTCACCTCTGAATTATTTTTGGTGATTTCCGTTTCAAGAATCAGGGCTTTTTCATTTCCAAAATTACTTAACGCGGTATCTTCCGTATAAACGAAGATTTTATACTTGCCTTTTTTCAGGAATTCAAACTTATAACTTCCGTCAAAGCTGGTACGGGTTCTATCATCGATGGCATTTCCATCATCCCCGTAAATGATGTACACATCCAGATCCAATGCAGCCTTATCCGTGTAAATACTCGGAAAAACTGTATACCTTCTTTCCAAAATAGTCCCTTTAATGACAGAATTACCACCTTCTCCGGCTTCCTTTTCGCAGGAAGTCAGGATTGAAAGGATTAGAAATCCAATAATTGTAATTCGCATGGCTGAATAGTTTTGGGATACGATTTTACAAAAAAATAATGTAACCTTAACGCGTAGATCGACTGATTGTATAAAAGTTTAATCAAGTAAGAGGAAAAAGCAGGTTTAGCCCATGATTTATCCCGATGAACGATAAAATCCATATTTTCATACCGAAAACCAATTTACTTCATCTCATAGAAATGATCCTGTCACTCATTGCATCTCTGGATAAAAAATCCGGTATAGGAAAGGATAACCGTCTACTCTGGCATTTACCTGCGGATCTGAAGTTTTTCAAAAAAGTGACCACCGGCCATACGGTCATCATGGGAAGAAACACCTATGAATCCATCGGTAAAGCACTTCCGCTTCGTCGGAATATTGTTGTGACGCGGCAAGAAAACTATGAGGCACCGGGCTGTGAAATCAATGAAGACCTTTTTGATGCCATCAAAAGTTGCAGTAAGGAAGACGAGCTATTTGTGATTGGCGGGGCTGACATCTACCGTCAGGCGATTCAGGTAGCTGATAAATTATACCTTACCCGTGTAGATGTGGTCATGGAGGCAGGTACGTTCTTCCCTGAATTCAGCATGAGTGCATGGAAACTGATTCATCTCGAAAAACACAAAGCAGATGATAAAAATGCCTATGACTATTCCTTCTCTGTCTATCAGCGAGCCGGGGGGTAAACGAGAATTTTGTTTTAAAGAGAGAGGTGCGGAGTCTTCATTTAAAAGCACATCAGTCGCTATTAAGCCACTTTCAACTGCTTGATATTGGATTTATTCAGCTTATCAATGGCGTAATCGAGCGTGATCGTAAACTCCTTTGGTGATTTACCACTCGGAATTTCAAACATCGCATCCAGCATGATAGCTTCACAAATACTGCGTAAGCCACGCGCGCCCAACTTAAATTCAATCGCCTTTTCAACGATAAAATCGAACACTTCATCTGAAAAACTAAGTTTGATATTCTCCATATCGAATAACTTCTGGTACTGACGGATCAATGAATTTTTCGGCTCAGAAAGAATACGGCGCAAAGCTGTTTTATCCAGAGGAGAAAGATGGGTGATGACAGGCAAACGGCCAATCAGTTCCGGAATTAATCCAAATGATTTCAAATCTACCGGACTCACATATTGCACCACATTGTCATGATCTACATCCTGCTCTGATTTTTGAGCATAGCCGATGGCATTCGTTTGCAATCGACGGGTGATTATTTTATCGATACCATCAAAGGCACCACCGCATATAAAGAGGATATTTTGAGTATTCAATGGAATCAACTTTTGTTCCGGATGCTTCCTTCCACCCTGTGGCGGCACATTCACTACCGAACTCTCCAGCATCTTCAACAATCCCTGCTGCACACCTTCTCCGGAAACATCACGGGTGATAGATGGATTATCTCCTTTCCTTGCAATCTTGTCAATCTCATCTATAAAAACGATGCCTCTTTCTGCTGCGGCTACATCATAGTCGGCGTTCTGCAGCAGGCGGGCCAGCACATGTTCCACATCTTCCCCTACATACCCGGCCTCGGTGAGAACGGTTGCATCTGCAATACAAAAAGGCACTTTCAGCAATTTGGCAATCGTACGGGCGAGCAATGTTTTTCCGGTACCGGTCTCCCCTACCATCACAATATTGGATTTCTCCAATTCCACATCGTCCTTCCCGATTTTACTCTTATGAATAAGACGTTTGTAATGATTATAAACGGCAACAGAAAGTACTTTTTTCGCATGCTCCTGACCGATGATATAATCATCTAAAAACTTTTTTATCTCGGCAGGTTTTGGAAGTGTCAAAGGAGTTCCAATGGTGGTCTTCAGCTTCTGATCCTGTTCATCATGAATGATGGTTTGTGCCTGTGCTACGCATTGATCGCAGATATGACCATTGATACCGGCAATTAACACATTTGCCTGACTCTTGTCACGACCACAAAAAGAACATACAATATCTTGCTTCTGCTTCACGATGATAAATATAAGTATAAAACCGGCCCGCCGTTGAAGCAGACCGGTTTAGAATTAATATTCAATTAATTATTTTGTACCGCCTTTTACTTTCAACAGGACTTCGTCGATCATACCATAATCTTTGGCTTCCTGAGCTGTCATCCAGTAATCACGGTCTGAATCTTTCCATACCTGCTCATAATCCTTGCCACTATGTTGGGAGATGATTTCATACAACTCCTTCTTCAGTTTCTGGATTTCGCGGGCGGTGATTTCAATATCCGAGGCCTGACCTTCTGCTCCGCCCATAGGTTGGTGAATCATCACGCGGCTATGCTTCAGTGCACTTCGCTTTCCTTTATTTCCGGCGCATAATAATACGGCAGCCATAGAGGCAGCGATACCGGTACACACCATGGAAACATCCGGGTTAATCCATTGCATCGTATCGTAAATACCGAGTCCAGCATAAACAGATCCACCCGGACTATTAATATAGATGGTGATATCACGTTTTGCATCAGAAGATTCAAGGAAGAGCAACTGTGCCTGAATAATATTCGCCACATAATCATTGATAGGAACACCAAGGAAGATGATACGGTCCATCATCAAACGAGAGAAAACGTCCATTTGAGCAACATTCAACTGACGCTCTTCAATGATGGTGGGAGAAATATAGTCGGCGTGAACCGAGCTGATATAACTATCTACACCCAGACTACTCATACCGCGGTGTTTCACGGCATACTTTGTAAATTCTTTACGGAAGTCCATATTTTTTTTTGGATTTAATTAATGGTGATGATGATGACGGCTCATGATTTCAACGAATTCATCATGGCTTACATTTTTTACGTCCTTAGATACAATTTGGTTCAGGTACTCGAACACTTTTCTTCCACTCAGACTTTCCACCACTCTTTGCACCGACTCCTGATTTTTTAAATAACGTTCGGTCAATTCTTTAAGCTTCTCTTCATCCAACAGATGCGCCTGACCATAGCGCAGGTACTGATCAATAATCATATTACGGGCATAGCTTTCGATTTCCTCTTTGGTCAGCTGCATATTCTGATCTCCATAAATTTTATTCTCGATCAGTTTCCACTTCAGATCACGGGCATATTGGTGATATTCCTTTGCCAATTGCTCATCTGTAATCTTCTCGTTGCTATGCTTCAGCCATCGCTTTAAAAACTCATCCGGTAAATTCAGATTTGATTCCTTCAGCAGCACATCTTCCATTTCGTGACGCAAAGCATTGTCAGCTTCATACCCATAGCCCTGTGCAATTTCAGAGCGCACTTTTTCGCGGAAACCGGCAAGATCAGTCACGACATTCTCCCCATATACCTGATCAAAAAACGCCTGATTGAACTCTGCCTTTTCCACTCTATTGATGCGTTCAATAGTAAAAGAGTAGTCTTTACTATAATCCTGAATATTTCCTTCTTTAATTCCCAGCAAATATTTCACTTCTTCTTCCACGCGGATGGAGGTGACCGGATTAAATACAATGGCATCACCATTCCTTACGCCCACGAATTTATTCCGTGTTGCTTCATCGGCCACTTTGGAAATCATCATAAAAGCCTGATTGCTGTGACCATTTTCCACCAACTCACCATTTGCATCCACTTCACGAAAAGTTCCATAGACTGAGCTTTCAATATCTGTTACTTCAGGACTGGTATAGTTCCCATATCTTCTGGCCAGCTTATCAATCTCTTCGTCGATGGTTTTTTCATCTACCTGAATATCGTAAGTAAGGAAGGTATGAGCGGGCGGAAGTGTAAGATGCACTTCAGGAGCCAATGCCATATCAAAACTAAATTCAAAATCTGTAGGCTGATCCCAGTTAATGTCGATATCATTCTCTGCTTTTGGAAGCGGATTTCCGAGCACCTGCAGGTTATTTTCCACGATAAACTTATCGACTGAATCGGCGACAATTTTATTCAACTCATCTGCCAACACTGATTTTCCGTACATTTTACGGATAAGATTCTCAGGAACATGTCCCGGTCTAAAACCCGGCATTGCCGCCTTCTTCTTGTACTTTTTGATGGCCTCATCCACCTGGGGTTTATAATCCTCAGGCTTCAACTGCACTTTTAATACCGCATTCAGGGTATCAATATTCTCTTGAACGATATTCATATGATATAAATGGAATTTTAAGTGATAGATAGATAAAAACAAGAAACGATTGAAAACATTTTAAATTTTTATCAGCTATCCATAAGGATACGTATACTATATTAAAGGTAAATTCAATTGTTCGCGGGTGGATGGCGTAACAGAGACAATGTGGAAGAGAACATTCATAAGGAGGGAATATCTCCGGGAAGAATTCATTGTTTATGTTGACCATTTATCAATTGTTGAAGAAGGTGTGGTTCCACAACAAGTGGGGGAGATGGATCTTCGGTGGTTACCTGAGAACGATCAGATGGAATTCCGGGGTTGCTTGCTTTGGCCGGCATGGAGTCCACTGAAGCTGGCTTAGGGCGAGTTCCGGGGCTGCTTACTTTGTTCGGCATGGAGGCCACGGAAGAACGCCTAAGGGGTCTTCCGGGTTCCCTTACTTTGTGCGCCTGGAGGCCACGGAAGAACACCGGGATGTGAGTTCCGTGACTGCTTGCTTTGTGCGACATGGAGGCCACGGAAGAACGCCTAAGGCGTCTTACGGGCATCTTTACTTTGTGCGCCTGGAGGCCACGGAAGAACGCCTAAGGCGTCTTCCGGGCTTGGCTCCATTGCTTACTTTGTGCGCATGGAGGGACTCGAACCCCCACGCCTTTCAGCACCAGATCCTAAGTCTGGCGCGGCTACCAATTACGCCACATGCGCAAAGTAATTCTGTTTTCAAAGAACCGACTCCTCCACCGTAATTCTACTTTGGTGAAGGGGTCGGCAAAAATAGCAATCTTTTTGGCAATTCGGTAGCGCGGGTACAGGATAGTTTCTGAATTTAGCAGCCTGAAATCAATTAATTAACAAAATATGAACTTCAAAAGCATAAATCCGAAAGAAATACAGCCACAGGAACTGCATGCTTATATGTTGGGAGCGATTGCGCCAAGGCCTATTGCATTTGTAAGCAGTATGGACCGGGCCGGAGCGATTAACCTGAGTCCGTTTAGTTTTTTCAATTCTTTCGGGTCTAACCCCCCGCTGTTAATTTTCAGTCCGGCTTTGAGGGGAAGAGACGGCACCACCAAACATACCTTAGAAAATGTAAGGCAGGTAGATGAGGTCGTAATCAACATCGTCAGCTATGCCATGGTGCAGCAAATGTCGCTGGCCAGTACTGAATACGCAAAGAATATAAATGAATTTGAAAAGGCCGGATTCACCATGCAGGATTCCATTCTCGTAAAACCACCAAGAGTGAAAGAATCCCCGGCGCAGCTCGAATGTAAGGTTAAGCAAATCATACAAACAGGAGTGCGTGGTGGTGCGGGCAATCTTGTCATCTGCGAAATAGTTATGATGCATATTAATGAGGAAGTAATAAATGATAAAGGTCAGATCAATCCTTTTAAAATGGACCAGGTGGCACGACTTGGCGGTGATTGGTACTCCAGAGCCTCCAAAGGATTATTCGAGGTTCCAAAGCCTTTAACGAGTCTTGGGATAGGTGTTGACAGCATTCCTGAACCCATCCGCTTCAGTAAAATACTCACCGGAAACGATCTTGGACTACTTGGAAACGTAGAAAAGCTCCCGCTAAACGATGAAATAATAGCGTTCGCCAAGCAGGAAGATGTCAAAAAACTCCTCGATACATTGAGTGACGATGCAGAGAATTTAACAATAGCAGTACACCTGGCTGCGCATCACCTGCTGGAAAAAGGCAATGTGAGTGAAGCATGGCTGCTCTTACTCTCTCATCATAAAAACAATCAGTTTCTCCTCTGAGAAATCTAATTTTTATCTCTGAAAAAAATCAAAAAAAACGCGCCCTTTTTTCTCCCTCTGAGCCCCCTCTGTAATTAACAATATCAGCAGGATGCCTTGTTAATAAAATTACAGAGGGAGCCCCCTCTGTAAACGATTGCTGAGATAAATTAGCACCACTCAACATCATTAACAATAAAAACAATGGCAACTAAAAAAGCAAAACCTGCTAAGAAGGCCGCCAAAAAGGCCGCACCAAAAAAAGCAACTAAGAAAGCTGCTCCAAAGAAAGCAACTAAGAAAGCTGCTCCTAAGAAAGCAACTAAGAAAGCTGCTCCTAAAAAAGCTGCTCCTAAGAAAGCCGCTAAGAAAGCTGCTCCTAAAAAAGCTGCTCCTAAGAAAGCTGCGAAAGCGAAAGTTAAACGTACACCAAATGCTGCCTTCATGAAGGCGATGACGCCAAGTTCAGCTCTTGCAGCTGTGATTGGCAATGGTGCTGTACCTCGCACTGAAGTAGTTAAAAAAATCTGGGGTTACATTAAAAAGAACAGCCTTCAGGACAAGAAAAACCGTCGTATGATCAACGCTGACGATAAATTGAAAGCGGTATTCGGTGGAAAAAGTCAGGTTTCAATGTTTGAAATGACTAAGCTTGTAAATAAGCACCTGTCTTAATTCTTTAAAATAGTTAGTACAAAAAGCCATTCCGCAAGGAGTGGCTTTTTTATTTTTATCTCTTTATTACCGGGAGGAACTTTCGTCATTACTCACCTGGTTTGTCTTATTACTTCTCGTCGTCATTGTGATGAATCTGACCAGCCAGAGAATATTTCTCTTTGGGAGAGGCGCGGTGTGCCGATCCCGCACCATTAAAGGAGCTATATCACCAATGAGAGGAGTAAATCGATTTGATATTTCTGAACCCTGAAAGGGTTCAATACTACTGACCCCGGATGCAATCCGGGGTTATACGACACCCCCCACAACCCCAACGGGGTTGAATATTGAGGATTGCTAAAAGCATGAATATTTATTCTTAAATAGAAAATTCTAACCTACCTATATTGAATGCGATTACTCGCCATACCAATATTGATCGACCAAAAGTTTGGGGCTGGCATAGTCCTGAAATCACAGGGCCACCGAATGGATCATTTTCTCCATCCCCCCCCTTTCATTTTCGATGCAATGAATCTACCAAGATCGATAGAGGGACGAACCAATTAACCTTCCCCCTAACCTTTCCCTTCAGCACAATCCCGATAGCTATCGGGCAGAAGGCATCATCTCGTATATCACGAGGCCCGTGGACACGTGGCGAGTGTCTCGTCATCACAAGACCTGCGTTCGCAGAGCGAGTGAAAACCATGAAGCAGAATCGCGAAAAGCGATACGCTTCATGGTAAACTTTAAACTTCACCCCCTCCTACCCTGTTCGGGTATCAAAAGCATCGCGAAGACCATTGCCGAGTAAGGTAAATGATAATACCATTAAAGCAATTGCCAGTCCGGGAAAGATGGCGAGCCAGGCTGCATCTACTACAATGTACGAATAATTCTCCTTGATCATCATGCCCCAACTAGGCGTAGGAGGTTGTGCTCCCATCCCTAAAAAACTCAGACCTGCTTCTAACAATATGGCTGAAGCAAAATTAGAAGCGGCAATCACGATAACAGGTCCAATGATATTGGGAAGTATATGGCGCAACATGATTCGTCCATCACGGTAGCCTAAGGCCTTACCGGCTTCCACATATTGCTGCTCCCGCAATGAAAAAAATTGTCCGCGAACGAGACGGGCCACCTCCACCCACATGGTAAGGCCGACAGCTATGAAGACCTGAATAAATCCTTTTCCCAATGCCATGGTAATCGCAACTACCAATAATAAGGTAGGAATAGACCAAATCACATTAATGAACCAAAGTATTAATTTATCTACCCATCCACGAAAATACCCCGCCAAAGCGCCGAGTGTAACACCAATCAGGAGTGAAATTACAACAGCAATTAATCCGACCGACAATGAAACCCGTGTTGCAACAATTAAGCGACTGAATAAATCACGACCAAAACGATCCGTACCTAAGAGGTATGTTTTATGAATGATAAACTCTTCACTCACTTTTTTCGCTATGTCAGTTTCCGCCATTCCTTCTGAATGGACAACCTGAAACAGCTCATTAAGTTTCACTTCACCAGTATCTCCGGGTAACGCAGGATCACCGCTGTATTCTACTATTTTTAATTTATCCCGCTCTGCTTTCCAGCTATACAAAGGGATGAATGTAAATTGATCTGAGGAACCAAAAAACAAGGAATGAAGGACACTATTTTCTTTTTCACGATGGTTAGGAATCTTTAAAAAAGCGATGCGCGAACCCGGTCGTTGCAGGCTTACCGGAAGACTCATTCTATTACTGTCCGGACTTGCATCCGGCACCAGAAAAAAGCAAAAGAGCGCCAAAAACACAGCAATAATAATAGTATACAAACCAAACATGGCACTGCGATTCCTTTTCAGTCGCAGCCAGGCAAGCCGACCCGGGGATAAAATTTCTTCTTCTTTCAATTTTTTTCTTCCGGCCAAAGATAACTCCAAATCGATTTCATTAGGTGAGCAGCTTCTTCATTTCGGACATTACCGCGCTTGGTTTTTTTAGAATAAAATATTCCCCCACGTCAGGCAGGTTTATTTACAATTACAACTGGGCGAAAACAACACGTCGGTATCGGGTAAAAGTTGCCGGATCTGATCCTGTTCCTGTTGGGAAAAAAGAATACCTCGTAACTCAAACACTTTTAAATTATGCAGCATTTTAATTTCCTCCGGTAAATACTGTACTTCATTGTCCCACATCTCTAACACTTCCAAAAGTTCCAGTTGACCAATTTCTTTCGGAAGTGTTTCGATGAGATTTCGGTTCAGACCAAGAAACACCAGTTGTTTGCAGTTACCAATACCGGGAGGAAGGGCTTTGAGTTTGTTATACCCCAAATCGAGCACCTGCAAGTTTTTCAGTTCACCGATCCATTCCGGGATTTCCCTTAGGTTATTTCTGGATAATTTTAGCACTTGCAAATTGCGGAACTTGCGTACTTCCTCGGGAACCACCTTCCTTTTTTGACGACTGAGGTCCATTTTGAATACCGAGTCGGGTTGTAGTAAAGCATCACCCAAATTTCGAAACGACCGTTGTAGAGAAAGGGATGCAGAGTCCAGGACTTCCTGTCCGTAACTATCTGCAACAAAATTTGGCGCGATAAAAAATAAAAAGAGCAAGATATATTTGTTCATCTGATGGCGAAGGTAATAAGCACTCGTAAAGCATTAACGCTCCGATTCAATTATTATTTAATACTCCGATGTAAATAACTTTGCATTAAAACTCATTTCTGAGCAGCACCTGACATTGTTCTACATCTTTCTGCATTTGTGCGACCAAATCTTCCGCCGAATGAAATTTCAACTCCGGTCTCAAATAATGATGAAAATAGATGCGAATTTTTTTTCCATAAATATCATCATCAAATCCCAGAATATGCACTTCTATGGTTCGCGCTCCATTATCAAAGGTTGGACGATTGCCTATGCTTAATGCCCCTGTATAAAGCCGCTGCTCCACCTCTACTTTAACAGCATAAATGCCATTTGCGGGGATGAGTTTATCCGGATCATCACATTGAATATTGGCGGTTGGAAAGCCCAGCGTACGACCTATCTGCTTCCCCTCTACCACTCTACCGGAAATGCAATAATGATAGCCCAGCAACTGTGCTGCCACTTCTACCTCTCCATTTTTTAAAGCCTTACGGATGCGGGTAGAGCTGACTGCAATGGCATCGATATCCTGCTCCGGGATTTCTTCCACTTTAAAACCTAGAGCCGGCGCCATCTTTTCCAATGCTTTCATGCTGCCTTTGCGCTGATGCCCGAATTGATGGTCATAACCAATCACCAAAGTTTTGACACCGAGTTTATCAACAAGAATATTATGCACAAATTCATCGTACTCCATTTTGGAAAACTCAGTAGTAAATGGTTGTATAACAAGATGATCCACGCCATATTGCTCCATTAGTTCTATCTTTTCTTCTAAGGAACTCAACATTTCCAGGCCATTTGCATCCTGAAAAAGCACTTTTCGGGGATGCGGATGGAAAGTCAACAGGACCACCTCCCCTTTCTTCTCCCCGGCTAAGGCCGCCAGCCTCTTTAGCAACATTTTATGGCCAATATGAAGGCCGTCAAAGGTCCCAACGGTAACGATAGGATATTGAGGCTTAATGAATTCGTCGATATGTCGGTAAATCTGCATGGGGGTATGAACAGGGTTCGGTATCAACAAATTCTGCCAATATGTTGATAAACTTTCATCGGAGCAAAAATAGAATATACTTCATAGCGATCAGATTTTTATCTATTTTTGCACCCTCAAAATCAAATTCCCCACTCATGAATAAAGGTAAAATTGTTCAGGTAATTGGTCCGGTAATCGACGTAAGCTTCGAAGGTGAAGGTACAGAATTACCGAATATCCTGGAAGCGCTTGAGATTAATCGTCCCAACGGTCAGAAAATTATTTTAGAATGTCAACAGCACGTTGGTGAAGATACGGTACGTGCGATTGCGATGGATTCCACCGACGGACTTGTTCGCGGAATGGAGGTGATTGCCACCGGTGCTGCTATTAAAATGCCTACAGGTGAGGCGATTAAAGGACGCCTATTCAATGTAGTTGGTGAAGCTATTGACGGTATCGGAATGGTAGATAATTCAAAGGGATTACCCATTCACCGTGATGCTCCCCGCTTCGAAGATCTTTCTACAGAAGCGGAAGTACTTTTTACCGGAATCAAAGTAATCGACTTACTGGAGCCTTATTCCAAGGGCGGTAAGATCGGTCTGTTTGGAGGTGCCGGTGTAGGAAAAACCGTATTGATCATGGAATTGATCAACAATATTGCAAAAGGATATGCCGGACTTTCGGTATTTGCCGGTGTGGGAGAGCGTACACGTGAGGGGAATGACCTGTTGCGTGAGATGATCGAATCAGGCGTAATCAAATACGGTGATGAGTTTAAACATAGTATGGAAAATGGTGACTGGGACTTGAGTAAGGTGAACATGAAAGATCTTGCACAGAGTCAGGCCACCCTCGTTTTCGGACAAATGAATGAGCCTCCGGGTGCACGTGCGCGGGTAGCCCTTTCAGGTCTTACAGTTGCTGAATATTTCCGTGATGGAGATGAGAAATCCGGCGGTCGCGATATCCTCTTCTTTATTGACAATATCTTCCGTTTCACACAGGCGGGATCAGAAGTATCCGCTCTTTTAGGACGTATGCCTTCTGCGGTGGGTTACCAGCCTACCCTGGCTACAGAGATGGGATTGATGCAAGAGCGTATTACCTCAACAAAACGTGGATCTATCACTTCCGTACAAGCGGTGTATGTACCGGCTGATGACTTGACAGATCCTGCTCCTGCAACCACCTTCAGTCACCTTGATGCTACAACGGTATTGAGTCGTAAAATTGCTGAGTTAGGTATTTATCCTGCGGTGGATCCTTTGGATTCTACATCAAGAATTCTATCCCCTGCTGTTGTGGGTGAAGAACATTACAATACCGCTCAGGCTGTTAAAGAAATTTTGCAGCGTTATAAAGAACTTCAGGATATCATTGCCATCTTGGGTATGGATGAGTTGAGTGATGAAGATAAACTGGTGGTACATCGTGCACGTCGTGTACAGCGTTTCCTCTCTCAGCCGTTCCACGTAGCAGAGCAATTCACCGGATTAAAAGGTGTACTTGTTCGTATTGAAGAAACCATCAAAGGATTTAAAATGATCCTCAATGGTGAAGTGGACCAATACCCTGAAGGTGCATTTAACCTGGTAGGAAATATTGAAGATGCTATTGAAAAAGGAAAGAAACTGTTGGCTGAATCAAAATAATTATTCTTTAATACATTTAATATGCATCTAGAAATTATCACTCCGGAAAAGAAAGTATTTGAAGGTGAAGTCAGCTCTATTTTGGTACCGGGGGCGCAAGGTCGCTTTCAGATGCTGGAGAATCACGCCGCCATTATCTCTACTTTGATTAATGGTACGGTCAAGATAAAAACGGCAACCGGTGAAGAAAGCTTTGAAGTGAAAGGAGGGGTTGTTGAAATGCTTGATAATAAAGTGGTTATTCTGGTAGAAGCCGCATAGATTTATAAAACACTACTTGAAAAAGCCGGTACGCATTTGTATCGGCTTTTTTGTTTTGAAGAATTTTCAGTCAACAAATTACTGACAAAAAATTCCGGGCTCCTCGTATTCACTAGCTATATAACATTGACTGTAAATACATTAAATACTTATACGAATCAATTTTGCGTGTCGGAATTGGATGAATCCGGATTGTATTTCAAGGAGAGGATTTCACAGACAAAACTTTCACTTTTTTCACCCATCATTAGCAACTATTTATCACCGGAAAACGTCTAATGATAAAATAAGGTATAGGATGTCGTTTTTTTCTACACGATTATACTTATATTTGATAATTAATCTCTTAGGAATGAGGCAAAATCTACTATTTCGTACCCTAATCTTCTTCGCAATGCTCTTCGCATTTTTTCCGGTGAACGCTCAGTTAACAGTAAATTCCACGCCCACTCCTGCTCAATTGGTTACCAATATTCTTCTTGGACCGGGTGTTTCTGCATCAAATATCACCTACTCCGGAGGGGCTACAGCCCGTGGTAGTTTTAACTGTGTCGGAGCATGCAATGTCGGAATCAGCAATGGTATACTTCTCACCTCCGGTGCCGTTAGTAACGCTATAGGACCCAATAATGCAACAGGTTCCGGTTCTGCTACAGGTGCAGGTTCGGATATAGATCTTAACGCACTTAATCCGGGTGGCTCCAATCCACAGGATGCAGCTATACTTCAGTTTGATTTTACTGTGGCTACTGATTCCGTTCGGTTCCGATATGTGTGGGCATCTGAAGAATATCATGATTATGTGGGTACCACGTGTAATGATGTCTTTGGTTTTTTTATTAATGGTCCGGGAATTACAGGTAAAAAAAATATAGCACTCATACCGGGTACTAACACACCCATCACCATCAACAATGTAAATAACGGATGGGCCGCAGGTGGAACATCTCCATCGGGTCCTTGCACTAATTGTGGATATTTTACAGATAATACCGGTGGCAACAGTGTGCAATATGACGGGATGACTACCGTGCTGACCGCAGCAACTCAGGTTTGTCCCTGTGAAACGTATCATATCAAATTAGCGGTTGAAGATTTTTGTGACGGTGCCTTTGACTCGGGTGTATTTCTTGAAGGAAACTCCTTTCAATCCGTGGGAGAAATTCCAGTGCTGACTACCGGTGGTCAATATACTCAGGTAGCTGACACACTCTACATTTGTCCGGGAGATTCCATACAACTCGGTGTATATTCCTGCCGCGCACCACTATGGTCAACCGGCGACACTACCACTTCCATTTGGGTAACACAACCGGGTGTTTACTATACTTCTATTGCCAATCCTCCATTATGTTTTGCATTCTCTGCTTTGATTTATGTTCAGTTTACAAATCCGGCAGCCATTTTATCCGCAAGCGGACCAACTGATTTTTGTCCCGGCGACAGTGTTGTTCTGACTGCAACAACGGGTTTCAGTTACCTCTGGTCAACCGGAGCAACCACGCAAAGCATTACCGTTTACAATCCGGGTACTTTCCATTGCACCGTTTCCTTCGGTGGCAATTGTTCTGACATAACGGATACCATTACCGTAAATCATTTATCAGGACTTACACTCAGCATTTCTCCTTCCGGACCTACCACATTTTGTCAGGGAAGTAATGTGACTCTCACTGCATCATCCGTTGATGTACTATGGTCAACAGGCGCAACAACACAAAGCATTGTGGTGAGTACTGCGGGCAACTATACCGCTACTCCCACTGCAGCCGGTTTTTGCCCTTCTACCAGCTCTGTCACAATTACTGTCAATGCAAATCCTACCGTTAGCATTACCGGTGTGGCATCGATCTGTCAAAATGCTACTACTACCCTTTCTACTAATAATCCATTCTCTCAATATGCCTGGTCCGGAGGTCAAACTTCGTCTACCATCTCTACCGGAACAGCAGGCGCTTATTCTGTCATTGTAACGGATGCTAACGGTTGCACAGCTACGAATACCTTTAATCTGGCTGTAACACCCAATCCGACGCCCACTATTAATGGTGATTTTGATTTCTGTCAGGGCGCTAATTCTGTCATCTCTACGGGCGCCACTTATTCTTCCTATCTATGGTCGACGGGCTCCTCTTCTAACACTGTCACTGTATAGAATGCCGGCACCTATACGGTAACAGTAACCGATGCAAACGGATGTACCGGGAACACCAGTCAACTGATTACCGTATTTAATCTTCCTGCTCCCTCCATCGGTGGAATTACGGCAATATGTCAGGGTGCAAATGCAAATCTCACCGCATCTCCGTCCGGCTTAAATTATATTTGGTCGAATGGGTCTACCTCAAATTCAATTCAGCCTGCAACTGCAGGGATATTTACAGTTACTGTAACGGACGCGAATGGATGTACCGGAAGTATTTCACAAAACGTTAGTGTAAATAATAATCCTACTCCTGCTATCAGCGGAAATCTGACTGCGTGTGACGGAACTTCTTCGTCGTTAAATGCAGGAAACGGCTATGCCTCCTATAACTGGTCAACCGGTGTGTCCACTTCAAGTATTACTGTTTCAACATCCGGTACCTATACCGTTACGGTTACCGACCTCAACGGATGTACCGGGACAACGAATGTTAATTTCACTTCCCTACCGTTCACTGCGGCAACGATTACAGGACCTTCCGGATTTTGTACCGGTAATAATGCTACGATCGATGCAGGTAGTGGCTATAGCAATTATCTATGGTCAACCGGTGGCAATACACAGCAACTCAATGTGACTGCAGGCGGAAATTATACAGTAACGGTGACCGCTGCCAATGGATGTTCAGGAACCAGCAATTTCACGATTAATCAATGGGTATTACCTGTGCCTCAGATTACCGGAGTAACTGCTATTTGCCAGGGTGCAGCGGCTAATCTTCAGGCCGGACCTGCAGGACTGAATTATTTATGGTCGAACGGTTCAAGTGCGTCCTCTATTCAACCGACAACAAACGGCATTTATACGCTGACAGTCACCGATAATAACGGGTGTCCTGCTTCCATCTCTCAACAAGTAACCGTAAACAATAATCCGGCACCTGTTATTTCAGGAAACTTTACAGTTTGTCAGGGTGTGAGTGGATTGTTGGATGCTACCTTTGCCGGTGCAGTGTCTTACACCTGGTCGAATGGTGCTATATCTGCTCAAATTCAACCCACCCTTTCCGGACTTTATACGGTAACAGTGACCGATGCCAATGGCTGCACCGGAACATCATCACAGAATTTAACAGTAAATCCCTTACCGGTTGCAGCGATTACAGGACTAACGGCTTTCTGTACGGGCAACAATGTAACATTAAATGCAAGTGGCACCTTCAGCAATTATCAATGGTCTAACGGTGTTGCAGGTCCGCAAAACACCATCAGCGCCGGAGGAACATATACTTTAACCGTTACGGACATCAATGGCTGCACAAACACTGCATCACAATTTGTAACTGAAAACCCTCTGCCTTCTCCCCTGCTTGCTGCCAATACTGACATCTGCGATGGAGAGTCCACTACCTTACAACCGGGCAATTTTGCTTCTTATTTATGGTCAGATGGAAGTACGGGCACGTCGATTACGCTCTCCGCCACCGGAAACATTACCGTTACAGTGACCGATAACAATGGTTGCATCAATTCGACCAGCGCAACTGTTACTGTTCATCAGCATCCCACACCTGTTATTACCGGCCCCACCGATATATGTGAGGATCAAACAGCGGTGCTGAATGCAGGAGGCGGATATGTTCAATATCAATGGTCAAACGGTGGTACCACTGCTGTTCAAACTGTAAACACATCGGGAAATTACGCTGTAACAGTAACCGATCAATACGGATGCACCGGATCAACCATCATTGATTTAAGCGTTCATCTCTTGCCCATTGTACAGCTGAGCGGAGACCTTGATATTTGTTCAGGTGAAAGTACACGTATAGAAACTATCGCAGGACAAGGTCAGTATGTTTGGTCGAACGGAAGTACAGATCCATTTATCATTGTGTCAGATGGAGGAATTTATACCGTTACAGTTACCACTTCCAATGGTTGTACAAAGAGTTTGGGTGTCACATTAAATGAGCATCCACAACCTCAGGCGGAATATGAACCCTTGCAAAATATAACCTGCGAAGAAATAAGAGTTAAGTTTAACAATACTTCTGTTTGTGAGCCCACCTCCCTGTATGCCTGGACATTCGGCGATGGAGGAACATCCACAGAAAGATCGCCATCGCATGTATATGCCACTGTTGGAGAATACAATACTACTTTGAAAGTAACCAGCCCATTCGGTTGTATTGACAATGACTCAAAGCAGGTTGAAGTGACTGTCCCTCCATTTCCAGAAGCTGAATTCAGTCAATCAGCAAGAATTGTGAGTGTGTTTAATTCTGAAGTATCGTTCAGCAATAAATCTGTGAATTCTGTCAGATACAAATGGAGTTTTGGCGACGGACAATCTTCCGAAGAAGAAAATCCAAACCATACTTTTGATCAGGTGGGCACTTTGAAAATAAAACTCATTGCCTTTAACGGTGTCAATTGCCTTGACGAATATGAAACCAATCTGGAAGTAGTTCCCTTCTTCGTTCCGAATGCCTTTACTCCAAACAACGACGGGAAGAATGATGTCTTCTTTGACGGAACACCGGTTATGAATGTAAGTTCATACGACATGCTTGTATTCAATCGCTGGGGACAATTAATTTATTCAACGGATTCATTCTTCCGTCCCTGGGATGGAGAAAATCGTGACGGCAGCTTAGCACCGGAAGGACTCTATACCTATCTCATCAAAATCACAAGTATCAAAGGCAAGTACTATGAATATGCGGGTACTTTTAGTCTGATACGATAATTTAACAAGTGATTTTTCCTTTTTTTAAGAGAACAATTCTTCATAATGCGGAATTTTCTCTTAACGGATGAAGTGTTAATATATATGTATTTTGTAATAAATAGTCAACTGCCATTTTAATTTATTTTTGTAATAAACTAAGGCATCCTCCCAAATCAGAAGAGGATACCACTAAAGTTCAACAACTAATGCTATATTGCAACAAAACCATGCTATGAATCAATTCCTGACAAGGTTTATTACACAACATATTAAAAAGAGTAGCGGCTCACCGGATAATAGCGAAATCAGCTCTTATCAGGTTGCCAAAAAAATCCGTGTTTTAAAAGTTCTCTCGACCACATGGATTAAAGATATACTTTTAATTTTGGCAGGAGTATTTTCCGCAGCTTTTGCGCTAAAGAGTTTTCTATTGCCTAATCATTTCATTGATGGAGGTGCTACCGGAATCGCGCTGTTGATCACCGGGATCAGCAAATGGAATCTGGCCATAACCATCGTTGTCATCAATCTGCCATTTATTGTATTGGGCTATAAAATAATCGGAACACAGTTCGCATTTAAAACAGCAGGTGCAATTGCATGTTTATCACTGGTAATGGCAACAGTGAGTTTTCCCGACATTACGAATGAGAAAATTCTGGTCGCTGTGTTCGGCGGCTTTTTTCTTGGTGCGGGGATAGGCCTCTCCGTTAGAGGAGGTGCTGTTATCGATGGTACAGAAGTGCTCGCCCTGTATCTCAGTAAAAAATTAGGCACTACAGTCGGAGATATCATCACCCTTTTGAACATCGTCATTTTCTCTGTTGCTGCTTACCTCCTATCTGTAGAAACCGCGATGTATTCCATGATCACTTATTTATCAGCTTCCAAAAGTGTGGATTTCATTATTGAAGGTATTGAAGAATATACCGGTTTGACCATCATAAGTCCCCATAGCGAGGAAATCCGGAAAATGATCATTCAGAAAATGGGACGGGGGGTAACGATTTACAAAGGGAAACGTGGTTTTGGTAGTCATGGACACCGGGAAGACATGGATATCATTTATACAGTCATCACTCGTCTTGAAATCAGTAAACTGAATGCAGAAATCACCATCATTGATCCCAATGCTTTTGTGATCATGAACAGCATTAAGGATACGAAGGGTGGCATGGTTAAAAAGAGACCACTCTCCCATTAAAGATGTAAAAGATTTTACATGAAGAATACCTGACTTATTTTGCTCTTACAAATCGCAGCGTTTGCTGATCTTTCATAGCATCTGTTAAAACGAGGGTATAAATTCCGGGAGATAAATTTTGGATAGATAGAGTTGATCCATCAACAGAAAGCACACCCTGCCATATCTGTTTACCGGTAAAGTCATAAATCACCCCCTGCATATCCTCTTCTAAACCGGTAAAATAGACCTGATCTTTCACCGGATTTGGCCATAGACTTACGACATTCTTCAGCTTATCATTAAAATTAACGGCTATCCACCCTGTTAGTTCCTCGGCACCATTGATGTCTACCTGTCTGAGCCGGTAATAATTTTCACCTGCAAATGGATTTTCATCAATAAAATTATAGGAAGAAGTAGAGGAGGAAGTACCTACACCGGTTACACTACCCAATTGTTGCACCTCGACAAAGTCACGCGTACGCTCCACTACAAAATGGCTGTTATCCTTTTCTTCGGCTGTTGCCCATTCGAGGCGTACATTAGTACCGGATTTTTTACCGTCAAAAAACAACCACGCAACAGGAAGAGCCGCATTCAGACTTGCAAGCGCCCAATGGGTTTGACCACCTGCGGCAGGAACTGACACCTGATAAGCAAGAGCATTTTGCCCGGGTAAGGCAGCCATCCAGGTATTGGTGGGTGAATTATAAGCATGTGCTCTGATTAATCCCGCTGAATTATAAGGGATGCCGGGTAATTCCGTTGAAATATAATTAAACGTCAGGTTCAACACCGGATTGGAGCCGGTATTTGCCATGCGCCAGAAACGATCAACAGTAGCCGTGCGGTTATCCGGAGTCAGACCTATATGACTGGTTAAATTGTTAACACCCGGAGGCCATGGGAGATTATTAGCAGGAGTACGATAGGTAGAGAAAGATACAATTCCCGCATTTCCACCCGTCATCTGATACGTTAAAGGAATGTACTGAGTAGACGAATAACCCCAGGGAAGTAAATAGGTTCCGGTGGTTGAATTAATGGTCCATACGATTCGCGCGGAATGATCCAATGCTTCACTACGTATGAAACCTCCGGTACGCTGCATGGCGGTCGGCGAAGGATTTTCAATATGCACATAGCGACCACCGTTAACCGGGTTACCTGACGCATCAGAGAGATTGAATTCACCGGCTGTCATGATCAGGCGGGTGCGTATATACACCGCCGTTGTAAATGTAGGTAGATAGGTGGGTGCTACCCAGGTTCCTGCGGGGCCCACATGATTGATTTCCAGAATCCCGTATTTATGCTGCGGCAAGGTAGCTATTCCCACATTGATACCCGTTATTCTCGCGTAGGTAGATGTATTGTACTCGACGATACTATTTGCTCCGAGAAAAAAATTCATGTTTCCTGCATTGCTGATCGCCGCATTGGACGTTCCATCATAGAGACCTGTTGTTCGTGCCAGTCTGAACCTTGCATTATCTGCAACTGTTAAACCGGAATAGGTAAATAAAGTATCTGATGTCAGTTGATGTGTACCGATGGATAAAATACCCCCGGCTTCAATCTTCAACATATCCTGTATGGCGGTATTATGCGAACTCATCTGGAAAGGACCGGAAGTCACATTCACTGTACATCCGGTTCTAATCGTTTGTTTGCATTGCTGGATATTATGAGCGAGATTTCTGAAATAAGTGATGGTGCCCGGATATTCAAAAATAATTTTTGCAAACGTGCTGCCGGTACCACTACCCGCCCGATACATAGAGGCAGAATTGGAAATAGTATACGATGGACCGTTGATGTAAATTCTTTGTTCAGAAGGAGAGTCTGTAATATCAAAATGAATGATTCCACCCGATTGTGTAAAGCTGCCGTTGACATGCATATCCACAAAATTATTTGAAGGAGAAGCGGTACCCCACTGATCGGGACCGTGCATGTAGTAGAGGCTACCTACAAGGTTTTGTGTGAAACTGCCATTAATAACCAGGCTGGCATGTCCGCCTGCAGCTTTTAAAATAAGTGTTCCGCCGGATAAAAGCAGATTTCCGTTCACAGTAATATTCGTGGAATCAGATGTGTTTTCGCTGAACCATACTGTTCCACCGCTGATCGTAAATCCACCCATTACGGCAGTGACTTTATGCCCGCTACCTTCGTTTAAACCGCCGTTAAACATAGCCTTGGCAGCAGTAACTGTAAACGTTCCTCCGATGGTTATCGTCTCATCACCAAAAGCTTCGGAAGAATTAAAAACACATGTTGATAAGCCGGAGATACTGAGGTTACCACCTACCGAAAAATTTAATTTGGTAGTCACATTATTTCCACTAATGGCCGAGAGACCCAGCAACTTTATATTATCTGTGGCAACCGTAAATGCTACAGTGGCATTCCCCAGGATATTGACCACAGCGGTTCCATTTACGTTATGCGCGTAACTGGCCATAAAAGTTCCGCGTGTGTAGGACAATGAATTGATGTTAATAGTGGGGACACCGTTGTTGAGGAGCAGTGGCGCATTAATTCCATAGAAATTTCCGGCAGAAGTAAAGACACCATTAATCGTAATATTTGCATTTCCGATGCCATCCATAATACCGTTAAATGTCCCACCTGCTGTTGTAGTCAAATTATTAATTGAAAATGTGAAATGATTAGTGCCATTAAATATACCTGTGAAAATTCCTGCTGCACCGATACTTCCATTTCCATTCACTAAGAGTGTTGCAGTCCCGGGCATGGATTTTTTCACCTGCAATTTTCCATTGACCGTTAAATTGCTTCCAATGGTGATACTGATGTTTGACGAAGAGCTATCGAGAAATGTCTGACAATTTGTACCGACTGTCAGGTAGCCATTAATGGTTCTGGTGGTACCCAGTCCCTGATTATTCCACCAGTTTACTCCGGGATTCCAGTTCAGATTCAGGTGACCAAAATTTGTACCGACACCATTGATCAGCGGAACTGCAATAGATGACCAGTTACTGATGGTAACGGTACTGCTTATACCAAAAATCTCAGTCCCGGCAAACAATGAACTTGAAGCTACGACTGTACTGTTCTGAATTAAAGTACCTCCATTGGCTACATTCAATGTTCCTGTCACCGTTAATGATCTGTTTGTGGTTGATCCGCCACCGTTCTGCAAAGTGCCGCCGCTGTTGATGGTCACATTCGCGATCGTTGTATTAATATTCACAGTGACCGTGGTTCCGACACAAACGATGATATTATCTCCTGCTGCCGGAAAAGAAGCCGCCATAACACCGCCACACCCTACCGTTGACCAGGTGGTGAGCGCGTTCCAGTTACCGGTGACACGGGTATAATAAGTGGCCGCTGAAGAAAAATTCAGGTTCAGCAACAACAATACCATCAGGCTAAAGAATATATTCTTCTTCAATGGGAGTTACTCTCAATAAGTTATAGGCTAAAATATACTTACCGGGATCAGTTTGTTTCCGATACTTGGTAAGAGGCTGTTTTCACAGGGTTAATCCCTGTTTGACAAGGATCGTTTCAATATTAAAAAGAATAGTGATGCAAAGCAAGAGAAATAATTTGATGTGGAAAAATAATTTATATGATTCTGTATATCAGTATTTTATAAAAATGCTAACTAACGTTACGGGATTACCAAAATGTAGGAATTACGAAATGATTTTATTTAAAAAATATTGGGTAAAGCAGTTGTATTCGGAATGGAGAAAAAGCCACGAATTCAGTCTACAGCACCACTCCAAAAAGCATCGCTCTCTTAAGATACACCTTTGTTCCGGGCTCCGGTTGGTCACCAAAGTTCATCTCATTCATCCGGTACAACTTCGATAATTTAACACCGTACTGTTGCGCAATGTCGCGCATGGTTTCGCCTTCTTCACAAATATGAGTAAGCTGTTCGGCTTTATTTTTCTTCGCTTTTATAAAAACCATTTCATTTTCTCTGAGGATGTCGTTCTTGGCTGCATCGTTGAATTCCAGCACCTGCCACAGCTCGATATTATTCTCGCGGGCGAGCTTGGTCCAGGTATCACCTTTGCGGGCATAAACAACCGGAATGCCATTCACCGTATTTTCTGTCGATAGCGCTTCTGCTTTATTTTCAGCCGGTGAAGTTACCTTTGCATCTGAAGTTCTAACGTTTTCTATCTCCGACGGATCCTTCACTCCCGTGTTGGCAACCGGCATTTTATCCCCTTGTACATCGTATTCGTGCAGCCGATATTTTTCGATTAAGCCGATCAGCTTCGAGGCATAACCGGGATTTGTAGCATAACCTGCTTTCTTCAATCCATGTGACCAGCCTTTGTAGTCGGTGATCTCTAGTGTGAATAATGCGCTATAACGATCGCGGCTACGTAAAAAGTCAGAATGATCATCGTAGGAATGTAAAACAGATTCATATTTCCGGAAACACTCATTGGGCGCATCATCGTCTTTATGATAGGTAGGTCCCTCCCACTCTTTATGGCATTTTATTCCGAAATGATTGTTGGCATTGGTCGCCAGCGGACTATTTCCATAATCGGATTCATACATTCCCTGCGCCAGAGTGATGCTTGCCGGAACGCCCGTCTTCTTCATATCGGTGATGGCGGCCTCCTTAAACATATCAATATACATCTCCGGTGTTATTCTTCCGGAATCACGACGTACATTGGGTTGTGCATTCAGGGACATGGTCCCGATCAGACATAAAATCAGAATTCTGGTCAGCATAGGTTTTCTCACTCTGCAAAAGTAAGGACACTTCTACCCGATTATCTACATCCCCACTTCCACTATTAACAAAGCGCTGTTAATGATCTAAATATTGTCTGCCGCCGGTATGAATCACGAGCACTTCACTCTTCTCTGAAAAAAAACTCTCCTCAAACAGGGCTTTAATTCCATAAAATAATCTTCCGGTATAGATCGGCTCAATGGGTATCGCATGACGCTTATTCCACTGATTTACAAACTGTTCTATATCAGGATGGACGACCGCATATCCCCCCATCGTAAAGCGGTTTTCCAGATAAAGGGAGCCGTCAGGCAGTTCTGAGATTCCGGGATAACTAAAAATAAAATGCTCCTGTTTAGCCTCCAGCACCTTTAACCCTATCACTTTGCTTCTGCCCATCAACCCCAGCGCGAGACCGGTAAGTGTGGCACCGGTACCCACAGCGAGGGCGATATCGGTAAACTTTTCCGGAATACATCCGGCGATGGATTTGCAGCCTTCCACACCGGCTTCATTGGAACCTCCTTCCGGAACAATGAGCACATCTCCGAATTCTTCGTACAAGGCACTCCATTCAGTTGGATAACGGTAACGCCTATACGAATCTCTCGAAACGAAGACCAATTTCATCCCGGCGGCACGTGCCCTGCTCAGCGTAGGATTCTGCGCAGCGCTTTCTTCCCCCCGAATAATGCCAATGACCGGAATGCCCAACTGATGACCGGCATCGGCTAATGCGGCAATATGATTGGAAAAAGCACCGCCAAAACTTAAAATAGCGCTATAATTCCCGGAATAAAAATGCTTCAGATTCTCTTTCAGTTTAAACCATTTATTTCCTCCCGTCAGTGGATGAATCGTATCCAGTCTCAAGACAGAAATCCTTCTGCTCCCCCTCCTTGTTTCGAGATGCACTTCGTCAATGGGAATGACGGCAGGCAACATAAAAAGTGAATGCATCAGCAGAAAAATCTACCGGTGCTGAGCGATGCGGACTGATTCGCCATTGAAATGATCGGTAAACGCAGCCCATTCGGTTTGCTCCGTATAAGGCAAGAGGGTAGATTTTCCGGTTGGAGAAAAAACACGCAAGCCGACTTTACCCTCAGAAGTACATTCGAGGCGGGAGATGGCCACCAACTGCTGATCCTGCACCAGGTTCCAGGATAAATCCGAAGGTTTAAAAACAAGTTCCACCGGCTTCTTCGCTTTCCTGCCACTCACTTCTGTCACTGTAAACTTATTCATGGTAGCTTCCATCCGGTAGGTCTTGCCCCGATACTGCACCACTTGCTGCTCGTATTCCCCCTCCTTCATAGAAACCGGATTGGAGCCCGACCAGAATTCAATGACATTCAGAATCACGGCATCCACGAAACCTGCTATCGCATACACGGGAATGATACAAAGTGCCCAAAACACAATAGAGCGCACGAACTTATCCTCTATGGAACCGTTCCACTCATACACTTTTCCTATCAGCTTGAAGGATCCATAGCAACCGGATTGCAACAACATTCCCACCAAAGAGATGCTTAATATCAATAAACGGCTAAACTTTTTCATATGACATAACGTTATGCCTACAAAACTAATAGAATCCGGTTACAGGATTTCAACTCATCGTTGTTAATCATCCACAAGATTTCAACAGTTTCCTGCAATAATTATCAATAGGTTTGATTCAGCAAAAATGGCATTCACCGATAAATTCGACAAAGAAGATTATTACCTGACAGCGGAAGGGTATATTGTTTTTACAGAAAAATATCATTTAAAACGCGGCTATTGCTGCCAAAGCGGATGCCGCCATTGTCCGTATAAAGTAAAACCTGAACGAAAAAAAGTAAAATAATTGTTTTGTCTCTGGAAATAATTTTAGCATACTAGTTTTCTTTCTAAAGTAATTTGGCTTCCGGCTGCGGGCTACCGGCTGCGGGCTTCTTAAATAGTAGGACATGTTTAAATACTTTTTTTACGATAAATCCTAATCTATTTCTCAGTGCCCCTAAGTGAACTCTGTGCCTACGTGGTGAAAATGATAGTTTCATTCATGACCAATATCCTTTCGGTTCTTAATTTGGATTAATAGTATATCGGGTAAATTCAACGGTAGTAAAGGCAGTAAAATCGCTTTCTTTCTATTAAATTTGCAGGATAAATAATAACCGGATATGCAGGATACAGCACAGAAACTCGATCTCTCGAAAACGAAAACGCCTACAGGTACTTCACTCTCCTGCAAAGGATGGGTGCAGGAGGCCGCTTTACGCATGTTGCACAACAATCTGGATCCGGATGTGGCGGAGCGTCCCGAAGACCTGATCGTTTATGGTGGTCGTGGAAAAGCAGCGCGTAATGTAGAAGCCTTTCACCTGATTGTAAAAGCACTGAAGGACCTGAACGATGACGAAACCCTGCTCGTTCAAAGCGGGAAACCCGTCGCCATCCTTCCCACCCATAAAGATGCGCCGAGAGTGATCATCAGCAATTCACAGCTGGTACCGAAATGGGCTACCTGGGAAGTGTTTGATGAACTCGAGAAAAAGGGATTGATGATGTACGGTCAGATGACTGCCGGCTCATGGATTTATATCGGCTCACAAGGTATTGTTCAGGGCACCTACGAAACCTTCAATGCGGTTGCGGATAAACATTTTGGCGGGTCATTAAAGGGTCGACTTTGTGTGACGGCCGGCTTAGGCGGAATGGGTGGAGCACAACCACTCGCGATTACCATGGCAGATGGCGTTTGTCTGGCTGCGGAGGTGGAAGAATGGCGGGCGCAGAAGCGTGTAGAGACGCGCTACCTTGACTTCATTGAAAAAGATATTGATAAAGCCATCGACCTTGCGCTGGAGTTTAAAGCTAAGGGCGAGAATAAATCTATTGGCGTGATTTGTACGGCGATTAAACTTTTGCAACGGTTGAAAGAGCGAAATATCATTCCGGACGTGCTTACCGACCAAACATCCGCACACGACCCGCTCGTTGGTTATTTGCCCGAAGGACTTTCCGTTGAAGAAGGCAATGTACTGCGGGAGACAAATCCGGACCGCTATATTGAAATGGCCTATGATTCGATGGCCGAGCATGTGTTGCTGATGCTGGAATTACAAAAGAAAGGCGCCATCACCTTCGACTATGGCAATAACCTCCGTGGACGTGCACTGGAACGCGGGGTAGAAAATGCATTCGATTTCCCGGAATTTGTTCCCGCCTATATTCGTCCGCTGTTTTGTGAGGGGAAAGGACCTTTCCGCTGGGCGGCATTGAGTGGGGATCCGGAAGACATCAAAGTAACGGATGAGGCTATCCTAAAATTATTTCCGGAGGATACCGGCTTACATCGCTGGATAAAAATGGCACAGGAGCGCATCGCCTTCCAGGGATTGCCTGCCCGTATCTGCTGGATCGGACAAGGTGATCGTGAAAAGGCCGGACAACTCTTCAATGAACTGGTACGCACCGGCAAAGTAAAAGCACCTATTGTTATCGGCAGGGATCATCTCGATACCGGATCGGTGGCTAGCCCTAACCGTGAGACAGAAGCGATGCTGGACGGATCCGATGCCGTAGCGGATTGGCCCATATTGAATGCATTGATCAATACTGCCGGCGGAGCTTCCTGGGTAAGTCTGCATCACGGCGGTGGCGTGGGTATGGGTTATTCCATTCATTCGGGAATGGTCATCGTTGCCGACGGAACGGAAGATGCAGCACGACGCCTGAAAAGAGTATTGCACAATGATCCCGCGATGGGTGTTATCCGACATATGGATGCCGGTTATGATATCGCTACGGATACCGCACGCAAGCATCGCCTCGATATTCGGGAACGATTGAAGTAGTGGGGCGCTCTCTGCGTTCGCCGGGGGGATCGTCTCGTCATTACTCAACTCGTCTTCGACGATTTGAATCTGACGAGACTGGGAGGAGGGGAGGATCGTCTCGTCATTACTCAATTCGTCTTCGACGATTTGAATCTGACGAGACTGGGAGGAGAAAATTCATCCCTCAATTCTGATATGAAATTCCGTGTTCCTCCTGTTTACCTTGCGTCCCCCGCGCTTACCTTGCGTTCCCCGCGGTTAAGTCACAAGTTTAATAACCAATTAGAATTTAAAAATGAATGACCAATTCTTATTTTGATCAATTAAAATTGTACTTGATTTTCATTAAAATTCAAATTTGAAAGTATATAAACCCGTATAGACAGAAACATGAATAAATTCTATAACCTTTACCTTTCTTTTCTCTTGATTCTTTTTAACTGCATCACTGCTTATTCACAGGAGTCGAATTCTCCGCAACTTCTTATTTTTACCGGCTCTGATTGGTGTGTCAACTGCATGTATCTGGAAAAGCATGTACTGCAGGATTCTGCATTTCTCGCTTTCACCTCCCACAACTCCCAACTCCTCATCGCCGACTTCCCTCAGCACCGATCGCTCCCGGCAGAAGAGGAAGCACGCAACAACACATTAGCCGAACGCTATAATCGGGAAGGTGTTTTCCCGAAAATTGTTTTACTTCAGGGAAATGATTTCAGGGTCATTGAATATCATCGTCAGGGGACTATAGAATTACTATCAGAAATAAAATCAGCGCTTCACCAACCATGAAAGAATTCCGGCACCATTGCAGATTGATGGGCAGTGCCTTTGAGTTCATCGTCATCGCTGCTGATGAACAGGAAGCGGATATTTTTTTTAAAGCAGGTAAAGAAGAGGTCTTCCGGATAGAAAAACTTTTGACTGAATTCAGTCCGGATTCTGAAACAGCGCGTATCAACGCTATGGAAGCGCATAAAATTTACACCATCAACGCGGAAGTCTATAGTTTACTGGAACGTTGTAAAAAACTTTCGGAAATCTCTCAGGGCGCTTTCGACATCACTATAGGTCCATTGAAAAAGCTATATCGCTTTCAGGGTGAAGAAGGTGTATTTCCAAAGGAAGAAGAATTAAAAGCGACGCTATCCAGAACAGGTTTCCAACATATTCTGCTACTTGGCAACAACCGCATTTTTCTGGAGAAAAGAGGTATGAAAATCAGCTTTGCAGCCATTGGCAAAGGTTATGCTGCGGACCGGGTACGGAAAATATGGAAGGAGATGGAACTCACGGGAGGTGTTATCAACGCCAGCGGAGACCTCTCGGTGATGGGTACACGTGCAGATGGAAGTAACTGGCAAACCGGAATTGCTGATCCCGGGAAAGAAACCTTATTGATGAAAGTCAATATGCCCACGTTCTCGGTTGCGACCTCCGGCGACTATGAACAATTCTTTATGTACAAGGGAGAGAAGTACAGTCATACCCTTCATCCTAAAACCGGACTACCGCTCAAGGGTATACGAAGTGTGAGTGTATTTAGTCCCTCGGCAGAACTCAGCGACGCATTGGCCACTGCAGTTTACGTGATGGGTCTTGAAGCAGGAAAACATTTTATACAGCAATTACCCGGCACTTATTGCGTGATCGCCCATGAAAACAAACAGGTATACTCGAATCTTCCCTCGTAAATATCACCCGTTCCTCCTTGGGCTTGGGGTATTACTACTCGCGCAAGGATGTCAGGCGGTGAAACCCTATCAGCGCGCTTACTTAAACGATCGGGCCATGGAGATCAACGGAAAACCCATCAGGGCCTTTGAAGATTATTTCGAAAGCATCCGCGAAGGCGCCACCTTTCCGGGAGGAGAAAAAACAAGCGGGGGCTGTGGTTGCAACTGAGCATGAGAAAAAAAATCATCATCGCCGGATTCATTACGCTTTCCTTCGCAGGCAGGGCGCAACAGCGTGATTCGATCTTTCGTTCCAAACCCATAGACCCTACCGAAATCAAAGCGCTCTTCTCCTCCTACTTCCAGGATGGAACACATAGCGCAGTTACGGGTGGTTCAGGCACCGAGAAACTTAATGTGCAGGCGACTACTTTTCAACTGACACATGCGATTGGGGAAAAACTCTCGTTGAACTGGAAGGCCGGCATCGACGTCATCACTTCCGCCTCCACTGATAATATTGACTATGTGCTTTCGTCTGCGTCCAGAATTGACAGAAGAGGACATGCTAACGGGACCCTTATACGAAAAGGGGAGAATGAGCAGATGATGTCAATCGGTTCCGGCATCTCCGTCGAATCGGATTATCTGGCTGTTCCCCTTCAGTTCAGCTATGCGACGAAGAAAGACAGCAGCGGCAGACAATTACGAATAAATGTCGACGCTTCCTTTGATGATCTTCGCTGAGGACGATTGAATCCGGATTATTACAGAGCGGTACGATTAGTTTATCCTGCCGGGTTGCGCTACAAAGAATGGTCGACTGAATACAAACGCCAATCGTATAATCTTCAGGCCGCTTATTCCTTCATCATAAATAGACGCATGCAGATGAATGTAATGCCCATGCTGAACTATCAACGTGGATTACTCAGTACGCCTTTTCATCGGGTATACTTCAACGACGGCGACCTTCGTGTAGAAAAATTACCGAAGGAACGGTGGAAATTCGGCATGAGCTTTCTCAACACCTGGTTTGCAGGCAAGAAAAGTATTCTGCGAAGTGAGTTCGGATTTTACTCCGATAATTTTGGTATCCAGGCCCTCTCTTTTGAAGAAGAACTCAGCTATAAGTTCACCAACCGTTTCTACGCCGGACCATTCCTCCGCCTCTACACACAAAGTGCATCGCATTATTTCAACACCATATCAGCTCATCTTCCCAACGCTGAATTCTACACCTCCGACTACGACCTTTCCGCATTCAATGCCATCAAAGCCGGAATGGAATTTTACTTCCTACCCCTTCAAAAAAAACAACGCAACTACTTCACAAAAGGCATCGGTCTGCGCCTGGCATGGTATCAACGTTCCGATGGCCTAACAGCCGTGATGGGAACATTGCTCTTTGACATCAACCAACGTGGGAGGCAAAAAAATTATCTTACACCAAAATACAATTGATGAATTATTGAATTAATGATCTCCCTGCCGGGAGACAAGATTGATGAATGTTTTGAAAGAATATAGGAAATAATTTTTAATAAAAAATCCTCCGTGCCCCTTCGTGTCCTTAGTGCCTTAGTGGTTAAAAAGGAAAATTCCTTGGAAGACGTCAATCTCCA
Organism: Bacteroidota bacterium; assembly: GCA_016713925.1. Taxonomy (NCBI): domain Bacteria; kingdom Pseudomonadati; phylum Bacteroidota; species Bacteroidota bacterium. The sequence continues at coordinate 384,090 of JADJOH010000002.1, forward strand.
TGCACTTACAATTTGATAGTTTTTGACGAAACACTTTCCGAATCAGTAATAAGATTGACCAGATAAACCCCATTCGCCACCGCATTCATCGGTATCTCTCCCGTCACATACCCTCCTGCAATCACCTCCATTTTTTTCTCAAACACCAACCTCCCTTCCATATCAAACAACCGCAAACTTCCCGTTCTTCCTTTAAGTTTGGAGGCGTTGACGTGAATCATATTCCACTCACTATTATACCAGGCTTGAAAAAACACCTCCTGCTCCGGTACATTATCATCCACCCCAACACTCAGCGTATCACAAGGACTCCCTACCCATGCACCGAGTTCATAATCGGGATTGTTGGGGAGGCCGTAATAGGAGCGGCCAGTTCCTAAATTAAAACTGAAGGGTTGAAAGTCACAGGCTGCTCCTAAGGAATCCGGATGATTAATTACACTTAAATTATTATTTATGGTAGTATAAGCGGTACTTGTATCAGGATATGGCCATGAATAATTTTCATCAAAAGCAGCTATATAAATCTTACCATCCGGTGCCAATTTCATTTGCCAGGGAGCTTGTGGAGCAACCATACTATCAATGATAACTTTGCTTTGAGAAATATTGGAAGAAAGTAAATCATACTGCACTAAATAGTATGTGTCGATTAACTGATCCAGATCCAGTATGTATAATTTAGAATCGTCACCTGAAAAGGCACACGTTGGATAAAGATGGATATAAGGTTGGCCGGGTGGTTCTTGTTCAACTGGTATTGTTGCTGTAATCATTCCGGTACACCTGTCAAAATCATATAACTCAACTAATCCACGTCCGCTGATATTTGCAAATTTTGTTCCATCACTTGAAAAAACAAGCTGTCCAATATTCGTTGTATGATTGTTTCCGATATTTTGTACTGATGGTCCGGATATCCCCGTAGGAGAAATCAAATAAATCCGGAATTCATTGTTAGGAGTTTGTGCATTAGGTGCAACCCATTGCTGAGTAATCAACCACCAATCACGACCATTACCATGTTTTACAGCCATTAATGCATCAAATGCAGGAAAAGTGTTAAGCACTATATTTTTCTGAATTACAAGCCCTGAATCATTATTAGCTTTATAGTTTACTTTCGAATAATATAGTCCATAACTTTCTACTGAAGTTACACCTGCCGTAAGTAAATAGATGTTTGAATCATTCCCCGGATCAGGAACAAATAAACTCGCATGATACCATAGACCACCTTTAATTCTAATTGAATCACCTATTCGCTTACCATATTTGTTCCATATAAAACAATCAAGTGGTGCCGAATTATTAATTAATCCAGCACTCATTAATAGTCCATTTTGATTACCAATGGATGAGCTGCCATTTCGATAGTAATATGGACCATTTCCAACTGCTGGAGCCGCAGTATTACTCCAATCTATATAAGCACTGTCTCCAAACACCCAGTAGTTGTTATTGAACTGAGCAACCACCTTCCCACACCCTACAACCGCAGTCATCAACAACAAAGCGCAAAAGAATTTTTTCATCACAATAAAATTACGGAAAAAATTTGTAAAAAACATAGCGCTCAATAAAATTCTGGTGGGCCGCAGATTTGTTAAGATTATTATGATTTGTTAGGAGAACTCGCCGCGCACGCCGCTTTCCCGATACTTCAGGACGTTGCCTTCCCATCGCTTAAACTAAGGTCACTTTTAGGAAGATGTTACAATTTCACCAGTCGTTCGGTCACTTCAAGTTGTCCGGTAAGAACACGCACCAGATAGACACCTTTGGGGTGTTTGCTGAGATCAATGGAAATTCCTTTTCCTGCAGAGAGGACTTCCACCGAAGTATAGATCACTCTTCCCATTGCATCAAGCACAGTGATGTTCGCCCTTTCGCCATTGAGCACATCGGTAGAGATAGCAAAAACACCCTCCGAAGGATTCGGGGTAATCTTGACAAGTCCGCTTTGATAGAGAATATTGATACCGGTCACTGTAACACAACCGTTGAAAATGCTTTTCAGGGTTTCTTCGTAATCGGCATTCACGGCCGCGTTGATGGAAGCTACACAAACGGTTGTACTTGTCAATGTACTGAAATACACTCTGACAAAGGGCATTGCTGTAAGTTGTTTGCCCAATGAAACTTCAGCAGTGTCCAGCAAAGCAATGCGTCCGGTAGCGGCATTCCATTCTATCAACGGATAAAAACCACCCACAAGCGAAACCACAGAATCAATCACTACACCACTCATCGTAAAATCGAGGGCGAGTAAGCGGCAATCGGGATTGAGCATATTTAAATCAATATAGTTCAACGTTTGATTGACCATTCCGATTCCTAAATGCACTGTATCGTTGGTGTTGACAATGTTAAACGGAAACTCACAATGCCGATGCGTATTTTGCGTAGCTCCCGGGTGAACATGTGAACCATTTGTTTCACGAATACATCCGCTCACAAGAGCCGCATCCGTAACCGTGAGTGCATTATCTCCATTCACATCATTGCAAGGCATGACAGCATTAAGTGCAGTGATATCTACGAGGTACTGGTCGACATCAATATCATTTCTTAATGTATCCACATTCAAATCACCACTAATACGACTGCCGTTACAATTCCCCATACAATCGTTGATGGCTAATCCAAATGTATCTCCGGCACAATCAATGATCGGCTGACAATTGGGGAGGACAGTGAACGAGGGTACATTCGCTGTATCGCGAGTGATATTGATACAAACAGCGGCTACGTTATTATCAAATCGTTGCTCCTGTCTGCCGAGTTTATCCGGATCCTGATCCCAGTTAACACGAACAACCAATGTATAACGTCCGGCAGGAATATTAGTAACGTCCAGCCATTGACAGGCCAGTCCGGCGCCATAGATATCTGCACAGCCTGCTGAGATACCCATATTGCTGCAACCGTATTTCGCCGTTCCTCCGAAGCACTGGAGATCAAGTACACAAAATCCATTTTTAAATCCTGCCTGCAGTGGCACTCCCAAACTATCGTAAATATTATACATCGCATAGCCGGCATAATGCCAGTGGCCGTGACATTGATCAAAAACAAACTGTGAATTACCGGTAGCAGGAGCACCAATATAATAATCAGCATCACCGATATTGGCGATACGCGTACTGAAGTTAATTACATTTCTGGCACCATAACCCGACAAACACCCTTCGCCAATCAGGCAAGCATCGTTACCGTTTACAATACCCATATTGAGCGATGACAGCAATGTATTCCCATCCACAATAAGATCAGGTCCTGAATTACAATTCGGATCCCCGGGATAAATACAACTACCATTGCTCACTGTAGCCAAAGGATTATAGTTACAAGCCGCAGGATCCAGACAACCTACGATTGGTCCGGCAAAAGCGATCTGCCATTGGATGCTATCCGTAATGCAAGATGTATCACCTCCTACCCGAACATAATATGTTTGTCCGCTTTGCAAACCGGCAGGAATGAAGGCCTGTATGCCACAAGTGCTGTCGTTGTAAAAGAGTGTACCGGCCATGTCGTTGTTCCAAATGAGTCCGGCGCAATGATCATAGATCCACAACCGGGTATCACAACTATTGGAAGGAAAGCAAGTAGAAATATTATAGGTTCCGGTTGAATCCGGTGTAAAACTATGCCAGGTACTTGCACCGTATGCCGTGTAGAGAGTATCTTCATACACGGTGAATGCACTCCCGCAATGTGTGCCGGGAGGACAATTGAGATAACTGTACTCGTTATATGTAAATTGACCGCCGGCTGCCTGAATAACACTATTCACCGCCACTGCATAGAAGCCATTTCCAAAACTACAGCACATCCCATCTCCATAAGTATCCCGGATTTCAAAAATCAGACAAATTCCCTGAGGGACGCAGAGTGTATCTCCTACTGCACCACCTGCAGCCAGAATGGTCCCGGATAAATCCTTTAAACTCCAACTGGTTTCCCCGGGAAATTGATCCGGTTGTATGGTCACTATGACCTCACTGAATCCGGAAGGGCATTGTGCATGGAGAGTTATTGGCTTTAAGAATAAAACCAAGGCAAGCAATAAGAGATGTTTCATTGGATCAACGCGTTTTGAGACTCTAAAGGTAGATAAAAAAACTGAAGTACTTTAAAAAAATTAAAAATGATAGTTATCAAGATGATCGACTTGAATCGCCGGTCCATTTCAACACAGCTTTCAAAACACCGGATCTGACGGAGTAGTAGTCAGAAGGCTGTTGTTAAGAATAAACAGGCACAATATTTTGAATCTCATGAGCTTCTGACAGTTGTCAACTATTCAGGGACGAGGGAAGATTTGCCTGTGTAATTACACTATTTTTGTTGTATGAATAATTACCTCGACCTTCTCAACGAAGTACAGCGTGAAGCGGTGATGCAAACAGATGGACCGGTGATGATCATCGCAGGCGCCGGCTCAGGAAAAACGAGGGTCCTCACTTTCCGCATTGCCTATCTCATCGAAAAAGGCAACGACCCCTTTAACATATTGGCACTGACTTTTACCAACAAGGCTGCGCGTGAAATGAAAGAGCGTATTTCCAAAGTAGTGGGGAATGAAGCCCGGAACTTATGGATGGGAACTTTCCACTCTGTATTTGCAAGAATATTGCGTAGCGAAGCCGATAAAATCAACTACCCTTCCAACTTCACCATCTATGATTCCGACGATAGCAAAAGTCTGATCAGGGATATTTTGAAAGAGCAAAACCTGGACGATAAAACGTACAAGCCTTCAGCAGTATTGAACAGAATTTCCTCTGCAAAAAACAACCTCTTCAACTGGCAGGAATACCAGCAAAACAGTGAACTTACAGGAGATGATCAGTCGAGCGGAAAACCAAAGATGGGATTACTCTTTGAATTGTACAGCAAACGTTGCTTCAAAGCCGGAGCAATGGATTTTGATGATATCCTGTACAATACCTGGAAATTATTTCAGGAACATCCCGATGTACTGTATAAATATCAGACGAAGTTCAAGTACGTGATGGTAGATGAGTTTCAGGATACCAACTTCGCACAATACATCATCGTGAAAAAATTATCTGCCATGCATCAGAATATTTGTGTAGTGGGAGATGATGCACAGAGTATTTATGCCTTTCGCGGTGCCAACATCCAGAATATCCTCAACTTTGAACGTGACTTTCCCGAGATAAAAACATACAAGCTGGAGCAGAATTACCGCAGCACCAAGACCATAGTTCAGGCGGCCAATTCTGTGATCACCTTCAACAAGAATCAACTTAAAAAAGAAGTCTGGACCGACAATCACCACGGTGAAAAAATAAAACTCCTGAAAGCACTCAGTGATAATGAAGAAGGAAATCAGGTAGCCTTAAGCATCTTTGAAGAGAAGATGAACAAACATTACCGCCATAAAGATTTCGCTATTCTTTATCGCACCAATGCGCAGAGTCGTTCGATGGAAGAAGCTTTGCGACGAAGAAATATTCCGTATAGGGTATTTGGAGGCGTTTCCTTCTACAACAGGAAGGAAATTAAAGATCTTCTGGCTTATTTCCGCATGGCGATCAATCCTCTGGACGAAGAAGCGATGAAACGCATCATCAATTATCCGGCGAGAGGAATCGGAAAAACCACCATCGACAGAATTGTTGTGCACGCGGCGCAGGAGAATGTTTCGGTGTGGAATGTGCTCGAAAATATTCATGAATTCAAAGCCGGTATCAACGGAGGTATCCGTGATAAGGTAGCTGAGTTTGCCGTGATGGTCAGAAGCTGGCAGGTGATGTTGCCCAATCACAGTGCCTATGAGCTGGCGAGTCATATCGCCTCTGCTTCCGGATTGCTCACCGAACTATACAATGACAGGACCCCGGAAGGTGTCAGTCATTATGAAAACGTCCAAGAACTATTGAACGGTATCAAGGAGTTCAGTGAGCATGGAAAAATTCCACTGGAGTCCCCTTCTGCAGAACAGGATCTAAACGCCTTGCGTACTCTTGACCTTTACCTTCAGGACATCGCCCTCTTAACCGATGCCGACAATGACAAAGACGGTGATGACGATAAAGTTTCACTCATGACCATCCATAGTTCAAAAGGACTGGAGTTTAAAAATGTATACATCGTCGGACTCGAAGAAAATTTATTTCCCTCACAACTCAGTGTCAATTCACGAACTGATCTCGAAGAAGAACGACGATTGTTTTATGTAGCCATCACCAGAGCAGAGATAAAGCTGACATTATCAATGGCGGCTACCCGTTACCGTTGGGGCAACCTGATCATGTGTGAACCCAGCCGGTTTTTAGAAGAAGTCGATAGTGAATGCATAGAAATGCCGGTACAACGCGGTGAGGCCTTATTTGATCAGGAAGATGAGCGGGGAGGATGGGGTAACTATGGAGGCGGAGGAGGCGGAGGAAATCGCAGTTTTCAGCGAAATGCGAAACCTTACCGCGGAAATTCACCGAAGTCCGGATCAAGTGCTGCAAAGAGTACCGTTAAACCCTCACCTGTGACCAACAGCAGCCCGGTACCACAAGGATTCAAAAAAATCAATGTGGCACAACCGGCTCCTCCGGTCAGTGATTTTATTGCGGATGATCCTTCAAAAATTACGACGGGCGTATTTGTCGAACATCAGCGTTTCGGGCGCGGACAAGTCATCAGCATTGAGGGCCGATCACCGGACCATAAAGCTACTATCCTTTTTGATGGTCAAGGACAAAAGCAACTGCTTCTGAAATTTGCGAAGCTTAGAGTGGTAGAGTAAATTCGCTTCCGGCTTCCGGCTTCCAGCTGCCGGCTGTGATCGCGAACCGCAATAAGTTTGAAAAATAGTTGCCTAATGTACATTGTTGCTGTGTTCCTGAATTAATTTGAGATACCATAACAAAAGTCTTTCCTTTAAAATTATCACCTGCGCTTCTGAAACAGAGCAGGCAACTCTGAGCTGATCTTGCTGATTTCTACTAGTGGATGATTGCATATGAGAATATGGTTCGCAAGGTTTAACTACACTCTTATGCTAAAACAAATGAGCCGGTAGCTGGCAGCCGGAAGCCGGAAGCAAAGAGCTGGAAGCCGGTAGCTGGCAGCCGGAAGCAGAGAAATGCTAGCCGGAAGCAAAATGTTGTATCGGAATTATAATTAATAGATGAACATAAATTTCACTAAAATGATAATCCAATAATCCTTAACTTTGGCAGTAAATAATACAGTACTTTCCTATAAATACATGCAATACAACACCTCCAGAAAATCGCTGATCATTTCAGAATATGGGCGCTCCATACAGGAAATGGTAGAATTCACCGTTCAGCTTGAAGACCGTGACGAGCGCACCAAAGCCGCAAAGACCATTGTAAATGCTATGGCCATTCTCAACCCGCAGTTACGCGAATTTGTCGATTATAAACATAAACTTTGGGATCATCTCTATATCATCTCCGACTTCAAACTGGATTGCGATTCCCCTTTTCCGATGCCCGACAAAGACCTCACCCATGTGAAGCCATCTCCCATGCCCTACCCTCAGAAAAACATTAAACTGAGACATTATGGCAGTACGATCGAGCTTATGATCAAGGAAGCGTTAAAGATGGAAGATACTCCGGAACGTCAGCAGGTGGTGGAAGCCATTGCCAATTTTATGAAGATGAGTTACCTCACCTGGAACCGCGACTCGGTGGATGATGATGTCATCAGAGAACAATTGAAGGAATTTTCAGGAGGAGTATTAGAGATTCGTGATGATATGAAACTCACGAACAAATTCATCGATCTGAAAGAAGCAGACAGAAGAAATCAACGAAATAAAAATCTCAGAAAACAACGTACCCCTACCAATGGATACAGCCGTGGCAAATAAACCCGCCGAAACTTCGAATATGACAGGTGGCAGTTTTGAAATCACCGGTGGCTGCAAACTGAATGGTACTATTGAACCTCAGGGAGCCAAGAATGAAGCCTTGCAAATACTTTGTGCAGTTTTGCTTACTGAAGAAGAATGCATCATAGAAAATGTTCCGGAGATACGGGATGTCATCAAGCTGATTGAATTGCTCGGAAAAATGGGCGTACAGACCCAACGCTTAAAGCCCAATACGTTCTCCTTTACGGCTAAAAACATTGATCTCAGTTATCTCGAGACAAAAGAATTTGCCAAATTGGGAGCTGCTTTAAGAGGGTCTATCATGATTATTGGTCCCTTGCTTGCCCGCTATGGGAAAGCCGCGATTCCAAAGCCGGGTGGAGATAAAATCGGACGCAGACGGTTAGATACCCATTTTATCGGTTTCCAAAATCTGGGTGCAAAATTTGATTTCGACAGCAATGATAATTTTTACCGGGTAGATGCGCAGCACCTGAAAGGAACGTATATGCTCCTCGACGAAGCTTCGGTTACAGGAACAGCGAATATCGTGATGGCCGCAGTGATGGCTGAAGGCACGACCACGATTTACAATGCCGCTTGCGAACCGTATTTGCAACAGCTCTGCAAAATGCTGAATCAAATGGGAGCTAAAATCACAGGTATTGGCTCCAACTTGCTGGTGATTGAAGGGGTGAAATCATTAAAAGGAACGAAACACCGCATCCTGCCGGATATGATAGAAGTCGGTTCTTTTATCGGTCTGGCTGCCATGACGCAGAGTGAGTTGACCATTAAAAATGTAGGATTACAACATCTCGGCATTATTCCTTCTACTTTTCAACGGCTGGGAATAAAGATGGAATTCAGAGGGGACGATATTTATATTCCGGCTCAGGAGATGTATGAGATCGATACCTTTATTGACGGATCTATACTCACGATTGCCGATCAGATATGGCCCGGTTTCACACCGGACTTACTCAGTGTGATCCTCGTTACTGCTACTCAGGCTAAAGGAACTATTCTTGTCCACCAGAAAATGTTTGAAAGCAGGTTGTTCTTTGTCGATAAACTTATCGATATGGGAGCACAGATCATCCTCTGTGATCCGCATCGTGCAACCGTTATCGGTCTTGCCCGTAAACACCCCTTGAAAGGCATTCAAATGACCTCACCCGATATTCGTGCAGGAGTAGCCCTCCTGATCGCCGCCATGAGTGCAAAAGGCAAAAGCGTGATCCATAATATCGAACAAATTGATCGCGGCTATGAAAGAATTGACGAACGTTTGAACGCGTTAGGAGCTCAGATAAAAAGAGTTTAATGTTCAAAGTTTAAGGTTTAAGGTTTAAGGTTTAAAGTTTAAGGTTTAAAGTTTAAAGTTTCAATAATTAAGTTGAAAGATTTGAAGATTAAAGTTAAAGGTTGAAATAGCCAGAAGCCAGAAGCTAGAAGTCGGTAGCCGGGAGCCAGGAGCCGAGCCCGTAGCCGGGAGCCGGAAGCCGGAAGCCAAGTTAGCTCTGGAGAAGTAAATTATATTAAACACTATAATAAATCGGAATTGGTACTATTTTTGCCAAAGTCCCGCGTCTTAAAAGAAAAACATCTTAAAATCATATGAAAAAAATCGCTATTCTGCTGGGGTTCAGTGGCTTCTTAGCTCTCGCAGCTGTCTCGTTAACTTCTTTTACAAAGAGTCCTCAGAACAATACCGGGACTGCAATCGGCAACAAGGCTATTGACTTAGCTTATACTAGTCCTGAAGGTAAATCAATCGCCCTCAGTTCTTTAAAAGGCAAAATGGTATTGCTCGACTTCTGGGCAAGCTGGTGCGGACCCTGCCGAATGGAAAATCCCCACGTAGTGGCGGCCTATCAAAAATTCAAGGATCAGAAATTTAAAAACGGAAAAGGCTTTACGATCTATAGCGTGAGTCTGGACCAAAACAAAGAAGCATGGATCAAAGCCATTGCAAAGGATAAACTCGAATGGCCCTACCATGTGAGTGATTTGGGCGGATGGCAGTCGAAGCCGGCAGCGACTTATGGCGTAAATTCCATCCCTGCCAATTACCTGATTGACGGAAACGGCGTCATTGTAGCACGCGGTTTAAGAGGTGCAAACCTTGAATCTACACTGGAATCTTATCTGGCTAAAGGTGGAAGCAGCACCGGTTCAGACAAGGCCAACGAAACAAAATAAAATAATCCGGGAATAAACTCCCTCCCATCCAACTAAGACAAAAGAGCTTCCTTTGGGAGGCTTTTTTGTTTTATGACCATTACTTCTGCCAATTTGTCTACTATTGCCCAATGGCAGTATTTTTGTGTCGGGCAAAAAAATACATGAAACTAAGAAACCCATTTAGCAATAGAAAAGTGATGAGCCAGGAATCAGATAAGCAGAGTGAATTTCAGGATAACCCAATTGCAGAAGAAATCCAACGTTCTTCCGAAGCAGAGGCCTCCGAGCAAAAGCCATTGGAAGAGGATCCGATCGGTAAACTTGAAAAAGAAATCAGTGAACTAAAAGACAATCATCTCCGGTTATATGCTGAGTTCGAAAATTATAAACGAAGAAACATCAAGGAAAGGGCGGAGTTAATCAAGTCGGCGGGATCAGATATCATTTCCTCTTTGCTGCCTACACTGGATGATTTTGAAAGAGCTTTAAAAGCAATGGGTGAAAATGCAGATCCTTCTACCCGGGAAGGCATCGTCTTGATTCATCAAAAACTTTTGAATACAATGGAACAAAAAGGATTGAAACCCATGGACTCCATTGGTCATGAATTTGATGTTGAATTGCATGAAGCCATCACAAAAATACCGGTTGAAGATGCTGCCATGAAAGGGAAAATTGTTGATGAAGTAGAAAAAGGATACTGGCTCAACGAAAAAGTTATACGCTATGCAAAAGTTGTTGTAGGCAGTTAAGAGAACATTACATGTCAAAAAGAGATTACTACGAAGTACTAGGAGTTGCGAAAGGCGCATCAGAAGCAGAGATAAAAAAAGCCTACCGACAAATGGCGCTGAAATTTCACCCCGATAAAAATCCGGGTGATAAAGCGGCCGAAGATAAATTCAAAGAAGCTGCAGAGGCCTATGAGGTCCTGAGCAACCCTGAAAAGAAAAGCAGGTACGATCAGTTTGGCCACAATGGCGTTGGCGGTGCTGCAGGATTTGGTGGCGGACAGAGCATGAACATGGAGGATATTTTCAGCCAGTTCGGTGATATTTTTGGAGGAGGAAATCCATTTGAAAGTTTCTTTGGCGGAGGCGGCGGAGGAGGTCGAGGCGGAAGAAGAACTGTTAACAGAGGAACGAATCTTCGCATAAAAGTTAAGCTCACCCTTGAAGAAATTGCTAAAGGGACTGAGAAAAAAATAAAGGTCAACAAACAAATCAGCTGCCAGACCTGTGGTGGTTCCGGAGCACAGGCCGGAACAGGTGCTTTTTCTACCTGCAATACGTGTAAAGGGAGCGGTCAAATCCGTCGTGTGACGAATAGCTTCCTTGGACAAATGCAAACGATCACTACTTGTCCAACCTGTAACGGAGAAGGCCAAACGATCACCAATAAATGCAAGGCGTGTACCGGTTCCGGCTTGCAGCAAGGGGAGGAAATTATCAGCATCAACATTCCACCCGGAGTAGCGGAAGGCATGCAACTCACCGTGAGCGGCAAAGGAAATGCAGCAGAACGTGGTGGCATTCCCGGTGACTTGTTGATTGTGGTGGAAGAGATACCACATCCTCAATTGCAACGAGACGGCGACCATCTCATCTTTGACCTCTACATCAGTTTTGCTGATGCTGCTTTGGGTGTTGCTATAGAAGTACCAACGCTGGAAGGAAAAGCAAAAATTAAAATCGAGCCGGGTACTCAAGGCGGAAAAGTTCTTCGTCTGAAAGGCAAGGGTGTTCCTGCACTGAATTCCTATACAAGAGGAGATTTACTCGTCAACATCAATGTTTGGACACCTCAGCAACTCAGCACGGAAGAAAAGAAAACGATGGAAAAACTTCGTGAATCAGAGAACTTCAAACCCAAGCCGGGAAAGGGAGATAAGAGTTTTTTCGAGCGGATGAAAGAATATTTTAATTGAAGTTTAAGGTATACCTTATAGCTATAGACTCTCACATTCCTCGAACACCAGCCCTGTAGGGGCTAGCTAATGTCGCTTCTAAACTTATTTGCCAATCGCGTATACACCGCTGTATCGTGAAAGGTGCCATTGGCAAAATAATTTTCCCGGAAATAGGCTTCACGAATGAAATTATTGCGCTCCAGTAATTTGATGGAGGGGAGGTTCGACGGGTCTACATTCGCTTCTAATGAATGCAGTCCTAACGTTTCAAAGCCATATTTAATGACTTCGTTAAATGCTTCCTGCATGTATCCTTTTCCCTGATACTGCGGATGTAATACATACCCCAATTCACCGCGGTAATGTTCCTTTATAAATCGCCAGATGCCCAGATTCCCGATCATCCTTTCCGGAGCGTCCTTCAATGCCATCACCCAGGTGATTCCTTCATTGCTGATCAGTAAACTTTCAACGAGCTGTATGAATTCCTCTGCCTGTTTTATTTCAGTGGCGAGAGGGCGCAATGAATACTTGTTGACTTCAGGATTTGAACGAAGAAAAAAAACTTCTTCTGCATCTTCAACTTTCATCCTCCGTAATAGCAGGCGAGGTGTTTCCATTACCGGAAAAGGAAGAAGTTGCGGCTCAAATAGCATTTGCATTTATATGAAGGAGGAGAAGATGTACAGGATCACAAAACTAATGGTTTGTTGCGGTAATCTTCGATGGATAGTCGCAAAGTTATAAAAATGATGGAGATGCAAAGATTTGATGATTTGAAAATTGTGATGATTTGAAAATTGTGATGATTTGATCGCGAAGTCTTGCGTTGTGATGATTTGAATGCGAAGTGATGAGGGCTTCCGACGTTTTAAATTTATTACATCTTATTCATATATCATCCCAACTGCCCTCCTATCCTGTTGTACATGGCTGTCGGATCCCAATCCATTTTTTTTCCGATGTACATTCGGGTTGAAATGCGAAAGGGCCGGAGTCCGGCGGCTTCCATAAAATTTAGTGCCGCTTTATTACTTTGAGGTATAACAGCATTTCGTTTGGTGGATGTACGAAGATTCATGAGTGCTGATCCTGCTGTAGCATTGAGGGCGAAGATTAATCCTTCTCCCAGTGATGGCAAATAGTAACCAGTCAGCACATCTCCCTCATAAAAAACGGAAGCCTCTGTCATATAGTTTAACAACATGGTGCTTCTGTCCTCACCGGACAAGGCTTTATCCAGTCGCGAAATCTCCTCTATATCTTTCGACTCGTAATTGCGGATGCGGTGATCTGCCAACTCCGGACGATAAACCGGGACGACATCAAAATGATCGTATATGCTATCCGTTATAAAACCAATTTTTTTATACAAGGGATAGCCCATGGGTGTGGCGATGAGGTTGATCGTGGGTCGCAGCGTCATGTCGACGGAATCAATTAAATACCGCGTCATCTTTTCTCCTATCCCTTGCCGTTGGTAATCAGGATGTGTTATGATGCAGGCCAGCCACGCAGATTCCGGGAACAGAATAGTTGCTCCCACAGCAGCGATGGTCTTGTTTACAATGAGTTTAAATGTAAAACAACCTGCATTTTCGAGCAGCAAACGGAACCTCGGTATCAGGTCACCCCAACCTTCGGGCTCGAGTGGTTTCAGCTGCTGAAGGTCGCCTTCAGTGAAGTTTTCGAATTTCATTGAAGATCCGAATATCGTGAATTAATTTTTACATGATGATCATTTGAACACTGATTTGACGGATTATTCGGATTTACGCAGATTTGATGGAGGGTGAATGTGATTGCTTGTGGTTGTCAGGATTGAAATTATAACTACCTTTGAAAGACCAATACTCCTTTATGCAAAAACTCACCCTCGACAGTCATTTTGAAAAATACGAATCATTTGAAGAGTTAACAGCACAAGATCGTTTGCTTGTAGAGGAAGCGAAGAAGGCGGCCGATGATGCCTATGCGCCTTATTCCCGATTTCATGTGGGTGCTGCTGTGATGCTGGAAAATGGGGTAATTGTGCGGGGGAGTAATCAGGAAAATGCAGCCTATCCTTCCGGACTCTGCGCTGAGCGTGTAGCCTTGTTTGCTGCAGGAGCACAACATCCCGGAAATAAAATCATCGCCATCGCCATTACCGCCTATCCCGAAGGAAAAAAGCTTCCTGTCGTTCCAATTAGCCCTTGTGGAGATTGCCGGCAGGTAATGGCCGAATATGAATTGCGTTATGCACATAAAATCCGGCTGATCATGGAGGGGGGCAAAGGAACATATATCGTTTCCGATTGTGTGGCTCAGTTGCTGCCGTTTTTGTTCAGCGGAGATGTCCTCAAATAGAAAATCCGTGTCCATCCGAATTATCTGCCTGATATCCGATCTGTTTTTTAGATCAAAATTGTAAGGAACGCGGCTGACACGGATTGAAATGATTTGCACGGATGGTTCTCGGAACATCCTTTGATCTACTTAACTATTACTTTATCAATTATTTAAAATTTTATTGTGGGAAGGGATTTATTTGCTTTACCGTGAACGACTACATCAATTTATACACCCTCTTTCCTTATTTTTGCCCATATGGAAACAGCCACCAAGACGAAAAAGACTAAACCTAAATACAGCGCTGAGCAATACCTGAAGTGGTATGAGGACATGCAATTGATGCGGCGGTTTGAAGAGAGGGCCGGTCAATTGTACGGCATGCAAAAGATCAAGGGTTTTTGCCATTTATACATCGGCCAGGAAGCCGTTGTGGCAGGAGCCATGAGTGTATTGAAACCGGAAGACGCGATGATTACTGCTTATCGTGATCATGCACATGCATTGGGAAAAGGGATCAGCGCCCGCGAAGTGATGGCGGAACTATTTGGAAAAATCACAGGCTGCTCAAAAGGCAAGGGTGGTTCTATGCATATGTTCTCTAAAGAGAAACGCTTCTTTGGCGGTCACGGCATTGTGGGTGCACAGATTCCACTGGGAGCGGGCATTGCCTTTGCCGAAAAATACAACAAGACCGGAAATCTATGTGTCTGCTATTTCGGAGATGGCGCGGTTCGTCAGGGTGCATTACATGAAGCTTTCAACATGGCGATGCTATGGGAATTGCCTGTCATATTCATTGTGGAGAACAATGCTTATGCCATGGGAACTTCTGTTGAACGTACTTCTAATGTTCATGATTTACATAAAATTGGTTTAGCGTACGATATGCCCAGCTATTCCGTAGATGGGATGAGTGTAGAAGCAGTACACGAGGCGATGGAGATGGCGGCGAACCATGCCCGCACCAAGGGACCCATTTATTTAGAAATTAAAACGTATCGCTTCCGTGGACATTCCATGAGCGACCCGGCAAAATACCGTACCAAGGAAGAAGTAGAAAGTTACAAAGCACAGGATCCGGTAGAAATTGTAAAGCAGATTTTGATTGCGAATAAAATGTCGACAGAGGAGGAAATTGAAAAGATCAATGAGCGTATCAACGAAGTGGTGGAAGACAGTGTCCGGTTTGCGGAGGAGTCTCCTTATCCGGATGTGAGTGAGTTGTTTAAAGATGTTTATACGCAAGGAGATTATCCTTATATTACAGATTAACGGAATTAAAATTATTTTAACAAGGGCGCTAGTCGGATATATTGAATATATGTAGAGAACAACATATATATTTATCGCCTCTTGTTACTTCATAAAAACCGAACTACATAAAAAAATATATGGCAGAGATAGTCAGGATGCCCAAGATGTCAGATACCATGACGGAAGGCGTAGTAGTGAAATGGCATAAGAAAGTAGGAGACACTATAAAAAACGGTGACCTGGTTGCAGAAATTGAGACCGACAAAGCCACGATGGAATTTGAATCGTATCAGGCGGGCACTTTACTTTATATTGGCATTGAAGAAGGGAAAGCTGCACCGGTTGACAGCATCTTAGCCATTTTAGGAAAAGCCGGTGAGGATTATAAAGAATTACTTGCAAAGGAAGAAGCTGCCACTGCCAGTGCAAAATCTGTGGTTGCACCGGAAGCGAAGAAAGCTCCGGTTGAAAAAGCCGAACCTGCTGTTGTTGCCTCTGCGGGAGCGGTTCCTTCCTCTGCTCCTGTTACCCCTCCTGCCCCATCGATCGCTGCACCAAAAGTGAAGGAGATGATGAGCACCATGAATGGCGATCAACGTTTGAAGGTTTCTCCGCTGGCCAAACGGTTGGCGAATGAAAAAGGCATTGATCTCGGCATGCTGAAAGGTTCCGGCGAACACGGAAGAATAGTGAAACGTGATATCGACTGGTTTAAGCCGGGCACTTTCGTATCCTCGTCGCCGTTAGCTACCAATGCGGTCACTAAAGAGAGTTTTGAAGAGGTGACTGTTTCCCAAATGCGTAAAACCATTGCCCGTCGCCTGAGTGAAAGTAAATTTTCAGCACCTCATTTCTACCTCACCATGGATATCGACATGGACGAAGTGGTTCGGGCCCGAGAGAGCGTGAATCAGGTCACAGAAGTCAAGATTTCATTCAATGATTTCGTTGTGAAAGCAGCGGCATCCGCACTGCGTCAGCATCCTGCCGTAAATGCGTCGTGGTTAGGCGATCGTATCCGGTATAATCATCATATCAATATTGGTATCGCAGTGGCGGTAGATGAAGGATTGCTGGTTCCTGTAGTTCGTTTCGCCGACAGCAAGACCTTGAGTCAAATTGCTGTTGAAGTGAAGGAGTATGCTAAAAAAGCCAAGGAGAAAAAATTGCAGCCGCAAGATTGGGAAGGAAATACGTTTACCATTTCTAATCTCGGCATGTTTAATATCGAAGAATTTACTGCGATTATTAATCCACCGGATGCCTGTATTTTAGCAGTAGGAGCGATTAAGCAAATTCCAGTTGTGAAAAACGGAACTATTCAACCGGGCAATGTGATGAAGGTAACATTGAGCTGTGATCACCGTGCTGTTGACGGAGTAGTTGGATCGAAATTTCTGAATACGTTTAAGGCGCTGTTGGAAAATCCGGTGGTACTGCTTGGGCAAGGAAATATTTAATTGAATTATGAATTTTTTTTGATGAAGGTTGAATTAAAATATTTCGAATGGTTATCGAATGATGGAATTAGATGATTTGAAAAGACCTGAGTGCCGGAGTATTTGATATTTTGAATAGTACAGCATCTTGGTCTAGCTTATAACTAACACGTACACTATTCTGTACGTCGATTCCCGGTACTTAGAATCAAATTGAACACATCGTTATTCGCTGAAGTCTTACCTTAATTACTAAGGCCCCCTGTTCCATAAGCACACTCCAATAATTCAACACTCCAATTCTGAATTCTGAATTCTGAATTCTGAATTCAATCGGCGTATATTTTATCTACCAATGCTTTATTCGCTTCCAGAATTACTTTTCGCTTTAAGCTGAGCTTCGGCGTCATCTCTCCTCTGTCAATACTCCATTCCCTGGGGAGGAGTTCTATTTTTTTAATGGTTTCATAGGAACCTAAACCTTCATTCACCGCATTCACTTCCTTCATGATTCTGTTTTTGACACGTTCGATTTTTATGAGTTCCTCGTTGGTAGCCGGTATTGGTATTTGTTTCCTTTCGCACCATTCTTTCACAAAAGCGAAACCCGGAACAATCAACGCTGCAGCGAACCGCTGATGCTCGCCTATCACCATCACTTGTTCAATGAAGCGCGACTCCTTCAGTTTGTTTTCGATGATTTGAGGAACGATGTACTTTCCTCCTGAAGTTTTGAAAATCTCCTTCTTACGGTCGGTGATTTTGAGATAGACTCCATCTACCATCTCGCCGATATCACCGGTATGCAGCCAGCCCTCTTCGTCGATCATCTCTGCGGTGAGGTCAGGGCGTTTGTAATAACCCAACATCACGTTCGGACCTTTGCAAAGAATTTCTCCATCTTCGGCAATGCGCACCGTTACCTTTTCTATTGTTTTTCCAACCGTACCGAATTTCAATCCTCCCGGCTTTAGTGTATTTACTGCAATAACAGGACTGGTTTCTGTGAGACCATATCCCTCCAAAATAGGAATATCCGCTGCCCAGAAAATTCTCGCAAGGCGGGGCTGAAGGGCTGCACCACCGGAAATGGCGGCCTTGACTTTCCCTCCCAATGCTTCCTGCCACTTGCTGAAAATCAGCTTTCGCGCGATCTTCAATTGCCATTCATAAAAAGCACCATTGGCGGAATTGATTTCATACTTTAATCCCAGATCTACCGCCCAGAAAAACAACTTTTTCTTGATTCCGGTGAGGTCGGCACCTTTTGCAATGATCCGGTCATAGACTTTCTCAAAGAGACGCGGAACACATCCAAAAATTTCCGGCTGTACTTCTTTCAGATTATCGGCTACTTTTTCAATACTCTCTGCATAATAAATTCCGACACCCAGATACATATAGAGATAGCTCAATACTCTTTCATACACGTGATTCAGGGGGAGGAAACTCAGTGCCCTGCTATTGCTGTCAACAGGGGCCAGCGTTTGTGCTGCCAGCAACTGACTGATAATGTTATCATGCGACAACATGACTCCTTTCGGAAAGCCGGTGGTTCCACTCGTATATAATAAAGTGGCGAGGTCATTGGCGCCAATGGTATCGCAAATACTCTTGACTTTTTCAGGAGCAGGATGGGCTTTACCCAATGCAACAATTTCTGTCCAATGCGGTTTTCCGGGAATGGTGTCGAAACAATACATCGCCTTAATTCCAGGCATCGACTGAACTACCGGTGCTATCTTTTCCCAAAGTTCTGCACTTGATACAAAGACATATTTCACTTCGGCATCATTGAGAATAAACCGAAGATCATCCGTGGAAACCGTTGGATAAACCGGCACATGAATACCACCGGCCATCATGAGACCCAAATCAATGAAATTCCATTCGGGTCGGTTATTACTCAGGGTAGCCACTTTATCTCCCTTTTGCAAGCCCATCTCTAGAAAACCATAGCTCACCAACTCCGTTTGAAGCAGCAACTCAGCAGCGGAGACCGGCAGCCATTGGCCGTTTACCTTAGCAGCGAGTGCATCCTTTTTATCAGGATATAATTCACGATAGCGGTTTAATAAATCGAAGAGACGGGTCACTGACATAATCCGAAATGTTTTAGCTTTAGGTCAAATATACATCTGGTTCGTGAAATAGCGAAACAGCGTAGAAATAATTATAAATTATGTCATTTAATACTTCATTTACCGACATGTTTCAATTGCGCATTCCGGTCATCATGGCGCCTATGTTCCTGGTTTCGAACGAGGCCATGATGAAGAGCGCGATGCAATGTGGAATTATGGGCACCTTCCCTACGCTCAACTATAGAAAAGAGAATGAACTGAGTGCATTGCTTAAAACCTTAAATCTTTTTAAAAAGGAACACAATGCTCCGGGAAATTATGGTGTGAACCTTATTGTTCAGCAAACAAATCCGTTATACAAAGATCACCTTGAAATTTGTGTAAAGGAAAAGGTGCCCTTCTACATTACCAGTCTGGGAAATCCAAAAGAGGTAATTCAAAGAGCACATGAATATGGAGGGAAAGTGTTTTGCGATGTCACCAATGCGGAACATGCCGAAAAATGTGCGTCGTTGCAGTGTGATGGATTTATTGCGGTGAGTCAGGGAGCGGGCGGGCATGCCGGACCTTATCCACAGTCGGTGCTGCTACCTTTTCTCCGTGAAAATTATCCGCATATTCCGGTCGTTGCGGCGGGAGGTATTGCCACAGGAGCAGGAATTCTATCTGTCTTGGCTCTTGGAGCTGCGGGTGCCAGCATCGGAACCCGATTTATTGCCTCCAATGAAGCGGCGGTCAGTGAAGCGTATAAAAATGCGATTGTGGATTCGGGAATGGATGATATCATGATGACGGAACGCATCTCCGGAACACCCTGCGCCATTATCAGCACACCCTACGCAAAAAAAATTGGCCCGAAACAAAACTGGTTCGAACGGTGGATGAGCAATAATCCAACAACAAAAAAATACTTCAAGATGCTGGTACAATACAAAGGCATGGGCAAATTTGAAAAAGCGGTTAAGCCCGGAAATTACGACAACCTTTGGGCAGCAGGACAGAGCGTAGAATTGATTCACGACAT
Source organism: Bacteroidota bacterium (assembly GCA_016713925.1). NCBI lineage: Bacteria > Pseudomonadati > Bacteroidota > Bacteroidota bacterium. The sequence goes on from JADJOH010000002.1 coordinate 404,197, forward strand.
CATTCCCTGTGAAAACATCATTCAACGCCTGGAAGCAGAGTTGGAAGAAGCGATGTTTCATTTAATGCAACAACATATCGCTCCGGTTCAAGCGGACAATAAATGAATGAAACCCCAAGTAAACAGTCATGATATGTCAGCAAGGAATTGACCCACTCCGGAACAACCCTATTTAAAAAATCATTCCATGTCATATCACTTCAAGTACTCCTGATTCATACTCACGAAATATAGATGTGGAACATTTCAACCTAAATGGCGTAAAAAGTCCAAGTCTTACTGAATAAATAATAAATCCACCGATGAATCTAAACAGCTTACTGGAAAAGGCGAAAACGTCGGGGTTTTACAAATGGTTATTTAACATCGTACTTTGGAGGACCATTCCCTTTAATCAGCCGCATCGATTAAAAGTGGAGCAGGTAAAGGAAGACACATTACTCATCTCCATTCCTTTCATTCGCAAAAACAAAAACCATATTAATGGAGTTCATGCTTGTGCTTTGGCTACGCTTTGTGAATACATCAGCGGACTGAGTCTGGCGCGCGCGCTTCCACCGGAGCAATACCGGCTAATTCTGAAATCCATACAGATGGAATACCTGTACCAGGGCAAGATGAAAGTAAATGCTGAATTTGGAATTGATCAATCGGAGTTAGCTGCCATTAAAGCTGCATTGGTCACTGAAGATTCCATAGTAAAAACTTATGCTGTTCAGGTATTCGACACCAACCAACATCCTATTTGCACCGGCTCCATTACCTGGCAGATAAAGCCTTGGGGGAAGGTAAAGGTTCAGGCTTAATGAAGGTTCCTATGGGTATTTTATTTTTTTGTTTTACTTTTTGATGCTTTTGCACCCGATGAATTCATTGACAGGAGTCTTTCATCAAAAAAATAATCTCCAATCAAAGCTAATTTCACAACCCCAAAATCAGGATGTTCCGTGTTAATTAAAAAATTAAATTCCTTGGTAATAATTGAAGAAGGGACTTTCAAAACCAATGATTTCCTTTTATTATACCAATCTGTTCCAATAGCTTTTAATTCAGGATAGGCGGAAACTTCTCTCCAATATGATGGCAAATGGCCGATCTTCACTTCTGTTATAAAATCCGGATTATCCGGAATAAAAATCACCATCACTTTATAAACAACTTTAGGGTGAATACTTTGAAACCTTATAACCTTCTCCAGTGTGCCTAAAGCTCTTGACGAGGCAGTGTAAATAACAAATTCATTATCATCATTCCACCGCCCTGCTATTCCGGATGCAATTAAATCCGACGCATACTTTTCCTCTGCAATTCTAAAAAGCTCCATCGTTAAGCATTATCACCGTATTGCATACCCGTTAATTGGTTATCGATGAATTTAATTCCCGCTACGGTATCTATAAAATATATAGGAGGCTTATTGTCAAAATAATAATTGTTCTCGTTCAGCCATTCAATAAATAAATCCTTTTCACCAAAAACTTCTTCTCCATGCTTGTAAAGTGAAAGAATTTTTATCCAATGTTCCTTTGCCAATTTTGTTTTAAGCATTGCACCCACTAAGGTATAATTTCTTAACGTTCGGATACTAATTTTTAATAAATCTGAAATATATTGGTCATTAAATTTTGTAATTCTTTTTATAAAGGCAATTGACTGTTTGTCCAATAACTCAGAGGAAATAAGTTTTAATATTTTATCTTCATTTAAGGGACTATTCGGTATTTCCTTAAGGAGAATTTTTTCTGCTGTTGCTGTTGTCATATTCTTAATTCTTAGTAAATATAAGGACAAAAGGCAATTTTGCAAAAATAAAAGGTAGATTTTACATTTATGTAATACATTACATTGTTTATCAATACTATAAAAAACCATAATTCTAACACTTCAACTTCTTAATTAATAGGTTTATCTACATAGTTAGCGCATAATATCAGGTTAGGAAGTTAAATCAATTTAATCTGAATTTTACTAAAATTACCAGGAATTATACCTGCACCCGACTTCCTTCATCAAAACTTTAAAGAACAATAGTTGTGATCGCCCATAGCTTTCTTAACTTTGTAGAAACCGTTAATCTATGAAAAAAATATTTAGTGCCCTCCTTCTGGTGATCTTATTCAACACCACCCCTACTTTCGGACAAGATCAAAAAATAGCAGCCACTACTGAAGACGAATATGTAATGGGTTCGGTAGGTTATAAAATGCTGATGCAAATGAAAGTGGAATTAAAGGGAGGTTATAAAGTAAAAGATCTCAAAGATTACGAGTATGGAGAACGCAAAGCCTCTTTCAAAGGACTTTATCGACCATCAGAACAACAACCCTGTGCCATCATAATGGTATATACCAAATTGCGCGGCGCTCCTGAATATTATTGTATCCCTACGTTGGATGCACCGGAGTCGTTATGGGATCGCTTTCGTGTTAGTCTGGCGGGTGAGACGGACAACAAACAAGAGCAACTGCAATTTTTCAGTTTTGCTTTTGCGAAGGCGATGATGTTTCATATGGCTAAATGACAAAAACAATCACGTTATTGTTTCTCCTGTTAACGTTTCCGGCTTATACTCAATCGAGGATTTCTGCTTTCTTTAAGTTAAGCGGACCTGAAAAATGCTGGACGCTGACACATCTGTTTAAAGCCGGAAGAGCACATCGTATTACCGCTTATGTGAGAAATGAAACGACCATTCTCTATCGCAAACAGGAACTCGACACCTTTCCTCATGGAGGAAAATTAGATGCCTTCCGTCATGCTTTCTGGATGGCTTGTCTGGGGACTACCATCGGAGAAAAAGCATCCCGTAAACTCGGCAAGGCGCATGAAAAAGGGAATTACAAAGCCTTTAAAAGAGGGAAAACAGAAGATGGATATCTGCAAGATGCCACCGCTGTAGAGATGGATCTTTTTAATAATGAAGAAGGATTGCGCATTGCAAGAGAAAACAAAGAAGTGGCGTTTTCCGAACTGCAACAGAAAACAATCGCAGCCATCCATGAAGGAAAAATGAAAATTATGAAAAGAGATGCTCAGGGAAGGTTGACAGACTGTAACGGAAAAGTAACACCTTTGGTAGAACGAAAAAAAACAGATTGGAAAATGCCTTACTGCCTCCTGCCAAGTCATATACACTAGTGCTGACTATTCAATTCGCTCGTTAACTATAAAAATAAAATATTTAATTTAGTACAGTTATTTATGCCATGAAAAAGACCTCTCTTATACTTCTATTCACCCTCTATTTCACAAGTTCTGTTACCGCACAGGAAAAGGAAGGGATCAATTTCCGCGCCATCACATTTGATCAGGCGATTCAACAAGCGAAAGCTGAGAAGAAACCCATCTTCCTGCATGCCTTTGCCTCCTGGTGTCACTTTTGTGAATTCATGGTAGATAGTGTTTATAAAGATCAGGAGGTGGCGGCGTACTATAACAAAAACTATGTCTGCATTAAAATGGATATGGAAAAAGAGGGAAGGGAGTTCAATAAAAAAATTAAAATTAAAAACTATCCCACACATGTTTTCTTCGACTATAACAATACAGTGATGATGCATCGCTCGGCGGGGAAGAAAAACATTGCTGAGTTTCTTCAGTTAGGAAAAGATGCACTGGACACCACCAAACAACTGCGTACGTTTGAAAGAAAATACTTCGACAAAAAAGCCAATATCGAAGAGATCACGACCTATATGAAGATGCTCGAAAAAGCGGGATTGGATAATCAGGTAACGATCAACGCTTATCTCAGCGGGTTGAGTGATAAGGAGATGTTGAAACATGAGAACTGGAGAATCATGTACGATCTCTTCAAAGAAGTGGAAACGACCTCTTTTCAAAAAGTCATGTATTTACGGGAAGAGTACGCTAAAATTTACACTGCTTACAGTATTGATAATAAAATCATCTCACTTTACAATTCTGCTTTAATGAATCGTGTTCAGAAATTAGATACTTCCGGCTACAACACGATGGTAGAGAAACTCCGCAAATCGGAATTAGATCTCTCTGAAAAAATCATTGCTTATGCTTCATTGAACCGACATAAGATGAGATCCGATTGGAAAAACTATCAACTCGAAGCCGTGCCCTTCATTGAAAAATATTGCATGGAAGATTACCGACGGTTAAATGAAGTCGCGTATAATTTTTATGAACGGATAACGGATAAAGAATTATTGGCGAAAGCAGAAACCTGGGCAGTAAAAGCAGTTTCCCTGCAAGATAATATCCGTAACAACCATACGCTTTCAGGCATCTATTTCAAACTCGGAAAAAAAGAGCCTGCCCTGACCGCCTGCAAACATACCATTGACCTCGCAAAAAAAGCCAATGTGGATTATAAACAGTCCAGTTTACTGTTGGAGAAGATTGAGGAGATGAAGAGTGTGGAATGAAATTTTTCCAAGAATAGCACATATGATTAATTTCAAGGTTCTTTATACACGAGACTCCTAATGTAATTATTTTAACAAAACAATTAAAAGTGTTACGAAAAACCTTCTTCATCTTATTATTTGCTTTGAATATTAAATGCAGTGGGCAAAATACATTAAATAATGATATTTCAATTTCCGGTATTATACCTTCCAATGATCAAATACAATTTCCGGTCAATAATGCAAATGGAAGATTAATATATTACTTATTTTCAATAAACTATTGTAACTTTTGGAAAATTTATGATAGAATTGAACTTGGCCCCCTATTATCCATAACAACCGGAATAACCAAAGTTGAATTTAATAGTGATGTTCGTAATGGTGATCGTTTATCAAGTCTAAATTATAAAGCATTGGGAATTGGTTTGAGATCACGATGTTTACTAAATAAAAAAGATGCTAATAAGAAATTCTTTTTGAATCTGGATTTTCAAAGACAAATAGTCAGAGCCTATTCCATTACATTTTCTTCTCGAACAAATTTTCCAAACACAGACTACTTTGAAAATACGGTTTCAACATATATAAAGCCAAATTCTATAAAGAATCACTTTGCGACTTCCTGCACTTATCAAACTGATAAAAAGAAATGGGGATATGAATTCTCCATTGGAATAATCTATGTTACCCCGGAAATATATTCATATGATTTAGGCAGCAATTATTCCATAAATGGATTAAGTAGTACCGGTAAAAAGAAAATCGAGAAAAACGGGATTCTTATAACAAGCGGATTTGGAATTCTTTTTTAGACCAATGTACGTTGTCCTATCATAAAATTGGAGTTCCACAAATATTTACAAAAGAGAAGTTTATACGAGTAAATTCAAACCTTTCTACCCATCTCCTTCAAAGCTTATGTACTTAAAACATCTAAACTTATTTATTGCTTTACTACCTCTGCAAACGCAATCACATGTCCATCCGGATCTGAAAAATAGACAACACGATGGCCCCAGTCGCGGAGGGCAGCGGGACTTACTAATTTTGCTTTGGCGGTGAGAGCGAGCGCACATGCAGCATTAATATCATCTACGAGCCAGTAGATTTCACATCGGGGTATTCCTGTTGCGGTTTCAGGATGTGGTAAATTTGGATGGATGATTTTGGCTATTCCATCATTGGGCATTAATCCTAATTTACATGTATCAGATAAAATGAACTCCGTCATGCCAGGCACATGGAGGGATGGTTGACGGGAGAGGATGATGGAATAAAACTCAGTACTCAGATCCTGATCCCTGACGTAAAGTATTATTTCCGTTTGTATCAATGATTGTACTTGCATTCATGGGTGAAATTATCAGTTAACAGCATTCAGCCGGTTAAGTTAATGATTTTCTATGTTAACCACAATAAGAGCAGGTATAAAGGAAATTAGAGTGAATTTATTTCTTTCCGGAGCAATAAAGATTCTAAACTTAAACGCAGCGTTCGCGGCGGGTTCGCAGCGTTCGCAGCGTTTAAACAGAAGATTTAATTATCAGAAAATTCTTTAATTCAAAACTAAGATTATTTATAATTGACAATTAAGGTTTAATTCTATCGAACTAGCTATTTGTTCAGCTGATTTATAAAGAAGAAAAAATCAAAAAACCTTTACACCACCACTATAAGTATTCAGCACTTTTATTTTGAACAACTCGTTTTCAGGAGCGGTCATCAGGTCTTTCTCCAGCACTACAAAATCAGCCCATTTCCCCGGTTCCAGACTTCCCCTCTCCTCCTCTTCAAAGGAAGCATAGGCTGCCCAGATTGTCATGGCACGAAGGGCTTCCGTGCGGGAAATGGCTTGATCCTTTTGGAATCCATTTTCAGGAAATAATTTCTGATCCTTACGGGACACGGCTGCATAAAATCCATAGAGCGGATTGATGCCCTCCACCGGAAAATCGGAACCGGCTGCGATCAATCCTCTTTGATTTAGTAATTCCTTATAGGCATATGAAGACTTCAATCTCTCCGGCCCCACTCTGGTGCCTGCCCAGTACATATCAGAAGTAGCATGAGTAGGTTGTACGGAAGGTATGATGGAATAATCATGAAAGAGGTGGAAGTCGGAAGGATGCATCACCTGTGCATGCTCGATGCGCCAGCGAAAATCATTTTTTCCCTTTAGCACATCACTATATATTTTCAACAACAACCGATTGGCCGAATCACCAATGCAATGGGTGTTCAGCTGAAAGCCTAAATCAGCGGCTACGCGCGCAGCTTGTTTCAGGGAATCAACGCTACTCAGCAGGAATCCATGATGTCCGGGCATATCCATATAAGGATGCAGCAGACAAGCGCCTCTGGAACCCAATGCACCATCGGCATATAATTTAAAAGAACAAACCTGCAATCGCTCCGATTTATATCTCCCGCTACTCCTATAATGCGCTACATTACCGGGGCTATAACTCACCATTGCATTCATCCGCATCTGCATGACACCGGCTTTTTGCAAGCTATCGATAAGCTGAATCGTTGAGACATCCAATCCGGCATCCACCACTGAAGTTAATCCTACTTCGAAACAATTCTTCTGAGCCGACAACAAGGCTTCGATTAACGCTTCTCTACCGGGCTCAGGAATTTTTAGCTTTACTAAATCAACAGCGTTATCAATGAGTAAACCGGTGAGCTTACCACCCTTCTTTATCAATTCTCCGCCCTCTACTTTTGTATCTTCTGTCACCCCACAAATTGCCAGGGCCTTTGAATTCACCAGTGCAGCATGCCCATCTATACGCATGAGAAACACCGGAACATCCGGAAACAAAGAGTCTAATTTTGCATTATCCGGAAACTCTTTTACTTCCCAGTCATTCTGGTCCCATCCTCTGCCGAAAATCCATCCCATAAATTTAATATCCTTCTTCAGGACCAGCGTATCAAGGATGGCTTCAAATGAATTCGTGCCTATCAACCAAATCTTTTTAAGATCGACGCCATAGCCATAAAAATGACAATGCGCATCGTAAAAACCGGGATAGACTGATTTTCCTCCCAGGTCAACCTCCGTTGCAGCATTCATCTTACGCAGATCAACAGCAGACCCGACTGCAAGAATTTTTCCGTCCTTTACGGCGAACGCATCTGCAATAGCAAAGGAGCTGTCTACGGTATATACCTTTGCATTATAGTAAACAGTATCTGCTGCATACTCTGTTTTGCAGGAAAGAAGAGTAGCTACAAATAAAGAAACAAGGAGTATTAAACTATTTTTTTTCATGATCGATGAATAAATACGGAGCTAGCTTGAGCCAATGGAGTAACAACAATATCATTCAACACCACATGCGGCGGACGACTGGCGGCAAACCAAACGATCTCCGCAATATCTTCTGCTTGCAAGGGATCAAAACCCTGATACACTGATTTTGCTTTCGCGGAATCTCCTTTAAAGCGTACGAGTGAAAATTCCGTTTCGGCAGCACCCGGATTCACAGCAGTTACTTTAATTTTATGCGGTAGCAGATCAATGCGCATGGATTTTGTAATGGCATCCACAGCGAACTTCGTCCCGCAATACACATTGCCATTCGGATAAGCATCTTTTCCGGCTGTACTACCGATATTAATCACATGCCCTTTCTGACGCGCCACCATCCAGGGAAGCACGGTTCTGCTCACATACAGCAATCCTTTTACATTGGTGTCAATCATCACTTCCCAATCTGCTATCTCACCCTCATGAATAGCCGACATTCCGGATGCGAGTCCTGCATTATTCACGAGCACATCAATCTCCTTCCAGAAATGCGGTACCGATTCCAGCTCCTCTTTCACTGCCTCATGATTCCGCACATCGAAACAGAGTGAAAACACTTTCACATCATAGGTATCCTTGATAATATGCTCGAGCTCTTCCAGCTTCCCTTTACGACGGCCGGTAATTATCAGATCACTGCCATGCTCGGCAAATTTCAAAGCTATGGCACGACCAAATCCTGAAGTAGCGCCGGTTATCAGAGTTATCATAGTAATGAATTCTAAAGTATAAAGTTGATTAATGATTAAATACAGTTTTGCAAATATCGGAAATTAATAAAACGAAACTTCCATACATCTACACCAGAACGCATGACGAAAAACGAATCGAAATTGACCACTTCATCTCAGAATATCCTCTCCGGCTTGATCGTCTTACTCAGCTTACTATGACTATAGCCGAAACTGAAATAGAGCACTAAACCGATGACCAGCCATATCGAAAATCCGATCCATTGGTGTACATGTATTTGCGCCATCAGATAAAGGCAAGTCAGGATTCCGGCCACAGGGATGAGCGATAGTTTTCGGGTAAAGCTGTAAAAAGAAAGTATAGCAAAGATGAGGAAGAAGATAAAATTCGGAACAGATTCTAAATTTTTTATCGGATTCACATGTTCCTGCACCCATTGCTGTTGAAAAAAGCCCAGCCAAATCATCACGGAGAGATAAATTCCAGGCATGATAAACTGACCGCTGAAATAAGGCACACGAAACTTCCTCGGCAAATCCTGATGTTTATGCAGCATGAGCACACCGCCACATACCAGCATAAAAGCGAACAAGGTTCCAATTGAACAAAGATCCACTACCGTTGCCATATCAATAAAAAATATCGGGATTCCTACGAGTAGTCCGGTAACGATGGTGGCGAAAGAAGGTGTCCCGAAGCGGGGATGGATCGCAGAAAACTTCTTCGGCAACAAACCATCGCGGCTCATGCTCATCCAGATTCGCGGCTGACCTAACTGAAAGACCAGCATCACACTTGCCATAGCGAAGACTGCACTCACAGCAATCACACCACTCATCCACTGGAGTCCTCGGCGACCGAAGACAAAGGCCAGCGGATCATCTACACGCAACTCCTTGTAATTTACCATACCTGTAAGCACCAATGAAATCAAAATATACAAAACCGTACAAATGATAATCGCATAAAACATTCCTCTGGGCAGATCGCGTTGCGGATTATGACATTCTTCGGCGGTAGTGGAAATGGCATCGAAGCCGATATAAGCGAAAAACACTCCGGATACACCGGCCAACACTCCTGCCCATCCCTCGGGAAGAAAGGGCGACCAATTTTCTGCTTCTACATAAAACACACCCACAAGGATCACCATCACCACTACTATCAGCTTCACCGCCACCATCGCATTGCTGGCATTCCTCGACTCCTTCATACCACGATACACCAGCCAGGTAATTATTATATTGATCACCAGCGCAGGGATATCGAGAATAACTTTTAAACTGCCTATAGCCGGTGCCGTTATCCATGCTCTATATCCTTCTGAAAGCATCACCGCCGGATCTGCTCCCGGAATTTGCGCTGCTGAAAAGGCACGCTTGGCAGAAAAATAATCGATACCCGACCAGGCAGGAAGGATGATCCCCTCCGGAAATCCAAGAGCGGGTAATTTAATATGCGCAAGCAAGGTAGAGAAATAGCCCGACCAGGAGATGGCCACTACAATATTTCCAATGGCATATTCCATGATCAGGGCCCAGCCGATAATCCAGGCGAAAAGTTCACCGAAGGCGACATAAGAATAGGTATACGCCGACCCACTCACCGGAACGAGGCTGGCAAACTCCGCGTAACAGAAGGCAGCGAAACCACAAGCGATCGCAGTAAAGAGGAATAAAAACACCACACCCGGACCACCATCTGCACTTGCACTACCGATAGTGCTAAAGATACCCGCACCGATGATGGCCGCAATCCCAAGAGCAGTCAGGTCCCGAACACCAAGGTGCTTTCGGAGTAAACTCTGATCTCCGGAATTATCCAACTCCACTTGCCTAAGGATATCCGCTATACTTTTCTTTCGAAAAAGATTCATAGTCTCTTCGTATTTTATGCAAAGGAAACAGAAAAACTCAATTTCCCTCTTTTTTCGAAATATTACTTTTAGAAGAGAAGTAGTGCCAGGAATAAAATGCAAGGATCAGGAGCAGTAAACCGGGCATTCTGAAACGGATCAGACTACCGATAACCGGTGTGGTGAAGCCGCAGACCACCAAAATTATTATTCCGGCAATTGCTGCCAGGACTACTTCTGCGGAAGGCATCTCCCTCTTCCTCCATGCGAAATATAGGGCGAGAAAAAATATCAGTGGGAAGATAAGGTTCTCCAGAAACAAAGGGAAATGGTACCACTTTGCCAACTGCCAGGGCCAGGGTTGAAACAATGCAAATGAAAAAGCATCGGGAATATGCAGTAAAAAACTCGTGATAGTAGGTGCAAAAGAAACGGGATGCACCAGACTACCGGCATGCATAAACACCGCGAACCTCCACATATTTAATTGCTGACCAAACAGCAATGCCGGGACATCTAACCATGAAAAAAAAGTGCCTCCAACGAGTACAAATACAAGCGTAAGGAAGTAAGACATCGAAATCGTCAGCAAGGGTTTCTTCATTTCACGTTTCAACATCCAGATAAAAAATCCCGGCAGGAATACGAGTAACCAGAAAGATTTAATCAATACAAAACATCCGGTAAAAAAAAGCAGACTTATCAGATAAACCGGTTTACGCTTATAGTTCCACAATTGAAAATAGCGCAACGTCATTCCCATCGCAAACAATAACAAAGGTTCTTTCAAAATCGCCGAACTCCAGATAAACACATTAGGAAGAAAAAAAACAAGGAAGGCGGATTTCGGTATTAGCGGTTCATTTCCTCGAGTGGAGAAAATAAATTGCAACAGCGCACCCATTCCCATGATAGATAAAACATTTGACCAGATCAGGTGTACCCATTCATTTGTACCGGAAAAATACTCAGCAAGGCATGAAATCTAACAACCGTTCTGGCGTCATTAAAGAGGAAGCCATAACCGTTATCGGGCCAAATGGTCAGATTATTAATAAACAGTTGTGTGGATTCATTCTCCATTCCCATCATCATTTTAAAAAAAAGCATTGGATTTTCAAGAAATAAATTATAAAATGCAACCGTGTCGGCCATATATCCCTGCATATCTCCACCCTGATAGGTGCTCATATAATAATTTGCAATAAAAAATCCTCCTGCTACTTTTAATAAAAGCAGGCATGGCAAATACCAACCGGGTACTCCCTTAATTTTCAGAAATGAAGTCCTGTAAAATAGAATGCTCAGCACAAGAATATGTAGAAAAACTATCATAATCTTTACTGTATCTTCCCATTAAACCATCCCAGAAAAGAACCACTCATCCACTTTTTATACGATAAAATTGTAAACGGAAAAATTATAAACGGAAGTCCGGGCACTTTATATCTAACCAACGCCCCAATAATAGGTGTGACCAGGCCGGAGAGCATAAAAATCGAAACGCCGAACAGGAATGATGAAATAACAAATGTTGACATATTCTTTATCAACACCCCCTTCATATTTATTAGCATGAACACCATCAACAACAAAATGAAAATATTCTCTGCCACCGAAAACCACATCAGGAAATTATTCGCATGCCGGGGCATAGGTAATAATAATGTCCTGCCGAAAGCACCCGGTGCTTCTGAAATCAGACTCCACCACTCCGGTTGAATCCTATTGACTTCCACCACACTTTTCGCTTGTTCTGTTTCAGCAACAAAATAAAATTCTGCCTGCTTTTGGGATACGAGGACAGGGATTGATTTCCCTGTGATAAAGGGAGCAGCAATAGAAAGTATCGTAAAATAAATCAAATAGATACCACCACTGATCAACACCGGAGGAAGGGGTTTGTATTTTGAAATTATCCAACTGAGTAGAAGCGGAATAATCAGAAAAAAAACATAAGCCTTTACTGTGATCAGAATAAGGATAGACAACACTATACTCACCCATCTGCGTAGCGAAGTACTTTTATCGGAAATAAGCCGGGAAATCTGATACAACAATGTTCCCAAAGCAAAAACCAGAAATGCTTCCTTGATCATACCTGAAGTCCATAACATCATAGATGGCAATAAAAAGACAATCACTATCAATAAAAATGCCCTGCCTTTTATCGTGTCGTTCATTACTCTGAAAATTCCTGTCAGACCTATTGTCGCCAAAAAACACATCACTATGGCATGCGGGAAATAGGTACCCATGGAGAACAGACGCAAAAATGCATTCAGGCGAATCATGGTCCGGCTATCATTAAAAACAAGGTCCGTATTGTACCAGTTTCGCATGGTATCGTAATAGACCTGTAAATCGGCGGCATCACCATCAATTCCGGTCAGCATCCGGAAAAAATCATAAGGCCTGTTGAGAAATGTATCATAAATGACAGCAGAATCGTCATAATAGCGAAATATATCGGCATAGGCCCGGTCCGTATAAAACTGAGTATAAATAATATACAAGGCAAAAGCGGCAATCACTTTAATTATAAACATCAGCTGGAACACCTTTGCGGACACTTCCGGCAGCATGAATATTTTCCATTTGCCAATCAAGTAAATAGCTAAAAATATGTAGCCGAATGTGAGGAAGACTTCAAGCATCGCCTCAAATATAAAATATTACGGGCATAGAGGAAGAAGAACTATTTTTGCAGAGGATAGAAATTCACCTTGCTGATGCTCCCTCCTCCAACATCAACACTATAACATACAAAAACACATAGACAATGTCTTTCGCTACAGAAGAACTAACGACGGTTGAAACTGCTAAAAAACTGGGTTTGTTACCCGAAGAATTTGAAAAGATCAAAGAATTTCTAGGCCGGGTTCCCAATTTTACCGAATTAAGTATTTATTCCGTGATGTGGTCGGAGCATTGTTCGTATAAAAACTCCATCACCTGGTTAAAAACGCTGCCAAAGAAAGGTCCGCATTTGCTGGCTGAAGCCGGGGAAGAAAACGCGGGACTGGTATCGATTGGTGATGGTCTGGCCTGTGCATTCAAAATCGAATCACATAATCATCCCTCCGCCATCGAACCCTATCAGGGAGCTGCCACAGGTGTTGGTGGTATCAACCGCGATATTTTTACGATGGGTGCTCGACCGATCGCTCAATTAAATTCCTTGCGCTTTGGAAATCCGGAGCTGGCAAAAACGCAATGGCTGATGCGTGGTGTGGTGAAAGGCATTGGTGATTATGGAAATGCTTTTGGTGTGCCTACTGTTGGAGGAGAAGTTTTCTTTGATGAATCCTTCAACGTGAATATTTTAGTCAATGCCATGTCGGTGGGCATTGTAAAGGCGGGTGAAACGGTCTCTGCCATTTCACAAGGTGTGGGCAATCCTGTTTATATTGTCGGATCTTCTACAGGCAAGGACGGTATCCATGGTGCCACCTTTGCATCGGGCGATTTGCATGCTGATTCCCATGAGGATTTACCTTCTGTACAAGTAGGAGATCCGTTTATGGAGAAATTATTACTGGAAGCCACTCTTGAAATCATCAAGACCGGTGCAGTTGTAGGCATGCAGGATATGGGTGCTGCCGGAATTATTTGTTCTACGAGTGAGATGTCCGCGAAAGGAAAGCATGGTATGAATGTCTGGCTGGATAAAGTTCCTACCCGACAGCCGAACATGAAAGGATGGGAGATTTTACTCAGTGAGTCTCAGGAGAGAATGCTGGTGATCGTTCAAAAGGGACGTGAGGCGGAAGTGGAGAAAATTTTTGAGAAATGGGATTTGAACTGCACACAAATCGGCGAGGTCATTGCAGGAGAGCGATTGCATTTCTTTATGCATGGAGAACAGCTGGCTGATGTCCCGGCAGATTCGCTCGTTCTGGGTGGTGGAGCTCCTATTTACAAGCGGGAATTCAAAGAGCCGGCCTACATCGCCCAAAACAAAGCCTTCGACATCAACAAAGTTCCTGTACCTTCGGATATGCGGCCCGTTATGAACCATCTGGTCAGACATCCGAACATTGCTTCGAAACGCTGGATATATACACAGTATGATTCGATGGTAGGCACCATCAATATGAGCACCAACAAACCCAGTGATGCCGCTATTGTAGATGTTCGCGGGACGAAAAAAGCATTGGCGCTCGTTGTAGATTGCAATTCCCGTTATGTACATAGTGATCCGGAGACGGGCTGTGCCATTGCTGTAGCTGAAGCTGCGCGAAACATTGTTTGTTCCGGCGGAGAGCCCTCGGCAGTTACCAATTGTTTGAACTTCGGAAACCCTTATAATCCGGAAGTGTACTGGCAGTTTGTGCAGGCCATCAAAGGGATGTCGTCCGCATGTACCCGCTTTGAAACACCGGTGACAGGAGGAAATGTCAGTTTTTACAATCAATCGAAAAATGAGCAGGGAGAAGTTCCGGTATTCCCCACACCCACGATAGGAATGGTGGGCATATTGCCGCAGAAGAATCATCAGATTACGTTGGATTTTAAAAAGGAAGGCGATGTACTCCTCCTGCTGGGTGCTTCACAGGATGATATTGCCTCTTCAGAATATTTATATTCCTATTGTAAGATAAAAAATAGTCCGGCTCCCTACTTCAACCTCGAAGAAGAATTTTTAGTACAGGATCTCGTGAAAACCCTCATCAAAAACAATCTCATTGAAAGTGCGCATGATGTTTCGGATGGAGGATTATTCATTTGTTTACTGGAATCAGGAATGCCACGCGGTCTCGGATTTCGCATTGACACCGACGAGGAGTATCGCAAGGACGCCTATCTTTTCGGAGAGGCGCAGGGCAGAATTGTTGTGAGTGTCAGTCCCGAAAAACTCGACGCCTTTGTTGAACTGGTCGCTGCTTCTGATATCGATTTCACCAATCTGGGCGAAGTAGGAGGAAATGCCATTGTAATTGACGAGGAAGAATATGGAAGTGTACATACTTTTAAGGAGAAGTATGATCATGCGATTGGGGATATGATGTCATAGGCTACCGGCTTCCGGCTTCCGGCTACCGGCTGCGGGCTTCTGGCTGCTGGCTACTTGCTTTTGACCACTTACTTATATGAAAGCTTCAGGCTGCGGGCTGCGGGCTACAGGTGTCGGGCTATAGAAGGAGTGTATTGGCTGAGGGATGGGGGCAGAGGGCTTTTACTACTCATAGCGATAAGGTTACTTTGACTGGAATTATAGGTACAATTTGGTTACACTATGAAAATTTCAATTAATATTAAAAGAGTAATTCTAACAACTTTGGCTTGTTTCATGGCAGCTATACTTCCGCTTATTTTTTCTGCATCAGAATTGATTTATACTTTATCTGTGCCTCTCTTTTATTCAATAGCAATACCATTGACCAACTTAGACAGGGTAATTACCAAAAGAAAGTCCCAAGCTTTTGTACTTAGTATCTTGTTGACAATAATTCTGTTTTTTTCATCTGTTTCATTGGGACTTTTACTTGGTCAGAGTTTTTTGGGAACTTATTCTATTCATGTTGTTTGTTTAATTTCCGGACTTTTGACATTACTTATAAACAGTATTTTTATCCGAATTGATAATATACTACTAGGATTATTAATAACAGGATTTTTTGCTCTCCCTGTACCCTTTTTGACAATATTTTTGAAAGGACATAAAATATTTGACATAGATCTATTTGGCGACCCGGTAACTTTTTTTATAGTTTGGCCAACGATAATGGGTCTGGCTATTTCAATAAGTATATGGACAAAGACAACCATTACTAAAGCAATCATCGAATAATTTAAGGAAGAACACTTACCAATAGTGGAATCAATTCTTGTGAGGAAAATAAGTTTAATATCTTTAAAAAATATTTTAAACTCATTAGAGCAAAGGCCTGAATCGAGTGATTCGATGAATTAAACGTTGGCTTCTAATAAGTCAATCTAAAGAGATAATGAAGCGAAATGACAAAAACTCTTTACATATTTAGCGGACTGGGGGCTGATGAAAGAGTCTTTCAACGACTTGACTTTTCCGGCTTTTCGACAACTTACATCAAATGGATTGTTCCGCAAGACAATGAAACTATTGAGCACTATGCAACACGACTACTTGACCAAATTACAACTATAAAACCGACTTTAATCGGACTTTCATTCGGTGGACTAATAGCTATTGAAATTGCAAAACAAATTGAAACTGAAAAAGTAGTTTTAATCGCTTCTGTAAAGACTAAAAAAGAAATTCCCCTTTACTATCGTTTGGCCGGACAACTTGGACTTCATAAACTTATTCCAACAGCCTTTTTAAAAAGCTCAACCTTTCTTACAAATTGGTTCTTTGGCACAGGTTCAAAGTTTGAAAAGCAACTTTTAAAACAAATTCTTATGGACACCAATCCAGTTTATTTGAAGTGGGCTATTGAAAAGGTGGTAAAATGGAGAAATCAAAAAGAGACCATAAACATCTTTCATATACACGGGACAGCCGACAGAATTCTACCATTAAAAAATGTAAAATGCAACGCGATAATCAAGGATGGTGGTCACTTTATGACCTTAAATAAGGCCGATGAAATCAACAATATTTTAAGACAGCAGATATGACAATGAAAATCCTACCCAATTATGACCTTTAAAACACTCATATCACATAGCAAAGCGGGTAGCTGGCAGCTGATAGCTCAAATCCAAACAAAGAAATCACGAGGGGGGCCCCAAACAACCTTTTCCCCAAAAAATTGGAATTATAAAAATTAAATTTTACCCCACCCGGGGGAAAAAAGGGCCCCAAAACCTTAACCCCAAAACCTGGCGACGGGGGGGGGAGGGGGCGGAAGGAATTACACCCAAACAAAGGGGGGGGAAAAAGCCGCCCCAAAGGCGGGGGGGGGCGCACCTAAAAATAAAAAAAGAAAAGGATTTAAAAAAAAAAAAAAGGAGAAAAAAAAAAAAACCCACCGGAAACGCCCCAGGGGCCCTGAGCATTAAAAAAAAAAAATAAGAGGAGGAGAAAAAAGCAAACGGGGGGGGCCGGCCCCCCCCCCCCCCCCCGCGGGGGGGGGGGGGGGGGGGGGGGGGGGCCCGGGAAATTATTCCAGCGGGACTCCAAAAAAAAAAAAATAAACCCACCAAAAAACCCCAATAACGACAAACAAAAAAAAAAAAAAAAAAAATAAAAGGGACAAATTTAAAAAAAGGGCCCGGGGGAAAAAAAGGGAAAAACCCCCCAAACGGGGGGCGCGGGGGAGCCCAAAAAAAACCCCAAAAAAAGGGGAAAAGGGGGGGGGGGGGGGGAACGGTAAGATTTAGTTGAAAACATCGAAAGTCCATTTTGTCAATCAACACTACCCAACACGAGATTAAAAAACGCAACCGATAGATTATAACCCTTTGCCAGTTGCCCCAAGCCCGCAGCCGGAAACCGGAAGCCAAAAAGCTACAATGCCCCCACCCTCTTTTCCTTCGGACGAATAAATATATAGTAGCTCAAGACAATGATGACACCGATGGTGAAAAACACAATAGCTATTGGGCGCAAGGTATCGTTGAAGAAAAATTCTCCGATCATCCAGATGGAATTGGCACAAAGCCAGCTCACCACTGCTATGTTGTGAAAAAGTTCAGAGTTGAGGGCCCGGTGTTTCCAGGTGAGGTAGATGGCCACAGCAAGGGTGGGTAGGATCATGATTAAACCGGGAATTTTCAAATCCAGCACCCAACAGGTATCCTTGATCAGCCATAGCACGATATGAAAGTTCTCGTATTCGCGTAATTTGGTATTCATCATGGGGCTAATATAATTAATATCAAAAAACGAATCAACTTTTTAGTATGCAGGAGACCTGGTTAACTGGTACCACTTTTTTCAAAAGTATTAAAACAAGGCAAACATTTGTTTGAACAAAATACGAAATTATCACTCTAAAACATAACATTTATCATACTTTGAAAACAGGCCAAACAAATTGAATAATATTGCTAAATGAATTCACTACAAAAAATTACAATTATCAGTCTATGTTGTTTTGGAATACCATCTGCAGAGGTAGCAGCGCAATGGTCCAATATGTCTTCCGGAATAACTGATGGGATCACATCTATCTGTTCTCCATCTCCGGATACGGCCTATGCTGTCAGCACTGCATTCGCTAACGGAGGAAAAATCATAGCCACAAAAAATGGAACGAACTGGAATCAGCAATTTTCATCTCCAAAATATCTCCTGACTGTTTTTTTCCGATCTGCTAACCTTGGTTGGGCGGGTGGCGGTATCATCCCGGGGGGAATTATTTTAAAAACAACTGACGGTGGTAATAAGTGGGATACCATGACCACAAGTCTTTTCCAGATTTACTCCATTCATTTTATTAATGATACACTGGGATGGGCCATCGGAAATGATGCCACGCAAGGTACTTGCTATATTTATCATTCCACAGATGGAGGATTGAATTGGTCCCAACAATTTTCTGGCTTTGATTATCTTCGAAACATTCATTTTACATCTCCCCTTATCGGTTATGCCGCCGGTGATAACGGAAGAATATTTAAAACCATCGATGGAGGTTTAAACTGGCTACTGTTAAGTACGGGTGTTGTTTTTCATTTCAGTGATGTAGAATTTGTTTCAGATTCTATCGGTTGGGCAGTTGGCTCTTACGTAACTGGAGGATGTTATCACACAACGGATGGAGGAGCTTCCTGGAACGCACAAAATCTTCCGTTCAGCACTCCGCTACGATCGGTTTCGTTTGTGTCACCGAACACCGGATGGATCTGCGGTGAAAATGGAAAAGTACTTATGACCACCAATGCCGGAACCAATTGGATCGCACAAAATGTACCGGTTACGATTAACCTGAACAGCATTCATCTCTCTGATCCGGGCAATGGCTATGCCGCGGGAGAAACAGGGAGCATCATTAAGTATGAAAACAGCACAAGCGCTATCCACGAAACGACATTAAATGCTTTGAAGGCTTTCCCAATTCCTACTTCCGGCGAATTGTTTATTTCAGCACCGGAAAATTTCCTGAACAATTACTTCAGCATCTCCGACTGTTCGGGAAGAATCGTATTTAAGGGCCAGCTAACGGGTAATAATAATCGTATTGATATAAGTCTTTTAGCCAACGGAATTTACTTTCTAAAATCAGATATGCAAACAAATGCTCGTTTGAAAATCATTAAGAACTAATCTCTGTTCATTGCCAGACCTATTTTATTCTACTTGGATTATCACTCACCTATGTCGCCCTTACAGGGCTTGGTTTTGATTTATTTCACGTTCCTATAATAATGGCATCCCTACGGGATTGTTTTAGGCGAAATTCTTAAGACGGGTTCGTCACTTAAAAAATTTCGATAATGAACCTTCACACTGTAAGCAACTGGGTATCTCACGCGCGCAACCTCAACACTAAAAAACAAATCCCTCAAGACGAGCGAGGAATTTAACCCTCAGAGATTAAAAGTGAGATCTATTAAGATATTCTTTACTCTTTTACAAACTGTGCCAAGAACACTTCTTTTCCGTGTTTAGTCTGCATCACTGAACAGCAGGAAAACCCGGTATTCACCTTTTATGTAATTTTGTTTAATGATTAAAAAGGTACTTCGATTACTTACCCGGATCGTTCTGGGATTTCTTATCATCAGCATTCTGAGTACCTTACTTTTCAGATTTATACCCGTACCGGCAACACCTCTTATGATCATTCGCTATTTTGAGATGGAAGATGGTAAAATTGATAAAGACTGGAAATCTTTGGAAGAAATATCTCCAAACCTGCCTTTAGCAGTTGTCACTGCCGAAGACCAGAAATTTGAAGAGCATTTTGGGTTCGACCTTGATGCTATTGAGAAAGCGGTAAAGTACAATGAAAAACATAAAGGGAAGAAAGTTAAAGGGGCTTCTACAATAAGTCAGCAGACGGCGAAAAATGTTTTTCTCTGGCCCGGAAGAAGCTGGGTACGTAAAGGGCTGGAAGTCTATTTTACTTTTCTCATTGAAATTTTATGGAGCAAGGAACGCATCATGGAAATGTATTTGAACGTGATTGAGATGGGTCCCGGTGTTTATGGAGCGGAAGCAGCTGCACAATATTATTTCGATAAACCTGCAGCCAAACTTACCAAAAGCGAATCCGCAACGATCGCTGCCATTCTTCCCAATCCTATTCGCTGGTCGGCCAGTAAACCGACACGTTACATCATTAAAAAACGAAACTGGATTTTACGGCATATGGGAAAAATTGAATTGAAAGAAATGCCTTAATGTCTTTTTAAAACGCTGCTAAAATCCAACGTTAATCCCGGTACGAATTATCGGATTCTCGTAAATCTGATAATCGCTTTCAATCACATTAAACAATACCATCAGGGTTAAAGCAGAACTGCGTCCGAATTGTTGGGTATATCCACCACCCAAAAAAAGACTGCTGACATTTTTACGAACCAATTTGGTAAAGAGCAAATCGGGGACTTCTATATTGACCATTTCATATTCAGAATACAGCAACACACTTTCGAGGACTTGATATTGTAAAAAAGTACGTCCGCCATAGGTATGCGTTTCGTATTTGTAATTTCTATCCCGGTGATCTTTGAAATAGGTATAAGTAGGACCTAAGCCTGTCCCCAGTTTATCTGTCAAACGGTAACCAATAATCGGAGAAACGGCTATATACGTTAAGGTGCCGAAATTCAATCCGATATTTCCTCCAAAAAACAGACGGTCGCGAAGGGGCGTACGGGGTTTTTCAGGCTGGGGCGCAACAACGGGACCGCTATCCTGAGCCGACAATTGAATGGCCATGAACAGGATACAGATGCAGATGATACTTTTTTTCATATTCTTTCAAAATCAAAGGTACAACATCCAATCATTTTTTTTCCTTTGTAGCTAAGAATTTACAAAGAATGGACAACCCTAAAACATATCTGATTACCGGAGCATCTTCGGGCATTGGATATGAAACGGCTTTAAAATTAGCGCATGAACCTTTTACTACAGTTATCGCTTTAGCTCGTACGACAGATAAATTGCATCAGCTGGTGCAGCAATCGGGAGGAAAAATTATCATAAAAACTTTCGATCTCGAACAGGAAGATCCGATGGTGATTGCTGATTTTCTTCATTCATCCGGCATAAAAAGTTTGAATGGAATCATCCACAATGCCGGCTTCCTGGTGAACAGGGCTTTCGGAGAAATCAGCAAGGAAGAATTGGAACAAAGCTATCGGGTCAATGTCTTTGCGCCCTTCCGGCTGACGCAAGTATTGTTGCCACTTTTAACTGCGGCTAAGGGAGCGCATATCCTTCATATCAGCTCTGTAGGAGGTGTACAGGGAAGTGTGAAATTTGCGGGCCTGAGTGCTTATTCCAGCAGCAAGGGGGCTTTATCCGTATTAACGGAATGCCTGGCCTTAGAATTAGCACCTGCTTCCATAAAAGTAAACTGCCTTGCATTAGGGGCGGTTCAAACAGAGATGTTAAACGCCGCATTTCCGGGATATGAAGCTCCGTTAAAAGCACATGAAATGGCTGATTTTGTGAGTTGGTTCTTGTTAAACGGGCATCGGTTTTTTAACGGAAAAATTCTGCCTGTCGCTTTGAGCACGCCTTAGTATAAATCAAATAACCAATGGATTTAGATTGACAGCGTCATAATGTTTACGGATTTTAACACGGAGGAAACAGAGGTGACACGGAGACAACTTCGCTAAAGCTTCGATGTCCAAGGGCTTCACAGAGAGCTTGCGCTTTGAATGACATTCTTTTCCGTCTGAAGCTAAGAGATCAGTATTGAATTATACCTCCAAGCGGATCAATCCTCCTCTTCCTGCGCTATATATTTTCCATCCAGAATATCAAATATTTTATAGCCCTTCAAGGGTATCACACTTGTCGTTTGATCCAGGAGGGCGGCAACATTAAAAATAACTTCCTTTTCCTGTATTTCTTTCGCATCAAAGGTGATCAGCAAACAGGAAGATTCGACATGATACCCCCAAAATTCCACGCCCTTCAGCCGTTTGAGATGATGTTGAACACTCTTTACAGTGGCTTCGTTCAGGTGCCTTATTCTTAAAATCAACTCATTGCCTGCATCCAGCCGCGCAGAGCAGAGCGAGAAACAGAGTAAGAGAAACATCAACCGAATCACACGCATCACCCTGGAAAGTTATAGCCGATACTGCCAAAAAAAGAACATTTTTCCGAATAATCTTACAACCACAAAAGAATGGTTCCGGCGATGAAAATATCCGGCAAGAAGTGTAATTTTGAAACAACAGAATCAGCCTATGAAATCACACATCCGAACCGTTGAAGAATACAAAGATGCCTATGATAGAAGCATACGAGATCCTGAAAAATTCTGGGCAGAAATTGCAGAAGAATTTCAATGGATGAAGCCCTGGGATCAAGTGCTGGAGTGGAACTTTGATACTTTCGACGTGAAATGGTTCAAGGGCGCCCAATTGAATATCACGGTGAATTGCCTCGACCGCCATCTCGAAACAAGAGGAGATCAGATTGCTATTCAATGGGAACCTAATAATCCTGAAAAACATAATCGTCATTTGACGTATCGTCAGTTGTATGCAGAAGTTTGCAAAACAGCCAATATGCTTTTGTCAGCCGGAATTACAAAAGGTGATCGTGTTTGTATTTATATGCCGATGGTACCTGAGGCGGCGATAGCTATGCTGGCTTGCGCGAGAATCGGTGCTGTACATTCAGTGGTGTTTGCGGGATTTTCCGCACAATCCTTATCCGATCGCATCAATGATTCCGGATGTAAAATGGTGATTACTGCAGATGGTGCATTCAGAGGAGCGAAATCGATTGGATTGAAAGAAATTGTTGATGAAGCATTGGAGACATGTCCGACGATAGAAACGGTAATCGTATTGCGACATACATTACAGGAATGTCAGTGGAAAGAAGGGCGGGATCAATGGTGGCATGAAGCTATTAAAAATTGCAGTGAAGTATGCGATCCGGTGCCGATGGATGCGGAAGACATGCTATTTATTTTATATACCTCCGGTTCAACAGGAAAACCCAAGGGCGTTGTACATACTACCGCAGGGTATATGGTCTGGACAGCATACACTTTTAAAAATGTATTTCAGTATCAGCAGGGAGACTTATACTGGTGCACGGCTGATGTGGGATGGATTACCGGACATAGTTATATTGTTTACGGTCCCTTACTGGAAGGTGCCACCACTTTAATGTTCGAAGGTATACCGACATGGCCCGATGCCGGACGTTTCTGGCAGATCATTGATAAATACAAGGTCAATATTTTTTATACCGCTCCTACTGCTCTCCGTTCGCTGATGGCTTATGGAGATGAGTTCGTATATCCCTATTCGTTAGCCTCACTTAAAACGCTTGGTTCGGTGGGAGAGCCCATCAACGAAGAAGCATGGCAATGGTATTATGACAATATCGGCAAAGGCAATTGTTCGGTGATCGATACATGGTGGCAAACAGAAACGGGCGGCATCCTCATCTCTCCGTTGGCGCATATTACTCCTGCAAAACCAACGTATGCTACTCTACCTTTACCCGGTGTTCAACCTGTCCTGGTTGATCATGAAGGCAAGGAATTGCAAGGGATTAATCAGGAAGGAAATCTTTGTATCAAATTTCCATGGCCCGGAATGTTGCGCACTACTTATGGAGATCATGAGCGTTGTCGACTTAACTATTTCGCGACATTTAAAAACCTTTATTTTACCGGAGATGGAAGTCGCCGCGACCATGAAGGGAATTATCGCATCATTGGCAGAGTAGATGATGTGATGAATGTCTCCGGACATCGACTTGGTACAGCAGAAGTGGAGAATGCCATCAACGAACATCCACATGTTATTGAATCGGCAGTGGTCGGATATCCGCATGCCATCAAGGGACAGGGAATTTACGCGTATGTGATCTGCGATCATCTTCCGGAACATGCTGATCAACGTAAGCGGGAGATTCTGGAGATAGTCAATAAAGTCATCGGACCCATCGCCAAGCCAGACAAAATTCAGTTTGTCACCGGGCTGCCGAAAACCAGATCCGGAAAAATCATGCGCAGGATACTCCGAAAAATAGCAGAGGGAGAACTGACCCATCTCGGCGACACCTCTACCCTGCTCGACCCTGCGGTGGTGGAAAGTATTAAGGAGGGAGTGGTGTAGATGCTAAGCAATTGTATTCATTCAATATTGACATTGATTGCGCTTCATGTATATTTGATTAATTAAATGAAATATTCTTATCCGGAAAATATTAATCCTGCAAAACATGAACAAAGGAGACAAAATATTTGAACTCATTGGATGGATTCGTATCCTCATCTCTCCCTTACTTGCCGGATTCATCATTGGCGCTATCGTTTACCTGATCTATCCGGATCAAAACGGAATCATAGCTGCGGTAGCGATTAGTCTGGCAGGTTTAATTACAGGAATACTTTGGGCGAACAGCAAATTGAAAGGAAAGGGAACTATTCATTTCGTATCGCGGGTTATGGCGACTCCGGAATTGGATAAAGATGCTGATACCAAATAATTTCTTCGGAGATAATAAATCATATTCTCTATTTATCACTTCCTCACCAACTTCACCGGCTCCGTAGTATTATCTCCTGAAATGAGTTTCAGGAAATAAATACCGGGAGGAAGATCATTGAGGATACTCAGGTTGACCGAATTTGATCCGCGTGAAACATCCATACTCTCCCGGAAGGAAACTGTTCCCTGTACATTGTAGAGCATGAACTCGGCCACACCTTCTATATCACTGCTGAAATTAACCTGTAGTTCATTGATGAAAGGGTTGGGTCCGACAGAAGTCATGGAAAACGATTTATCGGACTTGCCAAAATCGAGCAATACGGCTCTGAAAGTTTCATTTTCACCGTTATAGTCCGTTTGCTTTAAACGGTAATACGAGCGACCTTCCAATGGAGATTGATCGATAAAACTATAGTCTTTTCGGGTAACGGTATTTCCGGAGCCGTTCACAGTGCCAAGAGATGTAAACTCTCCTCCATCACCACTGCGTTCAATGGTAAAATAATCATTGTTCTTTTCCGTTTGTGTAGCCCACTTTACTACGGCTGTACTTCCTTCCCTCTCAGCACTGAAACTGATTAACTCAATAGGAAGAGAATTCGCTGCACTGCTTGTTCCAAGCGCAAAAATACCGTATGGTGTTCCGGGAAGATTGGATTGCAGCGTTCCCGTAGAAACATCTCCGGAAACCGATGCATTCCCCAGGTCATTCCAACGCGAAGCAAGCACATCCCATCGCGCTACTCTTAAATCACCGATGGCAGAAATACCACAACTGACCGGACTCTGCCAGGAAAGAGATATTCTCACATTTGAACTTCCCAGGTTGCGTTGAAATGCCCAGTACTCACAACGGCTAACATTGTAGAGTGAAGACTCCCGGTTATTCACAGGATAAATGGAATCAGGATTTGCTTTAAAGTACTCCGCGGTGTATTGCTCTGTTGATGATGAAGGCGCCGTCATTCCGATCGGACGATACACACCATTCGCACCCACCGGAAAAGTGAAGGCTGCATTTCCGATTTTTCTCACCGGACCTTCTACATAACTGGTATTGGAAACATTTGTTACTGTTGCCACGGATGAACCTAGCGTAAAAAGATTAGCGGCATTGAGTAAACAATTCCGGAAGTCAGGTTCAGAGAATGACTCACGGTAACGGGTACATTTAAACGCACATCACCACCGGGTTTATCCACTATCATGCGACGTATAACAGGAGGGAACAAGAGATGACCTCTTATTTGTTGCGTTGTGTTTCCATTCAGTGTAACAAAACCGGCACCTGAATTAGCAAAAGTAATAGCCGTAGTTGAACTGTCGGTTAAAATATCACCGCCAAATGTACAGATACTATTACTTGCAGGTGATAAAACACCGGCACCTGTTTGAATAAAAGAGGCATTGCTGTTAAAGTCATCGGGATTAGAATTTGCCAATACGAAACTACCGGTTCCACTATTTTTAATGATGACGTGCTGATTAAAAATATTTCCACCATTTGAAGTATTTCCTCCAGCGCCGTTCTTTTCGACACGGGCTGTTGAATTAAAAACTGCACCGTGCAAATACACTTGAGGAAAACTGAAGTCAACCGCTCCATTAAAAGTTGAATTTAAACTTAAATACAGCGCCGCCGTTCCGCTCGTCATGGCGAGTGATTGAGGAGTATTTCCTACTTGAGTAAATCTTCTCAAATTCAACTCACCTCCCGTATAATTCCCTGCTCCGATTAATATCCTTTTCCCATCTGCCAGTTGAGAGGAACCATTGCCACCGCCGAAACGGATGCCTGCTGAGCCTGTACTATTTAGAATCAGATCCGCGTTGAACTCGGTTACACCTCCATTGTATCCCACATGAATTAATCCTGATCCTGCGTTGGTAAATTCAACGACATCATTAAAAACATCTCTGGTGGAATTCGCCAACAAGAGATATCCGGTTCCGGAATTCATAAAAGAAGAAGAAGCATTAAAAATATTATTCCCATTACCGGCATCGTTTGCTGCCCCGGTTTTAGTGACAGAAATTGTTCCATTAAAAGTCGCACCATTAAAACAGATACCTCCACTGTTTATGGAAACATCTCCATTCAAAACCAAAGCAGGTCCCAGATTAAGTATGGCCCCTGTCCCCAGTGTAAAGGAAAGAGGGTTGGCACCCGTCTGTGTGAAGCGGGAAAGGTTTAATGAACCGGAATTGAAGCCCGATGTTCCCACAATAAATGTTTTACCTGTGGCCAACGAAGATGTACCTGTGCTCGCACCAAACCGTATGCTTCCGTTACTTGTAGAGGAAACTATAATATTTTCATTAAACTCTGTATTAGTGCCTCTGTGTGCTAAATAAATTATTCCACTTGAATTTGTCGTTGCTGAAAGAACTCCATTATAAATATCTCTCACTGAATTAGAAAAAACCATATAGCCCGTACCATTATTCACGATAGAAAGAGAATCGCTAAAAACGTTATTTCCGTTTCCGGTATTATTTCCTGCCCCTGTTTTTAACAAACTCACTTTTCCACCAAATGTACCACCGTTCATACACACTCCTCCGGCTTCCACATTTAAAGGACAAGCCATCTGAGCTGCCGGACCAATGGTTACAGTAGCATTTGGTCCGGTAGAAATAGTTTGAGGAATTGTTGCTGACATGGTTACAGCACCTAACATCAGATCTCCGCTCACAAAACCTGCATTCCCTGCTAATATGGATTTTCCATCTGCCAAAATAGCCGTTCCATTGCCTGTGCTGATTCGAACTCCACCTCCACCACCTGAGCTGTTGAGGAAAACATTTTCGTTAAAGAGTGTATTCGTTCCCTTATGCGCCACATAAATGGTACCTGTACCATTACTGCTAAAAGTAGCCGGAGCATTAAAAATATCTCTTGTACTATTCGACATGACCATATAGCCTGTGCCATTGTTAATCACGTGTACGGAATCATTGTAGGTAGTATTGCCACTGCCATTATCATTCGAGCTTCCTGTCTTTACTGCTGTTAACTTCCCGTTGAAAGTACAACCGGATAAACACATTCCACCACTTGTTACAGTTACATCATCTGCAAAGGAGGTAGAAGGTCCTAGTGTAAGCGTAACCGCATTACCCAAACTTAAATCAAAGTTTCCGGCCGGAAAAGCAATACCGCCCAATTGTAAACTTCCGCTTTCAAATCCCGCCCCACCTACTCTGATGGATTTACCCGCTGCCAGCATTGAAGTACCTGCAGCATTACCAAAACGAATGCTTCCTGTAGAAGTACTACTTACATTCACATGATCATTGAACTGAGTATTGACACCGTTATGTGCGACATAAAGGACTCCGGTACCAGTACTGTTAAATGTCACTTCTCCATTGAAAATATCTCGGGTAGAATTGGAAAAAGACATGAATCCTGTTCCCTCGTTGGTTATCACGGTGGTACCATTGTAGGTATTATTCCCTGAACCGTGCGTGTTGGCAGCTCCGTTCTTAGTGATATTTACATCGCCATTAAACACAACCCCGTTCAGACTAACGCCCGGACTTACCGCTATAAAATCAGATGGAAAAGTAGTTGCAGGTCCCAATGTTAAAACAGCACTTCCGTTTAATGTAAGTGACTGATCTGAACTACCGGCTATGGACATACGTGATAATTGAAGTGTTCCGCCGGAAAACCCGGTATTGCCAATAGTTAATTGTTTATCTGCTGCCAGTATGGACGTACCATTGCTTCCTCCAATTCTAATTCCTCCCCCGGTACTGTTAAAAATCAGATTCTCATTAAACTGTGTATTTGTTCCATTATAGGCGATGTAGAGGACTCCGGCGCCCGTGCTATTTAAAGTTAAAGGAGCATTATAAATATCGCGGGTAGAATTCGAAAAAATCAAGTACCCCGTTCCTGAATTGGTAATAAAAGTGGAATCATTGAAAGTATTATTCCCTGAAGCAACATCATTGCTTGCACCTGTTTTAGTCAACCGGGTGATCCCATTAAATGTAGTATTTCTTACAGTCACAATTCCTGAATTCACTTCAATATCCGTATGAATAGTCGGTCCGGCTGAACCGCTTCCGAATACGGTGGAACTGCCATTGGTCACCATGTTGCCAGTACCGGTTGAAGTGGCAATAGTGCCACCGTTGAACGTTGCGTTTCCATTAACAACCAGGTTTCCTCCTCTTAGTTCTAAAGTGGAAGTCGTATTCATCACAAAACTACCTGCTAATGTCAATGAAAATCCATTCATATCTAACTGTGAACCGGAATTCATTGTTATATCTGATGTATTTACGGCATTGTCTAAAACAGGATATCTGCTCAAGGAGGAAGGGATCGTGATTTGATCATTAATTGTAGGCAATCCCGAAGGCGTCCAGTTGTTTGAGTTGGACCATAAACTATCAGAAGAGCCATTCCAGGTATAACTGATTCCGGCAACAGCGGTGGTATTGACACCCAAATTCCAATAAATCAATCCTGCAACAAAGGCAAAAACAGAGAAAATACCTCCTGCAATCAGATAGCGTTGCACGAGTTTAGTCCTTTGTTGTTGTTTGATTTTCAACCTTTTAACTTTAGTTTTAGCTCTTTCCATACTAATTTCTGATTGTTTAAAAAATCAAAAAGTATACGATAAGGGCATGGAGATGTTTCAGTAAGTACTCAGCAATTCGCGAATCGAAGTCCACCTGACCTCAAAAAAGCGAACACATTTCTTTAGTGAAATCGTTCACAACGCAAAAAAATAAACATTTAAAATTTCCCGGATGTTATGCTGTAGAAATCAAGCTGATGTTTTCACTTCAAGCAATTCATTCGCTGTACGTGTAAAATAAATCAACCAGGAAACTGTGCCTAACAGCTTCATGGCATCTTCTAAAAATGTATCCTTCGAGATAGGCAAGGGTAAAATATCAATGATAGTGGAAAGACCGAGGAAGAAAAAAGCGAGAACAAGAGCAATAAAATCAGAATTCAATAACTGCCTTCTGAAGCGAATAAAATAAATCAGGTAGATATTCAGATAAGTCAGATAAATCATATTATCTGAAATATTAAAATAGAGTGGAAACACGAGTTCATGCAACTGGAACAAATCATCCAGGGTCATCAATAAAGTAATGATTCCGCTGAAGAGGAGAAACTGTTGTGTTTTTGCACTTACATTTCCATCTATTCGCCATGCACCATAAAAGCAAATGGTCACTGCAGCACTCCAAATCATAATTCCGACATTGGAGAAGAAGCCGATATAAAACGGAGCAAAAAATTGAGCATTCGGGTCCTGTGTAAAAGAATCTAACGAGATATCTTTGGCAGTACTGATAAAAATCGCAAGCAGCAAGGCAAGAGTTGTCAGCAACCATGAAATCAATAAAACCGGAGTTACCTTTCTGAACTGTGAGCTGATGCTGCGCATACTACTGTTTCTTTATATTATTCTCCGAGAATCTGTCTCTTTTGCAAATTGAACTCATCGTCTGTCAATAATCCCTTATCACGCAGATTGCCGAGCTTTTGAATTCTATCCAACTTGTGATCGAAATTATCTTCACCATTGGAAACTTTTCGACGATCATTGCGAGCCGGTTGTTCATCCGATTCAGCATCTCCTTTTTTTCGCATGAACATCCAGATAAGACCGATGAGCAGAAAAATACCTACACCAATGTTAAAGATAAAAAGAATAGAATTGGTATGTGACGATTGAAGGTTATCACCTTGCGCATCTTCCAACTGTAATTTTAATTCTGCATTACCGGCTTTCAATGCTTCGATCTCTGTGTTGGCATCTGATATCTTTTCATTTTGCGAACTTAAAGCACGATAAAGCGAATCTTCTCGCGATTCCATCTCCACTATCATCGCACCCAGACTATCAATCAAGAGTGCTCTGCGGTCGAATGCAGGAGCGATATTTTTCACAGGTACTGTCTTTATTTGTGCAGGCCTTCGAATACTATCCTGGGCCCTTACAGGTGCTGCCGAAAAAATTAACGAGCAGAAAATACATGTTAAGAGGCTATAAACAACTACTTTCATGCTTGATAGGGATCCGGGGAATGTCATATTTAAGTTGGTTAAACTACAAAAATGTTTGGCAAAAGTAAAGAAGCTACGGAGATTTATTAAAAAATTGATCGTAATTTTGATAGAGTTTGTTAACTATCAATGAATTCAACCGGTAATTTAATATATTTGAATCTGACAATTTGCGTTAAGCGATTGTTCCTCAGCATTTCCCCAACTATGACACCGACCAAAACCCTAAGTTATCAACGGCATTTCACCGCCGCTTTAAGGGTACCGGCGGTTTTATTGGCCATGATCGTTTTTTCATTAAAAATAAATGCCCAATCCTCCTATTGGTACGGAAGCCTGCATTCGCACTCTGAGTACTCGGATGGAAATATGGGCAACGATCCCGACTATCACGATGTCAAATCCTGCTTTGAATATATCCAACAAAACACTTTGAATGTAAATTACTGGGGAATCTCTGATCATAATCATAGTGGTGCCGGCATGGCTATAGCCGATTATCATAAAGGTGTATTACAGGCCGATTCTGTGAATCAGGATAATGTGTTTACCAGTTTCTATGGAATGGAATGGGGCGTCATCAGCACCGGTGGTCATGTTATTGTTCATGGAATCGATAGTTTGATTGGATGGGATAACGGCAACTATGATATTTTCAACGGGCAGTCGGACTATGGCGGTTTATTTGACAAAGTAGCACGACGCGGCAAGTCAGCTTTCGCTTATCTGGGGCGTATGGAAGATACAGATTTTGGCAATTTACTGCAAGTGCCTTATAACGCAACCTGGGATTCCGCTATCGTTGGACTTGCACTAAGAAACGGTCCTGCATTCTCGACAGACACTACATATAGCAGCCTTCCCTCCTACAATTACTTTGATCGCTATCTCGATCTTCTTAAAAAAGGGTACCATGTGGCACCCGGAATCGACCATGACAACCATTACATTGTTTTCGGAAGGACTCATCCCGGGAGAACTGTTGTCATTTCGGATAGCCTTAACCGTGAGAGTCTGTTATCTGCATTTAAAAGAAGAAGTTTTTACGCTTCTGATGACTGGAATGCACGTGTCGAATTTTCGATCAATGGATTTGGCATGGGAAGTATTTGTTCCGGACCGGACAATCCTGAAATCAAATTATATGTTTCTGATGCCGATGGAGAGTCCATTACCTGGCTGCGGATATGGGTGGGAGTTCCGGGAAGCGGGCTCATGGCCTCCTCCATCGTTTCCATGCAGGGGCCGGGCTCTGACTCACTGCAGTTTATAAATTCAATCATTCCCGGACAAACATTCTATTATTTTGCTGAGATCACAGAGGCCGATGGGGATAAAATATGGACAGCGCCCATCTGGTACACACGTAGTGGAAATCCACCGGCGTTTGAGCTGCTGAGTTTTACTGCACAGCGCATAGGGAATCAAGCTTTGTTAAAATGGTCAACGGCCAATGAATTTAACCTCGACCGGTTCGATATCGAAAAATCCACCAACACCTTGCTCTTTACTACAGCAGGAAATGTAAATCCTACGGGCAACCTGGGTCAAATCGCCAATTATACCGGACCGATCCTCAAACACTCGACACCAGCACTTACTATCGTTTAAATATTTTGACAATGCCGGGCTTTCACAATTTTCGCAAATCATGAGAGTTGATCCCGAATCCCCTGCGTCCGGTGTCAGCATCTACCCCAATCCGGGAGGAAATGAAAACAGCATCATTTCGGTAAGCCACAACCGTGAAGAACCCTTTCGGATGGAGATCTTCAGTGCTGACGGGAAATTAGTTGAACAATCTGTTTTTCTTGCCGCGGAAGGCATCATTTATCTGACCTTACCTGCAGATAAACTTAGCCGGGGCATTTATACCATACGCATCACCAACAGTGATTATAGCTTCAATGAGTCTAACCGTTTTAACCGACAGTAACATGAACTACCTCTTCGAAACCACACGATGCAGGATGCGAGAGAGATGCAGCTCGAAGATGGATCCGTATTCTATGAATTGAATCTGGATCCCGATGTTTTAAAATACACAGGTGATGAGCCCTTCAAAAGTGTAGAAGAGGCCACCACTTTTTTAAAGAACTACGACGTATACCGGAAATACGGAATGGGAAGATGGGTAGTGGAAAGAAAAGAAGACGGAGTTATCCTCGGCTGGTGCGGATTAAAATTTCTTGTAGACGAACAGGAAGTTGATATCGGCTATCGTTTTTTCCGCAAGTACTGGGGAAAAGGTTACGCGTCTGAAACCGCTTGCGCCAGCATTGACTATGGCTTTAACACGCTCAAGCTGGCGCGCATCATCGGACGATCAGCAGTGGCCAACCTCGCCTCGGTACGGGTCCTCGAAAAATGCGGACTCAAGTTCGAAAAATTCTCCGATGCCCTCGGTGAAGAAACCGTACAGCATGCGATTACGAAAGCAGAGTATGTAGCTTACAGAAAGATGCAGGAGGCGTGATGTGAGCACAGAAATGAGCATGTAAATGAGCGAAGCAGAAAACATTTTGTAAAACAAATAGAAATCACTGCCGAAAAGCTAAACCCATGAAACCCTAGAAAAAAAACAGAAAATAAAAAATTTATGGCACTCATCAAACCCGTACACGGTATTCATCCCTCCTTCGGCAACGACTGCTTCCTTGCTGAAAATGCAACGGTTGTCGGACAAGTTACTATGGGAGATAATTGCAGCGTTTGGTTTAATGCCGTGGTGAGGGGTGATGTCAATACGATTTCAATCGGCAATAAAGTGAATATTCAGGATGGAGCGATAATACACTGCACCTATCAAAAAAGCGAAAACGGTGATCGGTAATAATGTTTCCATCGGACACAATGCTCTTGTGCATGGTTGCACTTTACATGATAATGTATTGGTAGGAATGGGCGCGATTGTGATGGATCATGCTGTTGTTCATTCCATTCTATCATTGCCGCAGGGCGGTGGTCCGGAAAATACGATTGTGGAAGAGGGATGTATTTATGCCGGTGTCCCTGCGAAGAAAGTAAAGAGCATTAATGCGGAACAGACGAAGCAGTTGATTGAAGGGATTGCGAATAATTATGTGATGTATGCGAAGTGGTTTGAGGATTAACTACTTTGCTTCCGGCTGCGAGCTACCGGCTACCGGCCTGCTGCTGCTAGCTTCTTGCTGCTGGCTCCTTGCTTTTTTGAGGGCATGATAATACTAAACACTAGAATATAGTTTACAGCGCCTCGTAAAATTCCTTGCGACTCAGCTCCCGATAGCTATTGGGAGCTGCGAGACACCTTAAATCAAGAAGCCTCGGTAATTTCTGTTGAAAAACTAATTGAGTATCGAAGAAAATCTCTTTCTATTTAATTATTTTTAGTCTGAATACCGGTGTTTGAGGACTGGTGCAAATAAGTTGATAGATGCCCGGGCTGAGGTTTTCTTTGGATATGAGGGTGGTGGTGTTTACTATTTCAGCAGCTACAATTTTCTTTCCCTGCATATCGATGAGTTCGTAGCGATCATAGTTCTTATCCTCCTGTTGGTAGATGATCCATTCCGTTGATGTGTTGCCGATAAGAAGTGGTCCGGAGTTGTTCATCTCCCCTATTCCTACACCTGTTAAATCAACGACCTGGCAAATGGTATCTGTAAAACAATCGTTGCGCACCACCAGACAAATAGTCCAAACACTATCGTTGGCATAGCTATGCGTTGGATTCGTATTGATAGAGTCGAGGTTTCCATCTCCGAAATTCCAGAGGAAGGAGGTATAACCGGAAGAAGTATTGCCGAAATTTACTGTGAGTTGATTGGTTGAAAGTGAAAACCCCGCTTGTGCCGGCGGTATCACTTGCAGCAGAATTGAATCCGTACTGATACATCCACTCACATTCAACTGACATATAAACTGCACCGTTTGTAATCCCGTAAAAACAGGATCAGGAATACTATCATTGTCTAATCCACTGGCGGGCGTCCAGAATATTGCGCTCCGGGATAGGATGTTGCATTCAATTGAATTAAATCTCCGGAACAAACAATGGTATCAGTTCCAATATTCAGCGGCAAATTGGTGACATAGAGTACCACCGTATCCAGCACCACACATCCATTGTAAACGGCAGAGGCGATATAGGTAGTTGTCATTCTCGGAGTGGCGTTAAGGTTAGGTCCTACAAAATTGGGAAGAGCAATGGTGTCGTTATCTGCCCACCAGGTAAATTTGACTAAACTCCCGGAAGGATTGGCGATTCCCTGCAACTGCACAAACGAACCGCAAGCTACTGTATCGCTCCCGTTCACATTCACATTCATCGTAAAACCATTATCCGGAATGGAATCAAATCGGAATAAAACGTAAGCTCCTGTAGAAGGTGCGTTGAACACATAGGGATACACTGTCACTGTTCCATCTCCCGCTCCTCCCGAAACATGCACTCTTCCGAGCGGATCTACATCAACTCCGTAAAAATAAATATCACCTCCGCCTCCCGTATTGCTTATCCCACCGCGCAACCATTGAATCACGCCTAAGGTATCATAAACTGCAACGAATGTATGCGTCGAACCCACTGATCCGAGATGATCAAACGTCACCTGATTCGCATAGGCCTGACCGATAGTAACGACTTTTCCTTCGCGATAAGTGATATGACCGGGAAAAGGATAAAATGTATCGATGTTCCCCAAACGAACAAAGGAAGCTTGTCCTGCCGGATTGATTTTAACCAGAAAGGAACTCGTATAATTTGGTGTTTCAATTGTATCCCCGTTAAAAATCCCCCAGGCTCACGACTCCCATCGCATAGGTATTTCCATTTTCATCCATGGCCACATCGTAGCCTGCTACGTCCGGACCTCCTCCATAATATGCTTCCAGCGGATAGAGCCATCGTTCATTTCCGACACTGTCATACTGTGCCACAAATCCCTGATAACTGAACTGAACATCCTTGTATAAATGAGTGAACGATCCAAACGTGAAGACCTGATTATCTGCACTCGTTTGGCCGGTGATAGCAACATTGCCGTTCAAATCTACTGCAATACCGATGGGACTTTCATCCTGCGTAGGTGTTCCGCAGGCCTTCAGCCATCGCGTTTGTCCTTGCGGGTTCAATGAAAAAGTAAAGCTTGCGCATAGCTGTTCAAACCTACATACACGCCATTGTCCACCGAATCCGTATTCACGATGAACCTACTCCTTCAAAAGTTCCCGTCACATAGATATTTCCGGATGCATCGACTGCAATGGCCCGACCATGATCATCGAAAGTAAATGTTGAACCGATATTTCTTGAACCAAAACCTTTTAAAAGTGTGCCGGTACCCATCGAATCATATCTCACTAAAAACCTTCCGCATAATTATCGCTGTACACGGTATCCATGCCCACTAACAATGTATCATCCGAATGCCTTCCGGTATAATAAATATTTTTTGTGCATCCACCACCATATCAAAAATGGTTGTGGTTGTGAAAGAGCCTCCGCTATTTTGGAGACTAATTCCATTCATCAATCGTATCAATTCGAAATGACGAGTCGAGGAACGCCACCCAAGTTGTCAATGCAGCACCGGGCGGTGAAAAGACGGTATCCCCATCCATGGCAAAATAGGGGTTGGTATAAATTCCGCCAAGCACCACCTGATGATCATCGGTACAATGCACCCAATTCGCGAAACCGGGGCCGTTTTTAAAACCGGTGGCACTATGACATGACTGCGCCTGCACAGAAAAGTTAGCTAGAAACTGCAGGATGACAATAAGTGATATAATTTTTTTCATTGGAATAAATTTAAGCGAAGTTAAAGATGTACAATTGATTTATTGATATACCTTCTCCCTTCAATCACCCTTCACTGCTTCGATGCTATTGAAGTTATAGCCACCGTAAGAGCCCTTAAATAACAAAGTACTCCTTTTTAAAGAGGTGATCAGCAAGCAACCGGGCTCCGGGACTTAAACAATAATCTAAAAGCCGGGCACGTTTATCCTTGAATCCTTGTTAACAGTGTTGTGTTAGCAATTGCATCCACCTTAAAAAAAGCCCCAGATAGCGGAATTCTACCTTTACACATTCTTAATCTTAGCTAATTCCACTATCCTATGTCATTACTACTTCAGATTACCCAGGAGCAGGCACTCTGGCTGATTCTGCCGCAACTGCCACTGCTCCGCTTACAAGTGCTCCTGTTGAGCAAAGTATGTCATTTTTTGAAATGGCCGTTAAGGGAGGTCCCATTCTCATTCCGATTGGGATATTGAGCATACTCGCCATTTACATTTTCTTCGAAAGATTATTTGTCATACTGAAGTTCAGTCGACTTGATCAAAATTTTATGAATCAGATCCGCGATCAGGTGCATCAGGGAAATGTTCAGGCGGCACGTAGCCTCTGCAAAGCAACAGATAACCCGATAGCACGGATGATCGACAAAGGATTGGCGCGTTTAGGGAAAAACCCATTCGCGAAATTGAATCCGCGATAGAGAATCAAGGGAAACTGGAGGTCTTCACGATGGAAAAAATCTTGGCTTCCTCGGAACAATAGCTGGTATAGTCTGATGTTTGGTTTTCTTGGAACCATCTTCGGAGTAATCAAAATTTTCTATCAGATCTCGTTGCAAAACAGTCTGGAGATTGACACTATTTCCGGTGGATTGTATGTAAAGATGATCTCCTCTGCATCGGGTCTGCTGGTGGGAATGATCGCCTACTCTTGTTATCATTATCTGGTACAACGTGTGGATCGTGTTATCAATAAGATGGAGATTAATGCAGTTCAATTTATTGACCTCCTCGAAGAACCTGTTAAGCCATGAACCTGCGCCGACGACAAAAAGCCGCTTCAGAAGTATATAGTCATTCGCTGAATGATATTATGTTCTTGCTGCTGCTCTTCTTCCTGATTACCTCTACGCTCGCCACTCCTTCGGTGCTGAAGTTGCTGCTCCCGAATTCAAAGACCGGCATTCAAAGTATGAAGCATCCTATCGTAATAGCAGTGACACCTGATTTGCAATTTGTGGTGAACAAAGATATCGTTCCACGAGAGGGTGTTGAAGCAGCCGTGATGGCAGCCGTAGCAGGTCAGGTTGATCCTACCGCCTTACTGAAAGTAGATAAAACAGTACCCTGGCAAGAAGTTGTTTTTCTCCTCGACATTGGCAACAAGAATAAAATAAAAATGGTGGCCGCTACTAATCTCACTCAAACAACAGCAGCAGTAATGAAATCGTATCAATACCGTTCGCTTGCTTTAACTGTGCTGATTCATGCGGCTATTCTGGCTTTGCTGATGTTGTTTTATATTTCCTCTCCTATTCCACCCTGGGAAGAAGGGTTGGCAGGCGGAGGTGGCGGTGGCAGCTTCGTGGAATTTGGTGAACTTGAATTTAATGATGTTCCGCCGGTTCCAACACCCTCCTCGTCTGAACAGGCTTTAACAAAAGAGGAAGAAGATGAATTGCTGACATCCGATATTGAAGAAACAGTAAGTGTCGAACAGCCGGACAAGAAAAAACAGAGAAGAAGGAAGAGAAAATTGTGAAGAAAGAAGTGAAGAAGAATACGTCTACTCCTGTTATCAAACAACCCGAGCTGGCGAAAGTAGAAGAACGAAAAGCAGATCCGCGAAGTTTATATCCCGGTAAAAAGGTACCGGTGGCGCCCTACGGGAACACAGTCCGGCAAGGGTACGGGTGGAGAAGGAACAGGTGATGGAGGAGGAATTGGAGATGGTACGGGTCCGGGCTCTGATGGAGGAAGTGGTGGCGGAAGCGGTGGCGGAACCGGTCCGGGCCAGGGAATTGGTTTCGATTTAACGGGAAGAAATATGCGCAGTATGCCGCGACTGGAAGATCGTTCACAGGAGCAGGGAAAGATTGTTATTGAAATTATCGTCGATAAAAACGGCAATGTTCTCAGGGCAGAAGGACCAGCGCGCGGAAGCACGATCACTAACGGCACCCTTGTCCGCAAATCGAAAGAGGCAGCCATGAAAGCAAAATTTAGTCCGAGTGCAAAAGGAGTAGAAGAGCAAAAGGGAAGTATTACTTTCAATTTTATTTTGAGGTAAGGGATGGGTTGGGGGAAGAAGAATTTTCGATTTGAAAGTTTCAGTATAAACTACCTTCCAGTTTTTGGCTCTGGCTGAAAATCCATTGGGATAGGTGAGATGCATTTTATATCGATCATTTACATCAAGGGATGAATGTCTGATGTAAAACTTCTCAAATGATAGAGAGTAAAGGATGTTGAAATAAAACATGAATTAAAATTACAAACCACTAGAATGAGCGGCTTGTTTATGGGAGCAACAGAGCTTGTCATGTCGTTAGGAAAAGCAGAGACGGGACTAGATCTGTGACCATTGGCTCCTGTTATTTTAAAGTAATGTCCTTCTTTTTCATTTTAAAACTTCAAGAATTTATGCAATGAAATGGATTTTCCTTTTTAAATAATGCAACATAAATTCCATCTGAAATTGAACCCAAGTAAATTCTCCCTCGGTTGAATTAACCAACTCGCTTTTTATAAATCTCCCTCTACTGTCATAAATGATAATTTCTTCTATTTTATGAATTGATTGAAATTGAAAATAATCTTGCACAGGGTTTGGAAAGATTTGTACTTCGTTGGGTTCGATATTTTGTAAGCTTGTCCAAGTTTCACAATAATTTGAATCGGTAGAAAGACATAAATCATCCATAAAATAGTAAGCACCAATTCCATTTGTAGTCCCAAATGCTTGAATTGAGTCAGTGTTCAAATCATCAAAAAAATTACCTAAATACAAATATTGATATGTGCTATCTGCAATAAATGAAAATTGGAATGGCACCCAATTGGATGTATCTGATACAATTGTATCTATAAAAGCGGTTGCTACATTAGATGGATTTAACATGTTGAATTGAGCTTCGTAATAGATTGTTGAAAGTTTCACACCAATATTATTGGAAAAAAATTTTATCCCCTGCGGTCCTCCAAATGCAGCACTAACGTATCCTTTAAAATAATACTTTGTACCAATCTGCAAATTTTGTTTTAGCTGAACTCCTAAATATTCACGATAATTAGATAATGAAGAAAAATTTGTAATTGTATAAAAACCAACATATCCTATCCCTGATTTCGGATACTGAAAACCAAACCCATTAATTGGATTTGAAGTTTGATTTGTTGCACATGAACTTAAATAATCTGGTGAATTTGCCGATGGAAACCAGTCAGTCAAGGCATAAATTTGCTCACCATACATTCCACTTAGGTTTACAGGGCAATAAACAGTATCCTCAAAACTGGGATTAGGCACTAGATTCAATTGAGCTTCTACAAGGGTCAAATTGAAAAGCAAGACTAAAATAATCAAAGGTCGCATAGGCGTTTGTATTAAGATAATACTCAAATATAAAGAAAGATTTAATTTTTCCACTCATTAGGAATGTAAATTCCCAAGAAACGATATGAAATGCTATTCAATAATCGAGAAAATGGATAAATAGGGAGGAAATCTGCAGAGAATGATTAAGATTTATCCCAATTATTGGAGTAATTGATAAAGTACTTCACTAAAATTAAGTGGGCTCTAATTGAGTTTTAGAAGATTAATACTTTTTATAAGCAATCGCATCCTCAATTTTAAAAGCAATAAAATATAAACCAGGACTCATACCGGATGTGTTTATAGAATTTGTTCCATTTGCTAATTTAAAACTCCTTTTCATCTTTCCATCTATCGAATAAACTTGTGCATCTACATCACGCTCTAATTTTAAAATTATTGTGATAAAACTTCCTATAGTTGCAAGAGTTGGGAAAACATCTATTAATTGAGAAATATTATAAGGTTGTGCAATCCCCTGTAAAGAGTCGAGTGGAATAAGCGAAACTTTATCTATATAATAATATGAGCTATTATTTACTCCATTTCCATTATCTGCATCTACAACTGTCGTATTGCTGCTATCTTTAAAATTACCAATGGTTAAATACTTTTCTCCACCTTGAGCGGTAAAGACTCCTGAAATCCTAGTCCAGCTAAGGCTGTCTGTAATAATATTACCCTGTGGGTTTTCAACCTGTGGCAGATAAGGTAAATAATAACAACCCGTATTTATTGGCAATAGAGTGCTTAAATGAGCACCAATATCATCTGTAGCAAGAGAAAATTGATTTGCACGGGAAACATAAAATTCTAAGAAATAATCTTTATTGAATAATAGTGTATCATTTAACTCAATACAAATATATTCTCTTGTTGTTGTGCCATCGTGGCATAAAGTCCAATATAAGCAATTCCATCATAAGGTAATTGATAACCAGCAGGGTTTTGAAATGCGGAAGTTCCACAAGTCGGGCTTGCACCATAGTAATAATCGGGTGTGCAATTTGTTGGAGTAAACCAAGGAAAACCTACATTAGGGTAATAACTGAAACTATCGCAATTCAATGTATCCTCAAAACTCGGATTCGGTACTAAATTTATTTGAGCCCGTGTTTGAGTGTTAATGAAAATAAAAGCAATCAATAATAGTAACGTCTTCATGTTTTCTCTCTTAAAATTTTAAGAATTTATGTACTGAAATGGATTTTTCTTTTTGAATAATGCAACATACATTCCCTCTCACAGTGAACTCAAGTTAATTCGTCCTTCGGTTGAATTAAACTTTTTACTTTCTATCCATCTACCTCTACTGTCATATAAAATAATTTCGTCTATTTTATGAATGGATTGAAATTGGAAATAATCCTGTACAGGGTTAGGAAAAATTTGTACTTCGTTTGGTTCTGCATTTTGCAATCCCGTCCATGTTTCGTTGTACAGTGAATCTGTACTTACACAAACATCATCAATAAAATAATATGCAGCATCTGAAATGGATTAAAAATTAAAGTGTCGGTTTGTTGAGAATCATAAAAATTACCAACACTTATATAGTTATAATTTGAATCAGCTATGAATGAACCACTTATTTTAAGCCAATTCACTGTATCAGTTAACAAAGAATCTAATTTTATATGAGCGAAATTATCCAACGGTGCAGGATTTAAAAGTGAATAAAAGTTAGTAAAAAACCTTAATCCAATATTATTACTAAAAAATCCTATTGGATTCTTTTCTGCTGAAACCGTAAAAAAAGAAAAATAATATTTTGTGCCTATTTGTAATTGTGTTGTTAATTCGGAACCAATATATTCTCTATAATTATTTCCAGTAGGTGAATTATTCTTACGGTATGTTGCTACACCAACGTAGGCTAAACCAGAATTTGCATATTGAAAACCAAATGAAGTATTAGGTGTTGTAATACCACTAACTGGACTGCAAGCATTATAATAATCAGGTGAATTTCGATATGACGACCATCCTAAGCAAGCATCCATTTGATCAAGAAACTGTGGACACACCACTGTATCCTCAAAACTCGGATTAGGTACAAGGTTTACTTGACCCCACGCTGGACTGGAGCAATAAAGCACTATAAGAAGCAGAGTATTGCGCATTTAAAAATGACTTTAGTGATTAATCAAAGTTATATTAAATCACGTATATTTTATAATTTTAAGGAATCAATGGTATATCTGAAATAACCTATTAAACCTAATTAGGTAAGTGGTTATAGGATGTAAAATATAACATTTAAAATAGGGAGATGCACTTAATACTTTATGCAAGTTTTGTGGAAACGAAAAAGGGTTACTGCCATTTTCGACAGTAACCCTTTGAAATTGAAGTGGGAGCAACAGGGTTCGAACCTGTGACCCTCTGCTTGTAAGGCAGATGCTCTGAACCAGCTGAGCTATGCTCCCTTTGTTAATTGGGACTGCAAAAATAGGTATGTACGGGATATCACCCAAATAAATATGGAAAATGTATGTTAATTATTGATTATCAACTGCTAGCGAATTTGTTTTTTGGTTTGTTATCCTTATTTTGGCTCCTTAAAGCTTAAAAAATCATGAAAAGCACCCCCTGTCTAATGAAATCGGTTCGTCGATTCGCTGTTTTCTTATTGCTCAATGTTGTATTCAATCCGTTAGCTTCCGCTCAAACCATTTGTAATCCGGTGGGAAATATTTTTATCGTTTCCAACTATGATGGGGTACACTCAATATCGTGGTGGATGTAAATATCCCCAATCTTAAAATAGGTGTGGTGAGCTACGAAGCTATCGCTATCAATATTTCGGGTGCATTCTCCGGGAATGTGTCGGAAGTGCGCTATGCCGGTTACAATAGTCAGAATAATAATAATTGTTCCCTAACAATCCCAACTACTGTAATTACCGGTGTTCCCGGAACCGCACAAACCAGTATTTCTTTCGCTCCTCCGGCACCTACTGCTAATCCCAATGGCAATTCATCTATTATTTGCGCTTATGATTGCGATACGCTAACCAGTCAGGGTGGATGCAATACGGTGGATCAGGTGGAGGATTATTTCCTGCAGGTATTTTCTGGTGGTTCTGTGTATGCTCACCGTACTCAATATAATTGTTACCAAGGTCAAGTGTTGCTTTCCAATGCAGGTAACTGTTGTGCATCACCGCAACCGGCAATTTCTATTGCAGTCAGCTCGGTGAATGCTTCCTGCTTCGGTGTATGTGATGGTTCTGCAACCGTGGTGCCTTCCGGAGGAGTTCCACCATTTACCTATCAATGGAGTAATGGTCCATCAACAGCGGATTATGATAGCCTTTGCGCCGGAATTTATTTTGTAACCGTTACAGATTCCACCGGACTCAGCACAGGTCAATCCGTTTCGATTGTTGCACCCAATGCTTTAGCGGGGACTTTCTATTACTGCAGATAATGGCACCTGTAATGGCGCGATTACTTTGAATCCCGCCGGAGGTAACGGTGCCCCATATACATTCTCCTGGGACGATACATTTTGTGTGGCAGTGCCTTTGTCAGTGGGAATAAATGATATAAACGGAGATGAAGCTGCGTTTATTTACCCGAATCCGAGTATCGATGGTGTAATTGTAATTAAGGATGTAGACATTTCTGATCTCATCGTTGTTGATATGAAAGGAAGGATCGTTGACGTTGAAATTTTGAAAGCTGAGCGTGATGCCTGCATGATTCAATTGTCTGAGTCGGGAATTTATCAGTGCAGATGGCGTTCGGAAAATAACATGAGGGTTGCCCGTGTAATTGTACAAAAACAACGTTGAGGGGATTCTTAAACCACTTCTGCTACAGTGAATGTGCTTCCTCCTACGAAGATCAGATCTTTGTTTGATGCTTCGTTTTTTGCAGCGTTCAGAGCAGCATTCACACTTGAATAACTTAATCCTTTTAACCCGGAACGTTCTGCCATCTCTCGCAAAAGCTCAGCATTTAATCCTCTCGGAATATCTGCCTTGCAAAAATAATAGGTGGCTTCAACAGGTAACTGATCCAGCATTTTACTGAGGTCCTTGTCTTCTACCACACCAAGAACAAAATGTAAGCGTTGATAAGTTAGACTTTCTATCATTTCCAGCACCTCCTTCCAGCCGTCTTCGTTATGTCCGGTATCACAGATGATTAAGGGTTGTCGGGAAAGGATCTGCCAGCGTCCTTTAACCCCGTATTTCCTTTCACATCAGCCAGCCCTTTTCGGATATGCTCATCCGTTATATGTAGTTCTTCCCTTACTAGATCCAATGCGTGCAGAACCGTTAGAATGTTCTTTAGTTGATATTTTCCGTTGAGGTCGCAGGAGAGTGTTTCCAGATAAGGTTGTCCATCTTTGAAAACGTTGAAATAT
This sequence comes from Bacteroidota bacterium, assembly GCA_016713925.1. Classification (NCBI taxonomy): domain Bacteria; kingdom Pseudomonadati; phylum Bacteroidota; species Bacteroidota bacterium. The sequence goes on from JADJOH010000002.1 coordinate 448,840, forward strand.
AATTTATCGTCAAGTAAATCATGTTTTACTACCTCTAAGCTGAAATGATCATTTGCAAAATGAATCGGAGCGTTTTCTTTAGCTGCTTGTTGGTTAAAAACAAAATTAGTGACGAGGTTGGATTCGCCAATCACCACAGGCACTCCACTTTTAATGATACCTGCCTTTTCGCCTGCTATTTTTTCGAGTGTATCTCCCAGCAGATTCATATGATCCATTCCAATATTCGTGATAACAGATATGAAGGGTGTGATGATATTGGTAGAGTCCAGCCTTCCACCCAATCCGGTTTCTATAACGGCGATATCAGTACGCATGTGTTGGAAATAGGAAAAGGCCATGATGGTGCTCATCTCAAAAAAAGAAGGACTGATTTTATCGAATATTTTTTTATTCCCGGTGACAAAATGGGCCACCCATTCCTCGCTAACCATTTCACCGTTTGCACGAATACGCTCTCTGAAATCCTTGAGATGTGGAGAAGTATAAAGTCCGGTTCTGAAACCCGCCTCCTGAAGTACCGAAGCCAGCATATGGGAAGTGCTTCCTTTGCCGTTGGTCCCGGCAATATGAATACATCGAAGATTTTTTTCGGGATTCCCTATTGCACCTGCCAATGCTAACGTGTTATCCAGGTTCGGTTTATAAGCAGCAGGTCCTACCCGGTGAAACATCGGCAATGCCGAAAAAATATAATCAATAGTTTCCTGATAATTCACGCAGTAAAAATAGTAAACGATGAATAATGATTGATCTTCCTTCTAAATTTATATTTTTTTAAGAAAACTACAAACCACATGCTCCGCTCCTCTCGGGTTACCTTTTTACACCTTTCGTAATTAAGATAAAAGCCGCCTATACCCTACCCTTACGCCAACTTTAAACGATACAACTATGCGTAAGTTATTATGGATCGGCTTGAGCCTTGCTCTTCTGATCACTTCCTGTGGAAGTAAAACAGAAAAATCTGGTAGCATTGCTACTGAATCAGCACCAGTATCTGAAACGTACAGTTCAAGTACAGATAATAGCGCTGACAGCTCCTTATATACAGGTGCGCAGAAGGTTATCCAGCAGGCTACACTCCGGCTTCAGGTAGATTCATTGTCATCGGCTCGAAACTATCTCTCCACTGTTCTGCAGAAATATAAAGCCTACATAGCCAACGAAAATGAAAATCGTCAGTCGGGAAATCATGAAAGTACGCTAGTGATCCGGGTTCCCGGACAGTATATGGATGCCTTGATTAAAGACATCAGCAGCAAGGCGAAATTTATCGATACTAAAGATCTCAGCAGCGAAGATATCGGAATGGAATACATGGATATTGAAGCCAGACTGAAAGCAAAGCTGGAAATGGAAAATCGCTATTTACAGCTCCTGCAACGAACAGGAAAAATCAGTGAAATGCTGGAAGTAGAACAGCAACTGGGAATTGTCAGGGGTGAGATTGAGTCGATGCAGGGAAAGCTAAAATACTTCGACAACAGGGTGGCTTACGCTACACTAACGATCAGCCTATACGAAGTAGTCCCGATAAATGAATCCCCCGGATTAACCTTTTTCTCGCGTGCAGCATATTCCTTCTCCAATGGTCTCCAGTTGATTCAGGAGATGGTGTTATTGGCCATCAATATCTGGCCACTATTTCTTATCGTTGGAATTGCCTTTACAATTCTGCTCGTGCAAAAAAAGAAAAAGGTCGCATTAAACTACACCGGCGATAGTAAATAACCTTGAGTTTTCAGAAATTGATTTTACTAAGGGTTTAATCACATCCTTCCTGTGAAATGATTCCAACTGAAAAATGTTTGTTTAGGAAATAGTATCTTATCGTTAAACCATGTCCTTACAACCGGAAATACCTGTTCATTACCGCCCGAAGAAAAGGCGCATGCGGAAACCGATTGATAATTCGTAATTCTTCTGCAAGGGAAGTTTCTTCATCCAGAAAACGGAAGATATCCGTCACTTTGTTCTTGCTGTACATCGACGTAAAGATCTCTTCACCTCTTTCATTTTGATGAAACAAAACATCGAGAAAAATACGATCATAAAACCGGAATCGGGGTTTCGTTAAGGTAAATGATGGCGATTGGCCACTCTTGATGGCAGCTACAATGCGTTCAGCATACTTCTTTCCATTGTAGAAGGAATAACCTGAAGAAGGTTTCACCCATCCACCGGCGGTTCCAATCTTTGTAATCCTTTGCGTATGGTGTTTGTGAAATGGATAATCACTCATGGGAATGATACCCATCTCCGTTTCTGTAATGGTATAATTTCCGATGCCCGGAATGGCAGACATATACTTCTTCAAAATTTCATCATACTCTTCTTCTCGGATTAAATCCGGAGTAAATAGTGTGAACTCCACTAAGGCCCGGTAAGGTGTGGACGGCAGGACATAAATGAAACTGCTGGTTCCCGCTTTTCGCAGCCTGTAATCCATCATTACAAATTGTTCAGGATGAAAGACCGGTGCTTCGCTCTCTATCATCCATCCTTTAAAATGCTGTAGAATCTTTGTTGACTTTTTATCTGTCGCAAAAGCCGGATCTATCCGACTGTCAAAAACATGTCTGGCAGAAAAGACACCTATGCCGGTCTCTACTTGTACATTTTCTCCTTCCTTTAGATGCAACACTTCAGCCTGGATCCTGGTAAAATTTGAAGCTGATTCAATTTTCTGCTTTGCATAAGCATAAAAATCGCCTGAACGAAGCATCTTATACCTATAAGGTTTTAAATTCAACTCAATTTGAGCTGTGCTGCTCAAAAACAAACCTCTCTCCCAGCTTTTGTAAAGCAAATGATCATATCGCCCACTACCCTTCTCCCAATAGCACCAGGTATTATCGTTACTTACTTTTTCTTCCTTGTCGATGAGCAACACTTGTTTATCCTGAAAAAAGAATCTTCCAGCATCGACAATGCCAACTGCAATCCCTGCCCCTGTTCCCACAATAGCAAAATCAAATAGTTTTGGAATCATAACTGCCGGAAGTACCTGTTTTTTTAATTTATTGCTAATACGAAATTAATATATGATGTGAACAATCATAAAAGTACAATAGTTTCACGATTCTGATTTCCTCTGAATAATTAATCCAAATATACCAATTATAAATCCATCTAAATACAAAAGCGCCCTTGCAACGAAGCAAAGGACGCTTTCGATGAATGTTCTTATTAATTTTATGAATCATACCAGACACCGATCCTTTATCGCTGATCAAACGGTAATGATAAATACCGGCACTTAATGTGGTAAAATCCATCTGTACCTGATGATCACCTGTTCTTAAAGTCCCAAGATTTTTACCGGAGACTCTTTGACCAAGGATATCATACACTTCCAATTGTATTGCAGCTGCTGACTCAAGGTAGAATGGAATAAATACCAAACCTGAAGAAGGATTCGGATAGGCGTTAGCGGTATAAATTCCGGAAACATTTGGCGTTTCAAGCGCTGTAACAAAATTATACTTTATCTGAGCTTGTTGAGCACTTCCTTGAATATCTGACAACTCATTACCGGCAATCAACGCAAATGCCACCACCACTGAATCGCCGGGAGTAATGGTGAAAGGTCCTGTACCTACTACATCAATAACATCATTTCCTGTACCTGCACCACCGGCAGTCGCACGTAAAGTAGAAAGTGCCTGATACTTTTCTCCATCGGTCATTCCATCAATCATATTGATCCCGCCGGCACCTCCACTGGTATTGTCAATTGCATAATGTGTAAAGCCACCATTGGTTAACAATTTAATACCCGCATAATATCCACCCGGATCGGTACAATAAACATAGCCCATCTTATTCGCAATATCTTCATCAGCCTTATTATTCGCATAGGTCTGAATATCCCAATCCGAGAACACACCAGCATATAGATTATTCAATGCTGTTCCTCCAGTATTGTGAATGGTATATTCAAAAATATGGAACTTCGAAAATGGCGTCGGTGTCCAGGACATCGAACGATAATTCACATCTACATTTATGGGAGATGGATTGGTGGCATCACTGAAGGTACCATAAGTATCGAAATCCGACCATTGTCCGGGATCATTTTTTTGGATCGTAACCTGAGCTTGAAAATCACTATCAGTTAAGCTGGCTGTTGCGCCACGAACATTATCAGAAACAGAATTATTGATACCAACCATGAATCCTGTTTCATAAGTCATCGTGCCATCCGAATTATAATCAAATCCTAAACCTTCGGTTTGATCTTCTCCATTATAACAAATGCGTCCCTTACTGGAATTCGTTGTAAACACATCATTGATCGTAATGTTGAGATAATCCACATTCACCGTTTGACTGTAGAATTGAAAATCATTGTAAGTACCATCCTGGAAAAGAATACGGAATTGGATCGCGGTATTCAGAGGGGCATTGGCATTTATCTTTACAACAAATGGATCAGCATTGTTATTGGTGGTGGCCATCATAGCCAGCGCTCCAACAGTAGTACTTCCATCAATAATGGTCACATAAGGAGAAGTAGAAGTCAAAGTCACCACGAGGTTAGTGGTGGCATCCAGATAATTAATGATATCACCTGTTAAGCGCATGGTATCATTCACAATCAGGATATCATCATTATTATCTGTAACAACGATATTATTCATGCGAATCGATGGTCCATTCACTGTTAATGCATTCAACAGATTAATTCGACCGGTACCGAGAAGATTCTGGTAACTGGCATTGGCAGAAAGTCCATAAATATTATCAGCAGTTACTCTGAGTTTTCACCAACTTGCAAGGCGTTGAATGCCGGGAAATAGGATTTTATGATAGCGGCACAACCGGCAGCAACAGGTGAAGCCATCGAAGTACCGGACTGTGGTGCATAACTATCGTCATACTGTGCTGCAAGGATAGCCGATCCCGGAGCGCAAACGTCAACTGAAGTTCCATAATTTGAAAAACCTGATTTGCCATCACCTGATGATGTTGAAGCAATATTTAATACATTGTCAAAGGAGGCAGGATAAAATAAAAGCGTATTACCATTGTTACCGGCAGCAGCTATAACCAGACTATTTTTATTAAAAGTAGCGTAGTCAATAATATTTTGTCCGAAGGAACTTCCTCCGCCGCCACCCCATGAACAATTTATGATTTGACAACCCATGTCGGCAGCGTAGACGATACCTTCATAAGCTTTGGTGAGTGCACCGGAAGCATCGGCAATCTTGACAGGAAGATAACGAAAATAAAAACCGGGAGAAGAAACTCCTGTAGCGTTATCGGTTACTGCTGCAGCACAACCGGAAACATGTGAACCATGTCCACTGGCATTCACCTGTGGGTTGTTATCATTTTCACCGAGATCCCATCCATTGAAATTATCGGTATACCCATCGCTATCATCATCAATTCCATTAATAGGATCCGCATAATTGTATTTGAGGTTCGGCTCGAGATCAGGATGATCCATATCGGTACCCGTATCCGTTATACCAATCACGGTATTGGAATCTCCTTTATGAATATCCCAGGCATTATATGCATCTATTTTAGTGAGATGGTATTGCAATCCATTCTGTGGATCATTTGGATTGAACTGCGTGCGCGGAACGAATTTTGGGTCGGCATACATGAATAATCCTGTTTTCAGGAATGCATTAATCGTCTTTACCAAATCCAAATTCGCTGAAAAATGCATCTCATAGATTAATGAGAGATCAACCAATGGCTGACCTAATTCATTCGTAGAAGTTAATGGTGCCTGGTGACGGGGAAACATTTTAAAGAGTTGTGATTGTCCCAACTGCGCCATCATTTTATTGAAGGATACAGACTGAATTGCATTCTCAGTACATAAAGACCTGAACTCCGGTTTCACTCTGAAAATAATGGTGCGTGACATATAATCTGAAGAAGTGATTCCTTCAGGTAACTTATATGCTGTATTTCCTGAAGTACCGGCCGACAGGATAAAGGGAATTGTTAACAGCATGATCACTGTCAACGCTAAATGTTTTTTCATTGGATTTGTTAGGGATTGTGTGGTTACGAATTTAAGACCTACGTATCAATATTAACAAGAATAATTGAAATTTTGTTTAAAATCCTTGATTTCGTCTAATGGAAACTTAGAATTGCCACCTAATCTGTGCTTTTATTTCATCTTTTCCTTCTATTTCTTCACCGGATGCTGTTGGATTTGGAAAGACAGATGTACTGTATCTAAGCCAGATATCCAGTCCCTTCATCAGCCTGTATCGGGTGATCAGGTAATACCTATAGCCCGTTCCAGAGTAAGCGGGTAAACTGAATGCCCCCGCCATATCCTGTTCATAGGTGTATATCCTTGAATCATAGCTTTCTGTACTAAAAACCGACCATCTCAGAGAAAAACTATATGCCTTTCCCATCGGTTTATACCGTATCTCCTGATAAAACATAACCCCCTCTTGCCTGCTTTCCAATTGACGAATCCCCACCCATTCACATCTCGCCTGAAATTCCCAGTTTTTTCCATTCATCCACTGCACATTCACCCTAACATTATTTTTAATTACCGGCAATGGAACTTTTTTGAATAACACTGATTCGTCCGACGGTTTCTCTTCCTGTTTATATCGGACATAAATCTCTGTACTTCTGTTTGGGGCATAGGTAAACTGTCCGAGCCATTCCTTTCCGTTTATGGGTGATGAACTTGTAAAACGAAGCCAGGGGAAACTAAAATAATCGAGATATCCCTGCATTTTAACACGCGTTGAAATCTGCCAAAGAATTCCCGTCAGGAACCCATTTTCGTTTTGCACTTTGCTCCCTTCACGAAGAGCATCACAACCGATACACTGATACGCTCTGTCATAATTGCGGTAATGAAGACTGATGGTCCAGCGTTGATCAGGCATAAAAAGGAGTCCGGCAATTAATGCAGGATCGCCTTGTGCATCAGTTGCGACCTCTGAATAAACAGTGGCATTCGGTAAAACATATCTCCCCGACCATCCTGTATTAAAAAATTTTCTTCCTACAGGATCATAACGTTCATACGGATCATCACCGGGCCAGAGGGGGAAACTGAAATGCTGAAATTGAAAAGTAAATTCATTCCGAAATCGATCATTTTGCCATTGGAGATGCCCTCCTGCGATAAATTGGTCCAGAACAGCTTTGTCACTCATCTCATCAGAAGTTCGATGCAAGCCGCTCTCCTGTATCGTACTGACATAAAAATTGCTAAAGACCGAGTCGGCAGGAAACAATGAAGCATCACGCTTCTGATAAGACGTCCATCCATCAAATTTCCAGTTCTGTTTCAAGAGCGTAAACGCCAATCCCCTGTTGAATCCTGATTCTCCGGAAGAGGAATACGGTCTTATACCCGCTCCTCGTCGAAAGAACTGCTGTACCTCACTACTCTTCCCCAGCGACAGTCCTTTCCAGGCGACGAGACCCTGACCGAATTGCACCTGATAATCTCCCACTACAATCGTCTCCACCAGCCTTTCGGGTTTGACATAGACATGCCATGAAAAATAATCCATACGTCCGCCGTTATTGCGCGAAAGCAAATTCTCCCCGGCATCTTTCTCCATCACGATTCCTGCACTAAAATAGCGACCGGCCTGCATGCGATAACGAAAGTTAAAATGATTAGGATCTCCTCTATAAAATGGAAATATCCCATCATTCGAGAACCCTTCTTTGTCCTGCAAAACTCTTCTTGCCCTGAACAAGACTTCATGTCGGGCTGCAGCTAACAATTCATTTAATTTAAATTTTTCATCCACTATTGCCTGACCACATTTCACAAAGGGCCTGATTTTTCGCAACTGCTCCGTGTCAAACTGATCCGTCACCTGCAGTTCTTCCACTGTCAAAAAGCGACCAAAAACTTCGCGATGCCTTATAATCGCTGTAGCCTGTACATTGGTGATAAGAGGAGACGATATGATTTCGGTGATATCGGCGGCATTCAGGTCCAGGGTCCACTCCTGCTCCGGATCGGGCACTTCCTGATTACCGCTATTGTCGGCGGCCTCCTGTTGGGCTTCGATGATTTCTTCAGAAACCGGTGAGGTGACCGATTGAGATTTCACCAGATGGGGGAAAACGAAAATAAGTATAATAAATAGATTTCTCATATCCACTAACGTTATAAAATCACGGACGACCCATTGAAAAACCTGCTGCCGGACTAAATCCAAGCACCGGCCGATGCGCTGCAGCAATCATCAATTTAAAGCTTTTCATTTCCATCGTACAACCAAAAGAAAGTGATAGATTTCTGCCGCCCATGCCTCCCGAAATCAAAATCCTTTTATGCACGAAATAGTTAAATGACCCTCTGAATTCAAACGCTTGTTGCCTCAAAGAAGATTCAGCGATGACATGAAACAGTCCGGAGAACCGAAAGCGAACGCCCATGGAAAAATCACTGGAGACCAATTCACTTTTTGTATCCACCGGAATGTTAAAAAAGGTAGCAGCATCTAACTTCGAACTTAGTCTCATCAGCGCGGCACCGCTACAACTGTAGTTTCGTGTGTTTCCAATGCTCTCCCTGATCAACACCCTGCACTACGAATCTCATTCCCGCATAAAGTCGTTGCCGAAGCGTTTGGCAAGCGCAGCCGATAAATAATAACGTCTGTAAAGTGCATAGCCCTTCATCGCAAATCCACCGGAAAAAACAGTAGACGAAGGCAGTCGAAAATTGCAGGCTACTCCTGATTCATTTAACTCACTCAGTAAAAAAGAGCGACTGCTGTACACTCCTGCACTGATGCTGTAAGTTGAATCCATAGCTGCCATATTTCCAAATCCTCCGGAAAAAGCATTGCCGGAAAATAAGAAACAAGAACCGGCACCTACTCTATCTGCCGAAAGCGGAAATTGAGCAAGTAGAAACGAGGGTATAAAAAGTACTGAAATACACAGGCCATGCCTGATCGAGATTATTTTTTCCATTGAAATATGATAATTCCCCCTGGAGAAAAAGGAAAGGAGAAAGTTTATATACTAGCGTACTGAATTATTTTTTTGCTTTTGCTTTACCGGGTTTCACTGTTTTTTCCTTTTCCATTTTCAGGGCAGAATCCATAACTTTATCCTTAAGAGATTCTTTATAGGTAACAATTCTCTTCATCAATTTCGGATCAGCAACAGCTAAAATTTGAGCGGCAAGAATTCCTGCATTTTTAGCTGCATTCAATGCTACCGTTGCTACGGGTACACCATTTGGCATTTGCAAAATAGAAAGAATTGAATCCCACCCATCAATGCTATTTGATGATTTCACCGGCACACCAATCACGGGCAGTGGTGTTACTGAAGCGGTCATACCCGGTAAGTGTGCCGCTCCTCCTGCACCTGCAATAATGACTTTGATACCACGACCTGCCGCTTCATTCGCATAGCTGAACATCCGTTCAGGGGTCCGATGCGCTGAAACAATGGTCATTTCATACGCCACCCCCAATTGATCAAGTACTTCCGCAGCATCTTTCATTACCGGAAGATCACTTTCACTACCCATTATTATTCCAACTAAAGTCATGTTTAAGGTTTAAGGTTTACCATGAAGCGTATCGCTTTTGCGATTCTGCTTCATGGTTTAAGAGTTAAAGTTCAATGTTTATAGTTTAATGTTCAATGACTTCCCAGTGTGTGAAGCGAACGTTCCTCCCAGTGAAGCGTCCTAATTCGTGATTACTTTTAATGTTCTTTGCACCTTCTTTGACAATTGTATAGCTTCTTCAAGATGATCAGCAGTAATCGTGACATGCCCCATTTTACGGAAAGGTTTTGTTATTTTTTGCCGTAGAGATGGACATAAACACCCGGCCATTTCATCACTTCTTCAATACCGGTATAATGCGCTTCGCCTGAATGATCGGCCTCTCCCAGCAGATTGATCATAACTGCAGGTCTGACCGTTGACGTATCTCCGGGAGGCAGACCCATAATAGCACGTAAATGTTGCGCATATTGTGAGGTAATATTTCCTTCAATAGTTTGGTGTCCGCTGTTGTGAGGACGAGGTGCAATCTCGTTCACCAGCACATCGCCTTGCCGGGTAACAAACATCTCCACCGCAAGAATTCCTACAAGACTCATTTTATCAATCACTTTTCGTGCAATAGCGAAAGCAGTTTCTTCAATTGACTTACTTATCCGTGCCGGACTACATAAAAATTCGACGAGATTGGCTTGCGGATTAAACTCCATCTCCACTACAGGGAAATGACTGATCTCCCCAGATGATTCCGTGAAACAATGACAGCAATTTCCATGGAGAAGTCTACCATTTCTTCGAGCACACAAGGTCCTTCAAACGCTGACTCGATATCAGCAACTGTTCGTAGCTTCATCACCCCTTTACCATCATAGCCTCCCTTACGCAGCTTGAGCATACCCGGCAGATGGGCTTCCATTTTTTGCAACTCCGTTCTATCTTTTACCAATGCAAAAGTGGCTGTTGGAATTCCATGGGTAATAAAAAACTCCTTCTGCAACCCTTTATCCTGGACCATCCGCAAGAGCAAGGGCTGCGGAAAAACCGGAATTCCCTCCGCTTCCAATCGCAATAAAGCCTGCGTATTCACATGCTCAATCTCTACTGTAATCATACTGCACTCTTTTCCAAATCGGTACACATCCTCCTCCGACCGGAAATCGGCATGGGTGAAGTGCTCACAAAGATGACGACAGGGCGCATTGGCATCGGGATCCATTACAGAAGTGCTGATATTCAGATTTATAGCTTCCTGAATAAGCATCCTTCCCAGTTGCCCTCCTCCAAGGATGCCCAATCTGAAATGTTGTCCGGCGAATTGAAAACTCATAGTGGTGCAAAAATACATTGAAAATCAAGGGTAACCATCTATAAACGAATACAAATGTTTATTCCTTCGAAGCGTTTGTAAATCAGTAATTAAAGAAAAATAAATTTGGGCTCTTCTTCATTTTAAACACCCTTAGTTCATTGAAAAATGGGTTCTTGAAGGTTGTTTAAAAGAGTAAATTAGGTAATGGATTCAAATAAGCTTTCACTGTAAAACCAATTTTAAAAAACGATTTGAAAAGATCAGGCTATTAAATTCTCTTTAAACGATACAGTTATCTTTCAATGTGAGAAGATCGGTTATCTACCAAAGAAAAAACAATTATTTTACCTTTATAAATTCCATACACTGCGGAAATATTCTTGTGAATTAAACCAATTCTACAACTCTTGTGTCGTTTGCTCGCGATAAAGGCTCTGGGAAATAAAGAGACAACCAATTCAATTCCTGCACACGGTCTAGAAATTGTTCGGCTTCAACCAATGACCATTCTACAAGTAAATAGTTATAAAAATTATCGAGCTGCAGAACTGCCAATTCAGACCATTCAATCTTTAGGTGAGCGGCCATATTTTTTCCAGACTTCTGAACTTGAATATGTGTTTCCTTCCTTTGCTTGCTTCATTCCAAGTTCAATCTCCTCTTTCTGCTTCTCTGTAAGGCCTTCCCACCAATCATTGCTTTCCTGAATTTGCTTAAAATGGAAAAGTGATTGCAGCGTATTCTTGTCTTGCAATTCCTTTAACCACTGAAGCAGTTCAAGTTTGATTTGGTTAGACTTCATACTGCTAAAATAACTGATTTTATACATGCGCTGCAAATTTTGATTGATCAAACACTTAAATTCCGGCAAAAATAACACTCAAATGCGGCTTACCTGTTTTTAAACGAATACAAATAATTACGACAAGCCACCTTTTTTCTTACCTTCGCGCCTCTTATGCCAGACGTAAACGTTCACGACAAAACCTTCTCGCCCTTTATCACAGCAGATCTTATCCAAAAAGGGTAGCTGAGTTGGGCGCGGCCATTGATGCTGACTATGCCGGAAAAAGCCCTTGCTGATTGGGGTTTTGAACGGTTCGGTCATCTTCATGGCTGACTTACTTCGCCATATCAAATCCGCCTGTGAAATCGGATTTATCAGGGTGAGTTCGTACCATGGTACCGAAAGTTCCGGCAAAGTAAGAAACGTAATGGGTATTAATGATGACATCACCGGTCGCGACATTATCATCGTTGAAGATATTGTTGATACAGGAGATACGGCAGTATATTTGATCGACGAGATTAAAAAGAAGAATCCGGCCAGTATCAAATTTGCTACGATACTTTTTAAACCCACCGCTCTTCGCCATGCTATAAAGCCCGACTATATAGGATTCGAAATACCACCTGCATTTGTAGTGGGCTATGGCCTCGATTATGACGGGCTGGGAAGAAACCTCGCAGATATTTACCAGTTAAAATCATAAAATGAATATGCTGAACATTGTACTCTTCGGCCCTCCGGGAGCAGGTAAAGGCACTCAAAGTGCTAAACTGATTGAGAAATATCAACTCGTTCATCTCTCGACCGGAGATATTTTCAGAGCGAACATCAAAGGTGGAACAGAGCTGGGAAACCTTGCAAAAAGTTTATGGATCAGGGTCAACTGGTGCCGGATGAAGTGACAATCCGTATGCTGGAATCAGAAGCTGATAAATCACCGGATGCGAAAGGTTATATCTTCGATGGCTTTCCACGCACACCGGCACAAGCGAAAGCACTGGATAATTTCCTCGCTACAAAAAACACATCTATAACGATGATGCTTGCATTGGAGGTGGAAGAAGAAGAATTAAAAAAGAGATTGCTTCTCCGCGGACAAGATTCAGGACGTCCGGATGACAAAGATCCGGCTATCATTCAGAAGCGGATTGATGTGTACCGTAACGAAACCGAACCTGTGCGGGATTATTATCAGGCGCAAAATAAATACACAGGGATTGATGGCATTGGCAGTATAGATGACATCTTCAGCCGTCTCTGCGATGCGATAAGGTCCATCGCAAATTAATTTATTGAACGCGGCTGACGCGGATGTTAACGATGAGCGCAGATATCAAAATCTAAAAAATAACTTACCAAAAAAATATAATGTCCGGAACTAATTTTGTTGACTACGTTAAAATCTGTTGCCGCTCCGGCGCAGGTGGTGCAGGTGCCGTTCATTTTCACAGAGATAAATTCACAGCCAAAGGTGGTCCTGATGGTGGTGATGGGGGAAGAGGCGGACATATCATCGTAAGAGGAAATGCGCAACACTGGACCTTGCTGCATCTCAAATACAGAAAGCATGTCATTGCTGAACCGGGTCAGGGGTGGTGGCAGCACCCTCAAAACAGGGGCTGATGGAGAAGATATCATTCTTGAAGTTCCATTGGGGACTATCGCCAGAGATGCCGAAACGGGAGAAAAACATTTTGAAATTGAGTTTGACGGACAAGAAGAAATAATTGTCCCCGGAGGACGGGGTGGCAAAGGCAATTGCCATTTTAAAACATCCACCCTGCAAACTCCACGTTTTGCTCAGCCCGGAGAAAACGGCAGAGAAGTGGAAAATACTCGAATTAAAATTACTCGCTGATGTAGGATTAGTCGGATTTCCGAATGCAGGTAAAAGCACCTTGCTCTCTGTTGTCTCTGCAGCCAAGCCGGAAATCGCTGATTATCCTTTTACCACTCTCGTACCCAATCTGGGCATCGTCAAATACCGTGATTCCAAATCCTTCGTAATGGCCGATATTCCGGGAATCATCGAGGGAGCCCATGCGGGAAAAGGACTCGGATCACGCTTTCTGCGACATATTGAACGGAATTCAGTATTGCTGTTTATGGTGCCGGTCGATGCAAAAGATTTGTGCAAGGAATATGAAATATTAATCAATGAACTGCGTTTGCACAATCCGGAATTACTCGATAAACGGCGTGTGATTGCTATCACAAAAACTGACATGATTGATGATGAATTACAGCGAGCGATGATGGCGGAAACACCAACAGACAAACAATCGGATGGCACTGCTGTACCTGTTCTCTTCATTTCTTCAGTTACAGGCAAGGGAATTACAGAACTGAAAGATGTCCTTTGGGATCAGATGAACGAACGATCATTCCTTTCTCGATAAATGCATGCAACTCCCGTTCTGGATACAACAGCTTGACACCCGCCTGTTTCTTTTCATCAACGGAGCACATGATCCCATTGTCGATTTTATCCTGTATTGGGTGAGTCAAAAATTTACCTGGATCCCATTTTATGCCTGGTTACTTTATGTACTTTATAAAACTTATGCCGGAAAAACACTTTACTTCTTCCCAATAATTGCTGCCCTTATTGCAGTAAGTGATCAGCTTTCCACCTTATTAAAAAATACCACTGAACGACTCCGGCCCTGTCATGATCCTGCACTTCAGGAATGGGTACATTTGGTAAACGATAAATGCGGGGGGCAATTTGGTTTTGTCAGTTCACATGCTGCAAATACGATGGCATTGGCGGTGTTTATACTTCTTGTTTTACCACGGAGTAGTAAGATCTTTCAACTCGAATTACTGGCTTTTGTGCTCTTGAATGGTTACAGCAGAATCTACTTGGGCGCACATTATCCGCTAGATGTACTTTGCGGATGGGCCTTAGGCTTCATTCTGGCAGTAATTTTTTCTACATTGTTCCGTCAAACCATCAAAGTTTCCGATAAAATTGCTGTTACATGAATAATATACTACTTGTATTCATCGGGGGTGGGTTAGGCAGTGTGGTGAGATATCTTCTGGGCTTATTCATGCAGAAGTCCATTCAAAGCAGTATTCCCTGGCATACGCTTGCTGCGAATATCATCGCCTCTGCTATTCTTGGATTTGTGGTAGCTACAATAGCTCTTCGCCCCGGCAATTTTGAACATCAGCGACTCTTCATCGGCATCGGATTTTGTGGCGGACTTAGCACATTTTCAACTTTTACCATGGAAGGATTTGAAATGTTCCGGGCAGGAAACATCGGGCTGGCCCTTACGTATACTTTAGTCAGCGTTGTCGTGTGCCTGATTGCTTTCTGGGCGGCATGGATGCTGCAAAAATGAAACAAATCAAAAGACAATTTATAGCCTGCTTATTACTAACGACACTATTGTCTGTTACATATTCCTATGCGCAACCTTCAAAGACCGGCTATTGGATTAATTATAATTTTCGCTTAAATTTTAATGAAAATATTGGTCTCCACCTTGATTTAAATTTACGGAACTACGAATTTCTTCATGATCTTGAACAGGGGTTGATACGAGGGGCTATCTACTATAACTTACCTGCGCAAAAACTTCAACTTTCAGCAGGAGCAGCATGGAGCCATGTGGAACAATATAAAGAAGAAAACCAACCTAAGATTGCGTCGGAAGAACGGCGATTGCATCAGCAGTTGCAATTGAATTCACAATTAGACAGGGCCACCATATCCCATCGATATCGGCTGGAACAACGTTTCTTTTCCACTAAATCCAATATACGATTTCGCTATCAACTAAACGTACAAGTTCCTCTAAATAAAAGCAAATTAGAAAAAGGAGCCGTATACTTGATACTAATGGACGAAATCTTCCTCAATTTTGACTCTCCGGTTTTTGATAGAAATCGATTTCTTTGCAGTGCAGGTTTCTTTCTTACACCTCATCTTCGTATAGAAGGAGGGATGCTCTGGCAGATGTATGAGAGAAGTAATAAAAGACAAGTGCTTTTTACCATTCACCAAACCATCAATTTTCATAACAAAGAATAAACATCTGAAAGGAATTCCTGATTTTTATTTCATTTCACCCCTTGATGTAACTTAAATTATATCCTTATTAACATATATGCTGAACAAACTCCAACTATTACTATTAGGATTCTTATTATCTACTTCATCCTTAAAGGCACAACAACAACTGGTGACTTATGCAGGAAACACTGGAAATGAAAGCTTCAATGATCTGCTACAACTTTCTAATGGGAATTATTTAGTGATTGGTGCAGCTGACAATTTAAATTGGATTCCCGTTACATCCTTACAAATGGCATGGAGTAATCCGGGAATCAGCAATAACCAAGGTACAGGTAAAATCTGCTTTCTTCTGGAGATGGATCCGACACTTCAACAAATTTTAACTGTTTGTTCACTTCCTGCCGGAGCAGCCGAAGATTTTCGATTTATTAAAAGTTCAAATGTGCCGGGGCAGGCAACCGGGAATCTATTCATCAGCGGCGATACTCAGGATAGTAATACCGGAGGATACTTCATTGGAAAACTGAATAATAATTTCCTGAATGGCATTCCAACCGGATTCACCTGGGTGAAAAATGTGAAGGCTGCTACCGGTCAATATCCGGATGCCTATCAGCCGTGGGATGTGGGTAATGATGGAAAGGTGGTGTATGCATATGGGGATTCACATGACTATAACTGGTCTGCAATTTATAAAACCGACAGTGACGGAAATGATGAGGTGGTTACCAATTGGAGAATACACTGGATCAATGGAGGTGGCGAATATTATGGATCTGCTTCTTCCTATCCCGGCGGAATAAACAACCTGACCTATAGTGCCATTGTTTTTAAAAGAGATGCGAACCGTTGCGAATTGCGCTCTACTTCCGCTATAGACTACAACACCACAACGTCTGACGGTAACGGAGGTACGAAAAAAGGAAAATGGCCACTGGATGTGCTGTACAATGGTCCTTGTAATCCCGGGGTGTCTGGAAATTCATCCTCCGGTCCGGGGTATACGGGATATTCCCCCTCTTCTACCTTTACCTATGGTCCCTCATCGATATGTATTGACAGGAGGGATAACCGGATGTACATTGGATTTAACAGCAAGAGCATTTTGCCTGGAGGAAATCCCGATTTTGAACCGGCGGTGATGGCCATGGATCAGAACGGCACATTGCTATGGTGGTCACGACTATACCATGAAATTACACCGGCCGGTGATACGGTGAACTCTACCCCTGATCAATACCTCGATGCGCTTGCAATTGACTATTCTTTACCACAACAAAATTCCTTCCTGGTAGTAGCAGCCCGATGTCATGGGAATAATATTGAAAACCTTTGGGAGGGTAATCAAATTGCGGCCAATCCTTCTGCTAACGGATTTCAGAATACGTTTACGGGCACCAGTGGAAATATTCACATCTCCTGGCTTGGAAAAATAAAACTAGCAGATGGCACACTCCATCACAGCACCTATATGGCCGAATATGCAGAAGGAACCGGTAGCCTTGGTGCTGCACATCCTGATCCCAACCTCGATGGATGGCCAAATCCTAACACCGGATGGCCCAATGTAAACACGACATATATTGGTAAAAATAGAATTAAAGTTACAGCAGATGGAAGTGTTCTGGTTCTCGGAAAAGGTCGCAGAACCATTACTACCGCCAACGCCTATCAGAAAATGGTGAAACCTGCAAATGGAGGACTTTCCTGCTGGAATGAATTCGTCAGATTATATACTCCCGACCTTTCAAAGCCACTTTATAGCTCTTTGCTGGTAGGCGCCTGGGATACATTGACACAAAGCGGAGGTGATAATGTACGACTGATGGGAGTCTGGAAAACAGACTCTTCCATTGTTGTGATTGGAAAACATACGGGGAGTGGCGCTGAGCTACCCTTGCAAAATATTCCGGGCTGGGGCAATAATAATTATAACGGTGAAACTGCTATTCTTGCTTGTTTAAGAGCCAACAATTTCATCAATAGTGATGATCAGGCCGGAAATAGTACTTCAGGAATTAGCGACGATCCTGAAAAAAAGAATGGTATAATCTGCTTTCCCAATCCCGCGAGTGATAATATTTATGTTCGTTCGTCCAACTCTTCAGTTGATCAATTTCGCCTATCCGACATCAGTGGACGCATTCTTCTTACGCTGCAAACCTCACCTACTAATGCTATCGTTAACACATCAATAATCAGAGATGGGCTATATATTATAGAGGGGATAGATGGCGTAGGAAGAAAAACAGGTTCCCAAAAGATCATTATCAAGCATTGAAAAAAAACTAAATTGTCCATTTGCCCAGGAAATCCCTTTTGGTATATAGAGCAAACCGGAGAATAATAAAAATCGTTGCATTCATTGTGATCGCGAGATTTCACGACGTTGCGTCCGTTCTGTCTGCCTGCCTAAGCCTCAGCTGCCGGTAAGTTTGACCCCAGCTCCTGTTCTGCTGATTTTCAATGAGATGAATACATAATTCCAGAAAATAAATATGTCACAAATAAACATTTTTTCATTTACTTTGTTTTCACATTGAACTTTGAACCATGAAGCAGAATCGCGAAAAGCGATACGCTTCATGGTAAACATTAAACATTGAACATTAAACATGGATCGAAAATCATTTCTCCGAAAAGGCTTGCTGGGAACAAGTATGTTCGCAGCATCTGCAGCCCTTGGACAAGTTATTCGCAACAATATTGATGAACTAAAAGAGTTGGACATCATCGGCTTCAACCATATCCCTAACGAAAAATCAGAACTTATGGCAAATACTATCTTACATAAATCTGCCTCACGCGGACAAGCTAATCATGGCTGGCTCGATTCCAAACATACTTTCAGCTTTGCGAATTATTATAATCCCGACCGCATGCATTTTGGGGTACTGCGCGTGTTAAATGATGATACGGTAGCTCCAGGCATGGGCTTTGGTACTCATCCGCATGACAATATGGAAATTATTTCCATTCCTCTTGAAGGTGATCTTGAGCATAAGGATAGCATGGGAAATGTAACGGTCATTAAAAATGGTGATATTCAAGTGATGAGTGCCGGCACCGGAATTCAGCATAGCGAGTACAACAAAAACAAAGATAAGACCGTAAAATTTTTGCAAATATGGCTTTTCCCAAAAGAAAAGAATGTCAAACCCAGTTATGACCAAATTACATTAAATGAAGAAGATCGTCATAATAAATTACAGCAAATTCTTTCTCCCAATGCCAATGATGCGGGGGTATGGATTCATCAGGATGCCTGGTTCCATCTCGGCAAATTAGACAAAGGCACCAGCATCGAATACAAGGTGAACAAAAAAGGAAATGGCGTGTATGTCTTTCTTCTTCATGGTGAAATGAAAATCAATGACCAACTCATCGAGAAGCGAGATGGCTTTGGCATATGGGATGTGGACACACTGCAAATTACTGCACAAGATAATTCCGAAGTCCTCGTGATGGAAGTTCCAATGACAGTGTAATCAAACAATCTCTGCGCAGCGGCAAAGAATTCAACTCCTGTTTAACAGCTCATCTTTCAATTCGGTTGCTGATAGTTCGGATTGTTCACAAAAGCGGTATCCGTAAATGTCTTGAGGAAATCTACGAGACATTGCTTTTCAAACGGCGTCAGTTGCAAACCAAATTCCTTGAATGCCTTTGTCATGATCGGATCAATATTGGGAGAAGTCTGGTGAACGCCACTATTGTAAAAATCTACGACTTCTTCCAATGTCTGAAAACGGCCATCGTGCATATAAGGAGCGGTAAGCGCAACGTTTCTTAACGAAGGAATACTAAACTTTCCATCATCTAGAATATTGCCGGTGTAATTGTATTTCCCCTATCCTGGCCGGCTGGTATACTATCAAGACCAATGTTCGTGATGGCATTGCTGGTCATAAGTGGACCACCGTGACAATGAAAACAATCTCCCTGTTCAGTAAAAAATATAGCCATTCCTGATAGCTCTGAAGAAGTGAGATTTTCTGTATGATTCAAATAACGGTCAAATTTTGAATTGGAGCTGGTAAGGGTTCTTATAAATTGTCCAATAGCAGCAACAATTTTTGATTTCAGTTCAAGATCGCTCATTGAACGAAAAGAATTGTTTCCAAAAGAACGGAAAAACATGTTCTTGTATTTGTTATTGGCCTCAAGCCGCTCAACTAAAGTATCCATATTAGTATTAAAAAAGGAGGTTCAAAGTCCAACATACAAACCGATTCGGTAGTCGGAAATTGTCCATTCCACGTAAAATTAGGATTAAAAGCAAGATTCATAATTGGTAAAACACTAATACTGTCTCCAATTCCGGTCACAAAAACCGGTACAGAATACGCTTTACTTGCCAAGTGACAAGAAGAACAACTTAATCCGTTTGATGAAAGGATAGGATCATAAAATAAATGGTGGCCGAGTTCGATGCCCTCCACGGTCAAAGGATTACCTATAGGAATATTTGGAGGCGGAAAACCCGAAGGCACCACCAAATTATAAGGAGTTGTACTTACAGAATCACTTTTTGTATCCTTCTTACAGGAATGAATAATACCTGTAATTATCAGAAGAATTAGTAAGGTGTAGCTCTTTCTTTTCATTGAAGTATAAATATATCACTACCATTCATTTGTAATTTCATCATTGCCGCCATGACGCCCATTGAGTAATTACCATCTATATCAAAATCATATACCGAAGGATTGGCATACCACTCATTGATATCCATTACTAAATCCATTTCGTTATTTCCTTTATTCAGTGTAAAAGTATGACTGATGCTACAATTAACCAGATATTCATTCCGACCGATGTGCATCGCATATCCGGGAAAACTGAGACCGCTTACATAGGATCCTTCCAGTTTCATGAAATGATAGCCTCCTCCCATCATATCCGGCCAGGCCATATTAATATTTTCATTGGTTGCAGGAAGAGCATTGCTTATATTATGTGATGAATCAAGACCAATCTGCAATTTCATTCCGATAAACTGACCGGTTACAGGAATGGTGTTGGCGATCTTTAATGTGGTGATCTCTCTTGCATCTACATAACTATAAGCCGAAATATCTACCAAAGAGCTATCCGATTTTATCAACTGTATATTGGATATATAAAACTGCAGGCGAGAAACACTGTATTGATTTCCGGCAGCATTTACATACGCTATTGTATCAAACAATAACGATGAACTACCCGCTTTAAAACTGAGATTAAGGGAGAGGGTGTTTGTATCAACGGGTACTGGTTCATCATCCTTTTTTACAAGAAGAAATGATCAGCAGAAGGTAAAGTGCAAGATACTTTTTCATGATACGTGTTTTTACAAAAGTAAGCGAGGTAGAACAGTAGTTAAAATGACGCCGGTCATAATTAAAGCTGATAAAATATAGTTGCTAACCGAATTTTATACATTTCGAGTATATTATGAAACAAATGTTACAGTCAAAAGAAACACCAGTCCGGTTAGTTCCACTTTAATTAATTCATCCTTTGCAAAATAAAGATTGCCTTTTACTATGAGAAATAATTAACAATTTATTCATTCGCATTAATTGAATAAAACACAGGTTCACTTTCAAAGTTTCCATACATTTGTATTATGAGAAACATTATCATTCTGATCTTGCTAATTTTTCCTTTTCTGTTAGATGGTCAGTCGCAGATTACTTCCCGGCCAAAATTAATTGTTGGAATTGTTATTGACCAAATGCGTCCGGATTACCTTACGAGATACAATAACAAATTTGGTGATAGCGGATTCAAGAGAATTTTAAAAAGCGGATTTTATTGCCGGAATACTCAGTTCAATTATGCACCCACTTATACAGGTCCGGGTCATGCGAGTATTTATACCGGAACAACACCATCCTTACATGGTATAACAGGTAATGACTGGTACGATCAATTGGCGATGGATACTGTGTATTGCACACAGGACACTTCTGTCAGAGCTGTAGGTGGAGAAGGCAAAGAAGGCAAAGAAGGCATGATGTCTCCTCATCGTTTACTAACAACTACCCTAACCGATCAATTGCGTTTGTCCACACAGATGAAGGCAAAAGTTATTGGAATCTCACTCAAAGACCGTGGCGCCATCTTGCCTGCCGGACGCAGTGCAGATGCTGCTTATTGGTACGATGGAAAAAGTGGAAACTGGATTACCAGCTCCTGGTACCGGAACGATCTCCCGAAATGGTCGCATGAATTCAATGATCGAAAATGGCCGGAACAATATCTCTCTAAACCCTGGAATACTGCCTTGCCTATAAAAGAATATTATGAAAGTGATCCTGATGATAGTCCTTATGAAGCCGCTTTTAGAGGAGAAGCGAAGCCTGTATTTCCTCATGACCTGCCCGCACTCAAAGGAATAGGTTATGATCTGGTAAGGAGAACTCCCTTTGGCAATACACTGACCAAGGATTTTGCATTGTCTGCGATCCTGGGAGAAAAGATGGGGGCGGACAGCATTCCCGATTTCCTTTGCGTCAGTTTTTCAGCGACAGATTATGTAGGACATCAGTTCGGACCCAACGCTATTGAAACGGAAGATACCTACATCCGTCTTGATCGCGACATCGCTGACTTACTAACGTTTCTGGATAACCGAATTGGGCAGGGCGCTTATTTGTTATTCATGACTGCTGATCATGCCTGCATGGAAAATCCTAAACACATGCTGGACCATAAGCTGGCCGCCGGTTTTTCCAATCCCACAATTATCAAGGATACCATTCGCTACTTCCTCAAAGAGAAATATGGCAAACCGGAGTACTTACAATGCTATATCAATGATCAGGTTCATCTCGATGAAGCCCTCATCCTGCAAGATAAACTTTCAGTTTGCACTATTGAGCGCGAACTTGGCAATTTTCTACGAAAATCAATTACCGGTATCATGGATATAGTGACTGCCTGCAATTTACAAGAGGAAGAATATAATGAGCTTTTTCGCAACCGTATTCAAAAAGGATTTCACACAGGAAGAAGTGGAAATGTTTGCCTGTTATTTTCTCCCGGATGGACGGATCCCTTGTACGGCGGAGATGGAACTCAGGGTACGACACATGGTAGCCCTTATCCTTATGATGCACATGTGCCTTTGCTTTGGTATGGATGGCATATTCCCGCGGGTGCAACTGCAGACGAGGTCAATATTACAGATATCGCGCCTACTCTATCCTTTCTGTTAAACATTACGCTTCCGAATGGATGTACCGGTAAAAAGATTAATGCGTTGGTAAAATAACTTAATTTGAAAATGGGTTGATTTGAAGATTTGAAGATGGGATTTGATTTGAAGATGGGTTGATTTGAAGATTTGAAGATGAGTTGATTTGAAGATGGGTTGATTTGAAGATTTGAAGATGGGTTAATTGAAGATTTGATCGCAAGCGTAAATCTCCTTAAGGAGATGGGACCTCCCGAAAAATGGATTAATATTGATTCTTATCATAGTGTATAGAAATAAGAACGAGGTTAACAGATTTAAGGGAAATATCTGGATATTGAAGCGGATGGAAGCATTATTGACTGAATTATTTATTTGTAGATAGTAATACTTTGAAGATTGTACTTATTTTTGTGGGATGATGACGGCAATTATTCTGTTTCTGGAAAGTATAGGGGGTGGAGAATTGGTGGTCATTATGCTCTTTGTGCTGCTCTTTTTTGGGTCGAAGAATATACCCAGTTTGGCTCGTGGTTTAGGATCAGGAATTCGTCAATTTAAAGATGCTATGAATGGGGTGCAATCAGAAATCAAGCAGGGAATGCATGAGGTAGAAAAACAAGCGAATGTTTTAGCCGTGGAAGAAAAAATGAAATTGGAAACCCCACCTGCATCCGATAACGTCACCTTGGCAACTTCCCCTGAAATAAAGCAACCGGATTTACCCCCCATCGCACCGGAAGAAAGGTCAGCGGCACGCTAAATATATTTTTCAGAGGAGTTTCTAAATCATCTTAAATTGTCTTTGTTTCTTTTTTTTCTACCTAATAGTCAGCGATTTATCGCTAAATCGTCCTTATGGATAAACAAAATATACATTGGAAACGTTTTTTGCATCAATAGTTTCCATAGTTTTGTACCCAATATTAAAAAATGAGTTTATTCAAATCAGAAAATAGGATTTTAAAAGGAGCGGATGAGTTATTCTGCCGGTTTGGAATTAAGAATGTAACGATGGACGATATCGCCCGACATCTTGGTGTTTCCAAAAAGACATTATATCAGCATTACGAAGACAAAAATAAAATAGTCGTTTCTGTTATAGAAAGCGGAATGGGTGAGCACGAATTAAAGTTTGATGAATTTGAAAAAGCTTCCAAAAATGCTATTGAAGAGATCCTGCATACAATGCATTATATGAGTAGTGTGTTTGCCACTGTTAATCCGAATGTATTTTATGATATGCAAAGGTATCATCCGGAAGCATGGCAGATTTTTAGAAAATTTAAAGAAGAAAAGGTACTTCACCAGATCATCAGGAATTTGGAAAAGGGAAGGGAACAAGGATTATACCGTACGGACTTCAGTATAAAAATACTGGCTCGTCTTCGATTGGAAGAAATTGAATTGGGTATGAATCCCCTCTTCTACCCTGCAGATAAATACAACCTTCATGATGTGACCATTCAGTTGCTGGAACATTACCTGTATGGAATATGTACGTTGAAAGGCCATAAATTGATTAATAAACATAAACAGCTCATCGAAGAAGAAGATTAACTTTAATTTAATACAATTCAATGTCTGTAAAAACGTCTCAGCAAAATAATTCAACATTTCATTCAATATATTAACGCCATTTCATAAATAATATGAAATTTGCACTCCCAAATAAATCATCTATGAAAAAACTCCTGACTTTATTCCTGCTCAGTTTCTTTATTGGAAGCCTACAGGCCCAGGACAGCACCTTCAGCCTGCAACAAGCCATTGACTATGCGCTTGCCAATCACTCAGCCGTAAAAAATGCGTTGATTGAAGAAGAAATTGCCAATAAGAAAATCAATGAATTAATTGGAGCCGGTACCCCTCAGATTAATGGAAGCGCTGAACTCAATAACTTTCTGGATATTCCGGTGAGCTTTGTACCCGGAGAATTCTTTGATGGAGAGCCTGGAACTTTCTTTCCGGTCCAGTTCGGTCAGCAATACAGTGCTTCTGCCGGAGTTTCTATCTCCCAGTTATTGTTTGATGGCAGCTATATGGTAGGTCTGCAAGCAAGCAAGACTTATCGTGAACTGAGTCGTAAGCAAAGCAAACAAACCCGAACGGAGACAGCGGTGAATGTTAGCAAAGCCTATTATGGAGCGCTGGTGGCCGAAGCAAGAATGGAAATCATTGATGCGAATCTAGAACGTGTGGTAAAATTGTTAAGTGATACAAAAGCTTATTATGAAAATGGTTTTGTAGAAAAAATAGATGTTGATCGCATAGAACTCACCTACAATAACCTGATGGTGGAAAAGGAAAAAATTCTACGATATAAGAGTATTAGCTATACTTTGCTAAAATTCCAGATGAGTTTCCCTGCCGGACAGGAAATAAAGCTTAGTGATAAGCTGGAAGAAATCGCTCTTAAAAACACTACCATTCCGGAAAATGTAAATCTTGCAAACAGGCCGGAGTATGAAGTGATGTCGGTGAATAAACGCCTTCAGGAATTGGATGTAAAAAGGTATAAGTCGATGTATTTACCCGGACTGGTGGCATTTGGTAGTTTCAGTTACAACAATGCGCGAAATCAGTTTGATATTTTTGATTCCGGATTGCGCTGGTTCCCTACATCTTTGATTGGTTTAAAATTATCAATTCCTATATGGGATGGGTTGCAAAAAAGTTCGAAGATTTCTCAATCAAAGTTGACTTTGCAAAAAGTGGAAAACGCGATGGACCTGATGAAAAACAGCTACGCCCTGGAACTGGAGTCGGCGAAAATTAATTTCCAAAACTATACTTCAAGTCTGGTAATCGTTAAGAAAAATAAAGAACTCGCAAACGAAATCGCCCGGGTTGCAAAAATAAAATATGACAATGGTGTCGGATCAAGTCTGGAGGTTGTTGATGCAGAAAGTTCCTTACGTGAAGCAGATGCCAATTTCTTCAATACACTCTACGATACCATCATTGCTCGTATCGATCTGGATAAAGCGAGCGGACAAATCAATTATTAATCATAATAGCACCAATTTAAAATAAGACATGAAACATCTTACCTATATAATTCCTTTCGCCATCGCGATTCTGATGACAGCTTGCGGGAGTCCCGATAAAAAAGCTGAACTTGAAAATTTAAAACAACAACAAAGTGAAATTAAAGATAAGATCGCCACTTTGGAGGCCGAACTGGCTAAAAGTGGTGATGGGAAGAAAGAACCCGGTCGCGATGTGGCTATCACCAAAGTGGAATTTGGTCCATTCAGTCATCTGATAGAAGTTCAGGCGAAGGTAGAGGGCGAAGATAATGTAATGGTTAGTCCTGAAACACCCGGTACGATCTCTAAAATTTTTGTAAAAGCCGGTGACAGAGTAAATTCCGGAACCGTGTTAGCGGAGCTGGAAAGCAATGTGTATATGAAAAGTCTGGAAGAACTGCAAAGTGCGAGAGAATTTGCAAATACCCTCTTTCAAAAACAGAAATCCTTATGGGATCAGAAAATCGGAACTGAAATACAATACCTGCAAGCAAAAAATAATCTTGAATCTATTGATCGAAAAATGGCGACAGTTCGTCAGCAGTTGGAGATGACGCGTATAAAGTCTCCCATCAACGGATCGGTAGATATTGTGGATTTGAAAGTGGGACAAGCCTTTTCTCCGGGAATGCCCGGCTTGCGTGTGGTGAACTTTTCAAAATTAAAAGTACAGGCCGAAGTTGCCGAAGCTTATATTTCTAAAGTAGAAAAAGGAGATCCTGTAGAAGTGTATTTTCCTGATCAGAAGATTACTACAAAGGCTACTATCACCTACGCAGGGAAAGTAATTGATCCCATTAACAGAACTTTCCGTGTTGAAGTAAACATGTCCGGCAAAGAGGCATCTCTGCATCCCAATCAGGTAGCCATTGTTCGTATTGCAGATTACAAATCAGATAAAGCCATTGCATTGCCACTTGCCATTGTGCAAAATACTCCGGAAGGTAGTTATCTTTTCGTTGCTGAAAGCGGAAAAGCAAAAAAGCAAATGGTTAAAACAGGTTTAAACTATGACGGAAAACTTGAAATCCTCGAAGGATTAAATGCCGGAGACATGGTCATATCCAGCGGTTACCAGGACCTTATCGACGGACAAAAAATTAACCTTTGATCCAACAATAATTATACATCTCATTTTTAAAACTTCCTAATGTTATGAAAGACGTCTTCAAAGAATTCAAGCCCAGCAGTTGGGCTATTGATAACAAGACCACCATATTCATCCTCACTGTAATCATTACATTGGCGGGAATAATGGCTTACAATAGTTTGCCGAAAGAAAATTTTCCTGACATCTCCCTGCCTCAAATCTTCGTCAGCGTGGTGCATCCCGGAACATCACCTGCGGATATGGAAAATCTGATTGCCAAACCCATTGAGAAGCAAGTGAAGGGCGCTACCGGCGTGAAAAAAATCACCAGTAACTCTGTTCAGGATTTTACCAGCGTTATTGTTGAATTCAATACCGATGTTCCGGTAGCTATCGCGAAACAACGGGTGAAAGATGCTGTAGATAAAGCACGTTCTGATTTACCCAATGATCTCAAACAGGAACCTTCTATTACCGATATCAACTTCAGTGAAATCCCCATCCTCTTTATTAATTTATCCGGAGACATGGAATTAAACAAGCTGAAGAATTATGCGGATGATATCAAGGATAAAATTGAAAGTCTGAAAGAAATCAGTAGGGTAGAAATGGTAGGCGCTCTCGACCGTGAGATACAGATCAATGTGGACATGTATAAAATGCAGGCCGCTCAGATCGCCTTGGGTGATATTGAAAGAGCAATTGCCTATGAAAACATGTCGATTTCAGGTGGTACCGTTTCTACTGATGGTATCAGAAGAACGATTGGTGTAAAGGGAGAATTCAAGGATATCAATCAGGTGAGGAACATTATTATTGCAGGAGCATCCGGAGCAGCGGTCTATTTAAAAGATATTGCAGATGTACGCGACACCTATAAAGAACAGGAAAGTTTTGCGCGTTTGGATGGAAAAAATGTGATCACTTTGAATGTAGTAAAGCGTACCGGTTATAATCTGATTGAAGCCACAGATAAAATCAAGGATATCGTTACCCTCATGCAGGAAAAAGATCTGCCACAAAATCTCAAAGTCACTTTGACCGGTGATCAAAGCGATCAGACCAGAACGACATTACACGACTTAATAAATACCATTATCATTGGTTTCATTTTAGTACTGTTTATTTTAATGTTCTTCATGGGAACCACCAACGCCTTCTTTGTGGCGTCCAGTGTGCCACTATCGATGTTTATTGCCTTCCTCTTCATGCCGGCCATAGGTTTTACGATGAACATGATTGTACTCTTCGCCTTCCTGCTGGCGCTGGGAATTGTAGTAGATGATGCGATTGTGGTCATCGAAAACACCCATCGTATTTATGCCAATGGAAAAAGAAATATCAAAGAAGCCGCCAAAATTGCAGCCGGAGAAGTCTTCCTTCCTGTATTGAGTGGAACATTAACCACACTCGCACCTTTTATCCCCCTGGCCTTCTGGACCGGTACCATTGGTGAGTTCATGTACTATCTTCCGATCACCCTAATCGTGACCTTGCTGGCATCATTGCTTGTAGCCTATATCATCAATCCTGTTTTTGCAGTCCAATTCATGAAACCGCATGACGAAGAACATATCAAGCATCCGAAGATGACGCGCGGACTGAAGGTAAGTACGATCGTCCTGGTAGCACTGAGTGCGCTCTTTCATCTGGGTGGCGGACATGCTTTCGGAAATCTGATGTTGCTCACTATCGGATTTAATTTCTTAAACCATTTTTACTTACAGCGTGTCATCTGGAAATTCCAGGAAGAAAGATGGCCACGCTTCAAAGATTGGTACGCGAAAAAACTGGAATGGGCATTGCACCGACCAAAGACTTTAATCTTCTCTACGATTCTTCTCTTTTTCGTGTCTTTGTTCGCCATGATCTTTGGTAGAAATGAATTTGTTTTCTTCCCTTCCAGTGATCCGAACTTTATCTATGCTTATATCAAAGCGCCTATCGGAACAGACCAGGCAACTACCGATAGTATAGCAAAGCTGGTTGAAGCAAGGGTGACCAAAGCTTTGGGCCCCAACAACCCGATCGTCACTTCAGTAATCACTAACGTTGCCGTAGGTACGAATGACGCCAATGAATTTGATCCCAGCGTGCAGCCTCATAAAGCCAAGATCACTGTTGCTTTCAAAAAATTCAGCGACCGTGATGGGGTTTCTTCCAAAAAATATCTGACCGACATCCGCGAATCCGTTAAGGGTATTCCAGGTGTTGAGATCTCTGTAGATCAGGAGCAGGGTGGACCACCGGTTGGTAAGCCCATCAACATCGAAGTAAGAGGAGATAAATTCGAAGACATTGTAAAATCTTCTGAAGCACTGAAACGCTATCTGGTACAGGAAGATGTTCCTGGTGTTGAGCAATTGAAATCCGACTTTGAAACCAGCAAACCGGAGATTGTATTTATCATTGATCGTGAACGTGCCAACCGTGAGGGAATCAGCACGGCACAAATCGGGATGGAAATCCGTAACGCCGTTTTTGGAAATGAAGTGAGTAAATTCAGAGATGATAATGATGAATACCCGATTCAGTTACGTTACGAATATGACCAGCGCACTAACGTTGACGCCTTAAAGAACACCAAGATTACTTTCCGTGATATGAATATGGGAGGAGTGGTAAGACAGGTGCCTTTATCCGCCTTCTGCGAAATAAAATACTCCAGCACTTATGGCGGGATCAAACGCATCAACCAGAAACGCGTGATTACCGTTAACTCCAATGTACTTACCGGCTATGATCCCAATGGAGTGGTGACCAGCGTACAGAAAAAAGTAGATGCCTTTCCGGTGCCTGATGGTGTTGAAATAAAAATGACGGGACAAACAGAAGAGCAGGCGGAAACCATGAGCTTCCTCGGCACTGCGATGCTTGTTTCACTGGGACTCATCTTCCTGATATTGGTAACACAATTTAACTCCCTGAGTAAACCGATCATTATCCTTACAGAAATTATTTTCAGTATGATCGGGGTATTTTTTGGTTACGCGATTACAGGCATGACGGTATCCACGATCATGATGGGAATCGGTATTGTCGCATTAGCAGGAATTGTTGTCCGGAATGGAATTCTCCTCGTGGAATTCACTGACCTGCTCAAAGAACAGGGGTACAATACCTGGGATGCCATCATAGAAGCCGGAAGAACAAGGATGACACCTGTACTCCTGACCGCCTGTGCTACCATGCTTGGACTTATTCCATTGGCTGTAGGCTTAAACATCGACTTCGAATTATTACTGACTACAGGAAATCCACATCTCTTCTTTGGAGGAGACAGTGTCGCTTTCTGGGGACCTCTCTCCTGGACCATGATCTTCGGCTTATCCTTCGCCACCTTCCTGACACTTATACTGGTGCCGGTGATGTATTTAATGACGGACAGAATGCGTGAAAGATGGAATAGATTCCTGAAAAGGGTGAAAGGTGAACCAATAGAAAATAATCAAAAAAGTAATCATACCATTGATCCTGAACTGATCGCTTCCAAATAGGAATCCTATCGGCTCAGAGAAAATATTTATTTGAAAATCCGGCGCTCATCCAGTTGACGCCGGATTTTTTATGCTGTCGGTCCCTTCCAAATCTAAACGCTGAACCTTCCCGGGAGATACATTTTTCACTTTCTTTGCACCTGTGAAAAAAGTCATATTGTTGCTCTCCATCCTCCTCCATGCCGCCACCGGTTCAGCACAGGAAGGACGCTTAATTCGTACTGAAATATTTACCATACCCACGGAAAAGGTAGAAGGACCATCGGGTTATAGTTTCAAGATTGCAGCCGACTCCAAAGAGAACATCGCCTTCAATGCCTGCTCCAGACCCTATGTGTATATTTTTTCGGCAACAGGAGTACAAACCGATAGCATCAAATTACCGAATGATAAATGTGTCCGTGCATTGGAATTTGACGAATACGATAATTTACTCATCATGGACAACAATGAGCAAAGTATCTATCGCTACAATTTCAAATATAAAAAACTGGAAACCTTGCCGTATTCAAAACCTGAAGATTGGTTTACACAACTCAATCATTATTACAAACATTTTGAACTACCATCCATTCCCACGTACTATAGCAACAATGATTATTTACAGGATTTTTATTTCACACGCTTCACTTACTCCTACAATCTCTATTTGAATTATAATAATGGATTCATTTATCAGGCACATTACAATTACATCAAGAAAATAAACAACCATAAAACTTATGCGAATATGAAGAAAGAAGACATATGGTTGTCGGATAATCTCACTCCAAAAAGTAAAATTCTATTGGTGAACGACGCTAACAAAGCTGTTGTTTACTATGATCGCTTTTACAATTTAATTTATGAAAACACCAGTCAGAATAAAGTAGTTGTTAATGCTGCTCTCGAAGCCAATTCCGAGCCTGCCCGCTTTGATTATTGCACTAACATTAAGCAGGAAAAAATATTTGGTATCAGTGGATTTAATAAGCGTTCGATATTTATTTCGAGTTGGAAATTGTAGTGGCGAATTTAAATCATATTGCAGATGGATGGCATAGGTGAAGTAAATGTCGGTTAAGTTCAGGAAGAATACGTTTTAAATAATTTGATTTTTTTATTTTACCGCACTTAATTTTTTTATTGTTCAATTAAACCTTCCGGGTACCTAATACGTGTGGACTTCGCTGCGCTCAGTCCACACCAATCTAATCAACCTACAAATCTTCCCCGGGTCTATAATAATTTGACC
Source organism: Bacteroidota bacterium (assembly GCA_016713925.1). Classification (NCBI taxonomy): domain Bacteria; kingdom Pseudomonadati; phylum Bacteroidota; species Bacteroidota bacterium. Next base: position 480,510 of record JADJOH010000002.1, read on the forward strand.
CCTACGGGGCCATCGAAGGCAAATATTTACGGATTACATTTATTCCTGAGAGAACAGGTGATTTTAAATTCATATTCCTCGACATCATTTGACCAATTAGGGGACATCGTAGATGCGAAAAATGGGTAGCTCCGTAGGAGCGACAGGATTATAGCATCGTAGATGCGACAGGATTATAGCATCGTAGATGCGACATCCTTTCCTGACAAACAGTTCTGCATATTGTTTAACAAACAAGAACATTTCATCTTAAAGCAAAGCAACCACGCCCTACAATGAAAAGATTTGACGAAAAGGTAGAGAGAATGTATTTCCAAAAAAAAATGCCCCGTGATGTACGAGGCAGTTTTGGGATATGTAAATATTCAATTAAGCTTCCGCGGATGCTTCGAATGGTTTTACGTAAACAAATGATTTATCATCTGTACGTTTACGGAACATCACTGTTCCATCAATCAATGCAAAAAGGGTATGATCTTTTCCAATACCAACATTAGCACCGGGATGATGCTTGGTACCACGCTGACGCACGATAATGTTTCCGGCAATTACTCTTTGTCCGCCGAAAATTTTAATGCCCAGTCGCTTGCTATGTGATTCACGTCCGTTCTTCGAACTACCGACGCCTTTCTTATGTGCCATGTTCTATTTACTTTTTATTACTTAATGAATTAAGCAGAGATTGTTTCAATTTGAATTTTTGTAAGCGCCTGACGATGACCGTTCATCTTCTGATATCCCTTACGACGTTTCTTTTTAAAGACAAGCACCTTATCACCCTTCAGATGAGAAATTACTTTCGCAGTGACTGCTGCTCCGCTAATGAGCGGTGCTCCTACGGTTACAGAACCATTGTTATCTACCAGCAGAACCTGATCGAATTTCAGTGCGTCTCCTTCGTTGGCGTCAATACGGTGAACATAGACAGGTTTATTTTCCTGAACTTTAAACTGCTGACCGGCGATATTTACTATAGCGTACATGTTATTTGAGCTTATTTCCCTAAAAGGGAGGGCAAAGATAGTGTATCAATACGGAATTAACAAAAGGTTGTGAAGAAAAGTATTTTCAACTTATTGTTTTTATCTTCAGTAAGTTATGACTTTTTGCTGCCGGCTGCCGGCTGCCGGCTTCCGGCTTTTTAGGGGTAGGAAGGTGCCGGTTAAATCGAGAAAGGGATTATTGTGATAGTAAGATCCAAGCGGCAGGCGGCTATCGGCTACCAGCCTCCAGCTTTCGGCCTAAATAGCTTTGAGCGGTGAGTTATAAGTAATAGTAATTGCTAAAGATAAATATAGAGACTTCCTAAATAAACAAATCTGATAGTCACAGCAGGTAGCCGGAAGCCGATAACCCGTAGCCGAAAGCCGGAAGCCCGTAGCCGGAAGCCGGTAGCTCTCAGCCGGAAACCCGCCGTCCTTTCCAGCTAATCAATCCTACTCCGGCAAGGATCGCCAGCATGGCGAATAAATGGATCGGATGTAAGGTCTCCCCATCTGCCATTCCCCAGGCTAATGCGATCACGGGCATCAGGTAGGTTACTGCCGAGGCGAATAAGGGTCCGGCAGTTTTAACTAATTGAAAATAAAGGATATTCGATAAGGCTGTTCCGAAGATGGATAAGGTGGCCAGACTCGCGAAGGCTACCCCGGCCTCTGGTAGGGTAAAAAGGCGTTCCACAAAATCAGTGGTAAATAAATAGATCCCATACGGAATTCCAACCGCCAATAAAGACACGGATGAAATCAATAAGGTATCCTGCCCGGACAAAAAGGTCTTAATAGTATTTACACTGATCCCGTAACAGCAAGTAGCAATTACAATCAAAAAGGCAAAACCGGCATCTGCACTTAACCCTCCTCCCGAGCGAACGAAGACCAATCCGGCAGCACCAATAAATCCTATCATTACTCCTGCAATTTGCCGTCCGGTAAACTTCGAGTGAAAAAACAGTGAACCCAATATGAGCGTGAAGACCGGAGTTAATGCATTTAACATCCCCGCCAGATAAGAGGAGATACGTGTTTGTGCTGTTGCAAAGAGAAAAGCAGGTATCCCACTCCCCACGATGCCGACAACAGCCATGTATTTTGCACTCTCCCATTTAATATGTCGGAGCCGTGAAAAGGCAAGTGGCAATGAGGCCAGACAAGCTACTAACATGCGAATGGATGCGACCTGATCGGGACGAAAAGCGGTAAGTCCTCTTTTCATGAGGATAAATGAACTTCCCCAAATCAAGGCCAATGAAAAAAGCATGAGCCATTTTACACTCAAAAACCGTCTCACTTTCGCTTCCCTCCTGCTTTCTTTGCCGCAATTTTTCCGGGCATCTTCGACTTACTTCTCTCTCCTCCCGTTGCCGGCACCTTCTTTTCATGAAAAGCCCCTCGAAAATCCGGATTTTCTTTTCGCTTCTGCCGGTCTATCTCCCGTAGTAATTCCTGTTGTTCTTCATATCCGGTCTCGGGTATTTCCAGTCCTTCCGGTATGGGCAATTCAGGAATTTTTTGTCCGATAAGTTTTTCAATTTTTTTAAGATGGTATTCATCCGCCATGTTGACAAAGGTGAGACTATGTCCGGTAAGAAAGGCTCTACCGGTTCTGCCTATCCGATGTACATAATCTTCATAGATGATGGGGATATCAAAATTGATGACATGACTCACATCCGGCACATCCAACCCTCTCGCTGCAAGATCAGTTGTTATTAATATTCTGACATTTTCATTCCTAAACCGCAGCATGGAATTGATTCGCGTCTGTTGCGTTTTATTTCCATGAATGACCAGCACATTTTCTTCTCCATACAATCGTTGTAAATACTTTCCGGTATTGGAGGCGATGGTTTTCGTTTTGCAAAATACAATGACCTTATAAAATGTGGCTTCGTCGTTCAGGAGTGTCACGAGTAAATTGAGTTTCGTCCTCAAATTAGGAACCGCGAAAAAGCCCTGACTCACGGTATCGGCTGTTTTCATATCCGGCTTAATGTTGATGACCACCGGAAAATCGAGCAAATCACCTGAAATTTTCATCACCAGCTCCGACATGGTGGCAGAGAACATCATATTCTGCTTTTTCTGCGGCATGGTTTCCAGTATGCGGTGAAATTGTCCGATAAAACTCTTATCCATCAAGCGCTCTGCTTCATCGAGTACGAGATGCTTTAGTTTCCGGGCGTTAATATGTCCCTGCAGGTATAAATCGAGGTATCTCCCCGGACTCGCTACCAAAATATCTATCCCCGCTTCAATTGATGCTATCTGCTCCTTCGTGCCATGTCCGCCAAAAACAACTGCATGGCGTAAATCGGTGTATTTACCGAGGTCAGCAATGGATTTTCCTACCTGAATACTTAACTCACGGGTGGGAACAATGATCAAAGCTCTGGCATCCTTCCCCTGCGCATAATTCAAAACACGCAGCAAGGGCAATAGATAAGCCGCCGTTTTCCCCGTCCCTGTTTGTGCAATGCCCAGCACATCCTGACCGCCTAAAATCGCAGGTATCGCTTTCTGCTGGATAGCAGTCGGCGCTGAATAACCCATATCAGCCACTGCATCAAGTAACTGTCGATTCAGCTTAAAATGTTTGAAAGATTCCACAGGACAAAAGTAGGCAAAAGGAAGATGGTGAAAATTTTCCTTTCGCTAGATTATAAAGTGACCAACTGCCAAATTCTGTTTTTTGATAAAACCACCAATTAAAACCGGCATCACCCCTCCTTTTTGGAACGAGTGCCTTCTGAACCTATTCTTTTCCGGAATTTAATAAAAAACATGAAATTTGGAAATCTTGTTTTACGAAAACAAAATTCATTTTTCTATTCCTGATTCCGGGAAACCTTCTGTGCAAATTTCACGTAAAAACTCATTCAACTTAATTCAAACCACCATGCATTATTTCCCGGGAAAATTCTTTCTCCTTTGTCTACTGGCGACCCTGGCAACGCTTCCGTCGATGGCTCAAAATGATTTGCCCGGCCCGGTGGCGAACAATCAACTTATCAAAAGTGGTTCATATATCATTGCTATGGACACCAACTATCAAAAACATCCCGGCTATTTTAACATGAAAGCGTATGGCTTAGTGAATGAATTACTTCAAAATGAAATTCCCGTAAAATGGGCGATAAAAGCCGGCAAAACCAGAACCGCTGCAGGATCGATAGACTTCACGACTACAGCAACCAGAATATTTCCGGATACCTTATCAATGGGAAATATATCTTTCAGAAGCAGTGCATTCATTGTAGACAGCGCCTGGGTAAGCAGTGCATGGCCGGTAATAACTTCATTTGGAAATAATGTTTATGTATATAGAATGGATGCTGATGCGACTGTCGATATCCGCTATACATTAACACATAAGCCTCGCATTCTACTTCTAAACTCTTCCGGCTATGATACCATTGCTGTTCAGATGCTGAATGAAGCGGGATTCAGTCCGAATTCATATCGTTTGCAAACTCCGGCCGGTACTCTATTTAATCCCGGAGGTAATTGGTCCTTATTATCCGAATCGCATTGGGACAGTTATGACACTGCACGAATCAACCCTATTTTAAGATACTCTATTGAAAGGGGAGCGAATCTAGTGATGAATTGTGTCGCCTTAAAAACAATGGAAAATGCTACGAAGACGATGACAACCGGTGGTATCGATTCCATGCTGACCGGTTGGGCAGCTCCCACTTTCCCGCATCACGATATGCCTGCTGCGCAGTTTCAGGGTACTATTGCGACACCCAACGGAGAGTGTAAATTCTGGAAAGAAAAATCCGGAAGTACTTTTCGTTCGAACACCTATAAAATCATGCATGGATCCGCCGGTGCACAAGTTACCACGATGGCCGGTATGAAGTTGCGAAATAATACATTTGCGGGAGGGAACTTATTCTATATCGCTGGTCATGATCATTATTACTGGACAGCTCCAACAGGAACCATCAACGACGCGAATAAAATTAATGGCAGAAGAATTTTCTTGAATTCCATTTTTATTCCTGCCAGTGATTCGATTGAAGGTATAGATTTTAAAACAGATGTTGCCATCAACATGTCTCCTCAGGCTGGGTTTGCAGTTAAAAATGAACCTTTCAACATATATATTGTTATTCATAACACAGGTCCCGGTCGTGCAAAGTCTATTACCATTGATGCGCCTTTGCCCGTCGGACTATTGTATTCCACCTCTTCCGCATCACGAGGAACTTTTCATCCAGGTACCGGGAAGTGGGTATTGGATTCCTTGCAGAAAAATCAAACGGATACCTTGATTTTAACCACGATAATTAATCAATTAGGAAACATCACGTACACTTCAAATATTTCTACCACATCACTCGAATATATTCGCAACAACAACTCTGCACAATTAAACTTATTCGGTGTAAGTCGTCCGGTGGCTATTAATGACACGTTGCACTTTACCGCTCCTGTCTATCAGGATTACAATGTACGCTTCAACGATTCCGATGAAGATGGAGGACCATTTAATACATCGACTATCATTGCAGGTCCATTTTCGGGCACAGCAACAATTATAAATGGAGATAGTATCCGTTATACCATTTCATCATCCTTCACAGGCACGGATAGTATTCAATACATTACTTGTGACAACTATCCGCTATGCGACACGGCCTGGTATTATATTCAGGTCACCTCACCTCTACCGGTATCATTGGTAAACTTTACAGGAGCCCGTGAAGAAAACAAGGTGTTGCTCAACTGGTTTACATTAAACGAGAAAAACAATGACTACTTTGATATTGAACGCAGCCGGGACGGAATTCTTTTCGAGAAGCGGGGTCGAGTGAGCGGCATGGGTACAACCAATACCGTTAGTTCCTATTCGTACAAGGATGAGAATACAGATGATATTCTGCTTTACTACCGATTGCTTCAAACCGATTATGATGGCACGATGGAGCTTTCTAACGTAATTGCCTTACCGAAAAGAGGCAAGAGCAACTTCCATGTTGATATTTTTCCCAATCCGGGAGACGGTCACTTGCAGGTGATCCGCGGAGAAGGCTTGAATGGTCCTCTGGAACTTACCATTACTGATCTCAGAGGGAGAATCATCTCCAGACAGACATGGGAAACGGATGAAAATGGTTTTGTTATTGATCTGATTGAAAACAAAATAAGAACTGCTCCCGGTTGCTATATGGCGCGCTTTGTCTCCAATTCAACCTCACAAACCATCAAGCTCATCATTAAATAAGCGGCAGGTACGGTATTGACCTCAGACTTTCCGGATGACCGCTCCCAATTTCAATTCGAATTGTTTCATCAATTTATCCATGACGGCATCAATCTGTTTATCCTGCAGTGTGGCTTCTTCATCACGCAGAATAAAACTAAGTGCATAGGACTTCTTGCTCTGTTCAATTTTATCCCCTTCATACACATCAAAAAGGTTGACTTGCTGCAAGAGGCGAGGCTCCGTAGAGAAGGCTAGTTTTTCCAACTCACTGTACTGCACTTCTCTGGCTAATAACATGGAAAGATCCCTGCGGACTTCCGGAAATTTAGGAGGTCCGGCCACTTCCTTATCCTTCTTGCTCAGCACACGCATGAGGGCTTCAAAATCGATATCGGCATACCAAACCGGTTGTGAAATATCCATCGCTTTCAAAATACTTCGTTTCACACTACCGGCTTTTGCAAGGAGTGATTTTCCCAGATAATAAGAAACGGCATTGTCTAAACTATCTTCTGCTTCTGCTTTAAGCGTGAACTGCCCTTTCATCTCCACATTCGCCTGAACAAAGAGTTGTTCCAAAATCGCTTTCAGGTGATAGATATCAAATTCGCCCTGCTTTACCTTCCAATGTTCAGGGGTAGATGCACCGGTAAGCCATAAGCTGAGATGAGTGGTCTCGATGTACTTGTCCTTTGCCTTGCAATACGTTTTTCCATACTCGAAAAAGCGAAGATCTTTTTGCCGGCGGTTAATATTATAGGCGATGGTCTCCAGTCCGGTGAGGAGCATCTTATGTCGAAGCAATGCCAGATCATTTGAGAGGGATTCAACACCTGCACCGACTCTACACCCTCGTGCATGGGGACAATATTCAGGTGAGATAAGCTTGTCAGACTATTGGTGAGGATCTCCCGAAAACCCTGCGCAACTAAAAACGCACCGGACCGTTCGATGATCTCTTCAGGATCAGGAACTACACGTTTGCCCGGCGTGATGGATACTTTTTTCGGTAATCCGATATTGTTATAGCCGTAAATTCTCAAAACTTCTTCTGCCAGATCTGCAGGACGTGTTACATCCACTTTAAAAGGAGGAACAGCTACAGAGAGGATTCTTCCCTCCTCTTTCACTATTTCTATGCCCAGATGTACTAAAATATTCTTGACTTCTACTGCCGGAATTTCTGCACCGATAATATTATGAAGATAATCCAGAGATAATTCAATTTGCTTAAAAGGAATTTTCACCGGATAGATATCCATTATCTTACTGCTCACCCTTCCACCGGCAACTTCAGTTATCATCATTGCTGCTTTCTTCAATGCAATTACCGTCATATCGGGATCGGTTCCCCGCTCAAAACGAAAGGAGGAATCGGTATGCAATCCATGTTGCCGCGCCGACTTTCTCACAAACACAGGATGAAAACAGGCACTCTCCAGAAAAATAGAAGTGGTCTCCGCACTGACTCCGGAATCCATTCCACCAAAAACACCCGCAATACATAATGGACCTTCTTCATCTGCAATCATCAGTTCCTGACCTTGCAAGGTACGCTCTGCTTCATCGAGTGTTTTAAACTTCGTACCGGCAGGCAGTTCGCCCACATTAATTTTCTTTCCTTTTATTTTTTCTGCATCAAAAGCATGAAGTGGTTGACCCAGATCGTGCATCACATAATTCGTGACATCTACAATATTATTGATGGGACGAAGACCAATACTTTTCAAGCGATGCTGCAACCATTCCGGCGAGGGGCCTACTTTAATTCCAGTAATCTCCACTCCCGAATATCGCTGACAAGCTTCGTTGTTTTTTATTTCGACGTGAATAGAATTGCCGGCTTCTTCTTTAAATTCCGAAACATCAGGCAGTTTTAAATCCACTTCTTTATTTCTTCCAATCAATGTTCTGATATCGCGGGCAACGCCCAAATGAGAAGCAGCATCCGCTCTGTTGGGCGTCAATCCGATTTCATAAATCCAATCATTCTCCACTTTAAAATAATCCGATGCAGCAGTTCCGGCCGGAATAGTATCCGGCAAAATCATAATTCCGGCATGCGATTGCCCTAAACCAATTTCATCCTCTGCACAAATCATCCCTTCCGAAGCTTCCCCTCTGATTTTCGACTTCTTAATTTCAAATGGTTCTCCTGCTGACGGAAACAACTTCGCACCTGGCAAGGCAACAACCACTGTCTGTCCGGCAGCAACATTGGGTGCTCCACAAACAATCTGCTTCGGAATTCCATCTCCTGTTTCCACAGTCGTCACACTAAGACGGTCAGCATTCGGATGCCGTTCACAAGTCAACACTTTTCCAATCACCAAACCCTGTAAACCACCCTGCACACTCTGCCAGGGCAACAACTGCTCTACTTCCAGACCGCAATCTGTCAATGCCTTCGATAATTCTTCAGGAGGATAAGGCATCTCCACAAATTGCTTCAACCAGTTATATGAAATCTTCATTTTGAAATTCGAATTTGCTGGCAAAGGTAATAAACTGCTTGGGGAGATAAAAACGTCGCTTTAAGATTGTCGCTCAAGTGCCCTACTAGCTTTCTCCTGAAAGACTTCCCTCAAATAAAAACCCCGCAAACCACTAGAGTCCACGGGGTAAACCTGAATATTTAAAGATTATCGACGAAGAACAACAAACCCGTTTAAAGGTTTTTCATCGTTTTTGAGATCCAGCACATAGTAATACGTTCCGTCCGGTAATTCTTCCCCTAAGCGAATGAGATCCGAATTGGAAAGTCCGTTCCATGTATTGTCATACCTGTCCATTTCGAAAACCAGAAGTCCCCATCGGTTGAATATTTTAAGATTCGCATTCGGATATCTCTCCAGATTAGTGATGACAAAGTAATCATTAAAATTATCACCATTGGGTGAAAATCCATTGGGTATAGTGAGCGTATCACAAGTTACCGTGACCAGTACCGTATCAGTAGCACTGCAACCCAGCGCATCTGTTCCTGTCACCACAAAGGCAGTATTTACAAAGGCAGAGACTGCAGTAATTGCCTGATCCGGAGTGACACATTGTGCCGCCGGTGTCCAACTATAACTGAGACCACCTACTGCACTTAATGTTAAGAGCGAATCACAGGTAATAAAGGCATCGTTTCCGGCAGTAATCAACGGCAACGGATTCACTGTGATATTCAACGGACCATCTGTATAAACTCCACAAGCGGATGTTACAATTATTTCATAGGCGCCACTAGCAGTCACCGTCAACTGATGAGTAGTATCTGAAGTCAATAGGTTTCCATCCTGTAACCACTGGTAGGTGAAACCCGGATAATTTATCACACTTAATACAGCGCTATCACCCTGACAAAAATCGGAAGCGCCTGCTATTGCAATGATCACCGCTGAACTATCCTGAAGATCGTACTGCACGGTCAGATTACAGCCTGTTGAATCCGTCACGGTCAGCACGTACATGCCACTACTCAAACTATCCAGTGAAGCGGTGGTATCTGTTGTATTCCAGCTATACGTTAGCGGACCTGCACCACCGTTAGCTACTACTTGAATTGACCCCTGAATTCCGTTCAGACATTCCGGTTGAGTGACAGTGGCGGAAACCAATATAGGTGTAGAAAGATCGAATAAGGTATCGGAGAGTACCAGCTGACAATTATTGGTATCAGAAATCGTCACCGTATAAATTCCGGCTTGAAGATTTGTTAAGAGGGTTGATGTACTTCCGTTACTCCAGCTGAATGTATAACCCGGTGTACCTCCACCTGCAGCTACTGAGATGGTGCCTGTACTATCTCCGCCACAGCTGATGTCCTGAGAAGTTATTGCTCCCGAAAGTGGAAGAACCGGCGCTGTGATGGTAGCAGATCCGTTGACCTGACATCCATTGGAATCGGTAACGACCACACTATATGTTCCGGCAAGAAGCGAATCAATGTCTTCATCGGTGCTTCCATTGTCCCAGGAGAAAGTATACGGCAATGTACCGCCACTCACCTGCAGATCAATAAATCCGTTGGTGTCATTATAGCATAAAACATTTTGCGAGGAGATAAAGGCAATGAGCGGTGAAGCCGGACCGAATACTGTATCCGTTAGCACTAATACGCAACCGTTAGTATCCATGATCGACAAGGTATATTCTCCTGCCGGAAGGCTGTCAATATCTTCATCTGTAGACCCGTTGGACCATGAATAAATTATATTTCCACCGGAAATTGTTGTTACGTCGATGGCACCTGTACTATCTCCTGCACACAATATATCGGTAACAACTGAAGTAGCCTGTGGCAAAGGATGAACATAGATGTATACCCATGCGGTATCACACCCTGCTGGTGTCTGCTGATCACAAATAACATACTGCAAACTATCCCATCCTACCGTACCGGATGTAGAGGTATAAATAATTTCGTGTGTCGGGGTGATGAAAGTTCCACCATTTACGGGAGGAGTAAGAACGGACAAACTCAACGTATCTCCTTCCGGATCAAAATCATTTGAGAGCACTGCGATGATGACTGCATCTCCCGAACAAGCAATGATTGAATCATTGACAGCGACAGGCGGATCATTATCCGGCGTGACTGTAATAATCACAAGTGCTGTATCGCACAATATGGGCTGCGGAAATCCTGAATCGCAAATGGCATAAATGAGGGTATCTATTCCTGTAAAATTAGAATCCGGACAATAGGTCAAAATTCCATTGAGGGTATCGAGTGTAAATGTTCCATTGGATGGTCCACCCACAATGACAAGCGTACTCCCGTTGAGCATATTTTCAATATCCGAATCATTCAGCAGAATAGCAATTTGAATACAACTATCCTCCGGTGTAGTTCCGAAATCATCAACAGCCAGCGGCGGATCGTTCACAGGGGTAACGGTAATATAAATCCATGCGCTATCGCAATAAACCGGCATGCCGCTATCGCAAACTGTATAGAAGATGGAATCTACTCCATAGAAATCAGGCGATGGAGTATACACAATTTGTCCTCCCGGTAAAACAACTATGGTCCCGTTAAACGGTCCTTGCAGTACGGTTACTGAAGAAGAATCAATATTATTATCAGGATCTGAATCATTGAGTAGCACTTCAATTGTAAATACACTATCTTCTACCGTGGTGATGGTATCCTCTACTGCATTGGGTGGATTATTGACCCAAATGGTAACGAAGGAAGTATCGCTGCAACCCAGACTATCCATTACAATCAGGGTAAAGACGGAAGTGACATTTACTGTTACAGTTGGATTTGAAATCGTACTGTCATTTAATAAAATGCCGGGCACCCACTGATACGTATATGAGCCGGTTCCTCCGGTGGCTGCGAGCGTTCCTCCGAGAATGACATTTGTTCCACTCAGCACAAATTGATCTATACCGGCGTCGGCAACAGGCAATGGGAAAATCGCGAACGAAACGGTATCACTGCTGCTGCAGGCACCATTTGAAATGGTCCAGACAAAATCATTGGCACCTGTAATCAGATTACTCACCGTAGAACTTTCACTCGCAGGACTATCGACTATAGCTGCTCCTAATGAAGTCCAGGTACCTGTTCCTGTCAATGGAATGTTTCCGTTTAAAGTTAAGGATGAATTGGCACAGGCAGTTTGATCGGATCCTGCATTCGCGGCTGTAGGAAGCGGAGAGACTATAACGCTTACCGTATCCGAAGATGTGCATAAACCGTTTACAATTGTCCATATAAAATCATAAGTGCCCGGTGTTAATCCGCTTACCAGAGAATTAGGGTCATTGCTATTATCAATACTTGCCCCGCTCGTTGTTGTCCAGGTTCCTGTTCCGGAAGATGGGGCGATCGCTGCGAGATTGGTTGAAGTTTGCGTTTCACAAAGAGTTTGATCCGTTCCTGCATTGGCGGGAATCAGCGAATCAACGGTAATTGTAATCGTGTCCGTACTTATACATGTTCCATTGATGATGGTCCATACAAAACTATAGGTGCCGGAAACAGTAAGTCCGGAGATGGTGGTAAAGGATGAAGTAGGATCTGCGATGATTCCTCCGTTCAGATCTGTCCAAAGACCTATACCTGCAGCAGGAGCATTCGCCGACATCGTCACAATACTGCCTGAACAAATCTGCTGATCAGCTCCTGCATTGGCAATTTCTAATGAGTCAATATAAATTGTCACTGTATCATCACTTGTACATGTTCCATTGGTGATCGTCCAGATAAAATCATACATGCCGTTCGTCAATCCGGTGACTGCTGAATTTTCATCTGAAGCATTGGTTATTGTTGCTGTCGAAGAAGTAGTCCAGCTACCCGCGCCCGGCAAAGCAGCATTTGCTGATAAATTCGTAGCCGTTACTCCGCAAAGTTGCTGATCAGTCCCTGCATTGGCGACCACTTGCAGATCAACCTGGATGATAACTGTATCCGAAGAAATGCAGGAACCATTGGTGATGGTCCATACGAAGGAATAATTCCCGGCAACAGTTAGACCTGAAACCGCGGAGTTGGAAGCACCGGCATTGGCCAGAGTTCCTCCGTTGAGTGCTGTCCAGTTTCCGCTTCCTGAGGAAGGAGTATTTGCAGCGAGCACAACGTTACTTCCTTCACATACCTGCTGATCGGGTCCTGCATTGGAAGTGATGAGTGTATCTACAATAATAACAACTGTGTCACTGGTAATACAAGAACCGTTGGTGATGGTCCATACAAAAGAGTATATCCCTGCCGTTAGTCCGGTGATACCGGTAGCAGGATTTGAAGGAGCGGTGATGCTGGCAGATGAAGTTGTGGACCAAAGCCCTGTTCCCGGAGCCGGATTGTTTCCATTTAAAGTGGCAATGGTGACATTACACAATTGCTGATCACTGCCTGCATTGGCGATGACAACGGCGTTTATGGTGATCACCACAGTATCACGACTGACGCAGGCACCATTCGTGACGGTCCATACAAACGAATAATTACCGGCAATCGATAATCCACTAACGGTAGTACTAGCCGAACCCGGCGTATTAATACTTCCTCCTGAAAGTGCCGTCCATACTCCGGATCCGGCTGAAGGTGTATTGGCCGATAAAGTTACTGTACTTCCTGCGCAAATTTGCTGATCGGGACCGGCATTGGCAGGAATTAATGAATCGATGGTAATGCGTATCGTGTCGGAAGAAGTACATGCTCCATTAACAATCGTCCAGACGAAAGTATGAACGCCTGCACTTAATCCGGTGAGGGTAGATAAAGGATTAGCCGGTGCTGTAATGGTAGCAGAAGAAGTGCTCGTCCATACTCCTGAACCGGGGGCCGCAGCATTTCCCGCTAAAGTAGCAGTGGTTACATTACAAAGTTGCTGATCAGGACCGGCATTGGCAGGGATCGCAGCAGCTACAGTAATACGAATCGTATCGCGGTTGATGCAGGTACCGTTGGTAATGGTCCAGACAAATACATAGGTGCCGGCTGTACTCATTCCGCTGATTCCCGTTGTTGGGCTGGATGCGTTAGCAATGGTTGCAGTAGAAGTCGTGGTCCATAAACCGGAGCCCGATGCAGGAGTATTCGCTGCCATGATCGCAGTACCGGTAGAAGAACAAATATTCTGATCCGGACCTGCATTGGCCGTCACGATAGAATCTACTCTGATTGTAATGGTATCTCTGCTCACACAATTTCCATTGGTAATGGTCCATATAAATTGATTATTTCCAAAGGCAAGATTGGTGACCCCGCTCGTAGCGAGTGCAGGATTTGAAATAGTGGCTGTACTCGTGGTGGTCCAGACACCTGTACCCGGCGCGGCTGTATTTCCTGCGAGAGTAGCGGTAAATACATTACATAAATTCTGATCGGGGCCGGCAGTAGCAATGATGGATGAATCGACTGTAATGCGGGCGGTATCCCGGAGCACGCAAGCGCCATTCGTTACTGTCCAAACAAACACATATACACCGGCGTTAGTGAGTCCGCCAACCGTGGTAGATGGACTCGCAGGGGTATTGATGATAGCGGAAGAGGTGGTCGTCCAGAGTCCGGTGGCCGGAATAGGATTATTTCCTGAAAGACTGGCCGTTGCACCCTGACAAATTTGCTGATCGAGTCCGGCGTTGGAAGGGATTTGCACACTAACGGTAATGCGCATGGTATCTCTGCTGACACAACTTCCGTTGGTGATGGTCCAGATGAAAACATGATTACCCGGAATCAATCCGGTAATAGTCGTGACAGGACTCGATGGAGTGGTAATCGTACCTCCATTGAGTTTCGTCCAAAGTCCGCTTCCCGGAGCCGCCGAATTCGCCGCCATGGTAACAGTAGATTGTGATTCGCAAATAGTAATATCGGGACCCGCATTGGCAGTAATCAACGAATCAATTCGTATAATAACGGTATCACGACTCACGCAAGCACCGTAGGTAGTAGTATAGATAAAGGTATTCACCCCACTCAACAATCCGCTGACCGTAGTGGAGGCAGAGGAAGGAGTAGCAATGATCGCAGCACCTGTTGTTGTCCATAGACCCACACCGGGCGCGGCACTATTTCCGGTAAGCGTTGCGGTTGTTGCATTACATAATTGCTGGTCAGGACCGGCATTTGCAATCACCGGTGCACGAACAATGATCACCATCGTATCGCGGGTGATACAAGGACCATTCGTGATCGTCCAGACGAAATTATAAAAGCCCGCAGAGGATAATCCTGTAACTGTTGTGGTACTACTGTTCGGCGACGTAATCACACCACCATTTAATGCTGTCCATACACCGGTACCGGGAGCAGGGTTATTTCCATTCAATGTCCCCTGACCGGTAGCGGTACACACCTGAATATTATTTCCGGCATTTGCGTTAACAGGTATCGTTACTACTATCTGCATTGTATCCCTTGTAACACAGGCACCGTTGATCACTGTCCATATAAATGTATAAGTGCCTGCAGTGGTTAAACCGCTCACCGTTGCTCCTGTACTTGTAGGATTAGTAATTACAGCCGCACCGGTGGTGGTCCATAAGCCACTTCCCGGAGCCGGACTTGTTGCTGCAAGTGTGGCGGTACCCGGCGAAGAACAAATCTGCTGATCAGCTCCTGCATTAGCAGCCACCGGACTTGATACCACAATATTCATTGTATCGCGATTGATACATGAACCATTCGTTACCGACCATACAAAAGTATAGGTGCCGGCAGTAGTTAATCCGGAGATTGTGGTATTGCGGTTGGATGGATTCGCGATAATAGCAGCACTTGTAGTTGACCAGAGACCGGTACCCGGAGCAGGAACAGAACCCGCCATCGTTGCTGTGCCCGGTGTAGAACAAATTTGCTGATCGGGACCTGCATTCACCGTTACCGGCTGATCTACAATAATCGTCACCTGATCCGCATCACTACACACCCCATCTGACACCACCCAGAAAATAAGATAGGTGCCACTCACTAAATTTGAAACCAGCGTCGTATCATTTCCCGGACTTGCAATCACTGCACCTGAAGCCGTAAACCATGTGCCATTCACTCCAGTAATGGCGGGATCAATAGCCATGATCGTTGTAGAACTTTGCGGAGAACAAATCCGAACCGTATTATTTATCGCCTGAGCAACGAGAACAAATATCGCCTGCGTAGCTGTGGCCGTATTGCCATTTCCATCTGTCACCAGCAACGTCACTATATAATTTCCACCCACTGCATAGGCATGTGATGGATTTTGTGAAGAAGAAGAATTACCATCACCAAAAGTCCAGTTCCATGAAACAATAGGAGCTCCACCGGGGACCGAAACATCCGTAAATGAAATCGTATTTCCGACACAAACTATAGTATCATTGGCATCGATTCCTGCCACGGGAGATTGCGCCATTGCCGTATGACCCATACTGATCATCAGCAACAGAAACAATCCTTTCACTCCAAAGAAATTTACACTTCGCAACATGCTCTAACAGGTTTTGGTGTCGTGGGACACTTTTTTACATGAATTCTTACGAAAAAAATGTAAGGTATGTTACGGGAAAACCAGACTTAAAATTCTCTTGAAAACGGCTTTTAGGGCGTGCAAATACGTTTAAAGGAAAACAAATTGCAGACTTTTCAACTTTGCTTATACTATTAGGAGTAGAGGAAGGTTACATTCTTTTGAAATAATTTATGCCCTAAGGGTCTTTTCGCTTGGTTTTCGATAAGCTTAATAAGTCAATAACCCTAGCTGGAGCAATTTGAATTCCACAACATGTACTTTTGATCTTAAAATAAATAGCAATACAAGGAAAAAAATAAATATTTCTAGCTATATTTACCATTGGAAGGGGATATAAGAATATTAATGAATAATCTATCTGTTAGATCAATATTGATTTTTTTGTTGGTACATAGTTGTACTCAAAACAGCTTTTCACAAGGAATGAATGCTCATTGGCTTTTAGGTTATGATGTTGCTTTGTTCGATACCAATGTAGTCTCAACAAAAGCGAGTATTCGCTTTGATTCTACAAGCTATTTATTAACTCCTTCCAATTTCAAAATGCCCTTCAGGGCTGCTCAAGGAACACTTTCTGATGAAAACGGAAACCTATTAATGGTCAGTAACGGTTGTTGGATTGCAGATGCGACCGGTGATTCTATGTTAAATGGGGGTGGATTACTTCAAAATAGTTATTCCATTAATTGGTGTGATGCAACTACTGGTATACCATTTCCTCACACATCCATTTTTCTCCCTCATACTATTGATAGTAATTTAGTCTATCTAATGCATCAGTCTGGAACAAGTTCATCAAATTCTAAATCAAACGGTCTCTATTATACTTTAATTAATAAAACACTGAATGGTGGACTTGGAGGAGTTGTTGCAGGCCAAAAAAACCAATTAGTTTTTTGCAATGGGTCTCAACCCCGGAATGGCCGTGTGCAGGCATGCAAATGGGCGGGATTGGTGGATTCTCACAATGAAAGATAGCTCTGATATTGTATATGTCACTTCCCTTACACCTTCAGGGTTTAGTCCACCTGTTGGTCAGTCACTGGGATTTTTACCGGCACCAATTTATTTACTGGGACAAATGAATTTTTCTCCTGATGGAAGAAAGTTTGGGTACAGCTATTATACGGGCATCTGGGGAGCAGTAGATTATTATACCCGAATTGCAGATTTTAATCGATGCACAGGATTATTTTCAAATAGTATTCAGTTAAACTTTACTGATCCGAATCCGGGTTTAGGGCTATGCTTTTCACCTGACTCCAAGAAGCTATATGTCTCGTCTACTAGAAAAATTGTCCAGTTTAATATTGATACCTCAAATATAGCTGCCAGCTTGGATACAGTAGCTATCAATGATGGATATTTTTCACCATATCCACCACTCCAATCAGATTTTTGGATAATGACACTTGCTGCAAACGGCAAAATTTATATTTCTTCCGGTAGTAGTGTTATCGATTTACATTACATCAACTACCCCGATAGTAATGGAGTGGCCTGTGATGTACAACAACATGCTGTTCATTTACCTTGCTATTCTGCCAGAGGCAACGTTTACCACCCTAACTACTATCTCGGTTGCGATACTACCTTGGGTTGCCCCTGTTTAATTACAACAGTATTGAATGAATTTAACAGACATGATTATAAAGTAAAGTTATCGCCTAACCCCGGTAAATATGGATTTGAAATTTTGTATTTGCTCCCTCAAAATAAAAACGGAATGCTTAGTATCTTTGACATGCAGGGGCGGTTAATACATCAGCAAATATTACCACCCTGGTCCACCATGCAGAGTATTCCGGCTTCTTCGTGGGCTTCGGGTATTTATCAGGTAAAAATTGAAAGCGAAGGAGAAAGTGGCATGTGGAAGTGGGTGAAGTATTGAGGGGTGATATTTATAATGGTCAATATTAGATTAAAAACAGAATGTATTTAAAGACTAACTGAAAAAGTAAAGTATAATGAAAATTTTACGCGAGAGGAAATGAGAAAGTTAAAAATAGGTAGTATTTCATTGTTATTTCTACTGACCTCTTTATCTCAATACAGCTTTTCGCAAGGGATGAACGCTCATTGGCTATTGGGGTATGATAGCGCTTTGTTTGATACCAATGTAGTCTCAACAAAAGCTAACATTCGCTTTGATTCCACAAGCTATTTGTTAACCCCTGCAAATTTCAAAATGCCCTTCCTGTCAGCACAAAGTACATTTTCAGATGAATATGGAAATTTGAAAATGTCTACTAATGGTTGTTGGATTGCTGATGCCACCGGTGATACTATGTTCAATGGGGGTGGATTACTTCAAAATAGTTTCTCTATTAATTGGTGTGATGCAATTACAGGTATTCCAATGCAACATACAGCAATATTTGTCCCGCATCCAATTGACACCAATTTAGTTTATTTATTACATCAGTCTGGTACAAGTTCATCCAACTATAAATCCAATGGTCTCTATTATACGCTAATCAACAAAACACTCAACAATGGACTTGGAGGTGTAGTAGCCGGACAAAAGAATCAACTTGTTTATTTAATGGGACTTAATCCGGGCATGGCCGTTTGTAGACATGCCAATGGTCGCGACTGGTGGATCGTTACAATGAAAGATAGCTCAGACGTCGTCTATGTTACATCTCTTTCCTCAGCAGGTTTTTCAACCTTGAGTGGACATCCTCTGGGATTCACACCTCATCCTATTAATTTTCTTGGACAAATGAATTTCTCTAATGATGGAAGAAAATTTGCGTATAGTTATTACCTTGGCACATGGGGAGCAGTAGATTATTATACCCGACTTGCAGATTTTAATCGCTGTACTGGATTATTTTCAAATAGTAATCAGTTAACCTTTACTGATCCGAATCCGGGTTTAGGGCTATGCTTTTCACCTGATTCGAAAAAGCTGTATGTCTCCACTACTAGAAAAATTGTCCAGTTTAATGTTAATACTTCTAACATAGCTGGTAGTTTGGATACAGTAGCTATCAATGATGGATATTATTCACCATATCCTCCACTACAATCTGATTTTTGGCTAATGACACTTGCTGCAAACGGAAAAATCTATATATCATCCGGCAGCAGTGTAATTGATTTGCACTACATCAATTATCCTGATAGTGATGGAGTAGACTGTGATATACAACAACATGCCATTCATTTACCTTGCTATTCTGCCAGAGGCAATGTCTACCACCCCAACTACTATCTCGGTTGCGATACCACCTTGGGTTGTCCTTGTTTAATAACAACAGGATTGAATGAATTTAACAGACATGATTTTAAAGTAAAGTTATCGCCCAACCCCGGAAAACAGGGCTTTGAAATTTTGTATTTGCTCCCTCAAAATAAAGACGGAATGCTTAGTATCTTTGACATGCAGGGGCGCTTGATGCATCAGCAACTATTACCACCCTGGTCCACCATGCAAAGTATTCCGGCTTCAACATGGTCATCGGGTATCTATCAGGTAAGAATTGAAAGCGATGGAGAAAGTGGTACATGGAAGTGGGTGAAGTATTGAGGAGAGAGTTTTTCTTAACTTGTACCTACATTCGCGGGTGAAATTTTAACTTATCTAAATTCAGCAGGTTACCTTAATGGTTTTCTACTTTAACCACACTAAGAGCAGGTATAAAGGAAATTAAAGTGATTAAAACACCTTCCAGAGCAGTAACGATTCCAAACTTAAACGCTGCGTTCGCGGCGGATCCGCGGCGGTCGCTGCGTTTAAAAAGAAGATTTTAATTATTAGAATATTATTCTATTCAAAACTATAATTATTGAATTAAGTATTGAGGTTTGACGATTACTTCCCTCCTGCCTCGCACTCTTTCTTGCTCTGTAAAACCATCTCCCCCAACAAACAAACCCGATCTTACGGGACCGGGTTCAGGGAATTATGAGAACTTGGGACTAATGACAGGTCGCGCCCTGTCATTACTGACTGAGTAACTCCTTTACTACATTAGATACGATTTTATTATCTGCCTTCCCGGCAAGTTGCTTTGTAGTTGCACCCATCACCTTACCCATTTCAGCAGGTGATGTGGCTCCTGTTTGGGCGATGACTGCTTTTACAATGGCTCTGATTTCTTCTTCGCTCATCATCTTAGGAAGATACTTCGAAATAATTTCCACTTCTTCCATCTCCGGTCCGGCTAAATCAGGACGCTGTTGCGCATTGTAGATTTCGATCGATTCCTGCCGTTGCTTCACCAGTTTCTGCAACATCTTCACTTCATCTTCCGGACTCAATTCTTTGCCGGAAGCACTTGTCTTGGCTAAGAGAATGGCTGATTTGATGGCACGAATAGCTCTCAAACCCGCTTCATTCTTCGCCAGCATGGCCGCTTTCAGGTCAGCCATTATTGATTGTTCAAGGCTCATAGGTTTGGTTTTATTAATCTACTCTATCGTGCAGAAATGGATTATTGGGACGCAACTCGGGTTTATTCTGCGACTCATCCATCGACAAGGTATAGCGCGAAACACTGGAATCAGAGGAAGCCGGTGTATTGTCGAATTTTACATTGCGGCGTTTGTAGGCAGGCTCCTTCTCCATATCAGCGATACCACTGGGAGAATTCAAACGCATACTGATTTCCTTCAATCGGAAAATCCGCTCGCGTGAACGCTGATACATTTCATCTTCCTGCGTCATCTGCTGCGAAGAGTTGGATTGATTCGGCGGCTGACTTGTGTTGTCGGTGTATAAATCATGCTTGATGACATTCGAATCATTGTTGCGTGCATCTGCTACAGGCGTATTGGTAGTTACCTCCGGCAATGTATGCTTAATCATCGGCTCGATCGTGTCTTCGGGAAAATCAAATTCAATATAACGGGTCTCCGAACTCATCGTAGCATCCATATAATCGGCATCGATATGATTATCGAAATCTGCAGTCATTTCTGTATGCTCTATCTCGCGAATGATCAGCACAGGCTCCAGTGGATTTACTTCCATGACAGGACCATTTGCCGGCACTTCATTTTCTACAGGTGCAACAGGTTGCGGTGCAGGAGCGGGTGTATCTTCCAGTTTGTAAACGATCACATCCGGCTTTCTCACTTCGGCTTGCTTCTGCTCTCCGGTTTTAAATCCGGTGGCAATAACGGTCACGGAAACTTTATCGCCTAATCCCGGGTCATGTCCTAAGCCGAGGATAATCTCCGCTGTTTGTCCGGCTTGCTCCTGAATATAATCATTGATCTCACCCACTTCATCCATCGTCGCTTCGCTGCTTCCGCTGGTGATGCTCAGCAAAATATAATTGGCACCTTCAATCACATTGTCATTCAACAATGGAGAATCCAACGCGCCCTCTGCCGCTCTCACCGCTCTGTTATCGCCTTCAGCAGTAGCAGAACCCATGATGGCCACACCACTGTTCTTCATAACGGTCTCTATATCCGCAAAGTCAACGTTGAGGTGCATGGTATTGGTGATAATCTCCGCGATGCTTTTTGCAGCCACCGCCAATACATCATCCGCATGACCAAAGGCACGACTCAACTGCAGATTACCATGGATCTCACGCAATTTATCATTGCAGATAATCAACAGGGCATCCACATTATTTTTCATCTCCTCAATTCCTGCCTCCGCTTGCTGGCGACGTTTGCGCCCTTCAAAACCAAAGGGAACAGTAACAATACCCACGGTGAGCACGCCCATCTCCTTGGCTATTCCTGCAATGATCGGAGCAGCGCCGGTACCGGTACCACCACCCATTCCCGCAGTGATAAATACCATACGGGTACCATCGCCTAAAATCGCTCTGATTTCATTTTCGTTTTCGATAGCGGCATTTTTTCCTACTTCAGGAATTGCACCCGCACCACGACCTTTCGTGAGACTTGGTCCCAACTGAATCTTCAGGGGCACCGGACTCACTTCGAGCGCCTGAGCATCGGTATTGCATACCAGGAAGTCAACGCCTTTAATGCCCTGACGGAACATATGATTTACGGCATTACTGCCTCCACCGCCTACGCCTATTACTTTAATGATTGATACCTGATCCTTCTGCAGGTCAAATTGTATCAATTGTGTTTTCTGATTTGGAAATTCGTGCTGATCCATGTGATTAGTATTTTATATTATTAGCAGGTTGTTAGATTTACAATTTTTCGTCTTTGTCGTCGCCTAAAATTTCGGTGTTAAAGATGGAGGTCCACCAGCCTTTTTTGCGGACATCTTTTGCAGGCTCTGTAGAGGATATCGCGGATGGATTTCTGCGTTCGTTCTCCACTTCCTGCAAGCCTTTTATCACCAGTCCTACGCCGGTAGCATACATCGGACTCTTTACTTCGTCCATTCCTTTTCCCAGGTGTTCATTCGGATAACCAATGCGGGTATCCATGCCCGTTATATACTCCACCAATTGCGTAATATGTTTGAGCTGCGCACCACCGCCGGTGATGACGATACCTGCGATCAGTTTTTTCTCAAAACCGGAACTCTTGATTTCATAATACACGCTCTCCACGATCTCTTCCATCCGCGCCTGGATGATAGAAGCCAGATTTTTTACTGATATTTCTTTCGGTTCACGTCCGCGCAATCCCGGAATAGAAACAATTTCATTCTCCTTCATCTGCTTCGATAATGCCGAACCGAATTTTGTTTTCAGCAACTCCGCCTGATTACGAATGATTGAACAACCTTCCTTTATATCCTCCGTGATCACATTACCTCCAAACGGAATAACAGCAGTATGTCGTATAATTCCATCCTGAAAAATGGCAATATCAGTAGTACCACCACCAATATCCACCAATACCACACCGGCTTCCTTTTCTTCTTCCGTAAGCACAGCTTCAGCAGAGGCCAGTGGTTCAAGAATAATATCAACGGTTTTCAGTCCCGCCTTTGTCACGCATTTTTGAATATTATTTGCAGCAGTAATCAATCCGGTGATGATATGACAATTGGCCTCGAGTCTGATTCCCGACATACCAATCGGATCCTTGATGCCCTGTTCATTGTCGACGATATACTCCTGAGGAATCACGTGAATAATTTCTTCACCGGGAGGCATCGCCAGTTTGTACATATCCTTGATGATCGCATCAATATCCTTACGACCGATTTCATCCTGCGTACTGGTGCGGGTAATCATTCCACGGTGCTGCATACTTTTGATATGCTGACCGGCAATACCTACATGCACATCACTGATCTCCACTCCGGATTTTGATTCCGCTTCAGCGACAGCTTCCTTGATGGACACCACCGTTTTCTCAATGTTCGCCACCATACCCCGCATCACACCCAGTGATTCCGAGCGACCCATGCCCATGATCTCCACCTTTCCGTGTTCATTCCTGCGACCCACAATAACGGCAATTTTCGTTGTGCCAATATCAAGTCCTACTATGATCCCTGAATGTTCCATTTACTATTTGATTTTTGTACATACCACCTGGCCCTTGTACTTCAGGTTGATGAGGTTATAATTATTCCATCCTGTTTTGCTCAACCCGTCCTGATAAAAGACCATCAGTCGCTCAAACTTATCTTTAAGTCCTGTTGTATCGCCAATCAGGATCCGGTGATTTCCAAAACGTGGTATCAATTCCAGCTCCTGTTTTTCATTCACATAAATCTGTTCTGCATTCGCCGCCCAGAAAGTATCGGCCGCTATGAAGCCGGCGAGTGCGTACACCTGCTCAATTGATCTTGGTATCTGCGTCAACGTTGTATCTTCGGGAGTGGTATTGATACCGACTTTCATCTCGGTATAGGTGTTAAAAATATACCCATTCGCCACCAATGCCGGAGGGGTGTAACGATCTGATACAGGCATAAATGTACCTGTCTGATCGATATAAAATTGTTCGTCGTTTTTATTCACTATTCTCACAATCGGGTTGCGTTGTACGAGGTCAATGTGCAATTTTCCGCCAATCGATGAATATACTTCTACGCTTTCTACGAACGGGTTGCTTAAAATTCTTTTTTCTAACAGTGCAGTGTTAATGGTTCCGATGGGTTTTCCCTCCATTTTTCCTTTACTGTTCACCAAGGCAAGGACCTCTTCCTTATCAATAAATTCATGTCCCTGATCGCCCTTCATCTCCACCAGGATCCCGCTGCATTTCAGGATTTCCTGTTCATGACTGACAAAACCGAGTAGGGTGATCATGCCAATTCCCGATAGGGTCCATGCGGTAAGAATCAAAATTTTCCTGAAGTTGATTTTTGTTTTCATGCTTGTTCCAGGAGGGTTTTAATGGGTTGAATCAATTGATCGATATCGCCGGCACCGAGTGTCATGAACACTTCCGGACGTTGAATTCTTAATCGTTGAATGACTTCTTCCTTAGATACTCTGTATTTATTGTCAATAGCAATTTTCGAAAACAGCAGATCCGAATCAATGCCGGGAATAGGTTCCTCCCTTGCAGGATAGATGTCGAGAAGATACAATGCATCGGCCAGACTCAGACTTTCTGCAAAGCCCTCCATGAAATCACGGGTGCGGGAGAATAAATGCGGCTGGAAGGCCACGGTAATTTTACGAGTTGGAAATAACTCGCGGGCAGAAAGTATGGCGGCTCTCAGTTCTTCAGGATGATGTGCATAGTCATCAATATAGACGATATCACTTTTTACTACATGATATTGGAAACGTCGTTGTACACCACTGTAAGTTTCCAATGCCTCTTTCAATGAAACCATATCGACACCTTCTTCCAACGCGATGGCACAGGCAGCAACAGCATTTTCAATGTTATGCCGACCGGGTAATCCTAACGTTAAACCTTCAATCACATAACCCGGTGTCACGAGATCAAAGCGATAACGACCTTGTTCTACTTTTATATTGGCGCCTACATAATCGGCATGCTTATCCCTGATGGAATAGGTATATTTTTTAGCAGGAGTTGACCCGAGATCAAGACCAGATTTATGCACGATGAAACCTTCTGCTTTCACCTGTCCTGCAAACAAACGATAGGTATGCTGCATCTCTTCCGCATTGCCATAAATATCCAGATGATCGGCATCCATAGAAGTGATGATAGCGGCATAAGGAAACAAAGTCAGGAAGGAGCGGTCGAATTCATCTGCCTCCACCACTATTTCATGATTTGGTTTAGAGGCATCGCCCAATAAAAGATTGGAATTATAATTGGTACTTATCCCTCCTAAAAATGCGGTGCAATTCCGTTCAGCTTTATAGAGGATATGCGTTAAGATGGAAGAGGTGGTAGTCTTTCCATGTGTACCTGCTACTGCAAACGTTTTAACATCGTTGGTGATAAGACCTAAAACCTGTGATCTTTTTGCTATCTGATAGCCCTGTTCACGGAAGAAATTCAATTCGTGATGCTGTGCAGGGATGGCAGGTGTTAATACGATGAGTGTTTGTTCCCGCTGAGCGGACGCTTTGAATGAAGAAGGAATATTTTCAATCGCATCTTCAAAATGAATCTCCATTCCTTCTTTCCGGAGTTCATCCGTTAAAGGCGTTGAGGAACGATCATAGCCGGCCACCTTCATTCCGGACGAGAGAAAATAACGGGCAAGCGCACTCATCCCAATTCCCCCGATACCGAGGAAATAGACTTGAGTAATGGGCTTACCTGTCGGGTGATTCATTTTTTATTTTCGTATGAGTTTTAAAACTTCTTGTGCAATTTCTGCTGCTGCCTCAGGTCGCGCCAGAGGGAGAATATTTTCTGTCAGCTTTTGTCGATGGGGTAAATCGTTTAAGAGTGCGATGGCTTCCTTCACCAATTTCTCCCCTGCGGCGATATCGGTCACCAGCAATGCGGCTTTTTTATTCACCAGCGACATGCAATTTTTTGTTTGATGATCTTCGGCGGCTGTCGGCAATGGAACTAAAATTGAGGGCTTTCCCGCGATACATAATTCCGACACAGTACTCGCCCCGGCTCTTGCCACTACAACATCTGCCATAGCATAACCCAGATCCATGCGTGTGATGAAATCAAAAGCCCTTATTCCGGGAGCATTGATTTCCTCCACAGCTTTTAATGCTTCTGCATGAAATAATTTTCCAGTCTGCCAAAGGACCTGCATGCCTTGTTCTGCTAATTTTTGCAATCCATCGCGAACAGCTCTGTTGATACTTCGTGCACCCTGACTCCCTCCTACTACCAGCAATGTATTTTTAGCAGGATCCATTCCGAAGAACGCCGCCGCTTCCTCCCGTTTGCCGGCAATCTGTTTAATATCTTCACGAACCGGATTACCGGTGAAAACAATTTTATGTTTGGGGAAGAATTGTTCCATTCCATCATAAGCCACACAAATAGAGGCAGCTTTTCTCGATAAAAGTTTATTGGTAATTCCGGGAAAAGAATTTTGTTCCTGAATCAATGTCGGTACACCTTCACGTGATGCCATGAACAGCAAGGGACCACTCGCATAGCCTCCTACGCCAACTGCAACATCCGGCTTAAATTCTTTCAGGATAGATTTCGCTTTATTCAGACTTCGCATCAGCTTCACCGGAAAAGTAAAATTATCGAAACTCAATTCTCTTTTAATTCCTGCAATTGGCAATCCTTTAATGGTATATCCTGCTGCGGGAACTTTCTCCATTTCCATCTTCCCTTCCGCTCCCACAAAAAGCAGTTGAATGGCAGGATCAATCGCTTTCAAGGCATTGGCAATAGCGATGGCAGGAAAGATATGTCCTCCTGTTCCACCACCACTGATGATGACGCGTGTATGTTTATCCTGCGACTGCAACTTCTCTGACTTCGTTTTCTGTTTTATCAATCTCACTGCTTACACTCAGAATAATACCGAGGGCAGCACTTGTAAACCAAATGGATGTTCCTCCCATACTGAGCATGGGCAGTGGCTGACCGGTTACCGGAAATAGATTCACTGCAACGGCCATATTAATCAATGCCTGAAATACCAGACTAAATGCACAACCGATAGTAATCATCGCCGCAAAGGCCCGTTCAGTTTTTCGGACAATCTGCAGCGCCCTGTAGAAAAGTAAGAGGTAGAGGAAGACGATGATTCCTCCTCCTGCTAAACCATATTCTTCCACGATGATGGCGAAAATAAAATCCGAATAGGGATGCGGAAGAAAATTCCGTTGCTCACTATTACCCGGACCTTTTCCAATGAGTCCGCCCGTAGCAATCGCAATTTTCGCCTGCTGCACCTGGTAATTTCCCTGATCACTTCCTTCACTGAAATTTTCGATACGTGCTTTCCATGTTTCAATACGTCCTTCATAGCCGGTGAGATAGGCGATCATTAAAAACAATGCGAAAATACCCACCGCAATTCCAACCATCGATAGGATATACTTCAAACTGATACGACCGATGAACATGAGGATGACACAAGTGGTAAACAGCACCGCAGCGGTTGAGAAGTTCGCCGGTAATATCAATCCGCAAACCAAACCTACCGGAATAATAATCGGCACAAAGGCACTCTTGAAATCCTTGATATTATCCTGTTTCTTCGAGAGCATTCGGGCGACATAGAGAATCAATGCCACCTTCGCAAAATCGGAAGTCTGGAAGGAAAGATTCACAATCGGTAAGGTCAGCCATCTGCTCGCTTCATTGATATTACTTCCCATCAGCAAGGTCATGAACAGGAGCGGGATGGCGATGATGATGCCGAGATTGGCGATGCGTGAATAAAACGTATACTTCACAAAATGTCCGATGTACATCAGTACAAAACCAAGAATCATAATGATGCCGTGCTTGAACAAATAATACTCTGTATTTCCCGACTGGTATTTATACGCCAGCGTACCTGTTGAACTATAAACAGCCAGTATACTCATAATACTCAGCAGTATTACGATGAGCCAGATGGTGCGGTCACCTCTAAAATACGATTCGAGCCAGGTCATGCCTTGGGAATGATTTAACACTATAAATATTATAAATTACGTACTGCTGCCTTGAACTTACGTCCGCGATCTTCGTAGTTCTCGAACAAATCGAAACTGGCGCAAGCCGGAGATAACAATACAGCATCGCCTTTTTTTCCTAACCGATAAGCTGCCTGCACCGCTTCCTCTGCCGAACCGGATTCAACAATAACAGGAACGATATCACGGAAAGCCTGAATGATTTTTTCATTGTCGGTGCCTAAGCAAACAATGGCTTTCACTCTGGTTTTAACAAGTTCGAGCAACATCGCATAGTCATTGCCTTTATCCACACCACCTGCGATCCAGATGGTAGGTTGTTTCATGCTCTCTAAAGCATACCAGGTCGAATTGACATTGGTCGCTTTGGAGTCGTTGATGAAATCAATACCGTGAACAGTACTTACTGCTTCCAGTCGATGTTCCACATTTTCGAAATCAGAGAAACTCTCGCGGACGGCATCTTTGCGAATATCAAGGACGCGACCCGCTATTCCGGCTGCCATTGAGTTATACAGGTTGTGTTTACCCGGAGGGCCAGATCGTGAATGGACATAGTGAATGGTTGGTTATTGGTTAGAATACAGAGTTGTTCGTTTTCAAGCCATGCGCTCATACCTTCTTTCTGCTTTATGCTGAAAGGAGAGCAGGTCATGGGTGTACTTATTTGTGCGAGATGTTGCATCGTGAGTGCGTCGTCGGCACAATAGATGAAGGCATCTTCAGGATGTTGATTTTGGAGTATCCGGAATTTAGATTGGATATAATTTTCTAATTTGTACTCATAGCGATCGAGATGATCGGGAGTGATATTGGTGAGGATGGCGATATCCGCTCTGAAGTCATAGCAGCCATCCAACTGGAAACTGGACAATTCCAGCACATAGTAATCGTGTTTTTCCTCTGCTACCTGTCGCGCGAAGCTCTTACCTACATTTCCTCCGAGACCGGCATTCAATCCGGCCTTGGTCAACATATGATAAGTGAGCAATGTCGTAGTGGTCTTACCGTTAGTGCCGGTAATGCATATGGTCGTTGCATCCGTATGACGACCGGCAAATTCAATTTCAGAAATCACCGGAATTCCCGCAGCAGCAATACTCTTGATGATGGCTGCTTTCTCCGGGATGCCGGGGCTTTTAATCACCTCTGTCGCATCAAGCAGTTTCCCCACTGTATGCTGACCTTCTTCAAAAGCAATATTGCGTTCTACTAATTCCTTCCTGTATTTCTCAGCAATCTTCCACTATCCGAAACAAACACCTCTAACCCCAACTGCTGAGCGAGAATAGCCGATCCACGCCGCTTTCAGCAGCACCGAGAATCACTATTTTTCCATTCAGCTTAGTCATGTTGTTTCTTATCGCAGTTTGAGGGTTACAATACTTAATACAGCCAGCATAATTCCAACGATCCAAAAGCGGGTAACGATTTTCGACTCATGGTAACCCAGCTTTTGATAATGATGGTGCAATGGTGACATCTTCAGAATGCGACGACCTTCACCAAATCTTTTCTTTGTATATTTAAAATAACTGACCTGAGCCATTACAGATAAATTCTCCACGAGGAAGATGCCGCAGATGATTGGTATTAATAATTCCTTCCGGACAGCAATGGCGAAGACGGCGATGATTCCACCTAAGGCCAGACTTCCTGTATCTCCCATGAACACCTGTGCAGGGAAGGAATTATACCATAAAAATCCAACACAGGCTCCTACAAAAGCACTCATGAAAACCATGAGCTCGCCGGTATTGGGTATATACATGATGTTTAGATAATCGGCAAAAACCGCATTACCGGAAACATAAGCGAATACAGCAAGGGTCGCACCAATGATGGCACTGGTCCCTGTGGCTAATCCGTCGATTCCG
The DNA here is from genome assembly GCA_016713925.1 of Bacteroidota bacterium. Taxonomy (NCBI): domain Bacteria; kingdom Pseudomonadati; phylum Bacteroidota; species Bacteroidota bacterium. The sequence continues at coordinate 510,474 of JADJOH010000002.1, forward strand.
TCTGTTATATTAGCACCATTGGAAACTGCGGTGATGATGAATGTCACAATGAGAATGAAAAACAAGGGCAGCATCCAGCTCTTACTATCTCCCGCCCAATCTACCAGACGCGCATAATCAAATTCATTGTTCTTCAGAAAGGGAATGGTGGTCTTGGTGGATTTCTCATTCACACCGGAAAACAAGAATCCGTCTTTATTTCCGAGATCATCAACGATATTACTCTGCTGATCGACAACAATACGGTTATTGCTCATCTTCTCCCGCACCACTACATTCGGATTAAAATACAATACGGAACCGATGATTAAACCCAGACCCACTTGTCCGACTAACTTCGATTTCGCACGTAAACCTTCCTTATCCTTTTTAAACACTTTAATATAATCATCCAGAAAACCGATGAAGCCCAGCCAAAGCGTGCAAATAATCATGATGATGATATACACATTATCCAATCGGGTGAAGAGGATCGTCGGAATAAGAATCGCAGCGATGATGATCAATCCTCCCATGGTAGGTGTTCCCTGCTTTTGCTTTTGTCCGTCGAGACCGAGATCGCGAATGGTTTCTCCCACCTGCATGCGGAGCAGATGACGAATAATTCTCTTTCCTAAAAACAAGGTGATCACCAGCGAAGTGATAATCGCCATCGACGCTCTGAAAGAAAGGAAGCGGAACACACCGGCACCGGGGATGTCGTACGCTTTATCGAGATAATCAAAGAGGTAATAGAGCATGGTTTAGCAGAGTTCTAATGATTCTTCGAGCACTTGTTTGTCGTCGAAGGGATATTTAACACCTTTTATTTCCTGATATTTTTCGTGGCCTTTTCCGGCAAGGAGGATAATGTCTCCCGGCTTGGCTAAGGCGCAGGCGGTTCTGATGGCCTCACGGCGATCCGTTACCGAAAGCACCTTTTTCATTTGATGTATGGGTACACCGGTTTTCATCTCCGCAATGATTGCATCCGGATCTTCACTGCGCGGATTATCAGAAGTCAGGATGACGCGGTCACTTTGTTCGCAGGCAATTGCCGCCATTTGCGGACGCTTTCCTGCATCTCGATCTCCTCCGCAACCTACGATGGTAATCACCTGCTCCTTTCCTGCACGAATATCATTGATGGTTAACAGTACATTCTTTAAAGCATCCGGGGTATGTGCATAGTCCACGATTCCGGTCACTCCCTGCTGACTGTTAATTTGCTCAAAGCGTCCTTCAGGTGGTAAAAGTGTACTGAGTGCGGTGAGAACATGCAGTTTTTCTTCTCCTAACAGCAAGGCCGTAACGTAAACTCCTAATAAGTTATAGGCGTTAAATGTCCCGGCCAGACGGCACAACACATCATTGCCATCGATGCTGATCAGCAATCCGGAGATCGTACTTTCCAGGACTTTTGCTTTATAATCAGCGACACCCATCAATCCGAAAGTCTTTACTTTGGCTTTGGTGTTCTGCACCATGATCCGGCCATTTCTGTCGTCGGCATTTATAATCGCGAAGGCATCAGCAGGCAATAGATCGAAGAACCCTTTTTTTGCACGGATGTATTCGTCAAATGTTTTATGGTAATCGAGATGATCTCTGGTGATATTAGTAAACAATCCTCCTGCAAACTCAAGACCTGCAATACGGTGTTGTACGATAGCATGCGAACTCACTTCCATGAAGCAATAGGTACATCCTGCTTCCACCATCTTCGCCAACAGCGCATTCAATTGCAGCGGATCAGGTGTAGTATGTGTAGCAGCGAGCTCCAGGTCATTCACGAAATTGCGAACGGTACTGAGGAGTCCGGTTTTATGTCCGAGTTGACGAAACACCGAATACAATAATGAAACCGTAGTGGTTTTACCATTCGTACCGGTCACACCAATCAGTTTTAATTTAGAAGAAGGCTGATCGTAATAATTGGAACAAATAATCGCAAGCGCATAGGAAGAATCTTTCACACGAACAAAAGTGATTCCGGGAATCATCTCCGCAGGCATCTCCTCACAAACTACTGCGACTGCACCTTTAGCAATAACCTCTTTAATAAAATCATGACCATCGCTCTTACTTCCACGCACGGCCACGAAGAGTGTTCCCTCACTCACCTGACGGGAGTCAAAGCATATTTTATCTATAGAGATAGTGGTAACACCACTAAGCTCCTCGATGCCGGTCTTGTAAAGAAGATCGCTGAGTAATTTCATTAACCGAGTTCGATGATAATGCGCTGTCCCTTTTCCAGCTTTGTTCCGGGTTGAATAGATTGACGAATCACTGCACCCCTGCCGATGGGCTTCACTTGTAATCCCTGATTCTCGAGGAGATACATGGCATCACGTAAGCCCATGCCTTTTACATTGGGTACTTTATTGTAATCAGGAGTGAAGGCCTGCTGCGCAGAAGAGACCCATCCATTGGAAGGACCTTTGTATTTCACTTCTAGATTTCTTGTTTTTCCGGCGATGGTATACTGCGCATGTTTAATATGCGATGCAGTTCCGGTAGTGACTACTTCTTCGAGCAGTTGACGCGCTTTCTTAATCGTAGCAGGCGAACAAATAGATTCCGCGATCACTTTACCCGAAAACTGTTGCACCACATGACCTTTGTTCCTGATTTCTTTTACAAACAGAGGTTGCACCATCTTTCCATTGTTCGCGACGGCATTATAGAACGTCAGCAATTGTAAGGGTGTCAGTTTGGATTCGTACCCGATAGAGATAAAGGCAAGGATACCTTCGACCAGTCCTTCTCCTTCGTGCCTTTCAATCTGGGTGCCGGCTCGCCGGGAATTTGCAAGGAAAGCTGATCGGCCACATGCATAGCTTTCAGACGATCAATAAAAAGTTGCGGATTCTTGCTATAATGTTTCATCGCAATGCGGGAGATGCCGACATTGGAAGAAACCGCGAATGCCTTCTTTACAGACACACGACCATAGCCCCCTTCGTGCGAATCTCTCATCTTAATTCCACCTGCGAGTAACATCTCTCCGCCAAACGTATCGGTAGAATCATCGAGGTCCACATAACCATCTTCCATAGCCGCCATCAACGTGGCCAGCTTAAATGTAGAACCCGGCTCCGAGCCCTGACCGATCGCATAATTAAATTCCTCCTTGTAATTATCTTCATCATCGGCACGCTTCAGGTTAGCGATCGCTTTAATATGACCTGTTGAAACTTCCATCAGAATCGCGCAACCCATATCTGCATCGTGTTCACGCAACTGATTCAGCAATGCATTTTCAGCTACATCCTGCAGGTTCAGATCAATCGTGGTCACCACATCACTGCCGTCAAGAGGTTCAATCTCATTTTCGGTATTCACCGGTTTCCATACGCCACCTGCTATACGTTGCATCAATCGCTTTCCGGTAGTGCCACGCTGATGACTTTCAAAAGCACTTTCAATTCCCACCGACTCCACTTCCTTATTGGCCATCTTATAACCAATCGTTCGTGAAGCCAATAATTTAAACGGCTTCTCTCTTCGACTCAGCTGATCCACGATGAGTCCGCCCTTATTTTTTCCCAAACGGAAGAGCGGAAAAGTGCGCAAGGCCTTTTGTTCTTTATAAGAAATATTCCGCTTCAACAATAAATAACGATCACCTTCGCGACGCGCTTCCTTCAAAATTCTCTTATACTCCTGTTTTGATTTATCCTTAAAAAGATCCGACAAACAAAGCGCGAGTGAATCCACTTTCTCATTAAACAGATCCTTCTTCAGTCCACCGGCTTGCAAATCCACATGCACATCGTAGCGCGGCAATGATGTCGCCAGCAGACTACCATCGCTTGCATAAATATTGCCACGCATGGGAGGAATGCTGCGGTAAGAAAGTGTCAGACTATCCTTCTTACTCTTCCAGTACTCGCCCTCCGCTATCTGCAGATAACCGACACGTGCAATGATCGCCAAACCAAACAGCACGAATCCCGCGAAGACGAGATACCCTCTGATCAATATGTCATTTTTCTTTTCAGCCAAAACGTTGGAGTATTAACACTATCTGGATTTAATTTTTAGTTACTTTACGAAGCAATATTTTCTTGGGAGCTACTGTCGACTCCTTCACGCCTCTGGTTTGAATCGCTCCTGCTACTTCTGTCAACTTGGAGCGATACATCAACTCTGATCGTCCGGTGATAAACTCGGAGCGAAGTTCCTTCAGGTCTTTTTCAGTACGATCGATATCACGAATTGTCTTTTCGGCGAGATAGCTATTTCCGATATACACCAGGGCCAGCAGGAAGAGGAAGAACAGATAGGGCATCAAAATCATCACCGCTTTCCGATCAAAGAGACTAAACACATTCACGATCCGAATAAACTTCCGTGCAGCATTCTCACCGGAGCTCTTCTTCTTTACAGGCTCCTCCTTACTCACGGGTATGGGTTGACGAATTTTATTCATAAACGTTCAGCGATGCGCATTTTAGCACTACGGGAGCGCGGGTTATTTTCTATTTCTGATTCTTCAGGTAAGATGGGCTTGCGGTTAATGGCTTTGAAGAGCAATCCTGTCGGGTTTCCGAAAAAATCCTTGTGGAGCTCGCCTTCGAAATTTCCGCTATTGATAAAATTCTTCACCAAACGATCTTCCAGACTATGGTAGCTGATCACCACCAGGCGACCACCGCTTCGCAATACCGCTGCTGATTTCTTCAACAGCTCTTTCAATGCGCCCAGTTCATCGTTTACTTCAATGCGAAGTGCCTGATAAACCTGGGCATAAAATGTGTTTTCCTTCATACGTGGAGCAAACTTCGACAGCACCTTCTTCAGTTCTTCTCCGGTAATGATAAAAGCCTCCTGCCGCGCTTTCACGATCGCTTCTGCCATACGACGCGCCGGAATCAGTTCACCGTATTCTTTAAACACACGACTCAATTCCTTCTCCGGATAATAATTGATCACATCCTTTGCCGTCAACTGTTGCGATTGATCCATCCGCATATCCAGTTCCGCGTTAAACCGAATGGAGAACCCTCGCTCTGCCACATCAAACTGATGCGAAGACACGCCTAAATCGGCTAGGATACCATCTACCGTATTCACATCTGCATCCGCGAGACGCTCCGATAAATTCCTGAAATTATCATCGATCAATAAAAATCTCGTATCTGCATGAACGTTAGCCTTTGCATCCGCATCCTGATCGAAAGCAATCAGTCGACCTTTTTCAAGCAATTTTAAAATGGCTGCGGAATGTCCGCCACCACCAAAAGTCACATCTACATAAATTCCATCGGGCTGAATATTCAAGCCCTTTACTGCCGCGTCGAGGAGGACAGGATTATGATAGGCCACGTTCACCACCTCCGCGATTTAAATTTATTTTGCCCATTACTTCCTCTGCCAATGCCGCAAAATCTTTCGGCTCATCCTTCAGCAACTTAGCATAACCTTCCACTGACCAGATTTCGATTTTATTTCCCCATCCGTACAACACCAACTCTTTGCTTACACCTGCATGTTCGAGCATACGTTTCGGCAACAGGATACGACCTGCTGCGTCCAGTTCCAATTCCATCGCACCACGAAAAAAGTAGCGGGCAAATTCGCGGTTCTTCACCACGTACATATTCAAATTATTGATCTCGTCACTGATCTTCTGCCACTCATCCATTGGATACAAAGCGAGACAGTTTTCAAAACCCCTGTTCACCATAAACTTCTCCTTCGCTTCGGGAGCTATTTGCTTGCGCAACGCAGAAGGCAGACTCAAACGCCCTTTCGCGTCAAGCTTGCATTCAAATTCTCCCTGGAATTGCGACATAATAGGTTAGGTTGTGGTCGGATTGGTGACTGACGTGGTAAAAATAAAATAAAATTTACCACTTCATCCCACTTTGCCCCACTTTGTTAAAAACTTTTCACCCCTGCCTTTTATTGCATGGGCTTCCGGAGAAATCGAAAAAATGTCAAAAAGTATTTGATCCGGAACCCACCAATATAAGCTCCAATACAGCATTATCTAATTTATTTTTAGTCACTTATAAACAAAGCGAAGTGAATAAGACCATGACCAAAATCTTCTGCCGTTGGACAGGAAACTTCCACACACAATAATTTATTTTAAGTAGAATAGACTAAGAGAGTCAGTGCCAGAAGCTGTCCACAACCTTCTCTATAAAAACAAATGCATATAATTGATTTACAATGCAATGTTATTTTAAACCCCAAATCTTCTCTCCCACTTTTACCCCAAAACACCTCCTTTTTATATAAAATATGTGTATAAAAACCCTCGATTTACCCGGCGACCCTTTGGTTAGCGGGCGATGCTGTATTTTAGACCACTTAATTCAGCAATGAGCGACGAAATAACCCCAAAGAAATTAATTGATGTAGAAGAAGTCATCAGAGGTAAGAATCCAGCACTTTTAAAGTGGATGCCCAGCCTCATCATCAACTACTTAAAACGAATTGCTCATCAGGATCATATCAATGATCTCCTTAGACGCCATGGGGATAAAAGATCCTTTGACTTTGTTGACGAAGCAATTAAAGAGTTCGGTGTAGAAGTGACTTGTGAGGGTTTGGAGAACCTTCCGAAAGAAGGCGGTTGCATCATTGCCTCCAACCACCCGATTGGTGGACTTGACGGTATGGCCCTCATACAAGTGGTGGCTAAAGTCAGAAAAGATCAGATTTTCATTGTGAATGACATCTTATTACATCTTAAAAATCTTGATAATATTTTTGTGGGGGTCAATAAACATGGTAAAAACTCGACTGAAATACTTGACCAAATAGACAGATACTACGCCGGCGAAGGGTCGCTTTTAATTTTTCCTGCCGGTCTTGTCTCAAGAAAACAAAACAACGGATTGATCAGGGATCTAACCTGGAAAAAGAGTTTTATTACCAAGGCAAAAAAATACAAACGCAATATCATTCCGGTTCATATTGCCGGGAGAAATTCCAACTTCTTTTATAATCTGGCGCGATGGAGAGGGAAGCTGGGGATAAAGGCCAATATCGAAATGCTTTATCTGATGGATGAGATGTACCATCAGTTGGGGAAAAACATTCACATTAAAATCGGCAAGCCCCTTTCCTATGAACTTTTCAACGAACAGTACAATGATCACGATTGGGCGCAAAAAGTTAAGGAGCATATTTATACTTTAGCCGAAGGAACGGACGACTTCCGACCCTAATGAATATGCAAAACATAATTCCTCCCATTCCCCTCGAGTTATTAGAAAAAGAGCTGAGTACAGAACGTTTTGTACGGGTCACCAACAACGGTTCCAATCAACTCTATATCATCAACGCGCACAATGCACCTAATGTCCTGAGGGAGATCGGGCGTTTGCGGGAGATTACTTTCAGAGATGCGGGAGGAGGAACAGGATTGGATTGCGACCTCGACACCTTCGACACCTGCGACAACTGCTATGAACAATTGATCGCGTGGAATCCGGAAGAAAAAGAAATTATGGGCGGTTATCGTTTTATCCGTTGCGGAGATGCGGGGAGAGATGAACATGGCGTACTCGAACTGGCCACAGCAGAACTGTTTCATTTCTCAGAAAAATTTTTGAAAGAATATTTGCCCTATACCATTGAACTCGGAAGATCATTTGTACAACCCAAATACCAACCACGCCCCGAAAACAGGAAGGGACTTTTTACACTTGATAATTTATGGGATGGTCTTGGCGCTATCCATGTGGATCATGCCGATATAAAATACTTCTTTGGAAAAGTCACCATGTACCGGCATTTTAATTTACTCGCCAGAGATATGATTCTCCATTTTATGCAACATTATTTTCCGGATAAGGATCAGCTCGTCACTCCTATCAAAGCATTGCCTGTCACCAGCGATGTAAGCGCATTTGAAAAAGAACTCAGCGGACTCGATTACAAAGAAGGACATCGCATATTAAATCAGCATGTCCGTGCGCTCGGCGAAAACATTCCACCTCTGGTAAACGCCTACATGAACCTCAGTGCCACCATGCGCACATTCGGCACCGCGCTTAATGATCATTTCGGCGAAGTAGAAGAAACCGGCATTTTAGTTACCCTCGCTGATATTTACGAAACGAAGAAAGAAAGGCATGTGAAGACGTATAGGCCGTTGTCGTCGTAGTGACAGGTCGCGACCTGTCACCCAAACCATGGATTCCCGGCACTGTAGCCGCGTTACATGTAACGCGGCTACAATGCCGGGAAACGAATTATCTACATCCTAATAAAATTTTTCATATTTAAACGGTGACAGGTCGCGACCTGTCACTACATACCGACGATACGACCTGTTACCATTTAACAAATCTCCCAGTTAACACTTCCTTCTCGGTACTTAACCGAACAATGTATATACCATCGGATTGGGAGGAAAATAAACTGCTGTTGCTAAAATAACTTCCATCTGTCGCTCTAGATATTCGGTCTATTAATTGCCCGTTGATATTATAAAACTCTAATGTTGCATTTTTTCCATGTAACTAATCAGCATTAACAAAAATTGTTTGCCAGGATTTATCATAGTAAAGTTTCAACTCCTTGTTTTTAGGAAATAAGTCTTGTAAGCCAACTGAAAGTGTATCACATGGTGATCCTATCCAAGCTCCTAGTTCATAGTTATGGTTATTGGGAAGGCCTACATAAGCTTTATGGCCTCCTAAATAAAAACTAAAAGGTTGATAATTACACACTGCTCCGCTACTGTCCGGTGAATTTATAATGGAAAGATTAGAATTAGTTGTATTTATTGTTCCAGCACAATATAAATAACTAAAGCATGTGTCGAATCCAGACCAATTAATGGAAACATAAATTTTGCCATCTGGACCAAGTTCTAATAACCCAGGGGTGTCAGGCGATAAATAAGTACCTAATGTATCAACACTACCAAGGAAATTAGGAGAATTTAAATCAAATTGAAGGATATAACTAGTATCTGAATTAAATGTTTGGTAGATAAGTGAGGTATAAATTTTACTCTCATCAGGAGAAACTTCAAACCCCCAATACCCCAAATACGGACTACCAAGCCCTGAATAAGTAACAAGATTTGAAAAAATTCCTGTGCACCTGTCAAAATCCATTCTTTCAATAATTCCTTGAGATGAGACATTATAAAATCGGTTACCTTCCTTATTAAACTTGAGACGATAAAATGCATCAAGTGAAGTCAAGGTTCCAATATATTGAGTGGGATTTGGTGTTATACCTGTAGGACTAATTAAATAAGCTGTTATATTATTAGTAGGCACATCCTTCCAGCTTCTGACTACTATCCACCAGTCGCGTCCATTTCCATGACGAGTTGCTGTAAGCCCGTCACACATTGTATCATTTCGAATTTGTATGTTCTTTTGTACTACCTTACCTAAACCACCATTAAAGGATAAATCTACAATTGAATAGTAAAGACCATGGTTTAGATTTGATGGAGCAGAACAAAAAATATAAAATCTCTGGTTATGTGCAGGATCTGGCACAATTATCATTTCTTGGTACCATAATACTCCAATAAGTGAATCGCCACTTTCCATCACAACATTATTTTTACTTACTACTGTTCCATCTGTGAAAATATTGTTTGGTGTCAACCATTGTGCCCAGTTAGGAGAACCACAATAAAACAATAAATCACCTGCACTATCACAAATACTTGCACTACTACCCCTTACTCTTAAAATGCTATTTGCAGGCTGAGGACTATTTAAATTTTTAAAGTCAATCGCTGCACTATCACCAAAAGCCCAATAGCGATCAGTAAATTGAGCGGAAAGTGCCGTTGTGAAAAAAATGAAAATGAGGATTAGCCGAATCATGCGGTAATATTTTGTGATATAAAGCTACGGATTTTTAGCATGGAGAAGGTGAAATAAGAATTTGATTTTGACGAATCAGATAAAAATTTACGGGAAGGGTTGTACCCTTGTATGTCGCCCTTACAGGGCTAGGTTTTGATGGATTCTTTTTCTATAATAATGGCATCCCTACGGGATTTTGTGGTAATGACAGGTCGCGACCTGTCATTACGTAGGCACCACGTCATATCCATCACGATGTATGCATCACGATTTCTTCCATCCCTTGGTGATCACATCGATGTATTTCAATAATTCCATGCGACCGGTGCCTTTCTCGGCGGAGGTGATGAAAAAGGGTGGTGCTTCTTCCCAGTATTCCAGCATGGCATCCTTGAATTTTTGGATGTTTTCTTCGAGGTTGACTTTGCCCATTTTATCGGTCTTGGTGAAGACTACGGAAACCGGTAAACCATGCTGACCTAATTTATTTAAAAATGTAAGATCACTTTTTTGCGGGTCAATGCGTCCATCTACGAGCACAAAAACATTCATCAGATTTTCTCGCTTGCCGAGGTATTTATACAAGGTCTTTTCCCATTCGGCCCGCATCGTTTGGGCGACTTTAGCATATCCATAGCCCGGTAAATCCACGAGGTACCAGGACTTATTGATAAAATAATGATTGATGGTTTGGGTCTTCCCGGGATTGGAGGAAGTATGGGCTAATTCCTTTCTTCCAACGAGACAATTGATGAGCGATGATTTTCCGACATTCGAGCGTCCGATAAATGCAAACTCGGGAAAATCTTCCGGAGGTAGTTGTTCTACCTGTCCTGAACTTTTTACGAATGTGGCTGTTTTTATTTGCAATTCAATTTTTTTTAACTGTATAAATTTATATTTATAATTAAAACTATCGTTGGCTTCCGGCTACCAGCTGCCGGCTACCGGCTTTTTGCTTCTGGCTGCTGGCTTGATTTTAATTTGAAAATATTTTTCATTCAACCTTGAACTTTAAACTTTGAACCTTGAACTTTAAACCTTAAACCTTAAACCTTAAACCATGAAGCAGAATCGCGAAAAGCGATACGCTTCATGGTAAACTCTCATTTGATGACTTTTTTTTCCTTGCCAAACTTATGCGCGAAGGCTTTGATTTCTTTGGCCATTTCTTTGTCGCTGGTGGAGCGTTCGTAGGTATCGGCGAGGGAGGCGAGGGTTTCGTACATGAAGAACTCCATTTCCTCTACCGTCATTTCGTGGGTCCAGAGGTCGATGCGCATGGTGCTTTGGTCATTTTTATCCCATAAGGCGAGCATCATGGCTTTGGCGGGTTTTTCGCCCTGGAGGCCGGCATCTTCTGCATGCCATTGAAGGCCAACGGGCTGCTTTTCTTCGTTGAGTTCCACGGCGACTTTAATTTCTGATCGGCGGGAGATAGTGGTATTGATAGACATGGTTGCTTCAGTCAGAGAGATGTCAAAAGTAGGCAATACAGGGTACATCGAAACGTTTAAAGTTAAGGTTCGTAACAAATCAGATATTAAAATGCCTAACTTCGCAGGAGCGATTCTATGGTTCAACTTCTTTTGCGCCGACTGACCCTTGTCTTGGTCTTACTACTGTCAACACCCGCTGCTGAGGCTCAGTTTACGCGTGGTGTGCAGATGAATTTTGGCAAAAGCAGGGTGCAATACAATGATTTTCTCTGGACATTTTATCGTTTCAAAGGCTTTGATACTTATTTCTACCTCGGTGGACAAGAACTGGCCATTTATGCCGGTCGCACCGCAGAAGCAGATATCGCTGAAATCGAGAAACTCTTCGACTATAGAATCAACGGGCGCTTTCAGTTTATGATTTACAATCGCCTTACCGATCTGAAACAAAGTAACATCGGACTGGAAGGGGAAGAGCAAAATACCAATACCGGTGGACTGACCCGCATTGTCGGGAGTAAAATTTTAGTGTATTTCGATGGCGACTACCGGCATTTTCGGGAACAAATCCGTGCGGGTGTGGCGCAGGTCATGATCAACCAACTCATGTATGGAGGAAGTATCAAGGACCGATTGCAGGCCTCGGTATTGCTGAATCTACCCGATTGGTTCGTCAGCGGACTCGTGGCTTATGTCTCGAAAGGCTGGACGGCGGAGGAAGATGGAAGGATGCGCGACGCGATCATGAGCAGGAAATACCGGAATTTCAGTAACCTGACCGGCACCGAAGCGCAATTTGCGGGAAGCTCCCTCTGGAATTATGTGATTGAAACGTATGGAACCAGCTCTGTGTCGAATTTGCTGTACATGACGCGCATCAACCGCAACATTGAAAATGGTTTTATCTATGTGCTGGGGGTTCCGATGAAGGAAATCAGTAAAAACTGGCTCGAATACTACAGGCAGAGTTATACGGAAGATGATAAAAACAGAGTTCTCCCTCCCGGCAAACCTATCTATACCTTAAAGAAACAAGGACGCTATATCAGTCAGGTGCGGGTGAGCCCGGATGGAAATCAGGTGGCCTATGTGACCAATGATCTGGGCAAATATAAAATCTGGCTCTATGATGTGCGAGAGAAGAAGCGGAAGAAAATGGCAAAAGGCGGATATAAATCCGTGAACCAGACCATGGATCTTAGTTATCCTACTTTGGCCTGGCATCCTTCGGGAAGATACCTCTCCGCGATAAAAGAAAAAAAGGGAAAGCTCTGGTTGGATTATTATACACCGGGAAAAAGAATTAAAAAAGAAACCAATAAATTCTTTTACTTCGATAAAGTCCTCGATTTCTCCTATTCCTCTTCCGGATCAGAAATCGTCCTCTCCGCTGTACAAAAAGGGCAATCGGATATTTTTACTTTTAGTCCGCGCACGAAGACCTACGTTCAACATACCAAGGACCGATGGGATGACTTCTCACCGCGCTACGTGATGAACGACCGCTACATCGCCTTTAGTTCAACAAGAGATGAAGACACCTTACGCCCGACACCCATTCGTCAGGCTGCGGAACTGGATCGCCCCTCCTCCACCGACATCTTCCTCTTTGATAATATCAGCAAATCGGCACAACTTCTTCGACTCACCAATACACCCGGCGTGAACGAAACCGCACCGCTGATGATTGATTCTTCGCATTTCAGTTACCTCAGCGATGAGAATGGTATTATCAACAGATACGTTTCTACTTTGGATAGTGCCATCGCATACATTGATACGGTTATCCACTACCGTTATATCGTTAATGCAGGTCCGCAAAGTGATTACAAGCGAAATGTTTTGCAACACGATATCAATAGCCGGACCACCCGCTATGCCGAATTGATGCGCATTGATTCCCGGTACAGCATTTATCTCAGTCCCTCACCGCAAGCGGATTCCCTTTCCACCACTCCGCTGAAGAAAACCGGATTACGCTTTAAGCTGGACAGAAACTCCGGCATCAGAAGCAGCAGTACGGGCAGCAGTAATTCGGGAGGTGGCATCAAGGTGATTGATCAAACGAAGAGCAGTGAAACATCGGACAGCAATAAAAAACAGGACAGCAGTGCCATCGACATCAACAACTATGTCTTCCAGTCTGATTTCCCACGCAAGAAATCCAAAAAGGAAAAACCGGTTGAAGTAAAACCAAAAGTTGATTCGCTGATGGCAGATCCACTGCTAGCGAGCGATTTTGAACCCGGCACTCCTATTCTGGCAGGAGCAATGACCGGACCCGATACCGCTTCCTACTTATTGCCCAAGCAACGCAATTACGAATTAGCTTTTGCGCCGAGTTATCTGCTCACCCAACTGGACAACAATCTTCTCAATGAAACCTACCAGACCTATACCGGTGGTGCTGTGTATTTTTATCCCGGACTCAATGCACTCTTCAAAATCGGTGTGAATGACTTATTAGATGATTACCGCATGGTGGGAGGATTTCGTCTCAGCGGAAATCTGAACTCGAATGAATACTATATCAGTTTCGAAAACCTCAAGCGCCGGCTCGACAAACAAATCTCCTTCTACCGCCAGGGACGCGAAGAAGTAAGCCGATTCTCCTTGTACCGAATTCACACACATGAAGTGAAATACAATGTGCGCTGGCCCTTCAATGATCTTACGAGTCTGCGGGGAACAGCCGCCTACCGCCACGATCGCCTGACCGCATTGAGTACGGATCTCTTCAATCTTTCCTTCCCCAATCAATACCAGAACTGGGCTTCTGTCAGAGGAGAATTTGTATATGATAATACCATCACTACCGGTTTAAATCTTTACAATGGAGTACGCTATAAAATATTCGCGGAACTTTTTAAGCAAGTGGATGAAGACAACTCCACGCTCTCTGTTTTCGGTGCAGATTTCAGACATTACTTAAAAGTCCACCGACAAATTATCTGGGCCAACCGCTTTGCAGCAAGTACATCGTTGGGAAGCCGAAAATTAATTTACTATTTAGGATCGACTGACAACGCCTTCGTCCCGACGGATAATTTCAATTACAATATTCAGGTTGACCCTTCGGAGATTTATTCCTTCCAGGCCCTGGCGACCAATATGCGAGGCTTCATTCAGAACATTCGTAACGGAAACAGTTTCGCGCTCATCAACAGTGAACTTCGTGTTCCCATTTTCCAGTACCTTATCAATAAACCCATCCGCTCTGATTTCATTCGCAATTTTCAAATCATCGGCTTCGGCGATATTGGTACAGCATGGACAGGTACCTCTCCTTACAGCAAGAACAATGCGCTGTTCAGAAAGGATTACAATGGCAATCCCATCAGCATCACAGTAACCAAAACAGTAGAACCTATAGTGGGCGGCTATGGTTTTGGTTTACGCAGCAGGGTGCTTGGCTATTTCCTTCGCGCCGATTGGGCATGGGGAGTTGATGATGGCGAAGTTCAGGAGCGCATTTTCTATTTTTCGTTAGGATTAGATTTTTAGGTGCCAATAAATTTTGGTTCGCAAAATATTCATAGTGGTAACTAAATTTTCGTTACGAAGGAAAGGGCTGCCGGCTACCAGCTGCCGGCTACCGGCTTGGGGCTTAAGGCGGGCGGCTTGGGGCGGTGAGTTTTAATGGGGATTTTCACTTCGGTATGATCTGCGTCTCATTTGACTTCGAAGTTTTAGCGGAGTAATCTCTGCATCTCCCGAGGTTTAATGCTTCGCAATCCACTCGGGATCTACACTTCGTTAAGATTTGCGGCACCTTGGACTTCGAAGCATTAGCGGAGTTGTTCCCTTGGACTTCGAAGCATTAGCGAAGTAAACTCTGCGTCTCTGTTGCTCATTTGGACTGCGGAGTTTTAGCGATGTAACCTCTGCGTCTCATCGGCCTTTGCGTGAAACCCTAACCGAGAGGACTCGCGATGATTACAATTTTAATATAAAAATTAATTAGCCGAAAACATCATGTCACATTAGAAGCGAATTGCAATAGACACCTCGAAGAAATTCTAAATTTCAATGCCCACGTTGGTTATTCATCAATCGACAGCCATAAAAAGAAACAAGTTTCTATAAAAAACCCAGTCAACGATTTAATTATAAACTATCTTAAAAAAGCCGGTAGCCGGTAGCCGGAGGCTGGAAGCCAAAAAATATTATACGAAGAAAAACATACTCCCACCTACAAGTACAAATTCCAGTATAAAATAATAACGTACTTTTGAATTAATAATTCAGCACATGATTCAACCGAAAGAAATACAGGACCTTGCTTCCCGTCAGCAGAAAGATATCGTCGCTATTCGTCATCATTTACATATGCATCCTGAATTATCTTTTCACGAGTTCAAGACCGCTGCATTTGTTGGAGAGAAACTTCGGGAGATGGGTATTTCGTTTAAAGATAAGGTAGCCGGCACCGGACTCGTTGGACTCATAGAAGGAAAAAATCCCGGTAAAAAAACAGTAGCCTTGCGCGCGGATATGGATGCGTTGCCCATCACCGAAGCGAACGATGTGCCTTACCGAAGTCTGAATCCCGGTGTGATGCATGCCTGCGGACACGATGTGCATACTTCTTCCTTACTGGGCGCTGCGAACATACTACTCTCGTTGAAAGATCGGTTTGAAGGCACTGTCAAATTAATTTTTCAACCCGGAGAAGAAAAATTACCGGGTGGTGCTTCCATGATGATCAGGGAAGGCGTGCTGGAAAATCCGACTCCTGCAGGCATTCTCGGACAACATGTGATGCCCCTGATTCCGGCAGGGATGGTGGGATTCAGGAGTGGAATTTACATGGCGAGTACCGATGAATTGTATTTGAAGATAAAAGGAAAAGGTGGTCATGGTGCTATGCCACACCTCAACATCGATCCCGTGCTCATCACTTCGCATCTCATCGTAGCCATGCAGCAAATTGTCAGTAGGACCGCTAATCCCACATTGCCCAGTGTGCTCTCCTTTGGAAAAGTAATCGCCAATGGTGCCACCAATGTGATTCCCGACGAAGTCTATGTAGAAGGCACTTTCCGCACGCTCAATGAACAATGGAGAGGAGAAGCCCATCAACGTATGACCGACCTGGCGCATCAACTGGTGCAATCCATGGGCGGACAACTTGAATTTGAAATACGCAAAGGATATCCGGCATTAGTAAATGATGAAATCCTCACTGCAAGAGCAAAGAGCAATGCCATCAACTATCTCGGAAAAGAAAATGTACTGGACCTGGATATCTGGATGGCTGCTGAAGATTTTGCTTTCTATTCTCAAAAAACAAAAGCCTGCTTCTACCGCTTAGGCACCCGTAATGAAGCAAGAGGCATTACTTCCTCTGTACATACACCTACTTTTGATATAGATGAATCAGCATTAACTATAGGTACAGGACTGATGGCGTGGTTAGCGATTTGTGAATTACAGGGAGAAAAATAAAATCGATTTTCGATTACTTTTAATAATTGTCTGCTTATTTAGGGGAAGAATACTGCGCCATCATCTCCTCAGCCTTCTTTACCATCTCGTAAGAACCAATGAACAAAGGTGTGCGCTGGTGCAGGGATTCCGGTTGAATATCAAGGATGCGATTAAATCCATCTGATGCCAGTCCACCTGCCTGTTCAATGATAAAAGCAAGTGGATTACACTCATAAAGCAAACGCAGCTTTCCTTTTGGTGATTTTGCAGTAGACGGATAAATATAAATACCACCTTTAATCATATTGCGGTGAAAATCCGCTACCAGCGAACCAATATAACGTGTCGAATACGGTCGGTTGGTGGCTTTATCTTCCTGCTGGCAATAGCGAATATATTCTTTTACACCGTGCGGGAAATGGGTATAGTTTCCTTCGTTCACACTGTAGATGGAACCGGTGGCAGGAATTTTCATATCGGGATGTGATAAACAAAATTCGCCGATGGAAGGATCCAGTGTAAAGCCGTTCACACCCTTCCCGGTGGTATAGACCAGCATGGTACTCGATCCGTAAATCACATAACCCGCCGCGACTTGCTCTACACCTTTCTGTAAAAAATCCGCGAGGTAATTATTACCGGTCTGCTCATCTTTCCTGCGGTAGATAGAAAAAATAGTACCGATACTCACGTTCACATCGATGTTCGAAGATCCATCCAGCGGATCCATACAGACCACATAGCGCGCATTTTTGGAGACCTTACTGTCAATCTCTATCAACTCTTCATTCTCTTCAGAAGCAATGGCAATACACTCTCCACCTGCACCGAGCGCGCTGATGAATTGTTCATTGGCATAGACGTCCAGCTTTTTCTGATCTTCTCCCTGCACATTAGTATCGCCAAAGTCACCCAAAATATCTGCAAGTCCTGCCTTATTCACTTCTCTGTTCACGATTTTCGCGGCTATACCGATATCGCGCAACAAGCGACTCAATTCTCCTTTCGCAAAAGGGAAATCGGTTTGCCGTTCAATAATAAACTGTCCAAGTGTTATGAAGCGTACTTTAGGGGCAACTGTTTGCATAGACTTTTTCTTAATTAAACAAATATACTCAATCATTGGGTTCAAAGTTTCAATCCTCCCCTTTTTCACCAACGCAGACCTGTTTAAAATTTTAAGCGGCACCTCCACTTTCATTCCTGCATAATTTCTAATCTTGCAGCATGAACACATCGTACCCCAAGGAAAAATTAAAAATTCTTTTACTGGAAAACATTCATCCTTCAGCAATTAAGTTGCTGAGAGATTCCGGCTATACCGATATTGAATCTATTAGCGGTTCCCTTTCCGAGAAAGAACTTTCTGATAAAATTTCAAAAGTGCATGTGGTGGGCACTCGTTCAAAAACGCAGTTGACGGAAACGGTGTTGAAGAATGCAGAACGGTTGATTGCCGTGGGCGCCTTTTGTATCGGAACCAATCAAATCAAAATGGATGAAGCCCGTAAGCAGGGTATTGCCGTTTTCAATTCACCGTTTTCGAATACACGTTCTGTTGCTGAACTCGTCATCGGTTTAGGCATTATGCTCATGCGTCGCGTTTTTGAAAAGGGTGAGGGTGCACATCATGGACTTTGGCTGAAGGAAAGTAAGGATTGCTACGAAGTACGCGGGAAGACACTCGGCATTATCGGCTATGGCCATATCGGTTCGCAGGTATCGGTGCTGGCTGAAGCACTTGGAATGAAAGTTTTATTTTATGACATCACCTCTAAGCTGGTGCTGGGAAATGCGCAAGCCAGCCGTTCCATTGATGATCTGCTAAAGAAATCGGATATAATCACGCTGCATGTCCCGGGTACTCCCGATACGAGGGATCTCATCAACGCAGCACGTCTTAAAAAGATGAAGCCGGGTGCAGTACTGGTGAATTTAAGTCGTGGAGATGTGATGGATGTCTGGGCGGTGAAAGATGCACTCGAGAAAAAACATCTCGGTGGACTTGCAGTAGACGTGTTCCCTGAAGAACCCAAGAGCAACAAAGATCTTTTTGCCTCCCCATTACAAGGATTGCCCAATGTGATTCTGACTCCGCATATCGGGGGCAGCACAGTAGAAGCGCAGGAGGCGATCGGTTTAGATGTCGCTGAAAAAATTATCGCCTTTATTGAGAGTGGCAGCAGTTCCGGGTCGCTGACTGTTCCGGAGATTAGTCTGCCGGTGTTGCATAACGCCCATCGTATTTTGCACGTTCACCGCAATGTACCGGGTGTGCTTTCGCAAATCAACGGGGTCCTCTCGAAAATGAAAGTAAATATCCTCGGACAATATTTGAAGACGAATGAGGAGATCGGCTATGTGGTGTTGGATATTGATAAGAAGAGCAGCACGAGGGTTATGGCGGAGTTGAAGAAGGTAAAACATACGATTCGCACACGGAGCCTGTATTAATTCAGAATTCAGAATTCAGAATTCAGAATTCAGAATTAGGATTTAGGAATGCAGAATTGGGAACCTGCCTGCCGGCAGCTACTGTTTGGACACAAATGTATTAAATTAGCCTTATGAAGAAACCAAATTATATAATTGATTTCGAAGGCGAACTGAGCGATAAAAGGTTAGAAGACAGGGCAAGAAAGGTTGTTTCAGCCTTAGTAATTTCTCGAACAAGTTCTGTTCACGGTAGCACGTTAACTGAAGCTGATCAAAAAGGGTTTTACGGTTTTGGATAATGAAAACGTTAGTGAGGCAGAGCTCATCAGTTCTCTAACGAAACGATGTAAAAGAAAGTTCAAGGAAAGATGTATTAGTAATTCAAGATAGTAGTTCTTATGGTTTAGGGCATCTAAAGGAAAGCATAGAAGAAGATAGCGGTTTAGGATTAGTTGGCAACAAAATGGGGTTAGGCTTTTTAACTCATATTGCTTGGTACTGATGCCCAAACTGAAGATTTGTTGGGCTTCCATGTACAATTATGGCATCGAAAAGAAGATAAGTCAAACAATACAACACGGATTTATAAGCAACAACCCATTGAAGAAAAGGAGTCCTATAAGTGGATAAAAGCGGTGAAAGCTCAAAAGCTATATTATCAGAAGCAGCAACAATCACATAATAGAAGATCGTGAAGGTGACATTTATGATCAGTTTTGCACTGTGCCGGATGACCGGACTGATTTAATAATTAGAAGCAAAGTGACAGGAAACTTGCAGATGGAAGTTCAATGGATGAAACCATTAAAAATCAAAGTCGCTCGGTCAATTATCCATTCCGATAATTAAAGATTTAAGAAAACAAAAGATTGCAAGGATAGCACAAGCCGAAATTAAAGTATGCAAAGTAGAGTTAGAACGACCACATGGGAAATATATTAACAAGGATTACCAAAGTCAAAAGAGTTATTTGTAGTAAATGTTCAGGAAAAAAGTAATGTAAAAATAAAGGATCCGATACACTGGCGAATTCTCACTACAATTGAAGTACGAACAGGTGAAGTGCAGAAAATCATTGAACGTTATAAACAAAGATGGTATATTGAACAGTTGTTTCGATTGACTAAGAAGCAAGGATTTAAAATAGAGCAAACCCAACTTAAAAATGGATGGGGTTTAGAAAACTCTATCTGTTGGTGTTGGCAGCTGCACAAAAGTGATGCAACTCACCTTGCATATGGAGGGAAAAGCCAGCCCATAACAAACCCTTCGAAGGGAAAAAAAAAAAAAGTTTGAAAAAAAAAGCAAAAAAAAAAAAAAATTAAACACAAACCAACCCCCTCTTTTCCCAAAGAATGGGCGTGGGGGGGATGGATAAAAGAAGATGGTTGGGTTGGGAAAGAAAATCAAATAAAAAAACACCCAGCCCCAAAATTAAAAAAAAAAGGAAAAAAAAAATTAAAAAAATTTGTGGGGGATGGGGATGGGTTTAATACCTTAAGTGTCCACGCTGCCGGCAGGCAGGTTGGGAATTGAGGACGATTTATGTAATGAAGAACTATGATTTTCGAGATAAATCCCTGGTTAATCTCTTTGAAGTTCCCTTCGAAGGCCTCATTGCAGTTTGATAATCTTATTTCCGGAAATTCACTGAGACAATCGTTGCATCTGGAATATACATTTATAGTCCGACAGGATCTAAAATTCATATAAAAAGTCTCCGGCATCTCAATTCCCAAATCTATCCCAATATCCAAATTCCAAAATTCGGGGGGGAGGGGGGCCTTGGGGGGGCAATTCTGAATTCTGCATTCTGAATTCTGAATTAAGTTCTATATTAGTTCCCAAATTCCTGATCACCCAACACTATGATTGAAACCACTACTTTCACAAACCAACGCGTCTACCCTCTTTCCTTCACCGGTAAAGGCAGCACCTATTTTGGAATTGCCATCGTCAATCTCTTGTTAACAGTCCTTACCCTGGGACTCTATTATCCCTGGGCAAAAGCGAGGGAGATGCAGTTCTTATATGGTGCAACTGAATTCGACAGTAGCCGCTTTGAATTTCATGGTACCGGGAAGGAGATGTTCAAAGGATTTATCAAGGCCATCCTCATCTTTACTATAATTTACGGGGGACTTGTTGCCGGCATTATCTACGAACAAATGGTCGCAGGACTCATCTGGTTTTATCTGGGTTTAATTTTCATCATCCCCTTAGCCATTCATGGAAGTTATAAATACCGGATGTCGAGAACCAGTTGGAGAGGGATTCGCTTCGGGTACCGCGGTGATAGAAATGAATTCATGATCTTGTTTTTTAAGGAGATGTTCTTCACGCTGATTTCGCTGGGCATTTACGGACCATGGATGGCCATCAACCTCCGCACCTATGTATTAAGCAACATACGTTTCGGCAATGCCTCCTTCAACTATAAAGGCAGCGGAGGTGAATATTTTTTACTGAATATCAAAGGCTATTTTTTCACCATCTTCACTTTGGGCATCTACATGTTCTGGTGGCAAAAAGAATTGTTCGCTTATTACATCGATCGACTGAGCCTGCAACATGGCGAAGATAAAATCAAATTGAAATCCATCGCTACCGGAGGAGATTTCTTCGCACTGATCATCGTCAACCTGCTCTTGCTCATTTTCACTCTGGGCATTGGTTTTCCATGGGTGGTTACCCGCACGATGAATTTCGTTTTTTCTAAAATTCAGGTAACGGGAGACATCGACACGGATAAACTGGTACAATCAGAAGGCGCATATACAGATGCCACAGGAGAGGATATGTCGGATATGCTCGACCTTGGTTTTGTCATTTGACCCTGACTTCGCCAATGAACTATCCTGCTCGCTTTTATAACGGCGTTAGTGCAAAAGCCTTCGAGGTGAATTGTTACCTGTCGGGGGCGACACAAGAACTCATTCTTGAAACAGAAGACGAGCAACAGCTTCACTTTTCTTTCCGTGAACTGCGCATCAATCACCGCGAAAAGGAATTCATACTGCTGGCCACCACCGGCACTACGCGTCGCATTATCGAGATCAGGAATGCACAATTCATTGAAGAATTTCTGCATCTCAACAGGATGAAAGAGGGGAATATCTGTTATCATCGTTTATTGAATGCCGGGTTAGCAGTGCATATCGGTATCGCATTGGGTGTACTTGCTTTTTGTGCCGGACTCTATTTTTATGTGGTACCGGCATTAGCGGAAAAGGCTGTCGATTATATTCCTTTAAGTGTAGATGAAAAACTGGGCGCAAGCTTCACCGCAGATGAACTCTTTACAGGAGAAAATGATTCGCTGCTCAGTGTCGAGCTCAACCGTTTCCTGCGGGAGATGGCACCCGAACTCGACTCACGGTATCGCATTACCGCCATTAGTGAGGATCAGGTCAATGCCTTTGCACTACCCGATGGAAGGATGATGATCTACACCGGCTTGCTCGAAAAAATGGATCAGCAGGAACAACTCGCGGCGGTGATGGCGCATGAAATAGCGCATGTCACCCACCGTCACTCCATGCGACTCCTATGCAGAAATCTTTCCGGCTATCTTTTGCTCACTCTCATCCTCAATGACGTGAACGGCCTCATGACCATCTTCATCGACAATGCCCATCAGCTACAAAATCTCAGTTACTCCCGTAAATTCGAAAGAGAAGCCGACCTGAGCGGACTTGCCTTACTCGAAAAACACCGCATCCAACCTAATGGAATGATCTCCTTATTCCGTATCCTCGAAAAAGAAAACGATATCTCGATTCCGGGCTGGATGAGCACCCATCCCGTTTCTTCCGAGCGTATAGACTATCTTCAACATAAAATAAAAACAGATCCCTATCACAGTGTTCAAAGAACTGATCTGGAAAAGAGATTTTTAAATATAAAAGAACTACTCACAAATTACAATTAATGAATTGTTGAATTGATGAGTTGTTGAATGTTTTGAAGTGTTTAGAATTCTTTTGTTAAGAAAAATCCTCCGTGATCCTTAGTGCTTAGTGCCTTAGTGGTTAAAAAGGAAAATTCCTTCGAAGACGACGATCGTCATTCACCTAAAATCAATTAATTTTTTTCGGGAACATGAATATTTTCAAATTAAAAGCATTGCTATTCGTCGCAATCTGAGGTTTGAATTTACAGATATAATTTGAAAAAACCGAATGCTCAATGCTATTTTGATAGGCCGCAGATTTGTTAAGATTATTATGATTTATTATGACATTGCCCTGCGACCCCCGCCCATCTTAGCGACCCCGCGCCTGCCTGCCGGCTGGTAGGGTAATCTGTCCAGACAGGGTTGATAAAAAAGCGAGCAGCTAGCAGCAAGAAGCAAGCAGCAAAAAATACTATTGGCACCTAAATCTCTACTCACCTAAAATTTGACTAACTTAGACGAAACACTTTCCGAATCAGTAATAAGATTGACCAGATAAACTCCATTCGCCACCGCATTCATCGGTATCTCTCCCGTCACATACCCTCCCGCTATCACTTCCACCATTTTCTCGTACACCAATCTCCCTTCCATATCATACAACCGCAAACCCCCTGTTCTCCCTTTGAGTTTGGAGGCGTTGATGTGAATCATATTCCACTCGCTATTGTACCATGCTTGAAAAAACGCTTGCTTTGGGGGTTCAAGATCTTGAACCCCTACAGCAAGCGTATCGCAAGGCGAGCCCACCCATGCACCGAGTTCGTAATCGGGGTTGTTGGGGAGGCCGTAATATGTTCTGGCACCACCGAGGTATAAACTAAAGGGTTGAAAATCGCAGGCGAGGCCGAGTGAATCGGGTTGATTGATTACGGAGAGGTGAGTGTTGATTGTAGTGTAAAATGTATCCGTATAAATAAATGAATTTAATTCATCTGCAGCGGCTAAATAAATTTTTCCATCGGGAGCCAATTTCAGATCAGCAATTCCTTCGGTAGAAGTTATAAAATTATGTATAACGGTTTTACTATTTATTATAGAAGAAGCTTGTAAGTCAAACTGAAGCAGTTTTGAAGGTATACTATCTATCGCCGAATTTTCACTGACATATAGCTTACTTCCATCAGGTGAAAAGGAACTTGAAATATAGTAATAATTAACTTGAGGGCCGTTTTCAACTTCTACGGTTTCCCAAAGTGAAATAACTCCTGAACAGCGATCAAAATTGTACAATTGTATTAAATTGGCAAACGAAACATTCGCAAAATGATCACCATTCGGACTAAAAATTAAATGACCTAACCCTGTAGAATGACTTTGTCCTACAAATTGCTCAGAGTTTAAACTAATTCCTGTGCTATCCACTAAATAAACATAAAAATTATTATAACTCGGGACTCCATTTGAGCCATCCCATCTTTGATACAATAGCCACCAATCTCTACCGTTGCCATGTTGAACTGCCATAAGAGCATCAAAGGCCGGATAATTATTAACAGGTGCATTTTTTTGGATAATGGCCCCTGAATCACTATTCGCACTTAAGTCAATCAAAGTATAAAACAATCCGAAAGGACAACTGGAAGTAACGCAACAACTAAATAGATACAATAAACTATCCGAGCCGGGTACAGGCAGAAATAGTCTTTCGTGATACCAACCACTTCCGTAAATTAAATCACCATTTGACATTTGCTGGTGATACAAATTCCATACTTTTCCGTTTACAGGAATAAAAAAATCACTTCTAGATGAATATGCCTTTAATCCAATAGCATTACTTATCGAAGCAGCACCTCGTAACATTTTCATTGATGATTTAAAATTACTTGTAGAGCCATTATTAAATTCAATACCACAACTATCGCCGAACACCCAAAAATTGTTATTGTATTGAGCGAATGTCTTCTCACTCCCAACAACCGCAGTAATCAACAACAAAGTGCAAAGGAATTTTTTCATCACAATAAAATTACGGAAAAATTATGAAAACAATCTAGAGTCTCAATTAATATTTTGCAAAGTGAATTTGTTTCAAAATAGAAATCATCATTTGGGTGTCGCGCAGATCCCGATAGCTATCGGGAGCAGAGCCGCAGAGTTTTTGAGAGGCGCAGTATACTAAATTCTATTAATCATTTTTACAGCCCCAAAAAAAGCGAGCAGCCAGAAGCAAGCAGCCAGAAGCAAAAATGCTATTACAACTATAATCTACACGAACCGCAAATTTTAATCTTCCAAACACGCTTTATACAACCTCACCGTTTCCTCCAATCCAAAATACAAAGCATCACTGATTAACGCATGACCAATACTTACTTCAAGGAGGAAAGGAATGAGGCGATGGAAATAAGCAAGATTTTCAAGGTTTAAATCATGACCGGCGTTTAATCCTAAGCCGACCGCATGCGCAGCCTGTGCAGCTTCGAGATATGGAAGAATCACCAGTGATGGATCTTCTGCAAAACCCGAGGCGTAAGCTTCTGTATACAATTCCACACGATCAGTACCGGTCGTTGCCGCCGCTTCCACCATCCCGGCAGAAGGATCGACAAATAAACTGACCCGACAACCGATGGATTTGAAAAAAGAGACCACATCTCTCAAAAAAGATTGATGTGTGATCATGTCCCAGCCGGCATTGGACGTCAACACACCGGGCGGATCCGGCACCAATGTCACTTGTTCCGGACGAATATCATCTATCAGCTTCATAAAATCCATGGATGGATAACCTTCAATATTGAACTCGGTGGTAACTACCTTTTTCAAGTTATACACATCGCTGTACCTGATATGTCGTTCATCGGGTCGCGGATGTATGGTAATACCATCAGCACCAAACTTTTGAATATCTATTGCGGCCTGAACTAAATCAGGGATATTTCCTCCACGCGCATTTCGGAGGGTAGCAATTTTGTTGATGTTAACGCTTAGCTTTGTCACGGTGATGCAAGATTAATAAGTAATTCGCATTTAATTAAAGTTCGGCACATTCTTTTCTACTACTATCGCAACAAATAATCTGTAAGGTTGTTGTAAGGAACAGGAACAAACATAAAAATAATGACAATGAAAGATCTTCTTATGTTTGCGCCAAACTTTACGGAAACCGACACCGTTATACCCGAAACAATTAACATGTTTGCAGCCCGACTCATCTCCGACAATGTCCCCCCGCTGAAACCCGGCGATACGTGTGGACGCGCTCTTACCTGGATGGATGAGCTAAGAGTCAATGCTTTACCTGTGATAAAAGGGAGGGAATATTTGGGTCTGGTCTATAAATCAGGTGTAAACAATCCCGCTATTGCACATCAAACGATTGATGAGGCGGAATTAAAACTGCACAAGGTTTTTGTTTTCGAAAACCAACATGTTTATGATCTTACGAAAGTAGCTTCTCTGTACAAGCTCGACCTCGTACCTGTTCTGAATAATGACCAGGAATATCTGGGTCTGGTTACCGTAAATGATCTTGTCTCCTATTTCGCAGAAAGCAAGAGTGTCTATACACCCGGTGGAATTATCATCCTTGACCTGGCATTGGCCGATTATTCCATGACGCATATTGCTCAGGTCATTGAATCAGACGACGCGCATATCTTAAGTGCATCCGTTTCTGCTACTCCCGACCCTGCCCGAATTGAATTGACCATCAAAATTGATAAAGTAGATTTGAGCCGAATTCTCGCTTCTTTCTACCGCCTCGATTATCATATCATCGCTTCCTACCATCAAAGTGAACATTCCGAAGACTTAAAAACCCGGTACGAATCACTGATGAATTATCTCAACATCTGATCGTTGGTTAATTTTTCAAGTCGCTGACTGCTGCTAATTTCTTTTCATTTTCTTCGCACCTATGCTCCGCTATCTCCTGCTCCTTTTAATTTCCTTTACGACCTGCCTTTCCTATTCGCAGGAATTAAAAGATAGCCTGAGTCTTCAGCCATCCATCATTGACCGGATTATCATCACCGGAAACCGAAAAACGCGTCCCTTTATCATTAACAGGGAATTGACTTTTCATGAGGGAGATAGTCTGCCTCCATTTATTCTGGAATCAGCCATTGAAAGAAGCCGCCAGAACCTGATGAATACCGCGCTCTTCAACTTTGTCGAGATAAAATACTTCCAGGGATTAGCGAACACCGTTGTAGTACACATCAATTTAACGGAGCGTTGGTACCTCTGGCCCTCCCCGGTATTTGAGATTGCCGACAGGAACATCAACGAGTGGTGGGTAAGAAAAGATTTTTCACGTACGAACTACGGGATGTTCATCCGTCAGGAAAATTTTAGCGGAAGAGATGATATTGCACAGGTACAAGCGCTTTTCGGTTATACGCGAAGGTTAGGCTTATACTATACCATCCCGTACATCAATAAAAAGCTCAACGTCGGACTTTCTGCCGGATTCTATTCGACCCGGGTAAAGGAAGTAGCCTATAGCACCATCGACAACAAGTTGCAGTTCTACAAAGATCCTGACCGCTTTCTTCGTCAGGAAATGCAGGCATTTATACGCCTAACCAAACGCCAGGGCCTCTATAATTTCTACAATACAACTATCGATTACCGTACTTCACGCGTGGAAGACACTGTACTGGTGCTGAACGATCGTTACTTCACAGATTATTTTCCGCGGCAGCAGCATATCGGCATCAGTTGGTATTATCGCTATGATAACAGAGACTATCAACCGTATGCCCTCAACGGAATTCTATATGAACTGGAAGTCTCCAAAATCGGCTTAGGCATACTTCCACACGAGCCCAATCTCATTGCTATTGCGAGTGGTGTCAGAAAATATTTTCCGATCGCGAAACGCTGGCATGGTGGTGTGGCCATAAAGGGACGCATTATGCAACGGGAAGGCGCACCATTTTTCAATCAGCGGGCATTGGGGTATGGCGGAGATTACATCAGGGGATATGATTTATATGTCATGAATGGTCAGGACTTCGCATTGTTCCGTTCTAATTTCAAATACACCTTGCTTCCTACTAAAGTATATCAATTTCCGTTTCTTAAATCGGATAAGTTTCGTCGCTTTCCGATCTCGGCTTATCTGAATGCTTTCTTCGATGCAGGTTATGTTTCTGATAAGCAGTTTGGAAATACGAATAAACTGAGCAATGAATGGCAGTACGGATATGGGTTAAGTTTAGATGTAGTTACCTACTATGATATTGTTTTCCGTTTTGAATATGCGTTTAACCGTGTAGGTGATAGCGGACTTTTTTTCCGGATGGGAACGGTCTTTTAGCTGAATAAAATTTTTAAGTGCTATTAGAAACTTTCCTTTTTAACCACTGAGACACTAAGGTCACTGAGGAACACTGAGGAACAAGAATAGGATTTTTACTTTAACTAAATACCCTATTAACTTTAAACCTTGAACTTTAAACTTTGAACCATGAAGCAGAATCGCGAAAAGCGATACGCTTCATGGGAGCCCTTTAAACCTTAAACTTGTTCTTTGAACTGCGTTCAAAGAACAATTCACTACTTTCGTGGTAATGAAAATTGCCCTATACGCCCGTCAGGTTGCTCCCGAACACTTTCCTTTTGTGAGGGAATTAATGAAGGAATTGGGGCGATATAAGTGCCAATTGTTCATTTATCAGCCGTTTTTGCATCGAATTAAGTCGTTGGGGAGTGATATTCCTGAAAATACGCCGTTTAATTCGGGTTCAGAGATCAGGGGGCAGGTGGATTTTTTGTTTAGCCTTGGTGGAGATGGGACTATTTTGGATACACTGACTTTGGTGCAGGATTCGGGGATACCGGTACTGGGAATTAACATTGGTCGACTGGGATTTCTGACGAGTATTGGTACAGAAGATATCGGCAGTGCTTTGGAAGCATTGGTAAAAGGTCATTTTTCGCTGGATAAGCGGCGTTTACTGCGTCTCGAATCGAATAGAAACCTCTTTGGAGGGATTAATTATGCCCTGAATGAGCTCACGATCCATAAAAAGGATAGTTCGAGCATGATTATTATTAATACTTATCTCAACGGGGAATATCTGAATTCCTATTGGGCGGATGGATTGATTATCTCCACTCCAACCGGCTCAACAGGATACTCCCTGAGCTGCGGAGGACCAATTGTTGCCCCTTATTCCGGTAATTTTGTCATCACGCCAATTGCCCCGCATAACCTCAATGTCCGCCCGATAGTAGTGTCAGATCAGAATGTTATCTCGCTGGAGGTAGAAGGACGAAGTCAGTATTTCCTGGCTTCCCTCGATTCAAGATCTGTGACAATTGATTCAGCCATATCCCTGGCCGTGAGACGCGAAGACTTCACCATGAACCTCGTCCGGCTGGGAAATACCAACTTCCTGGACACCCTTCGAAAGAAATTAAATTGGGGTCTTGACACAAGAAACTAAGCCACTCACCAAATCGTACACAATAAATATGCTTGGATAAAAAGGAAAATATTATTTTTGTCCAAAGGCCTCACCCAACCAACATGAAGAAACACCTACTTATTTGCCTCATTTTCCTCACCGCGTTCAGTTCTGTGAGCGAAGCTCAGCGTCTTCGAGCCCGATGGAAAGCCTACCGCTATGAATGGAGTTTCGGTATCGGAGCCAGTAATTTTTTAGGAGAATTAGGAGGCGCCAATGCCATTGGGACTAACGGTTTCAAGGATCTGGAATTTAGTCTGACCAGACCTGCCCTATCACTGGGATTGCGTTACAAACTCACCCCCATCTTCTCTTTGCATTCTCACCTGACTTACGGACATATAAAAGGGGATGATAAATTGACGAAGGAGTTTTTCAGGAACAATAGAAACCTCAATTTCAAATCGAATATCTACGAGTTCAATGTAAATTTTGAAGCGGCCCTCTTATCACAGCGGGAAGGTGGAATCTACCGTTTACGTGGTGTCAGAAGGTCTACTTCCTTTGAAGGATCATTGTATGGATTTGTGGGAATAGGTGTTTTCCATTTTAATCCAAAAGGTGAATTGAACGATAAATGGTATGAACTTCAGCCACTTGGAACTGAAGGACAAGGAATTTCTCCTGCACGTGATAAATATAAACGCACCCAGGTTTGTATTCCACTGGGAATCGGTGGTCGCTATTTCTTTAACAGGAGATGGGGTGTAGGTTTTGAGTTTGGTATCAGAAAGACATTTACGGATTATATTGACGACGTAAGCAAAACGTATTATGACAAAGAAGCTATTCGTCAAAAATATGGTACTGAAGCAGCTCTATTATCAGATAAATCACTGGGCTTAAGTGAGATACAAACTCAGGAAGGACAACAGCGCGGCGATCCCCGTGACAATGATGCATATATGTTCGCTATCATTAGCCTTCACTATAAAATTCGTACCGGCCGTACTAACTTCCCTATATTCTGATCATTTTTACCTTTGTGGGCTTAACCGGAATCTCCTCCGGGCAATTATTATAGATAATCCCACGTTTTGCAGATGATTATGAAGCGGACAATATCGCTATTTCTTATTCTAAGTGCTTGTTGGCCAATCATTAGCCAGTCGCAATCACGCGAGATGGGAATTATGTTTGGAGTGATGGGATACAAAGGTGATCTGGATCCCAATATGTATGATACCCGTTTTGTGGATCCTGCGATCGGAATTTTATACAGACGGTCTTACAGTAATCACTGGGCATTCAAGGCAGCATTTAACTATGGGCATGTTCGTGCCAGCGATGAAGAAGCTGAAGATTTTGACAGCAGAAACAGAAACCTCAATTTTCGCTCCCGTATCATCGAACTATCCGGACAATTTGAATTCAATTTCTTTCCGTACCAAACAGCGAGTCCATATACCACAATGAGTCCGTATTTGCTCTGTGGGTTATCCGTCTTTCACTTTAACCCTAAAGCGGAGATCGATGACGAATGGGTAGAATTACAACCACTCGGAACGGAGGGACAGGGAACAGATCTCTATCCTGACCGTGATCCTTATAAAAGAATAAATGCCGCTTTCGTTTTTGGAGGAGGTATGAAATTCAAGTTGATGCGCCGTTTTGGGGTGACAATAGAGTCAGGTGTGCGACGTACTTACACGGATTATCTCGATGATGTAAGTAGCACCTATGCCGACCCCCTGGCCATCAGGAGAGAATACGGTAAAACCGCAGAATTTTTAAGTGACCGCTCTCTCAACCAGGCACCCGGAGGAAATATCGGACGACAGAGAGGGGACACCAAACACCGTGACTGGTATGTATTTACGGGGATTCAAATCACCTATACTTTATCAAAAAAATACATCGATAATTGCCAGCCTTTCAGAATAAAACTCTGGTAGTTTCGTTAATGAGCAGTTAATATCCTTTCGGGGGCGAATAAGGCCGTCACATTTATTACATTTGCGGGCCTCAACCATGTCATTAAAAGAAAAGATAGACCTCCAACGTTTACCACGTCATGTAGCAATTATCATGGATGGTAATGGACGCTGGGCAAAACAACATGGTAAAATACGCACTTTCGGTCATCAGAATGGCGTGAAAGCCGTGCGTGATACCGTAGAGGGTGCTGCGGAGCTAGGGGTAGAAGTTTTAACCCTCTATGCCTTTAGCACTGAAAACTGGAGCCGTCCCCGCTTTGAAATTGATGCGCTGATGCATCTGCTGGTACAAACCATCTCCAAAGAGACGCCCACCTTGATGGAGAACAATATCCGTCTCGCTACCATCGGCAATACAGAAAGTCTACCGGATAAAGTTTTAAAAAACCTGAATAAAAGCATTGAGAAAACTGCCGGCAATTCCCGGATGACACTGGTGCTGGCTCTCAGCTATAGTTCCCGATGGGAAATCACCAACGCGGTACAGAACATCGCGCGTGAAGTAAAAGAAGGATTGCTGAAGCCCGAAGATATCAGTGAGAAGATCATCAGTCAGCACCTGAATACTGCCGCCTGGCCTGATCCTGAACTTCTGATCCGCACCAGTGGTGAAGCACGTGTCAGCAATTACCTCCTCTGGCAGATCGCCTATGCCGAATTATACTTTACACAAAAACTATGGCCGGATTTCCGCAGGGAAGATCTTTATGAAGCCATCATCGACTTTCAAAACCGTGAACGCCGTTTCGGAAAAACATCCGAACAACTGAAATCAGAACATGCTTAGAGTTTATTCCATACTGCTCCTACTTTTCATCTTCCTCTCCTCTCCCCTCGCGGCACAGATAGAAACTATTGGTGGTGTGGATCAGGAGATTGATTTTGGCAACCCAAAAGAATTTGAACTCGGAGGCATCACGGTTACCGGCGTACAGTTTCTGGATGAAAGAGTCCTCATCACCCTCACCGGACTCAACATTGGTGAACGGTATAAAATTCCGGGAGATAAAATTTCCGGCGCCATAGAAAATCTCTGGAAACAAGGACTTCTTTCTGATATCAAAGTGGTGGCCGAAAAAATCACCGGCGACAGAATATTTCTGAATTTGCAATTGGTAGAACGTCCACGACTTTCGAAATTCTCTTTCTCGGGCATCAGCAAAAATGAAGCGGATAAACTGCGCGATAAACTTCAGCTTGTCAAAGGAAAAGTGATCACCGAAAATCTGATTCAGATGACCAAGAATCAGGTGAAGGATTACTATGTCGACAAAGGCTTTCTCTTTATCGGGGTAGATGTAAAAACGGAACGCGATAGTGCCGCCGGAGTCAATCAGGAACTCATGCGCATCGCCGTTAGTAATAAGAGGCGCGTAAAAATTAACGATGTCATCATCCACGGAAATACAGAATTTACAGAGAAGAAAATCCGAAGAAAGATGAAGGGCAGCAAGGAAAAAGGATGGTATAAAATCTTTAGTTCTTCCAAATTCAACGACGAAGCACTCGAGAAAGATAAAGAAAAAGTAGTCGCTTCCTATAACGCCAAAGGATTCAGAGATGCAGAAATCGTCAAGGACAGCGTTTATAAATTTGATGAGAAGAGTGTAAATATTGAGGTGTGGATAGATGAAGGGAATAAATATTTTTTCAGAAACATCACCTGGATCGGGAATACCAAATATCCTACTGCCTTGCTCAGTCAAACACTCGGCATTAACAGAGGAGATGTTTACAATCAGCAGAAATTAGATGAAGGACTTTTCATCAGTCAGAACAGCCGCGATATCAGTTCGCTGTACATGGATGATGGATATTTATTTTTCCAGGTCACTCCTGTAGAGGTATTGGTCGAAAATGATTCCATCGATCTGGAGATGCGCATCTACGAAGGAAAACAAGCGACCGTTAACCGCATCACCGTAAAAGGAAATTCCAAGACCAACGACAAAGTCGTACTGCGTGAAATCCGCACCAAGCCCGGACAACTTTTCAATCGTTCCGACATCATCCGTACACAACGCGAATTGGCGCAATTGGGCTACTTCGATCAGGAAAAATTAAATGTAATTCCTAAACCGAATCCGGCTGATGGAACTGTCGACATCGAATACATTGTAGAAGAACGTCCTTCCGATCAGCTTGAATTATCAGGAGGCTGGGGCGGTGGAGCCGGAGTTGTGGGAACACTGGGCGTATCATTCAATAATTTCTCTGCGCGCAATATTTTCAAAAAAGGAACATGGTCTCCGCTTCCTACCGGCGACGGACAACGACTGAGCATTCGTTTTCAGTCGAACGGACGATTCTTCCAAAGTTACAACATGTCCTTTACAGAGCCGTGGCTGGGAGGAAGAAAGCAAAATTCGCTCAGCGTCTCCCTCTTCCACTCTGTACAAACGGATGGATTACCAAAAGGAAATGAAGATCGCTCCGCGTTAAAAATCAGCGGTAGTTCAGTAGGGTTAGGAAGAAGATTAAAATGGCCGGATGACTTCTTCCAGATCTATCATGAGTTAACCTATCAACGGTACACGCTGGAAAACTGGCAGGGTACTTTCTTATTCAGTGATGGGTACTCCAACAATTTAAACTTTGAACAAACCATCTCCAGAAATTCAGTAGATGGATTCATCTGGATAAGAAGCGGCTCGCAGTTATCATTTACCATACAGCTCACCCCACCTTTCAGTTTATTTGACAAGACCACCGACTACACCACCGCCAGTTCAGAAGTCCGTTACAAGTGGATTGAATACCATAAATGGAAATTCAGCGGATCATGGTACAAGAGCCTCGGCACCAAG
The DNA here is from genome assembly GCA_016713925.1 of Bacteroidota bacterium. NCBI lineage: Bacteria > Pseudomonadati > Bacteroidota > Bacteroidota bacterium. The sequence goes on from JADJOH010000002.1 coordinate 544,688, forward strand.
TTCGTGTTATTCTCCAGAGCACAAATGGGCATCCTTGGTTACTACAACGGTGACATCGGACCTTCGCCCTTTGAGCGATTCTATTTAGGAGGAGACGGACTTTCAGGATTCGCATTAGACGGACGTGAGATCATCGCATTGAGAGGATACAACAACAACACCATCACACCCAGCATCAATGGCAATACGGTGGGTGGAACGGCGTACAACAAGTACACGATGGAGTTGCGCTTTCCGGTATCGCTCAATCCCTCTGCCACCATCTACACGCTGGCCTTCATCGAAGCCGGTAACAACTGGTTAGGCACCCGCAATTTCAATCCTTTCAACATCAAACGTTCGGCTGGTATAGGCGTCCGGATTTTCCTTCCCATGTTCGGCCTCCTCGGACTCGACTGGGGCTACGGCATCGACGAAATTGAAAACAAACCCAACGTCAACAAAGGCCAATTTCACTTTACGATCGGACAGCAGTTTTAGCCGGTGTATTAGTCGAATATTATTTGTGTAACGCCTTCATTTTCTATTCCATATCATGCCGGGATCTCTCCAAGGCCCAATGTCAGGGTGGTAAAATAACCCCGTCCGTTATCATCCATGCCAATTAGATTGCCCTGAAAAATTTGAATACTCCAATACTAAATAATTTCCTATATTTGATTGAGCAATTGAAGGTCGATTGAGTTTAAAACCGGCCATGAATTATAAATGTTATACAACTTAATTAAAAAAATAAAATGAATAAAAATTTCTACATAATGTTATTTGCTTTGATGTTCGCAGCAACAATTTCCAAAGCACAAAAAAATGTATACCTGACGATTTCGCATAAACTTGGTGCATCCAATTTTGCATTCAATCAAACTGCGCAAAACAACTTAATGCAAAATTTCAGAATTACGCGTGTAGACTACTACATTTCCAGCATTAAAATCATTCATGATGGAGGTGTGGAAACGGCTGTACCTTCTCATTACATCCTGGCCAAAGGTTCAATCACTGTGATTGACCTTTTAGGCAACTTTAATGTGACCAATGTGGAAGGTGTTAAGTTTTACATCGGTGTTGAGGCGCCTACTAACAATTCTGATATTACCTTACAGCCAGCAGGACATCCGCTTTCATTTCAAAGTCCATCCATGCATTGGGGCTGGTCTTCCGGATATCGCTTTTTAGCATTGGAAGGTGTCACAGGTTTTGGATTTACAACACTATTTGAAATGCACGGATTAGGAAACGCCAATTACTTTCAACAAACTGTAATGACTACCGGTGTAAACAGTGGAAGCGATGTATATATCAATTTAGATGCTGATTATTCACAGGCACTTGAAAATATTAATGTGACCTCCGGCCCCATAGATCATGGTGTAAATGCAACTGATTTAACCGCATTAGAAAACTTTCGTGATTATGTATTTGGCCCGGGAGCCGGCACCCCTACTTCAATTAATAATGCGGAAGAAAATATAAACTTAGATATTTATCCAAATCCATCTGCCAAAACTTTGTTTATCAACTTTGATCAGCAAAATAACAACGTAAACAAAATGGTGATGACTGATGTTACCGGTAAAGTGGTCTTTGAAACACCATTAAGTAACAAAAATGAAATCGACCTGAGCCATACTGCAAAAGGAATGTATATTTTGAAATTTTACAACCGGGATACCCTTGTGACGCATAGAAAAATAATTAAAGAATAGGAGAATGAAAAGCCCGGTCGTTAAGGTTTTTCTCCTAGTCATTTCCTTTTGCACCCTACTCATCGGTTGCAAAAAAGACGACACATCGCCTTTGGCAGAACAGGAAATAATAAATATTCCAATAGGATTTCCCTTAATTGATTTCCCTGATAGCAACACCTTCACTAAAGAGCGATGGGAGTTAGGCAAACGACTCTTTTATGATACTCAACTTTCTAAAAACAATACCATAAGTTGCGCTTCCTGTCATCATCAGAAATTTGCATTCGGTGACAGTGTTGCATTCAGTTTAGGCGACAACAATTCTCCGGGTACCAGCAATGCCCCTACATTGGCTAATGTGGCGTATCACCCTTACTTTACTCGTGCCGGCGGAGTCAGCACATTGGAAATGCAAATTTTAGTTCCCATACAAGAGCATAACGAGTTTAATACAAATATGCTTGATGTAGTGGATAAATTAAAATTAAACAACAGTTACAATCAACAGGCACAAATTGCCTATGGCAGAACGATGGATCCCTATGTTATTACCCGGGCCATTGCCACCTTTGAAAGGAGTTTAATAAGTGGCAATAGTCGTTACGATGAATTTAATTACGCCGGAAAATCCGATGCGCTCAGCACCAGTGAGCAGCGGGGTCTCCAACTTTTTAGAAGTAATAAAACGAATTGCAGTCAATGCCATAGTGGATTTAACTTTACCAATTACGCTTTTGAAAACAATGGCTTGTATTTGAATTATGCCGACAGTGGTCGAATGCGTTTAACCCATCTCCCGGAAGACAGAGCAAAATTTAAGGTGCCGACTTTACGCAATATTGCACTCACAGGTCCCTATATGCACGATGGTAGTTTGGCCACGCTGGAAGATGTAGTAGAACATTATAATTCAGGTGGTAAAAATCATGTCAATAAAAGTAATTTAATTACTGCGCTCTCCCTTACTAATCAGGAAAAGCAAGACCTCGTCAATTTTTTAAATTCATTAACTGATCCTTCTTTCATTCAGAACAACGATTTCAAAAAATGAGAAATACCAAACTCGTAATTGTATTTATCATTACAACAATTGCTCTATCTGCAAACAGTTGTAAAAAAGACACGGAATCCACGGAAACACCTGATGCACCTTACACATTAGATATAGGTGCATTTCCTCCTCCTTCTATTGCACAGGACAATCCCTTAACACGGGAGGGTGTAAAATTGGGCAGAATGTTATTTTATGAGAAAAAATTATCGCGCACGAATACACAATCTTGTGCCAGTTGTCATATGCAACAATTTGCTTTTAACGATACTGCACAATTTTCAATTGGTGTAAACAATTTGCCGGGGGGAAGAAATGCCATGTCGGTATTCAATATGGCCTGGCATACCAATGAATTTTTTGGGATGGCAGAGCACATTTGTTACGTCACCAATCCTTAAAACCAATTCAGGATAATTTAGAAATGGATGAAACATTGAACAATGTTGTCAATAAATTACAATCAAGTTCTAATTACCCGAACCAATTTCGAAAGGCATTTGGCACCACCCAGATCGACACCATTTTAATTTCAAAAGCGTTAGAGCAATTTATGAATTCTATTGTTTCCAACCATTCCAAATACGATGATTATCTGACCGGGGCTTATACATTAACTGCTCAGGAAGAGCGGGGCCGCTATTTATTTTTTACAGAATACAACCCGGGCTTTCCTTCTACAAGCGGTGCCGACTGCAAACACTGCCATGGTGGTGCTAATTTTGAAAATGACAAGTATATGAACAACGGCATTGATGATGATTTGAGTGTAACGGATATTGGCAGAGAAAAAGTAACCAATCTCCCGGCAGACAGAGCAAAGTTCAAAGTACCCTCCTTACGAAATGTGGAGCTTACCGCACCTTATATGCATGACGGGAGATTTCAAACATTAGAGCAAGTCGTAGATCACTATAATCTGGTCACAAACTCCACAACCCTTGATGCATCCTTTCTGCAGCAATTACCCAATGGCTTGCAACTTTCATCTTCTGATAAGCAGGCCTTAGTTGCTTTTCTAAAAACATTAACCGACCAGGAACTGATGACTAACCCTGAATATAAAAGTCCTTTTTAACGTAAAAAATGTTTATTATTTGATTTAGGGTTCTCGCCACAAGATGGCGTCGCTGCAGTAGTGATCGTCATAGTATGTAGAGATCTTCTTTGCAAGACAACTTATTTCAACCTACCCTACCAGCTCTGGAGGGTGCGATATCTCCGTATAAAAACTACATTCTTCCATCACCACGTCGTGGCGAAATACCGGCAACTGGCAACTGGTAACACCCTACCTCCACCTTTAACCCTTGCTTCTTCCACCCCACAAATGAAGAATCCCTAAAGAAATAAACTGCTGAATTCAGCGTTTTGAAGTACTCTCTATCGCTATGTTCTTTCAAACCACTGATTTACATAGCTATACCCTCATAATAATAACGTTCCCGATTTGGCTGCTTCCGATAAAATCGGTAAATTTGGCACGATAATTTGCAAACGCGGGACAGATAAAACCCAACACATGAAGAAGTTCATCCTAGCATTCACCTTCGCAACCACACTATTCATCGGTTCGCCCCTTTTCGCTCAGAAGTACGCTTATATTGATTCGCAGTACATTCTTGACAATATTTCTGAATATAAAGCCGCTCAGCAACAACTAGATCAATTGAGTGTGGCCTGGCAGAAAGATATCGAAGCCAAATATGGTGTTATCGATAAGCTCTATAAAGATTATCAGGCGGAGCAAATCCTGCTGACTGAAGAAATGCGTCGTAAACGCGAACAGGAAATTACCAATAAAGAAAAAGAAGTAAAGGAATTTCAAAAACAGAAATTCGGGTATGAAGGGGAGCTCTTCAAGAAGAAACAAGAACTCATTAAACCTATCCAGGATAAAATTTATAATGCCGTAAAGAAAATTGCTACCGATCAGGGCTATGCGGTCATTTTTGACAAGTCAGGCGATCTGGTGATGTTATACACCAATCCCAAATACGACAAAAGCGATGATATTTTAGCAGCTATGGGTTATAAAGCCGGTACCAAAGGACAAACAGATGGCGGCGGTGCGACTAAACCCGGTGGCTCAGGTGATACTCCTCCCCCTTCAGGTGGTGGCGGATCCGATGATCGTAAATAATTAAAACAACTAATCAACTAATAACTATTCCATTTATCATGACAAGAATCTTTGCCATCCTCTGTGGTATTCTGCTGGGCTTATCCGTGCAGGTACAAGCGCAGAACACACTCAAATTCGGACATATCAACTCTACTCAATTATTGAGTCTGATGCCTGAAACAAAAAATGCTGATTCCTCCTTGCAAAAATTCGGAGCATCACTCGAAAATCAGCTGAAAACGATGACCGCCGAATATCAGGGAAAAATCTCCGACTTTAAATCAAAAGAAGGTTCAATGGCTGATCCGATTCGAGATGCTAAATTGAAAGAGATCAGCGACCTCGAAGAACGTATTCAATCCTTTCAGGAATCTGCTCAAAGCTCAATGCAAAAGAAAAAAGAAGAGTTATACACTCCTATTTTGAAGAAGGCAGAAGAAGCAATTAATGCAGTAGCGAAAGACAATAAGTTCTCTTATATCTTTGACTCAAGCGCCGGAACATTGCTGTTTGCACAGGAGGGTGACGATGTGCTCCCTCTCGTTAAAGGGAAACTCGGATTGAAATAATTCGAAAAAATAAATCTTAAAAAGGCTGTTTCTTCCGGAAGCAGCCTTTTTGTTTTTCCAACCAGTCCTGAAAATCTGCTTTACATTCTCTCCCCTTCACTTCATTGCTAAAAGAAATCTTACACCACCCCTGACAAGCTGAATTTCTCTATTTTTGACTATGCCTCGTCCTGCTCACCCTTCCTCCCGTCCTCTGGGAATTTTTGATTCCGGTATTGGCGGCCTCACCGTTGCCAACGCCATTCATGAACTCATGCCGAATGAAACATTGATTTATTTTGGAGATACGGCCCACCTACCCTATGGTGATAAATCGCCGGAGGCTATTCGAAAATGGTCAGTGGTGATCAGTGATTTTCTGTTGAGTTTTAATTGTAAAGCCATTGTGATTGCCTGTAACAGTATTTCATCCGTGGCTTATGATACTGTAAAAAAACATGTTGGGAACAAAGCGATTGTAATAAATGTAATTGATCCGGTGGTGGATTATGTCAGTGCGCAAACCGCCACTAAGCATGTAGGTGTGATTGGCACCAAGGCCACGATAAAATCAGAAGTATATGACTCTAAATTAAAATCACGATCTAAAAAAATTAGTGTATCCTCTCTGGCCACCCCCCTGCTTGCTCCTATGATTGAAGAAGGTTTCTTCAACAATAAAATTTCGAAGACCATCATTAACGATTATCTCTCCCGCCCGAAATTAAAAAATATTGATAGTCTTATTTTAGGATGTACCCATTACCCGCTCATTCGTCCGGAGATTGAACAATACTATAAAGGTCGTGTCCAGATATTTGATTCGGCAAGAATAGTAGCGCACCATGTACAATGGGTCCTCGACGAACAGCAATTGCTGCATCAGGGCAAAGCCGGAAAACATCGATTCTTTATTTCAGATTTCACCTCCTCTTTTGAAATGAGCACAAAAATATTTTTCAAGGGTAAGGTTAAATTGGAACAGAAGAATTTGTGGAAGTGAATGAACCGGGACTTTTAAAAGAAATACAATAGCTACATCGGGAGATTTTTTTTGTTAGTGAAAATTGATTGTCGCCTCTTTAGTCACTTCTTCGTTGTTGAACAAGCCCTTAAAGAGCTACTCTGTAACTAGCTTCTTTCACGAGGTAGCTGCCCCTTCATTGACTTAAGCTCTGTTGGGGCGACATCTCCGTAACGCAAGGATGTCATCTTTCTCCATCTAACTGCCATCACCCGACCTTCGGTCGGGTGATGGCAGTTGTTACGAGAGGGGGAGCTCTTCTTTACAGAGATATCGCCCCTACAGGGCTTTTGCAGGAAGAAGTGTAAGTTGAGTGGGGAGCTCTTTCTTTACAGAGATATCGTCCCTACAGGGGTTTTGCAGGAAGAAGTGCAAGTTGAGTTCTGCCAAATCGTACAGCTACCATTATAAAAAAAGCCGGACTTGGGATCCGGCTTTTTAATTATCTTATAACTGATCTCCGATCTAACCCCAGGGCTATCCGAAAAATCAATTTACATTCTCTTAATAAAACTTCGCGCGTTTGTCAACAATTCCTGCTTTTTCGCGCAAGGCATTGTACGACTCATACTGGCTGCGGTTCTGCAATTGTGAGCGGAGTTGCTTAGTAGCCTCTTTCAGGTCAGCAGGTTCCTTGACATCAGCAAAAGATTCCACTTGCACCACATACACACCATTCAGGCCTTTTAAAGGGGCTGATGTTTGACCGGGCTTCATTGCCATCAGGTATCCTACCACAAACGACTCCATTCCGCTATTAGCAAGCATGGGTGAAGCGAAAGAAACAGACGCTGCGGATTGTACCGGTTGTGTCACGGCAGTACCGATTGACTCCAGCGTGGTTCCGCCTTTCTTCATCTTCTCCATCAGCATCGCTGCTTTTTTATCGCGGCGCAGTTCAGCGGTTAACTGATCTTTCACCTGCTCCATCGTACTAAAACCTTTTTCACGACGATCATTCAATTTCGCAATGACAAAACGATTTCCAAATTCAAATGCTTTTGATACTTCACCCAACTCTGCAGTAAATGACCAGCGCACCATTTCGCGTGATCCTTCCAGCGGACCAACCTGACGGGCAGTCTCCATGATATTCGGCTCAGAGAATTTGGTCAGCTTCTGTTCTGTTACAGCCTTTTCAAAAGCATCGGCAGTTAAATTTTTCCCGGCGAACTCATTGGCTTTTGCATATACCGCCTGATAGGTTTTGGTACTTGGTTCAATTTTCTTTTCTACATAAGCTACACGCACCTGACGACTTTGCTTACCCTGATCCACGATATGGATGATATGCACTCCGAATTGTGTTTGAACAACCGTATAATCTCCCTTATTTCCCTGGAAGCAGGCATCATTAAATTCGGCCACCATCATACCCGGACTAAACCATCCCAGATCACCCCCCTTCATCTTCGCACCTTCATCTGTTGAATACTGATCCGATAAGGTTTTAAAATCAGCGCCACTTTTCAATGCATTCTTAATGCTATCAGCTCTGGCAAGAACAGAATCCTTATTAGCACCTTCAATTTTTAACAAGATATGAGAAGCCTTCACAGAATCCGGCATCATCTTCACTGCTGAAAGTTTAGCGAGACGGAATGCACCATTCTCCTCATAAGGACCAAAGACAAATCCCACCGGAACGCTAAACATCAGAGAATCGATATTAAAAGGCAAACTTCCTTTCTTATTGTAAGAAGCATTAAAAGGACCATCACTATTCAGCACCACAAAAACCGAATCATTCGTTGACGTCCTGAAAGTATCTGTCAATTGCGTAATGGCAAACATAGCGGCCTGACGATCCATATCGCTCGGCGTAATTTCAAAAGTCACGTAATCGATATTCGTTGAAGCTTCCTGCTTGTACTTCTTCATCGTTGCATTGTACAATGTCTTCAGTTCTGAATCAGTGATTTCTATTGTGCTATCAATAATACTTGTATAAGGTAGTGCCACATAACGCACATTTGCAGTTTTGTTCTTTGCAAAGAAATCATCTTTCGCTTCTGCCTTTGTCACAAAAAGACCTTGCTTTATCAGGTTATAATATTTTTGCTGGATACGTTCTTCACGGATAGCATTTTCAAATAGCACCCATTGCTGACGTGTTTTACCTGTTGCATCATTATCCATATTCTTCAGGAAATTGACCACATTGGCCGAATTAAAAATTCCGGTTTTAGGATCGGTAAAAGCTTGCTTGATTTGCTGATGAGGATTTTTTCCCTGCACCATATCCAGCAACTCTTTTGGTGAACATGTCAGTCCCAGTTTTTCAAACTGAGGATTCATCACCATTTCATTGATCAACTGATTCCAGGATTGCTCGCGGAGTTGGTCCATGGTATTTTGATCCACCGTTTCGTTAGAAGACTGAAGTTTGTAATTATCCACCTGTGTTTGCACACGGGCTTCAAAATCCATGATATTTATTTTTTTTCCTTTTATTTCGCCCACGGTAGAATCACTTCCACTCATAAAGCCATTCCGAGTGGAGAAAAAGTCTCCAAGGATAAACGCCGCAAGACTGAATCCAACGATACCGATCAACAGACCTGCCTTACCCCTGATTTTCTCAATAACTGCCATAACAATATAATTTTTCGAATTTAGAGGGTGCGAATATACGAAGCTTTCTTCAAAGTGAAAACTAATTGGAGCAGTAAAACCACATCCTATTTTATTTTAAATCAGTTCTTTAGATAATATTTTGAAAAGCACTATAGGCAAAAAGGTCCTTCTGATTTACTTTTCTCTTTTTTCCATTCGGATTCGCTGATTTCTTCTGATCAACCAGAAGACCATCGCCACACCGGTAAAGATGAAAAACCACAGTGCTGAAGTGAGGGTTTCAGTAATAAGTTTATAAGTACCGAGAGAAGCTCCAAGCAGTACAATGACCAACCACGAAAGTTCAAGCACCCTCAACATCGCTTCTTATTTTTTAACTGTAATGCGACCTCTGACATTAAATATTTTATACAGACTGAAATCCTGGTTGGCTTCAAATCCGTCCCCATAGATGATCTCATCTTCCGTTGTAATTTTAACATGCTGATCACTGGTTAATTTTTCATTTCTTTCATTCCAGATCAGCAGTTCTGTATTCAGCATTTCTCCTTTTTTATTCACCACGACTACATCCTTCCTCGCTTCCCATCTTTTTTCATTCTCGTAATGCACCGCGTACTTCGCTTTTAACTCGGATTCCACTTTCATTTCCGGGTCAAAGAATTCAATATGTATCCCCTGAGGCATCTCCGTGATATTCTGTGGAGAAACAATCTTCTTCAATTCGGGCGCCCTGACTCTGACGCGTACCAATCCCGAATCACTATAGAGCGTTTCAAGGCCCTTGATATGCTCTACCGGCTCATTCTTTTGCTCTGTAATACGTTTAATCTCTGTCTGGTCATTTTCACAAGCACTTAAAACACCAGCGAAAGTTAACAAAAAAAGGAAATCCAGACTCCTTCTGTTAAAAAACAATCGACTTGTCCGCATGATCAGATTAATCAAATCTTCTTTTTTGGAACCAATTTTCATTGAAGGTAATACCGATAACGGCACGAACATAGCGTTCCCGGATCAATGTACTCTCCGTAGTTCCTCTTTGCCCTGCTTCAAGAGCAATGTTGATCATCGACTGATATGCCTTTCTCAAAGGCAAGCCAAAGCCGAGGCTAATGCCTTTATCTTCAATAGTATTATTACGTAAATTCAAATACGACTGACTATAAAATAGTCCGGCACGGAATTGCATCCTTTCAATAAATCGTGTCCCTTTCGCATCATTCACATATTGACCACCAATTGAAACCCGCATACTATTATCCAGACTATCTTCTCCTCTGAAAGATTTATACGTACTCCATTCCTGAAACCTGAAATCGGATTGAACGGTCCATTTTTCACCTTTCGCTACTTGTATACCGATACCAAATGACATCGGCAATTCAATTTCACCCTTTTCTTCTGCGATGTACTGAACAGTATCTCGTGAAAAATCTATTCCGATCGCATTGGTTCTGTAATTTTCCCAAAGGAAGGATCTTTTCGCCTTCATCTGTTGAGCAGTAGAAAAAGTAGCACCTATGGCCAATGTATAATTATTTTTCAGATGGGCTTTATAGTGCAATCCAAAATCAAAAAGGAAATCTCCCACAGAGGTATTATCCAGCACTCTGGTTCCAAAGAAATCCGTATCAGTAAATTCGATTATCCTGGATTGTTCGGTTGATCCGAAGAGATAAGAAGCATTAACTCCCACCGAAAATTGCTTTGATAATTTTATGCCTGTCCCCAGAAAATATTTATTTAAACCTCCTGTACCTTCATAAGTAGTGGAGATGGTATTGGAGGAATCGATAAAGGAAGAAGTTTTGATAGAATAGCCAATTCCGCTAAAGGGCAGCATACCGAAAACGAGTCCGATTTTATTCCGCAGTAACGGCATACCGAGAACGAGGTACTCCAGTTTCGCATTGTACTTCTTACTATTGATGGCACCCTGATCTAACCAGAGTCTTTCGCCACTTACACCAAACTCAAACACCATCAAGGAATCATAGGCATAGGAGGCAGGATTCGACACATTAAGCCGGCCGAAATAACTCTCCGCCAATGATGTCCCACCCATTCCACGTTGATGAGCAAAGCCATTAAAAAGCAATTCGCCCGGTCCAAATCTGGAGTAAGGGGAGACGGTACTCGTTTGTCCAAAACTCTGATGGATCAAAAAGACCATTAGAATACTGACTATCAACCTACTTATTTTCATCATGGTGTTGTAACTGAAGAATCGCATTTAAACCCTGCAAGGTGAATACCGGGGCAACAAAGATGCGGGATTTGAGCTGATTTAAAAAGAATTCACTGTCGCCACCGGTTAATATTAGTTCCAAACGAGGATAAAGTTCCCGGTATTGCAGAATGAAGCCCTCGATTTCCGCCACCATTCCATTAACCACGCCCGAAAGAATGGAGGCCGTTGTATTTTTACCTGTGAGAGCGGGTGCGGAAACAGGATCCAACAAGGGCAACCGGGCAGTAAAAGTATTTAATGCCTTGAACCTCATTTTCAAGCCGGGGGAGATGGAACCTCCTGAGTAAATTCCATCATGGCTTACAAAATCAAATTTCAAACAGGTACCCGCATCTATAATAAGAACATCCTGACCCGGAAATAAAACATGCGCTGCACAAGCGTTAGCGAGACGGTCCCGGCCCAGGGTTTGAGGTGTTTCATACCCATTCTTCACAGGGACTTGCATCTTTTCATCCAGATAAAAAACCTCCTCTATACCTTGAATAAGTTTCTCCAGATACGGAGGCAAAGGGGCTACTGCAGAGATCATTACCCTCTTGATTTTTTTCCCGGAGATATCTGATTGCAATTGATTTATTGCTATTTCATTGAGCACACCCACTTTCACGGGATGATCCCCATCAAATACGCCATACTTGATGGAAGAATTACCAATATCGAGCACCAGATTCACGATGCAATATTAGGATTAATTAAATTTTAAAAGCTATTTAATTGATCTGTAATTTCTTTAGCAGAAAGAGAAGACCTTTTGATTCCCGACTTGTTTTTCCTAAAAATGTCTTACTTTTGCGGGCTCCAACACGGTGATGTAGCTCAGTTGGTAGAGCAAAGGACTGAAAATCCTTGTGTCGACGGTTCGATTCCGCCCATCACCACCAAATAAATTTTAAAACCACCAAGATGAAACCCACTCGCTTTCGGAAGGTCCTGCTGATCGACGACAACGAGATCGACAACTTCATCAATGAAAGAATGATTACCTCCAGTCATTTTTCAAAAGAGGTCATTGTTAAAAATTCCGCTGATGCTCCCTTAGGTTTCCTTCGCGGACTGAACCAGCAGGCCGATTACCCTGAGATTATCTTTTTGGATTTGAATATGCCTGTGAAAGATGGGTTTGAATTTTTAACGGATTTCGAATTGTTGTCGGATGAAATAAAAAACACGAGTAAGATCGTTGTTTTATCCTCTTCGATTTCACCTGACGACATCAACCGGGCCTCCACGAATTCGCATGTATTTAAATACGTGAACAAACCGCTCAGTGAAAAATATTTGGATGCCATCATCCTCTAAAAAAGGAAGCCCCGATGCATGCATCGGGGCTTCCTTTTTTAAAAATAATTCTATTTAATCCTTGATCGGATTGCTCATTCTGCGAATAATATTTTCATCCACTTTTACATAAGAGATCACGGGGCAGGAACCACTATTCAATGCTTCAAACTCTGTCCACATCTCTGCAATCTTCTTCACTTTACGACGATAGTCGGCAGGCTTCAAAGCGGTCTTCAACAATTTCATCAGAAAACGGGCAGACTCAAACTCTGCATCCTGTTCTCTGATTTGCCTCTTGAGACTGGAGATAATTTGCATGCAAAGGCTATCATCACCGAGAATGCAATATTGCAAGGCCTGAAAAAGTTTTGAATCGATATCCGTGTAGAGATGTTGCTTCAACGACATCTGATTGCGCAATTCATTAATCTTACGTGCAGCACCCTGAAAGTCGCGTTGATAAAAACGAACGATAGCCAGATAACGCTTCACACAAATAAAATGATATTCCTCCTCCTGATTAAAGTCGCAATATTTCTCCAGCTTATCCGCATAAAACTGCAGGTGATCAATATTACTATCGATTTGATACTTTACAATTTTAGAGCGTAGGAATTGCACCACAAAAAAGTTCATCATATGCTTCTCCGTCATCTCCGGCAACTGCTGATGGATGCGCTGGAGATAATAATCTGCACGAACAATATTTCCGGTGCGCACATAATACTCAAAGTACAACATATCCGTAATACATTTTATATTCTGATAAAACGTATCCATGGGATAGCTGTCAAAAATCTTGGTCATCTTTTGAAGGACCGCTTCAATTTCAATCTCACGAGCTTTCAGTCCATCCAGTTTATGAGGAACATTACATAAATAATAAATTCTGGCAACATTATAAAGCACATAGAGGCGATGGGAATCATACAACTCGCAAATATTGCTAAGTTCCCTTTTCATCATGATCACTTCTTCGAGATCGGACTCCTGACCATTCAACTGATAAACACCTAACTTCTTTATCATTCTGAAAAAGACACCTTCTGCCTTCGACACTGCGAGAGAAAAAGCGACATGCTTGTTAAACTTGGTCTCATAAGAATCGTACTCTTCTGAATAGAGATGCAATTGAGCAAGTGTTTTATACACTAAAATCAATTCTGCATTCAGGTCATATTCTATTAGCTGTTTCTCGAGTTCACGCAATGCTCTCACCGAAAATTCGCGGTTGTTTCCAAAAAGGTGTGCCGGTACTCTGGAGACCTCATCCATTAACGTTTGTATCGGATTCTGCACTTTCTTACTGAGTATAGAAGCGATTTTGGAATTCAGGCGGGACTTCAGCGTATAATAAGCGCTGGGGTTCACCTGTAAGATATCCATCATCTCGCTATCTTCTACTTCGCGATTCCGTGTAGTTTCCAGCACCAGAAAAGGCTTATTCTTCTTCTTCCCTGACACCTCCTGCAACAGTTGCTGGTATTCATCTTCGGTCAGTTTCTTAATTGTTTTACTTAAGATTTCCATGCTTGAGCTTGCTTAAATTGGATGAGTATTTTATGCCACTTGATACGCAGATCTTTCAACAAGGTTTCCGGGTCTCTCTATTCTGATTATTTCAACCGGGTAGGAACTTCTTTCCATAAACTGCGTATTCAGTCCATGATCGCAAGAATATTACGAACGTCCTTTCTACTTCAATTCCCCTTCCCCGGTTACTATTTCCCTTTAAAAACGGTGAAAAAAGACCAAAACCTTACAAATGGAAGGAATGTAACCAATACCCCCTCTACCCACGTATATAGGATCGTAAATTGACAATGACCAAAAAATAAATTGAAAATGAACCACCAGGCACACACAGAAGACTTCTACAAAACCATCCGTGAAAACAGGATGCTGATGTACTCTAAACCGAAGCGTTACTTCAATCGTGACGAACAGAAAGGATCAACGTTTAAATATCTCTTCCTGATTGAGACGATCGTATTCATTCTCCTCATGGCTGCAGCAGGCACCACCATGGCACAGGGAACTCAGGTCGCACCGGGTGCTCCGTTCACTGCGAATGAGCAGGCGGGTGTCAATATTCACAACTACAATACGGTTTACAACAGCGGTAAAGTATTCGTGAGCTGGACGTCAAAAAATGAAAGCGAAGACTGCGTATATGTTATAGAACGCTCCGGAAACGGTCAGGAATTTCAATCGGTTGGTGTAAAAGAAGGTATTGGATCGGAAATCGAACTCTACTATTCATGGATCGACAAAACACCTCCTGCAGGATTTGCCTACTACCGTGTAAAGAAAATTACCAAGGAAGGTACACAATTATACAGCTCTGTTAGTTCTGTTATCAACCAGTCATCGAATTTCGAAAACTACGCACAGGGCGAAGAAGAAAACAAATAATCGACGTCCCTTTATACGTGAAGTGCACGTGTTTACGAACTATGAAAATAACGGCGAATAGGGTATTCAGAAAATATCTCAGCTTGTTGTTTCTACTTACTGCAACAACGTTACTACGGGCCCAGGTGCCCGTAGCTTCGTTTACCAGTAGCCAGGACAGCGGTTGCGCGCCCTTATTAGTGAATTTTATAAACACTTCTACCGGTGCCGTTAGTTATCAATGGAGTCTTGGTAACGGAAACAATTCGACTTTAACCAATCCCTCCACCTCTTATATTAATTCCGGTGCATATACGGTTGTCCTTATTGCCACCTCTGCCACAGGAATTAAAGACACCATTGTCTCTACCATTACCATATTAGGCGACCCGGTTGCTGATTTCAATGCTTCTGCTTTTTCAGGTTGCGAAGATCAGAACAGCATACTCTTTACCAATATTTCTGTGGGCGCCTCTTCCTATATATGGGATTTTGGTGATGGCAGTTCATCTAATGCAACAAATCCCTCACATACTTACACTACGCCCGGTACGTACAATGTCAAGCTCATTGCATCAAATATTTTCGGGTGCCAGGACATTGCGATAAAGAACAGTTATATCACCATTCATGCGAGTCCGCTGGCTCAAATTACCATCAACCAGACTTCGGCATGTGATGTTGCGACCATCTTTCAGTTTTCCGCTTCCGCAACAAACATCTCCTCCTGGCAATGGAACTTTGGTGATGGAAACACCTCCACACAGCAAAATCCTTCGCATCAATATGCCGGTGCAGGAAACTATCCGGTCACTTTAATTGTCACTTCTCCAAATGGATGTATAGACACCGCCACTTCTGCCAATAACATCACCATTGGAAATAGTTTAGTCCCTTCTTTTACGATGAATGATAGTGCAGGATGTGGTCCGCTCACAATTCAGTTTGACTGTACTGTACCCAATGCCACCACCTGGAGCTGGGATCTGGGCGATGGCACCACTTCTACTCTGGACAATCCTGTACATACTTATACCAATCCCGGTTCATATACGATTACACTCACCGTTACCACCCAGAGCGGTTGCAATGGTTCCGTTACACTTCCTAATCTGGTTGTAGTAGATGCGCTACCGGTAGCTAATTTCACTGTGCTGCAGGATAGTGGTTGTGTTCCTTTCATCGCGCAGTTTATTAATTTGAGTACAGGAGCGACTTCCTATTTGTGGAAATTCGGAAACAGCGATTCCTCATATCTGACCAATCCAACGACGCTTTATACACAGGGTGGCTACTTCAGTGTGACCTTAACTGCGATCTCTCCTAATGGTTGTCAAACTTCAATTACAAGACCGCAACTCATAAAATCCTTTGCCCCCAGAGCCTACTTTACCGGAACGCCACTGGTAGGTTGTCCGGGCATGACAGTTCAGTTTACACATACCGGCAATGCCGTTAATGTCAATAATTACCTATGGAATTTTGGAGATGGCACTACTTCCAATCTTGCCAACCCCAGTCATACATACGCTGCGATTGGAAATTATACGGTATATCTGATCGTCACCAATTCATTCGGTTGTAAAGACACGGTGTATAAAGCAAATTATGTGACCGTCATCAGCGGACAAGTGGCTTACACAGTCCCCGATACATTCCTTGTTTGTCAGGATAATCCGATAGCGTTTTCAGATCCTACTACAGGCAGTAACACCTGGAACTGGAATTTCGGGAATGGATCCGGCTCCACTTCTCAATCCCCAAGTGCCTTGTATCCGACACCGGGTATCTATACGGTTACATTACAAACGTCGATGCCGGGAGGATGTACTCAAACCTTCAATCCCTATGCAATTGTAAAAGCCATTCCCTACGATCCGCAGCCGATAGAGTTTAATTTTATCAATCCCTGTAAACCTTATACCATTAGTTTCTCCACCCAAACGCCCGATATCACCACTTTCAGTTGGGATTTCGGTGACGGTACTACTTCAACGTTAGCCAATCCGACACATACTTATCAGCAGGCGGGCACTTATACCATTGTCTTAAACATGAGCATTGGTGAAGGCTGTCTTGCCACCATCACCACTACCATCACACTCGGACATTCGAATCCTATGCTCTCCGGAAGTCAGGATATTTGCTTAGGAAGTCCGGTGCAATTCAGTTTAACCGATTCACTCGCCTTTACCAATGCGTTATGGAATTTTGGAGATGGAAATACGTCGGCACAATTGCAACCCGCCTACACCTATACCACTGCGGGCAGCTATAATGTCGAACTCATCACCACCGATACGCTGGGTTGCAAAGACACTTTTAATCTGGCAATACCGGTTGTAGTGAACAATCCCATTCCGGCATTCACTTCTAACACTATTTCCTGTGTCAATGCAGCGGTGACCTTTCAAAACAATTCGCAAAACGCCTCTTCCTATAGTTGGGACTTTGGAGATGGAAACACATCCAATGATCTGAATCCTACGCATACCTTCGCGCAGGCTGGCGTATATACTATAACGTTAACGGCTATAGAAAATACCTGTTCTGTTACACATACAGCTGTGGGCTATCTGAATGTGATACAGGCGCAAAGTTTATTCACCTATACCACCAACGGACAATGTATGCCGGTCACGGTAAGCTTTACAGATCAAAGTAACAATGCCGTGCAATGGCTTTGGTATTTTGGAAATGGCGACAGTTCGGTACAGCAAAATCCGGTATACACCTATTATAGTGATCCGACCGATTCCATTCAACTCATC
Organism: Bacteroidota bacterium; assembly: GCA_016713925.1. NCBI lineage: Bacteria > Pseudomonadati > Bacteroidota > Bacteroidota bacterium. The sequence goes on from JADJOH010000002.1 coordinate 562,404, forward strand.
ATAACTGATAACAATGGGTGCATGGATACTTCCTATCAGGTTCCATTCCCCTATTATGCGGCCGGTGCGCTGGTTGATGATTCAACAGGATGTATTCCACATGCTGTACAGTTCAGTGATCTTTCCAACGGAGCCATCGCCTGGACCTGGAACTTTGGCGACAACAGCACATCAACGTTGCAACATCCCACACATACTTACACCGGCAATGGCTATTTTGATGTCATGCTGATTGCAGAATTCCCGGGTGGATGCCTGGATACCATTCTTTATCCTGACATGGTACATATTTCATCACCGGTTGTTGATTTTTATTCCCCTTCTCTCGCAGGATGTTCGCCGACACAAATCAGTTTCGTCAATACCACTTCCGATGCCACACAATTCAGCTGGTCGTTTGGAGACGGAGGGATTTCTTCCAATATCAATCCGCAACATATCTACTATATTCCGGGCACCTACACCATCACACTCATTGCTATCAACAGTTATGGGTGCAGTGATACGATGATACGCCAGGATTATATTTCCATTCCGGGAACTTATACTAATTTCGGCATATCCACACTTTCCGGATGCCAGGGACAAGGTGTTCAGTTTACGGATTCGTCCATTAATGCCAGTCAATGGAGTTGGGATTTCGGAGACGGAACGATTGATACGCTTTGCCATCCTGCACATATCTACCAGGATACAGGATCGTACACCATCACTTTAATAACGATTGACTCGATAGGTTGTACTTCATCCTATAGTTATCCATTGCCATTAATCATCCATCCTAAACCTGTTGCTGCGGCATCTGTCACAGATAGTTCGGGCTGCTCTACATTTACTACATCCTTCATCAATCTTTCGCAGGGCGCGATTACTTATCTCTGGGATTTAGGAGATGGAGATACGAGTCAGTTAGATGATCCCACACATACCTATATTCAGGGAGGAATGTATTATCCGGAACTCATTGCCACCACTTCATTCGGTTGTAAGGACACCTTCCAATTCAGCACGGGAATTGATGTTTGGCAAACCCCTGTTGCTGGTATTTCTGCGAGTGATACCGTAGGATGTGAACCGGCGCAATTGACGTTTTCCAGTAACTCATCCCTCACACAAAATCCGAATTACAATTGGACGACGAATAACGGTTTAAGCAGTACAGATTCTGTTTTTCAACCGTTGTTGGTGAATGATTCCATCTATACCATCACCCTTATCATCACCAATAGCAACGGATGTTCGGATACCGCGCAACAACAGGTATTGATCCATCCTTCACCTGCTGCTTCTGCTACTGTGAATACCAATTCGGGTTGTAATCCGTTAAGCACTCAATTCACGAATACATCGGGAGGTGCTATCTCTTACACCTGGTATTTTGGAAACGGTGATTCTTCCACGACTACTGATCCTTCGTATACCTACTCTATTCCCGGTCAATATACACCCGTTCTCATCGCCACCAATAATTTTGGCTGCAGTGATACCTTTACTTTCCAACCCGGCATTGAATCATTACTAACACCTGTAGCTGCATTCTCAGTGGATACAACGGCTGTCTGCTTTGGCGATGTACTTCAATTCAACGATCAATCCAACGACACCATTGCTCCGACTTATCAATGGGATTTTGGTTTCACGACCAGTACATTAATGAATCCTGTGATTACCGGTAACAGTTCCGGAATCTTTGATGTCACCTTAATTGTAACCAACAACAATGGCTGTTCCGACACCAGCACTCAATTGCAGTATTTCCAGGTTTACGATACATTGCCGCCGGCTGTAAGTCCTATTGCTTCGGCCAGTGTACTCAACGATCAGCAGGTTGAAATTACATGGTTCAACACATGGCAAAATGATGTCGCCGCTTATCGTTTATACCGGTACAATACTGCAGGAAATGCCTGGGATCTCATCTACACGGACAATAACCCTGTACTCGCTACGACAGCATTAACGAGTGCATATACCGACAATGGCTTAAACACAAAAAACAATACCTATACCTATAAGGTACAAACTATTGATCATTGCGGCTATGAGTTACCGTTAGACAGCAGCACCTCGCATACCACCATCAACATCAGCGCACAAAGCACCGGACTTATCATTCAGGTCAGCTGGACGGCTTATCAGGGATGCACCTTCAACGAATACAAACTTTACCGTACAGAGCGCCCATCGGGTAGTCCACAACTTATCGCCAGCCTTCCATCCACGACACTACAATACACCGACACCACTTTACTTTGTCCTTTCGAATACGAATACCGTGTGGAAGCGGTTGACTTATGCGGACAACCCTTCAGAGCATGGAGTGATACCGCAGCGGCATGGCCGGAAAATATTTTCGAAAATCAGCAATCGTTAATTGTCCGCTCCACTGTAGTGAACAACCAATACATACTCACCGAATGGAATGCCCCATTCATTCATCCGGAGCGCGTCCTTGAATACCGGATTTTCCGTAGCATTGACAACATCAACTTCAGTCAGATCGCGACAGAACCGGCTGCGGTCAACAGCTATACCGATATGACTGCGGAAGTGCAAACAAATTCCTACACTTATAAAGTAGTAGTGGTAAACGATTGTCAGATTCCGGGCTTGGAAAGCAATATCGGAAAAAGCATTTTACTCGAAGGATATTGGAAAGACCATCGCACCTATTTGAACTGGTCACCCTATGAAGATTGGGCGACAGGTGTAGATAATTATGTCATTGAATTTTTAAGTCCGCAAGGCACCTGGGTTCCGGTAAAAACGGTTACGGGGACGAGTATCTCGACGGAGTTGGATGATTGACAACGGTGAGGACGGTATGTAGTGACAGGTCGCGACCTGTCACCAGCAAGATGACCTGTCACTACCTACCGTTGTCAATGTCCGAATGTAGCCGCGTTACATGTAACGCGGCTACATTCGGACATCGTTACATATGGCGTGATTAAAATCGGACGCGGCAACAATCTGACAAAATTATTGTTCACCATTTCACGAATCTCCCCGTTAACACTTCCTTCTCGGTACTTAACCTAACAATGTACACACCATCAGGTTGAGACGAAAATGAACTGCTGTTGCTAAAATAACTTCCATCTGTTTTGGAAGAAATTCGATCAATTATCTGCCCATTTATATTAAAAAACTCTAATGTTGCATTTCTTCCTTTTAACTCTTCAGCATTGACAAAAATTGTTTGCCAGGATTTATCAAAATATAGTTTCAACTCCTTGTTCTTAGGAAATAAGTACTCTAAGCCAACGGAAAGAGTATCACATGGTGATCCTACCCAAGCCCCTAATTCATAATTGTGATTATTCGGAAGGCCTACATAAGCTTTGTGACCTCCTAAGTAAAAACTGAATAAAGTAAAATCGCAAGCTGGAAATACACTATCAGGAGAATTTATAACTGATAAATTTGAATTAGTTATATTAACCGTAGATGCACAAAATAAATAAAAACTACAAGCATCCGGACCAGCCCAAAAGTACTTAAATATATTTTCCATCAGGCCCTAACTCTAAAAGGCCGGGAATATCCGGATCGTAAAAAGTCCTTAAAGTTTCTGCACTAGCAATAAAATTGGAGCTATTCAGGTCAAATTGTATTAAATATCCCTTGTTTCCTCCAACCCCTTGATAAATTGAAGAGACATACAATTTACTTTCATCAGGTGATACTTCAAAACCCCAAAGACCGCTATAACCGGATGTTGTTAACGAATAAACAATCTTATTAGATAGAATACCAGAGCATCTGTCAAAGTCGTATCTTTCAATGATACCATTTGAAGAAACATTATATAAATGGTCACCAGCCAAATTAAATTTTAGCCTATAAGTACTCTGCAATGCTATACTTGCACCAATATATTGAGTAGGACTTATGGTAACACCAGATGGACTAATCAAGTATGCAGTAATATCATTAGTAGGAACAGTCTTCCAGCTTCTTGCTAAAACCCACCAATCCCTTCCGTTTCCATGCCTTACTGCTGTTATCCCATCTGTAATAGTATCATTTCGGAGTTGAACATTTTTTTGTACAACTTTTCCTAAACCACCATTAAAAGATAAGTCAACGATTGAATAATATAATCCTACAACTGGTTGAGTATTACCAGCACAAAAAATATAAAAACGATTAATATCCCCTGGGTCCGGAACAATAACCATTTCCTGATACCATAATGCCCCAACAAGTGAATCACCACTTTCCATTACAATATGGTTTTTGTTGACTACCGTTCCATCTGTAAAAATATTATTTATTGCTAACCATTGTGCCCAATTGGGAGAACCACAATAAAATAATAAATCACCAGCACTGTCACAAATACTCGCACAAGTCCCACGTACTCTTAAAATGCTACTAGCGGGTTGAGGACTATTCAAATTAGTAAAATCTATTGCTGCGCTATCTCCAAAAGCCCAATAACGATCGGTAAACTGAGCATGAACATCGGAAGAAAACAACCGGATGAAAAAGAACAGAAGAAAGATTTTATGGAACATGAAACGATGCAGAATTATTGGCAGGAATAAAGATAAGGGTAATTCTCTTTCTGAAACAGGCAATTGAGATCCGTCTACTATTTTGATTAAATATATCTTTTTGAAAGGATTAACTATCCAAACAGTTATAAGTGTTCAGCATAAATGAAGCAAAATTGTGCTTAATAGAGTGGAAAATTCATTAAATTTGCAGGAATGGTAGATAAAAATCTATATATAATTGCAGGATGTAACGGATCTGGTAAAACCACAGCTTCCTTTACTATTTTACCGGAAATGATCAATTGTAAAGAATTTGTAAATGCCGATGAAATTGCCAAAGGGATTTCACCATTCCAGCCGGAAAAAATTGCTTTTGAAGCCGGTCGTTTAATGTTAAACCGAATAAATGAATTACTGTATTTAAACGAAAGCTTTGCTTTTGAGACAACTTTATCAACCAAGAGCTATAGAAGTAAAATACTTGAAGCAAAAGAAAATAATTATTCCATAACTTTAATTTTCTTTTGGCTACAAAATGCAGAATTAGCAAAGGAACGTGTTAGGACACGAGTCTTGGAGGGTGGACACGACATCCCGACGGATGTAATTGAAAGAAGATATTTAAGAGGAATTATAAATTTATTTGATATATATTTACCAATAACGGATGGAGCTTTAATTTTTGACAATTCACAAGGAAACGATTGCAGAAAAAACCATTCAAGGGAATTAAATATTATTAACACTACAAAGTTTGATCAAATTAAAAAATGCTATGATAACTGTAGAAGAACAAAATGAACTCCGGGACAAAATTTTGAAGGGGCTTGAAATATCGTATGAAAAATTGATTGCCTACAAAAAATATAAAAACTCTGTACTGGTTGTGATGAGAGACAACAAAATAGTAAAGATTAAACCGGAAGATTTATAGAGTGGTTGGATATTCCGTAATGACAGGTCGCGACCTGTCATTACTGTCATCGTCCGAATGTAGCCGCATTACATGTAACGCGGCTACATTCGGACAAATAGAGAAGGTTACCAATTTACGATTTTACGCGGGACAGGTCGCGACCTGTCACTACATTTATTTGCCGGTGACAGGTCGCGACCTGTCACTACGGGTTCATCCATTTCATATTCACCGTTTGTTGTAACTTTGGTGCTACAAAAAAATTATGGCTAAACCTCTCTTCATATTTTATTTGCTGGTTGCATATATCTTGTTGCAATTTTCGTGGTGGGCGTATTTGCTGATTGATTTGAATCAGGAGATTGTGGCCTACCGTATGGATCTGACCGAGCTGGTACATGATGATCCTGTTGCTATACAAAAAGAAGAATTGCGTTTTGCTCAGGATTTAAAGAAGCGTTTGTATATGGTCCTGGGTGAGGGCAGTGTGTTTCTGGCATTGCTGGTTTTTGGAATTTATAAAACCAAGGAAGCCTTTCGGAAAGAGTTTGCACTGGCACGGCAGCAAAAAAACTTCCTGCTCTCTATCACGCATGAATTCAAATCTCCTTTAGCTGCCGTGAAATTAAATTTGCAAACGATTCAGAAACGTGACCTCGACCGGCCGAAACAACAGGAAATTATCAGAAGAGCCTTGCTGGAAACGGAACGTATCAATCTCCTGGTTGAAAATGCCTTGTTTGCATCACGATTAGAAAACAATAATTTTGATTTACATTTTGAGCGCATCAATTTCTCCGATTTCATGGAGCAGTTGATACAGGAGTATATTGAACGGCAAGATCACGATCATAGTTTTAAAGAAATCATTACCCCGGGCGTATTCATTGTTGGGGATAAAATGGCTTTAAGTTCTATGATTTACAATCTCCTTGAAAATGCCGAGAAGTACTCTACCTCCGATACGACCATTGAAATCAGTTTGAGCAGACATCTGCATGAAGCGGTAATGACCATTCGCGATGAAGGCATCGGCATAGAAGAATCAGAGCGTTTAAAAATATTTGAAAAATTCTATCGCGTTGGAAATGAAGATACGAGACGCACAAAAGGCACCGGATTGGGCCTCTTTATTGTGCAGCATATCGTGCATCTTCACAAAGGCACTATAAAAGTCAGGGCCAACCACCCTGCCGGCTCTGTTTTTGAAATCAGGATTCCAGCTGAGAAATAGCATGCTTCCTGCCGTATTTTTACCGTAACTTTGCACGATTCTTTTAAGATAAAAAGCAGCAATTTATGAGTAAAGTAGTTCTTGTAATTCTGGATGGTTGGGGCTTAGCGCCTGACAGCCTTAGAAATGCTATTTCTCAAGCCCATACGCCTTTTATGGATGACCTGATGAAGCGCTATCCGACCTGTAGTCTGCTCACTTCCGGCGAAGATGTGGGTTTACCGGAAGGTCAGATGGGGAATTCGGAAGTGGGTCATCTTAACATTGGTGCCGGTAGAATTGTCTGGCAGGAACTCGCGAATATCAATAAAGCGGTCAGGGAACGAACGATAGATCACCAACCGGTCCTTGTGAATGCACTAAAAACTGCTGCGGAAAAGGACAGGGCTTTGCATCTGATCGGACTCGTTTCCGACGGTGGCGTACATTCTCATATCAATCACCTCCAACATCTTTGCACATTAGCGCATGAAGCAGGACTGAAAAAAGTTTTTATTCATGCCTTCACCGATGGCCGCGATACGGATCCGAAGGGAGGACTTAATTACCTCACGCATCTACAGGAACATCTTGATAAGAGTACCGGAAAAATTGCTTCTATCACGGGCAGGTATTTTGCCATGGACCGTGATAAGAGATGGGAACGAGTGAAATTGGCCTATGATGCGCTCGTGAACGGCATCGGACAAAAAACCACCGACTGGAAATCGTCCGTTGCTACAGCCTATGCCGAAGGAATTACCGACGAATTCCTCAAGCCAATTATTATCACTGATGAGAAAGGAGAAGCCTGTGGAAATATTAAAGAGGATGATGTTGTCATTTGCTTCAATTTCCGGACCGACCGCTGCCGTGAAATTACGGAAGTACTCACCCAGCAGGATCTGCCGGATGCCGGAATGAAAAAGCTTAATCTGCATTATGTCACCATGACCAGATACGACGACAGGTATAAAAATATCTCTGTCATTTTCGAAAAAAACAATCTGAACATGACCTTGGGAGAAGTGGTTTCCTTGCATCATAAAAAGCAAATCCGCATCGCTGAAACTGAAAAATATCCGCATGTCAGCTTCTTCTTCAGTGGCGGACGAGAGCAACCTTTCGAAGGAGAAAAGAGAATTATGATTCCTTCTCCGAAAGTTGCCACCTATGATTTGCAACCGGAGATGAGTGCCTTCGCTGTAAAAGATGCTATCGTACAAGAACTCCATACAGGAGAAACCGACTTCGTTTGTCTGAATTTTGCCAATGCCGATATGGTGGGGCATACCGGAAATTTCAATGCTGCCATTAAAGCAGTGGAAGCCGTGGATAGTTGTCTGAAAGAAGTAGTAGAGGCAGGACTAAAAAAAGATTACAACTTTATCATCATTGCTGATCATGGAAATGCGGATATGATGGTGAATCCGGATGGAAGTCCGAACACGGCACATACTACCAACCCTGTTCCCTGCGTTTTGATCACCGGGGACAAGAATATCAAATTGGCTTCCGGTCGCCTGGCAGACATTGCCCCGACCATACTAACGTTAATGAATATACCCATTCCATCAGAAATGACCGGCGAAGTCCTCATTTCCGGAAAAACGGTAACAGCAAACATCCCATCATGACCCGACGAATTATAATAATTTTCCTTCTTACCCTTTCTTTGCAAGCCTCATCACAAACAAGAACCGGCATTTTCATTGGTGGTGGAACCACCTGGTACTACGGTGACATGAACGACCGGTTACTGACGCATCAAAAGCTCTTTCGCTATTATTTTACCGGAGGATTATTGTACAGAGCAAGTCAGCATTTTTACATTGCCGGGGCCTTCTCTGCAGGTAAAGTGGTAGGGGCAGATTCTCTGGCCATACAGGATTTTAATCTGGATAGAGATCTTCACTTCAGAAATGATATCTGGCAGGTTTCATTGACTGCAGAATATAGAATATTGGGTTATCAAAATGGGAAAACCAGAAAAGTAACGCCTTACCTCATTGGCGGAGTTGCTTATTATCACTACAATCCGATAGCCCTCTTGAACGATCAGGAGATAGAATTACAAAAACTGGGTACAGAGGGACAATACATTGAAGGAGGTGGTAATCCCAAGCCCTATAAATTATACAGTCTATCTTTTCCGCTTGGCGTGGGTGTAGAATTCAGGCTCTCCAATGCCTTTGCAGCAAGAATTGAGATTATAAATCATTTCACTTTTGCCGACTATTTTGATGATCTCAGTGGTAAATATGTTGACTCTCTTCAACTTTCTGCAACCCCTAACGGAGCACTTGCTGTGGAGATGGCCAGTAACCTTGCCGATGGATACCCAAGAACAGGTGCTTCCAGAGGAGACCCCAACGACAACGACACCTATATGTTTGCCGGAGTAAAACTCTTATACACTCCTGTTTTTGGTGACAATGGCAACCGTGGCAGTGGCGGAGGAGGTAACAAATCCGGTTTCAAGGGGGGTAAGCGAAAAAAGAAAAAAGCAAATTGCCCTGCATTCGATTAATCGTTTCCGCATTCATTACCTTTGCAGCACCGAAAAGTACAGGTGCGGGTGGATTTATTAAATATACTTCAGAAATACCAGAATCAGGCGCAGGCACAGCGACTCCGCACACTTCTGCTCGAACGTAAGCAACAGCGTATATTTCTGCAAGGATTAGCCGGCTCTTCAGATGCCGTTTTTATTGCATCACATTTGCATCAGTTTCCCCAACCTGCCTTATTTATTCTTGGAGATCGTGAAGAAGCTGCCTATTTTCAAAATGATCTCGAAAATATTTTGGGCGATCAGAAAGCTGTCCTCTACCCCTCCTCCTATAAGAAACCGTATCAACTGGATCAGCCGGACAATAACAGTGTCCTCCACCGGGCAGAAGTCCTCACGCGGATCAATAAAAGTAGAGAGCATTTTATTGTGATCACTTATCCGGAGGCGATCCATGAGAAAGTCATCACGAAGAAATCGCTCGAGCGCAACACCATGGAAGTCAAAGTGGGTGAAAAGCTCAGCATTGATTTCCTGACAGAGTTCATGCAGGAAAATGTTTTTGAACAAATTGATTTCGTTTATGAGCCCGGTCAATTCGCTATTCGTGGTGGTATCATCGACATTTACTCTTTTGCGCACGAGTTGCCCTATCGTATTGAACTTTTCGGAGATAAAATTGAGTCCATCCGGAGCTTTGATCCCTCCACACAATTGAGCGAGAAGAGCATTGGCTTTGTCACCATCATCCCCAATATTCAATCAGGTTTAGTCAAAGAAGAGCATGAATCCTTCCTGGACTTTTTACCTGCGGAAACGAATCTTTACATCAAAGACTTCGCATACACGTTAAATGCCATTGAATCTTCGCTTGAAAAAGTGAATGAACGTTATGGCTCAGAAGTTTTCATTGAAGAGGAGCAGGTGGTGCGAAAAGTAGATGAACTGTTTGACTCATTAGACGATCTCCGCAGTAAAATTGAACCACACCTCATCGTGGAATTCGGAACGAAGCCTTTTTTTGAAAACAGGGAAAACATTGCTTTTAACATCTCACCGCAACCGCACTTTAACAAGAACTTCAATTTACTCCTCGACAATCTTTATAAAAATCAGGAAAAATCATATACCAATTATCTCTTCTCTGAATCCGCGAAACAATCCGAACGACTTTATTCCATTTTTGAAGACATTCCAAAGCCGGATGCTTACAAGGGTATTGAATTAAAATTTCATACTATACTTACTGCTTTACATCAGGGATTTATTGATCATGATCTCAAACTGATTTGCTATACCGACCATCAGGTATTTGATCGCTATCACCGTTTCCGGCTTAAGAAAAATTACAGCAAAAGTGAGGCCATCACCTTAAAGGAAATTTATAGTCTCAAGCCCGGAGATTTCATCACACATATTGATCATGGTGTCGGACGATTCGCCGGACTTGAGACCCTGGATGTAAACGGAAAACAACAGGAAGCGATCCGATTGGTGTACAAAGACAATGATATACTTTACATCAGTATTCATTCGCTGCACCGGATTGCGCGTTACTCCAGCAAGGATGGCACAGCACCCACTCTTAATAAATTGGGAAGTACGGCATGGTCCACACTCAAATCGAAGACCAAGAAAAAGGTAAAGGATATTGCCAAAGACCTCATTGCCTTATATGCCAAGCGACGCGCGCAAAGTGGGTTCGCCTTCACTGCCGACTCCTATATGCAAACAGAACTGGAGGCCTCCTTTATGTATGAGGACACGCCTGATCAGTTGAAGTCGACGAGAGATGTGAAGAAAGATATGGAGAAGGAATATCCGATGGACCGGTTGATTTGCGGAGATGTTGGCTTTGGAAAAACAGAAATCGCCATCCGTGCAGCATTCAAAGCAGTGGCAGATGGAAAACAAGTCGCGGTGTTGGTTCCTACCACTATCCTGGCCTTACAACATTACCGCACCTTCAGTGAACGCCTCAAAGAGTTTCCCTGCACCATTGATTATCTCAACCGCTTTAAGAGCACAGCCGAACAAACTGCTACCTTAAAAAAGCTGGAAGCCGGGAAGATAGATATACTCATCGGCACGCATCGCATCCTCAGCAAGGATGTATTTTTCAAGGATCTCGGACTGATGATCATTGACGAAGAACAAAAATTTGGTGTAGCAGCGAAGGAGAAACTGAAAGCGTTAAGAGTAAATGTAGATACGTTAACCCTAACGGCGACACCGATCCCCCGTACGTTACAATTTTCATTGATGGGAGCACGTGATTTAAGTATTATCAACACCGCACCGCCCAATCGCCATCCGGTCAACACTGAAGTGCATGTCTTCAACGAACACCTGATCCGTGATGCCATCAACTACGAAGTATCGAGAGGCGGACAGGTATTCTTTGTTCACAACAGGGTACAGGACATCCACGATATCTCTGCTATGATTCACAAGTTATGTCCGGATGTAAAAATCAGTGTCGGTCATGGACAGATGGATGGAGAAAAACTCGAAGAAATTCTGATCAATTTTATTGAGGGAGACACTGATGTCCTGGTCGCCACTACCATTATTGAGTCGGGGCTGGATATCAGCAATGCCAATACCATCATCATCAACAATGCCCATTACTTCGGCTTAAGTGATTTGCACCAGATGCGTGGACGAGTAGGACGTTCCAACAAAAAAGCATTTTGCTATTTGCTGGCACCTCCACTCACGGTACTCACCCCTGAAGCCCGACAGCGACTCAAGGCCATTGAAGAACATTCGGAGCTGGGGAGTGGTTTTCATGTGGCCATGCGCGATTTAGACATACGTGGTGCCGGGAATTTGTTAGGTGGAGAGCAGAGCGGATTCATTTCTGAAATTGGTTTTGAGATGTACCATAAAATTCTGGACGAAGCCATTCAGGAACTCAAGGAAACGGATTTCAAAGGACTCTTCCCTGAGGATGAATCCATCACCAACTATGTACGTGATTGCCAGATTGACACTGACCTGGAAATGCGCATCCCGGATGATTACATCACCAATATCACGGAAAGATTCAGTCTTTATAAAGAACTGGACGAGGTGGCCAATGAAGAAAAACTGGTCGCTTTCGGAGAGCAACTGCGCGACCGCTTCGGACCGGTTCCGAAACAAGTGTATGAGCTCATGCATACCATACGACTTCGCTGGAAAGCCAAGCAACTGGGTTTCGAGAAGATCGTACTTAAAAACCGGACCTTAAAAACCTACTTCATCAGCAATAAAGATTCAGCGTATTTTCAAAGCACCCTCTTTTCCACTATTTTAAAATACGTTCAGAACCATCCCAGAGCCTGTAAACTAAAAGAAGACAAAGGTAAACTGAGTCTTACTTTGATGCATGTAGATAGTGTAAAGGAGGCAGATAGTTTATTGGCAAGGATGATGGAAAAAGAGGTAGAATTAAAAGTCTAACTTCTGAAAATCACATTTTCCCGGCTCTACATTTTCAGGATAATCATTATTTGAATTTGATATTTTTCATTCTTGCTTTCCCACTTAACTCGCTATGAAAACACCTTCTCCCTTCAAAGGTGTAAAAAAGAAAACCATAACCACCGAATGAAAGAAATCTGAATTCAAATTCTTAAACATCTTCACTTTTCGGGCATAAAATTCCCGGCCCCAAACCTAATTCTGACCACAAAAGAGGCATTTTCGCCCTTTTTGAGCTTCTATTGACCAAAAATGAAGGGCAAAAGGGGCTATCTCAATAGACCTTTGTTATGTATTCAAAACATAAACAAATGAAAACAATCTCTATTATCATCGTTGCATTGGGAGCTATTTGTGTATTCTATCAACAATATCTTGAGACGAAAGCAAAGAAAACCAATCATTAATTTTTACATACTATAGCTATTGATATCATATAGCGTGTATCTTTGCGCGCCGGATTAGTAAATCTGTATACAAAGCAGATTCATCCTGATATCAACTATGGTTTACATTAAAAAAAGTCAGCTCCCGAAAGCAGGAAAAGGATTATTTGTTGAACAAGAGTACCGCCGGGGCGACATCATTTGTGAGTATGAAGGGGAATTTGTTCCCTGGTCGGAGTGCGAAAAGAGAGCACAAGAGGGACACGAAGGTTACGTGTTTTTTATCTCAAAAAACCGATGCGTAGATGCATATTTTACTCCCTGGGCGATGGGACGCTATGCCAACGACGCCAGAGGAATCGGAAGAGTTTCCGGATTAACCAACAATGCACAATATGAAATCAAGCGACGCAATGGTGAACAAAGAGTGTTCATTGTCGCTACACGCACTATTTTACCCGGACAAGAAGTTTTTGTGCATTATGGAGATGATTACTGGAGATACCTCGAAAAAACAAGACATTTATTTTTAGCACGCGAGCGCGAAAAACGCCGTGAATACATCGCCCGTAAAAAGAAAAAAGAACAATACAGTAAATCGGCGGGAGTTGCTGCAAAGAAGAAAGTCAATTTGAAAAAGAAGGCCGGAAGCAGGGTCTGAATTCATTTAACATCGGTTTGTTAAAATTTAACGCGATGATTTAACATTCAGTTTAAATTATAGGTCGACCTTTGTCCTAATTAAACTCCGATAGATATGATGAATGTTTCGATAGCCATAGTTTGCATTTCTTTTGCACTTGTTGTTTACAGCCAGCTCAACGAGACCTATTTCAGCAGAAAGAAGAACTCCTGAGTTCATATTAATTTCATACTCGTTTTCCTGTCGCTATAAATCATTATTTTTCAATGATCTGACAGTTCCTTTAACGAATAATAAATCCAATTAACTGATCAGGAAGGCCTCCCCATATTTGGGGATAAGGGTCTGTGGTCTCTTCTTTGGCATAGCCCTTGCCTCTTGCTTTTCAACAACAAATAACAAACAATTCAACAGGAGGAAAAAAAAATGAAAAACCTGATCTCTACTCTCATCATCAGCAGCCTAATTTCTGCTCATGCATCTGCGGATCACAGGCTCTCGGACCTCCGCATCCGTACCTTCGACAACAAGCCTGTCATTGTAAGTCTAAACCATGTTCAGTATAATACACCCGGAACAGCGGTTATCATCAACGACATCATGCCGGGCCGTCATCAACTACAAGTGTGGACATATAGAAATCACTACCACTCCTATAACCAGCAAAGAGTATTGTTGTACAACGGATTCATCGATGTGCCTGCCTCATCAGAGGTAAGGGCTATGGTTACCCGCCACCGCGGACTCCGCATCAATGAAATCATTCCCTTGTTTACACCACCTGCTCCGGTACCTCCCTATTACAATCCGTATCCTGCGCCCTACCCTGCGCCCTATCCGCTGCCAGCACCCGGTCCCTGTGGAACTCCTGCAGCACCCCAATGCATCAACGACGCTGACTTCAATGCATTGTTAAACACAATCGACAATCAAAGTTTTGAGAGCACCCGAATGACCCTCTCCAAACAAGCCATACGACAACATGGTGTGATCAATAGCCGCCAGGTAGCTGAGTTGATGAACCTGATGAGTTTTGAATCTTCAAAATTGGAGTTGGCAAAATATGCATATCAATACACTATAGATCCACAAAACTACTTTCATCTCTTCAATGAATTCAGTTTTGACAGTAGTGTACGGGAATTGAGTGAATACATTGATCGCCATTCATAAATCAGTATTAAAAGGAACTCTTCTAAATAAGGATGACTTGCAACGATCAGAATCGAAGAATATTGTAACAAAAAAACAGACCCCCTTTCTTGAACTGGCATAGTAATTGCAAATTCCTTAAAAGAAGATTAAAGACGAAATTCTAATCACACAACATTAAAGAAAAGAGCTTCGTTTACGTAGAAAGAAGAAAGCGTCTCCCGGGCCCGTAAGCCGGGGAGCAATTAAAAAAAAACCTGAACCGTAATTCAGGAACAATACAAACCTCCTCAGCCCGTAAGCCGGGGAGCAATGAAAAGAAGCCTGAACCGTAATTCAGGAACAATACAAACCTCCTCAGCCCGTAAGCCGGGGAGCAATGAAAAAAAACCTGAACCGTAATTCAGGAACAATACAAACCTCCTCAGCCCGTAAGCCGGGGAACGAAAAAAAAACCTGAACCGTAATTCAGGATCAACATAAAATCTCTCCGGCCCGTAAGCCGCAGAGTACTGAAAGACCTCCTGAACCGTAATTCAGGATAAGCATCAAACCTCCTCAGCCCGTAAGCCGGGGAACGATGATAACTCTCCTGAACCGTAATTCAGGATCAACATAAAATCTCTCCGGCCCGTAAGTCGCAGAGTAATGAAAGATCTCCTGGACCGTAATTCAGGATAAGCATCAAACCTCCTCAGCCCGTAAGCCGGGGAACGATGATAACTCTCCTGAACCGTAATTCAGGATCAACATAAAATCTCTCCGGCCCGTAAGCCGTGGAGTAATGAAAGATCTCCTGGACCGTAATTCAGGACCAACGAAAAATCGCTCCGGCCCGTAAGCCGCGGACATTTGAAAAAGTAAGAAACATAACTGCTCCAATTGCGTACAAGATCGGAGAAAGTGGAAGGAAAAAATTAACATTTTATATCCCGGTCCCGTAAGGCCGGGATTTTTTAATTTAAATTTATTTCTACTTGGCCCTGTTAAGTCTGGACAGAATTTTTAATAACAGTTCGAAAACATGTTTCATTTCGTCTTTTGCAAAAAAGTTGAAAATACTAATGACAAATTAACTACTAAAGGGCAAGTCAATTTATTCTACAGAAAACAATAAAGAAAAACCTATATTTGCTATATGAAAACCTATCAGATAGACATATTAAACCCCAAAGCTATTAAGCTATTGCAGGATTTAGCTGATTTGGACTTAATTTCTTTTCGAAAAGCAGAAAATAATATTGAAAATGTTATCAAGAGATTAAGAAAAAAAGCCTCTTCAAATCCTCCAACTTTGGAAGAAATTACCAAGGAAGTAGAAATTGTTAGAGCTAAGCGATATGCTGCAAAGAAAAAACAGAGTAATAATTGATACGAACCTTTGGATTAGTTTCATTTTAACAGGTAAATTCTCAAAACTTGATAAAATACTCAATGACGGTTCTATTGTATTGTTGTTCAGCACGGAATTATTGGATGAATTCATTGAAGTAGCAAGACGCCCAAAATTTAGAAAGTACTTTCCTGAAGAGGACTTAATTAAACTTTTACATCAAATTGAGAAGAATGCGGAATTTATTGACGTAGAATTTGAAGTTAATAAATGTAGAGACCCGAAGGATAATTTTCTTCTTTCATTAGCTCATGATGGACGCGCAACTCATCTTATCTCAGGAGACAAAGACTTAACTTCAATAGAGAAATTTGGAGATACAGTTATTTTATCACTTGCAGAATACTTAGGAAAAAAGTAAAGCATCGTCTGCTTGATAAGAAAATTCAAGGCATTAATCTGCGACTGAACTATTTCGTAAAGAGGGTATTTATAAATTTTGGTATTACGTCATATTCTAAACCCTTGCACAAGCATTGAGCAATTTAATTTGCTAAAACTACTATAACACTCAATGCTACTGAAACAGGCAATAAACTAACCTATTGATCTACAACATTTTTGAAGAAATTAATTTTTACGAATTATGAATAAAATCATCTGAAAAAGAGCCGAAAAACCTGTATTTTTGCACCTTCGTAAAGCGATTCAAAATTATCATGGCTGATCAACAACAAGTTCTTGACCGAGTGATTATCAAGTTTGCCGGCGACTCCGGTGATGGAATGCAACTCACCGGTACACAATTCACCAATACTGCTGCCTTACTCGGGAATGACCTGAGTACTTTCCCTGATTTTCCGGCAGAAATACGTGCGCCTATAGGTACTATCCCGGGCGTTTCCGGTTACCAATTACATTTCGGATCTGTAAATATTTTCACACCGGGAGATGCCTGCGATGTGTTGGTGGCCATGAATTCCGCGGCTCTGAAGGCGAATCTCCGTCATCTGCGTAAAGGCGGGACCATCATCGCGAATTCAGATGGTTTTGATCCAAAAAATCTTCGTCTGGCGAATTATCCCGACGGGGTCAATCCGTTGCTGGATGGATCACTGGAAGGGTTTCGTTTGATCACCATTGATGTGACAAAAATGACGCGTGCTGCATTGACCGATTCCGGCATGGGTATTAAGGAAATCGACCGTGCAAAAAACATGTTTGTACTTGGATTTCTTTACTGGATGTATAATCGGGAGATGGTGCATACAGAGAATTTCCTGAAAGAAAAATTCGCCAAGAAACCGGATGTCCTTGAAGCCAATTTAAAAGTGCTGAAAGCAGGTTATCATTTTGGTGATACCAGTGAAACTTTTACTACACGATACACTGTTCATCCTGCACCTATGCCTCCGGGCACTTACCGGAACATTATGGGCAATCAGGCGACAGCATTGGGTCTCATCGCTGCTTCTCAGAAATGTGGCCTCGATCTTTTTCTGGGCTCCTACCCCATCACCCCCGCTTCTGATATCCTTCACGATTTATCGAAATACAAACACTTTGGTGTATTGACCTATCAGGCCGAAGATGAAATTGCGGCTATATGTGCCGTTATAGGTGCTGCATTTGGTGGAAAACTCGCCGTCACTACTTCTTCCGGACCCGGCATTGCCTTGAAAGGTGAGGCGATGGGATTAGGCTTGATGCTGGAACTGCCCATGGTCATCATCAACGTTCAGCGCGGCGGACCATCTACCGGCTTACCGACCAAGACAGAACAGAGTGACCTCTTTCAGGCAATGTATGGCCGGAACGGAGAAGCACCTATTCCTGTGATTGCTGCTAAAACACCTGCAGATTGCTTTGATACGGTTTTCGAAGCCTGTCGTATTGCCATTGAATTTATGACCCCGGTGATCTTCCTCAGTGACGGTTACATTGCCAATGGTTCAGAGCCCTGGCGTTTCCCGAAATCGGCTGACCTGAAGAGCTTCAAAGGAAATTTCATCACCGAGAAAAACAGCGATGATAAATTCCTGCCTTATAAACGTGATGAGAAATTATCTCGTCCATGGGCTATTCCCGGAACGAAAGATCTGGAACACCGTATTGGCGGACTTGAAAAACAACATGAAACCGGCACCATCAGTTATGATCCCGAAAACCATGAATTCATGGTACGTATGCGTGAAGCTAAGGTAGCGAAGATTGCTGATCATATTCCATTGCAAACATTGGATAATGGCAATGAAAAAGGAAAACTATTGGTGCTCGGATGGGGTTCTACTTATGGTGCGATCAAGGCAGCAGTTAAGGATGCGAGAGCAAAAGGCTATGATGTGAGTCATGCTCAGTTACGTCATATCCATCCCTTCCCGAAAAATCTGGGAGAAATCCTGTATAACTTCGATAAGGTATTGATTCCTGAAATGAATACCGGGCAGTTGAATTCCATCATCCGTGATAAGTTCATGGTTCCATCTATTGGCTTGAATAAAATTAAGGGGATGCCGTTCTCTACGTCAGAAGTCTTTGATAAAATCGAAGAACTCTGTAAATAAGGATTAATTCAGAATGCAGAATGCAGAATGCAGAATTAGAATGCAGAATTAGAATGCAGAATTAGAATGCAGAATTAGAATGCAGAATTAGAATGCAGAATTAGAAATGCAGAATTAGAATGCAGAATTAGAATGCAGAATTAGAATGCAGAATTAGAATGCAGAATTAGAAATTAGATGTTGAAGGATGATTAGAGTACAGCAATGCAGTCTACAATTATTCTAACACGAATCAACCATATTCTACTTATTCAAACAATAAATATTCATCAATTCATCAATTCAATAATTCATCAATTAAAATATGTCAGCTGTAACTAACGCTCCTGAAGCTCCAAAATTCACCAGCAAAGAACTTGTCACAGATCAGGAAGTAAGATGGTGTCCGGGTTGTGGTGATTACTCCATCCTGAAACAGGTACAGACGGTCATACCGGAATTAGGAATTCCGAGGGAAGATATTGTTTTTATTTCCGGTATCGGATGCTCCTCCCGTTTTCCTTACTACATGGAGACCTTTGGTATGCATAGTATTCACGGTCGTGCGGCGGCTATTGCCAGCGGTTTAAAGAGTGTGCGTCCGGAGTTGAGTGTATGGATGGTGAGTGGTGATGGTGATTCCCTGTCGATTGGCGGTAATCATTTCATACACTTGTTGAGAAGAAATATTGACATTAACCTTTTATTGTTCAACAATGAGATTTACGGACTCACCAAAGGACAATACTCCCCTACTTCAGAGGAAGGTAAGATCACCAAGTCGACTCAGATGGGATCTATCGATCATCCGTTCAATCCTATCGCGTTGGCTATGGGTGCAGATGGTACTTTCATCGCCCGTTCCATGGATCGTGATCCGGTACATCTGAAAGAGATGTTGCGCCGCTCCTATGCGCACAAGGGAACTTCATTCCTTGAGATTTATCAAAACTGCAATGTATTTAATGACGGAGCTTTTGAAATATTCACTGAAAAGTCTTCGAAGAAAGAAGAAGCCATTTTTGTAGAAAACGGAAAGCCTCTGGTATTCGGACAAAATGCGGATAAGGGAATTAAACTGGATGGTTTCAAACCGGTGGTGGTTGATCTGAGTACTGATAGCAATAGCATCAATGATCTTTGGATTCATGATGAAAGCGATCGTGTAAAGGCCGGCATCCTTTCCCGATTCTTCGACAGACATGAAGAAGGAAAGCCACATTTCCCACGACCTTTCGGTGTATTTTATATAGAAGATCGTCCCTGCTACGAAGTCGGATTTAATCAACAGGTTGAATTGGCGAAAAGCAAGAAAACGGCTGATCTGGATGCCTTGTTAAAGGGACGAGAGACCTGGGTAATAGGTTAACCTTGTGTATTGAGCGTTTGGTTCACAATGGGATTTTTTGCTTCCGGCTACCGGCTGCGGGGTCTAGGCTATAGGCTATGGGCTATGGGCTCAACTCCCGGATATCTGTAGGTTCTTCTAAATAGAACCAAAACTAAAAGATTAAAAGATATTTAGGGGGTCAAAGCCCGGTTTAGGGACATCAAAAGAACGATTAATCATTTATCAATCATAAATTACATCAACCCATTTTTACATTAAAACATTCATCAATTCAATTGGATTTGGTTTATCCCAAATACTTTGCCACCAGCGGCATTCGTCGGCCGCGGCCAAACGCTTTTCTGGAGATGCGCAGGATAGGGGCGAACTGATGACGTTTCCACTCATTGTTGTTCACCATTTTTAAAACACGATAAACAAGTGCTTCATCAAAACCTTCCTTTATAATTTTATCGGGACCTTTATGTTCTTCGATGTAACGAAATAAAATAGCATCCAGAGTTTCGTAAGGTGGCAGGGAATCGCTGTCTTTTTGTCCGGGCCGAAGTTCAGCGGAGGGAGGTTTGGTAATAATATTCACCGGAATAATTTCTTTTTCCCGATTGATAAAATTTGCCAGGGCATACACATCCATTTTATAAAGATCGCCGATGACGGATAGTCCTCCACACATATCTCCATATAAGGTACCGTAACCCACGGCAAGTTCACTCTTATTGCTCGTGTTGAGGAGGATGAATCCCAGCTTATTGCTCAGCGCCATCAACGTTACTCCCCGCACACGGGCTTGTATATTTTCTTCCGCTACATTAAATGGAAGTCCTTCAAAATCCTTCTTCAATGCATCCAGGAAGGAATTATACATGGGAGCAATCGGAATGATTTCCTGTGAGCATCCGATGATCTCCGCCATCTTCAACGAATCACTCACAGAATGATCGCTGGAGAATTCAGAAGGCATCAGCACGGCATGTACATTTTTCGCACCCAGAGCATCTGCTGCAAGTGCAAGGACTACTGCAGAGTCAATGCCACCTGAAAGTCCGAGTGTGGCTTTGGAAAAACCCATCTTCTTAAAATAATCTCTGATTCCCATGACGAGAGCTTCATATATACGTCCAATGCGATCTGCAGGGAGTGGCGATTTCTCCTCGACGGGTAAGGGTGTAAAAGATTTTGAAGCGGTATCAAAAGTACAACTGAAATAATCTTCGTGGAAATAGTTCAGCTCCTGAAGCAATGATCCGTCAGCATTGTAAACGAGGGAGCCACCGTCGAAGAGAATATCCGTTTGCCCTCCCACCTGATTCACATAGAGCAAGGGCAATTTGAATTCCTTCACATTCTTCTGTAAAATGGCTTTTCGGTCCTCTGCATGACGTCCGGAAAAAGGAGAGGCCGCAATATTGATCATCAATTCGGGCTTTTGACGGATCAATTCTTTCATTGGCCAGAAAGTATAAAGAGGGTCATCGTCCATGTTCCATAGATCTTCACAAACGGTGAGGGCTATACGAACATTATTCACTTCTATACAATTAAATTCACGATTTGACTCAAACCATCTGTATTCATCAAAGACGTCATATGTCGGCAATAGGGTCTTATGTACAATCTGCTGTATAGTTCCCTTCGCCAATACATATGCTGAATTGAAAAGATTTTTTCCTTTCGGATCCGGATTAAATGCAGGACCACCCACGATAACCGTCAATTGGGTACAGTGACCAGCAATGCTATCAATGCTTTCACGGCAACGATCAATAAAGTGGCTATAGTCAAGAAAGTCGAGGGGCGGGTATCCGCAAATAGCCAACTCTGCGAATACAAGTAAATCCACCTGCTCTGTTTCTGCCCTTTTTATCTCCTCTAAAATACGGGCAGTATTGAACGTAAAATTACCGACATGGTAATTCAACTGTGACAGCGCTATTTTCATCGCTGCAAAGGTAGGGAATATGCCGGGGAGTAAATGGGAATGAAGATCTGACTTTGAAGGTCTTTAACAACATCCATTTTCGTGGATCAGAATAAAATTCCAACGTTCAATCCGAGGTAATTGGTAACGCCTTTCGCACCATCTCCATCGAATATGTCAAAAAATCCATTATTGAACTCAAGTCCTCCAAAGGCAACCGTTGAGCCGCTTAGGGTGTACTCCACACCAGCACCAATGATCATATTCATATTGAAAATATTGAAATCATCCTTAGCGCTGATATTGTCCTCTTCATCCGAATCCTTCTTTGACCTAATCAGGAAGGAAGGCGAAAACCCAAACATTCCGTAATAGCGGGTTTTATTGAACTGATTGGTAAGCATCTTCAGGCAGACGGGAATTTCGACATATTGAAGTTTAAAATTAATCACCGGATCTGCCAATGGATTACCGGAAGAGTCATTGCCGGCTTCAAAGCGAATCTTACCTCCACGGTAGGCTACCTGAACTCCTGTAGCTATAGCATAATTTTTCTGGAGGCTGAATTCAGTTTGTACGCCATAGGCAAAGCCCAATTTGTACCCATCGCGCTTTAAGCCGTTACGATCGGGTTTTATCCAGGCCATACTGGGTGTAATTTTAAGGCCAAAATGAAATTTCTCGTCCTGTGCCTTCGTTAGTTGTGGACAGGTCAGGAAGAATACAAGAATTATGATAAGTTTGCGCATGTTTCAAAGGATTTATAGTGCAATGATAGGTAAAATTAATATTTCTGTCCTCATTTATATTTCCATATTGCTGACTATCAGTTGCGGACAAAAAAAAGTGGACGTGAATGAACCGTCACCAATCGCCATAACTGATGAAGGTCATGCATTGCAATTTGAGCGATTTGAAGAAGAATTATTTGGTTCAACTTTACCCATGGATACAAGTCGGGTAAGATACCTGAGAGAAAAATATGGTGATTTCTTTGAATTATGGTGTATTCAGCTCGCCGGTGTTTTACCCGCTACCAAAGGGCGACCCTCAGATGCTGCGATTGCCGTCAACCTCAACCAGTACCTGAGTGATAAGTACATGAAAGAAGTTTTTGAAGATGCTGAAAAAAAGTTCAAGGATTTACGTTGGCTTCAGGAAGAACTTCAGCCGGTCTTTCAGCGCTATAGCCGTGCATTCCCGGATAAGAAAATACCCGTGATATTGACTTACCTCTCCCCTTTTACCAGCAACATCATGGCCATGGATACACTGCTTGGAATAGGTCTTCACTTTTACCTTGGGAGTGATTATAAATATTATCCCAGTCTGCAACTACCGTTGTACATGATTAAAAAGATGCGTCAGGAATACATCATCAACGATATGATCAAAGGATGGTTAGACAGTGAATACATGGATGATAGCTCGCAGAACAATTGTTTATCACAAATGATTTATCAGGGGAAAGTTTTATACGCCACCGATGTCCTTTCGCCCGACATACCCGACACTATCAAAACCGGATATTCAGAAATTCAATTGCAGTGGGCGCTATCACATGAAGAAGAAATATGGTCCTTCTTTATAGAACAACAGTTACTTTACAATACCAATCCAAAGACGTATCTCAAATACATTCATGATGGCAACAGCACCAGTGGCTTTCCGAAAGAGGCACCTGCGCGTTTGGGTGCATTTATTGGCTGGAAGATTGTGAGAGCTTATATGAAAAATCACGAAGGCATGACCCTGCAACAACTTTTCGAAATGAAGGATGCTCAAAAAATACTCTCTGAATCGGGTTATAAACCTCTAAAATCAAATTCCTGATATGCAAATACAATGCTTCACCTTCAATCCTTTTCAGGAAAATACGTACATCTTATATGATGAAACGAAGGAATGTGTCATCATAGATCCCGGTTGTTATGACGCGGAAGAGAAACAGGAATTGTTCGACTTCATTAAAGTACATGAACTAAAGCCGGTACATTTGCTCAATACCCATTGCCATATTGATCACGTGCTTGGAAATCATTTCGTGTTTACTGCTTATCAACTGCTACCTGAAATACACCCGGCTGAAGAGGCTGTGCTTGCTGCGACAAAAGATTACGGACCACAATTCGGCATCTACATGGAAGCATCTCCCCCACCGCTCTTAATTCTCCGGGAAGGCAACACCATCACTTTTGGAAATTGTACTTTAGAAATGATTCATGCACCGGGACATAGTCCGGGAAGTATCTGTTTTCATCATACAGAAAGTCATACCCTTATTGGTGGAGACGTTCTTTTTCAAATGAGCATTGGAAGAACGGATTTACCGGGAGGAAATATGACCTCCTTACTGCGGAGCATTCGTGAAAAACTATTTACACTGGATCCGGAAACAATAGTCTTTCCCGGACATGGTCCGGAAACCAGTATTAAATTTGAAAAATTGAACAATCCGTTTCTTCTTGCGTATAAAGATAACTGATATGAAATTTTTTATTTGCCTGCTCTTCCCTTTATTTATTGCTGTGAACGGCATGCGTTGTGCCGCACAATCCATACAGATTTCGCCGGAAAACATTGATGACAATGGATTGGATTATGCGAAAGTCATCGGACAGGATGAAAGTGGCATATACCTCTTGATGAGTAATCTTTCTTTGGAATCCGGACGGGACCGTTTCGGTTTGAAGACCAGAAAGTACGAACTTAGTTTTTACACGTACGATCTTCAGCGAAAATGGAAAAAAGACCCTGTGCCGGATCCTTCGAGTGGTACATTGGAAAACATTGCCTTCTTTAATAATACTACCGTTATCATCACCAGTGAACAAATACGGGCCAACAATACCTGCAATTTATACATTGAAGTCATCAATGCAAAAGGAGAGTCAATTGTTAAAGGAAGAAAAGTATATACGGGCAACATCAACAAAGTAGCAGATCTTGCCAAACCCAAAGGATTAATATCTCCTGATAAACGATCGTTGGGCATTGCCATGGAAGAATCCAGAAATGGAGAAATTATTATTCACTATTGCAGTATTGATGAAAATTATCAACCGCTAAGGCAATTGCAAACGAAGGTAAGTTACTCGGATAAAGATGCAGCCCTGAGTGAATTTGCTATCAGCAATCAGCAGGATCTTTTTTTTCTATGCTTCCGGAAAGAGATCGTGAACGAGGAGAAAAGTAAGTTGCGACGATTTAGTCTGTTTATGGTATCGAATACAGATGGAAGAATGAATGAATATCCATTCAATGCCATGGATCAGCAGATGACAGAGGCGGCATTGGTTATAGATAAAATAAATAATCAGGCTATTGTTACCGGCTTTTATGCTGACAAAACTTCCTTTGCAGGTGCCAGTTTATTGTACGGAACGTTAAGTGTGATACGACCTGAAAAATTAGAAGTGAAAATAGGACGACTCACGAACGATGCACAACTGAAATTTGTGGGACAACGAAATACAGGCGGTGGAGTTAGCCTTTTTAAATATCCGATTCAACGTGTCATTCCCAGAAGTGACGGAGGTTCATTGGTCATTGCAGAAGCGGCCTATCTCAGTGAATACTCCTTTTACGATTACTTCACACAGACGTTTAACAGAAGAGTTGAATTTCATTATGACAATATTCTTGCGTTATCGGTGAATGCAAATGGCACCATTCACTGGAGTCAGTTAATTCAGAAAGATCAAACATCAATGGATGATGAAGGACTTTATTCCTCCTGCAATATCGTATTGAGTCCGGAAGAACTTATCGTCATCTTCAACAAAGACATCGGCAGAAACAATGAGATTGTTGGACATGCCATTAATGCAAGAGGACAGCTCACCATACGCACTTTCAGTAAAAAGAGCGATAGCATCTCCATCCTGCCCAGAGCCGGAAAACAAGTTGATGAAAACACGATAATTGTTCCCGCGGTAACCAAGAAACGTTTGTTTTTGGTGAAGATTGAATTGTAGTTACGACCTCTGTTTCCTTTAATATCGGTGGTTATTGAACGATGGAATGAGCAGTGTTTCTTTTCTCTAATTTTTTTCCAATTGGATTCAGCCAATACGAAGAACCCTTAACCAAGTCGACTGAAGGGGTTAGAGGTTAATTAATAGCATTTCAAAAAAGCATATATATTTGATATTCAATACTCTAATTAGAGAAACCAAATGTCATAGGCTTGATTCAGTGCTTTGTGCTTATTT
The DNA here is from genome assembly GCA_016713925.1 of Bacteroidota bacterium. Taxonomy (NCBI): domain Bacteria; kingdom Pseudomonadati; phylum Bacteroidota; species Bacteroidota bacterium. The sequence continues at coordinate 588,558 of JADJOH010000002.1, forward strand.
TTGCGGTCAATTATGGCTAAAATAACGTTCAATAATAAGACAAGTCCGTTTTTTGATGCGTTAAGACAGAAGATTGACGCGTACTTCACGGAACACAAAATTAAACCCACAGGGAATTTCAAACTATATTCCAAGACTATCATTCTGGTTTCCTGTGCAATATTATTATATTCTATTCTGGTGTTTGTAACCATGCCGGTATGGGTTTCTATTACATGTTGCGCTTTAATGGGATTAACTTTCGCGAGCATTGGATTCAATGTGATGCACGATGGTGCACATGGTTCCTATTCCAGCAACAAGACCTTGAACAACCTCATGTCTTATTCGCTCAACCTTATGGGCGGATCAAGTTTTATGTGGAAAGTTAAACACAACCACGTTCACCATTCGTTTACCAATATTGATGGTGTGGATGATGATATTGACATTCGCCCGTTTATGCGCGTAAATGAGCAACAGAAGCGTTATTGGTTTCATCGTTTCCAACATGTGTATTCGTTCCTCCTTTACGGGGCTACTTACTTTATGTGGATCTTCTGGATGGATTTTCAGAAATACTTCACGCATAAAATTGGTCCGACACCGATTCGCAAAATGAAATTAAGCGAGCATATCGGTTTTTGGGTAACCAAGTTATCTTACATCGGTTTGTTTATCGGACTTCCTGTTTTCTTTAAAGGATGGATTGCAACAATCATCGGTTACAGTGTCATTTTATTTGTAACCGGTTTAACTATCGCCGTTGTATTTCAATTGGCCCACGTTGTTGAAGACACCGCCTTCCCTACACCGGATCCATTGACAAATAAAATTGAAGAAGAATGGGCTTTACATCAGGTAAGAACTACTGCCAACTTTGCTACGAGGAATGGTTTGGTCAGCTGGTTCATGGGAGGATTAAATTTTCAGGTTGAACATCATCTCTTTCCCCGCATCAGTCATATCCACTATCCTGCTATTAGCCGACTGGTGAAAGAGACTTGCGAAGAATTCAACATTCGTTATATAGAATATCCAACAGTGTTGGCTGCCATCGTGGCGCACGTAAGGCATTTACGCACTCTTGGCCGCGCCTGATTCAGGGAATTATTCCGGAAGAAAAAAATTTAAAACCCGGCGTATCCAATACGACCGGGTTTTGTTATTCTTATCATTCCTGATCATCAACACATGAAGTAAAAATCATAAATGACAAAAGAACGCCGACTTTTACTTGTCTTAGCTGCTATACAGTTCAATCATATCGTTGATTTCATGATTATGATGCCGTTAGGGCCGCAGTTGATGCGAATTCTTGCTATTAGTCCGAGGGAATTCAGCTTACTGGTATCGAGTTATACTTTTAGTGCGGGGATTGTGGGATTTGCCGGTGCCTTCTTCCTTGATCGATTTGAGCGCAAAAGAGCCTTGCAGATTATCTTCGCCGGATTTCTTTTGGGCACGCTGGCCTGCGCCTTTGCTCCCGGATATACATTGCTCATGACAGCACGAATATTGACAGGGGCTTTCGGAGGGTTGCTCGGATCTCTCATCCTTTCCATTATCGGCGATGCTATTCCCCTGGAACGACGATCTTCGGCTATGGGCATCGTGATGACGGCCTTTTCGATCGCATCCGTGGTTGGAGTTCCCGCGGGGCTGTTTCTTGCGACACATTACTCCTGGCATATGCCTTTTCTCAGCATCGTTTTCACCGGCTTATTTGTCCAGATTGCCATCAGCAAATGGGTTCCTGTAATGAAGGAACATATTAAGATGCAGCCGGAGAAGAGAAACATCCTCCGACCCTTTCAGATGGTAGCGGCATCGCCCAACCAACAGAAGGCCTTGTTGCTGCAATGCTGTTTGATGCTCGGACATTTCAGTCTGATACCTTTTCTAAGTCCTTACATGGTTTCGAATGTTGGTTTTGGCGAGAAAGATTTACCATTGATTTATCTGCTAGGCGGTGCCGTTAGTATCATTTCACTTCCGTTAATCGGCAAGCTGGCGGATAAATACGGGCGATATAAAGTCCTGATCTTTGGCATCTGCCTCTCAGCCATTCCACAGTTTCTTATTACCAACATGCCTCCTGTTCCGTTATGGATGGCCTTAACTGTCACCACCTTTTTCTTTATTACTACCGGAGGGAGAACTATTCCGGCCAGTACCATCATCACTTCCACGGTCACTCCGCAGCAAAGGGGCAGTTTCATGAGTTTAAATGTAGCTGTGCAGCAACTTTCCAGCGGACTAGCGGCCTATATAGCGGGTCTTATCATCTCTAAAGGACCCGGAGGGCAATTAATACATTACGAAATGGTAGGATACATGGCTATTGCTTTCAGTTTTGTAGGATTATACGTGGCCCGGGGAATAAAAGGGACCTCTTAAAAATATTTCTTCCTGAAAAGTTTTAGCTTTCTCTCTCCATCAACATAGCTGCGAGATCGCGCAGGGATCGGGTTTGATCAATAGTCAATGGGAGCGCATCCAGATGAGCCAGTGCATCCATGTAAAGTTGGTCCATCTTTGTTTCAGCAACATCACGTACATTCAGTTTATCATAGATAGCGGTCATACTTTTCACCTTCTCGTGAGTATCCGATCCACTATAATCCAGCCAGTAGTTCAGGTCAGACTGCACATCCGCCGTTGCCAGGTTGATGGCTGTTAACAAGAGAAATGTTTTTTTATTAGAGAGAATATCTCCACCCACCTGCTTCCCAAATTTAGCAGCGTCACCATACACATCCAGTATATCGTCCTGTAATTGAAAAGCCACACCCAGGTTCACTCCAAAATCATAAAGGTGATTCACCTCTGATGGCGCAGCACCTGCAATGGCCGCACCAATTCCCAAACCGGCTCCCAGCAAAACTGCCGTTTTCAAACGAATCATTTCGAGATAATTTTCAATACTAACATTTTCTTCTTTCTCAAAATCCATGTCCATTTGCTGACCTTCACATACTTCTAATGCCGTCTTCAGGAAGAGATTCATAACGGCCGGCATAGCTGAAATTGGTGATTGCATCATCAACTGGCACGACTTCACAAACATGGCATCACCGGAAAGAATAGCTATATTGGCGTTCCACTTTTCATGCACAGTTGGTTTTCCTCTGCGCAAAGGCGCATTATCCATGATATCGTCATGGAGTAACGTGAAATTATGGAAGACTTCAATTCCTGCTGCTGCCGGAAACGCCACTTCTGCTTTCCCATTGAACATCTTATTCGCGAGCAGAACGAGGACGGGACGCATTCTTTTGCCACCCAACGACAACATATAGCGAACAGGTTCATAGAGTGAAAGGGGTTGAACAGGAATATCCAACTTCTTCAGGTACTCTTCGATTCTATCCTGAAGTCCTACAATAACCGGATCCATTAGGCGGAGATCGTATGCCGTGCTGAGATGAGACGATGAATACCTTCATCCAGCGGGGTCAATTTCCGCTGAAGTAATTGTTTCATCAATGAAATATCAGGGCAGCGACGTGTCATATCCCCTTCCTTCAAGGCCGGCAGAAAAATTATTTTAGAGGACGATTCAGTGATGCTGATAATTTTACGAGCCAGATCCAGAATTGTAATTTCATAATCACTGCCAATATTGGCCACATCATTCACAATTAAATTTTGGTAAAAGGCATTGAGACAAGCATCAATATTATCATCAATATAACAGAAAGTTCTTGTTTGACTTCCATCTCCATAAATAGTAATGTCTTTATTAGAGAGTGCCGCAAAAAGGAACTTTGACATCACGAAATCGGTGCTTTGTTTAGGGCCATAAGTATTAAAGAAACGAAAGATGGTGAATTCAAGTCCAAATTCCTGTGCATATGCCCTGAGATAGGCTTCTCCAACATTTTTCACAATCGCATAGGGCAAGCGTGAATTCAAAGGGGTGGTATGTTCATTTTGAGGGAACTCTACCGGCTCTCCATAGACTTCAGAGCTGGAAGAAAAATAAACTCTCTTTACGCAGGTGTTTTTACAAAGATCCAGCACATTGCGAATACCATTCAGGTCATTGAGTACCATAACCGGATTTGCAAGAGTACGCTTCACTCCGACCAAAGCGGCATAGTGAAACACATAATCGAACGAAAACGATGAAAAAATGGTAGAGATATCATTGAAATTATTGACATCCGCTTTAATAAACTTCACATTATCGTGTACCGAAACCGGCAGCTTCGCATCGGAACCGGTCAGTAAATTATCAACGATAACCACGAAATTTTCAGCATTATCGGCAAGTCGCTGCGCGAGACAACTGGCAACAAAACCTGCACCACCGGTCACTAATATTTTTCTTTGCATAGCGAATAACCCTGTGAGGGTATTTTTGTTTTGGAATACTAAGCTATATACAAGCGGGTACCTTGTTGACAGAATAGTACTACGAAGTTACATAAAAAACAATCAAATGGAAGTTTCCACGAATAAAATATTATTTACAAAACAAACCAATTCTTTTATCGGAAAGTATTTGGCGAGAACATAAAATACAGAGGTTAAGCACAAAAAAGTTGTGGTAAATGATTTAGTGTTCTTCAGCGACAGATAATAAATACTTGCCATAACCACTTTTTATCAAAACCAGAGCAAGATTTGCCAGCTCCGATTTAGAAATAAAGCCCATTCTGTATGCAATTTCCTCAATGCAACCAATCTTAAGGCCCTGACGATCTTCGATTACCTGTACAAATTGAGCCGCCTGCATGAGCGATTCAAAGGTACCGGTATCTAACCAGGCCGTACCTTTATCCAGTATACCCACTTCCAAACGACCGGCTTCCAGATAAGCTTTATTCACATCCGTAATTTCATATTCACCACGGGGAGAGGGCTTCAATGATTTAGCAATACCGATGACATCATTGTTGTAAAAATAAAGTCCGGGTACTGCATAATTCGACTTAGGTGTAACCGGTTTTTCCTCAATACTTATCGCCTTTTTATTTTTATCGAACTGCACTACGCCGTAACGTTCAGGATCAGAAACATGATAGGCAAAAACAATTCCGCCTTCCGGATCAATATTTTCCTGGAGGAGTTGTTGTAATCCGGTACCATAAAAAATATTATCTCCCAGAATAAGTGCTACTTTATCATTCCCTATAAACTTCTCGCCAATCACAAATGCCTGGGCCAATCCGTTCGGCTCCGGTTGAATGGCATATTCAAAGTTACAACCCAGCGTTTTGCCATCTCCCAGCAGCTTCTTAAACTGAGGCTGATCATGCGGAGTAGTGATGATAAGGATTTCATTGATGCCGGCCATCATTAAAACACTGATCGGATAATAGATCATCGGCTTATCATAAACAGGCATCAACTGCTTACTCACAGCGATAGTAAGCGGGTGAAGTCTTGTCCCTGAGCCTCCGGCTAAAATGATTCCCTTCATATAATATTTGGTCTGTGAGTTAGAATTATGTGGATTACGAAATACGAAACGTTACGAAAGTACGAAATTTAGGAGTTTTTGGTTACAAGTGTGAATGGGATTATGTGGTGAATGAGGCGTTATGGATTATTACGTTAGAGGAAACGAAGAGTTACGAAATACGATTACGAAATACGAAAATACGAAAGTGCGAAATACGATTACGAAATACGAAAATACGAAAGTGCGAAATACGAAAGTGCGAAATACGAAAATACGAAAGTGCGAAATACGATTACGAAATACGAAAATACGAAAGTGCGAAATACGAAAGTGCGAAATACGAAAATACGAAAGTGCGAAATACGAAAATACGAAAATACGAAAGTACGAAAGTACGAAATACGAAATACGAAACCTGCCTGCCGGCAGGCGGGTACGAAAATGCGAAATACGAAACCTGCCAATGGCAGTTAAGTACGAGAATAAGAAAGTGCGAAAGATTAATGGTGGTATTATCCTCCCAGCGTAGCGTTCCTCCATTCTCGTCAGTTGACGAGAGATCCTACACTCCTACTAGTCCTTTTCAGGTGTATCGGATTTGCGGATTTCGAGGTCGTTGAGTTCGATGTCTTCTTCTTCTTCGTGGGTTTCGAAGAGTGGTTCAGAGAGGAAGGCCTTGGTAGTGAGACGTCGTTCGAGACTCAGAAGAAAGGTGGGGAGTAATATGATATTGGCAATCATCGATACGACCAGGGTTACACTTAAAAGTTTACCAAGGGCAGCTGTTCCTCCGAAACTCGAAGCACTAAATATGAAAAAACCAAAGAATAGTATGACAGCAGTATACACCATACTCACTCCTGTTTCACGGATAGTAATAGTAACGGCGTTGGATATACTCATTACAGGATTAGACCGCATCTCATGCCGGTATTTGGTAAGGAAATAAATAGTCTGATCAGAAGCCATTCCGAAAGCAATGCTGAAGATAAGAATGGTAGAGGGTTTTAAAGAGATACTAAAAAATCCCATGAGCCCTGCAGTTATAATAAGAGGAATAAGACTGGGTAAAATGGAGATCAAAATCATTCTCACCGACATGAATAATGTTATCATGATAATGGAAATCAGCACAATGGCCAGCAAAATACTTTCCATCAGATTTTTAAACATATAATTATTCCCTTTCAGAAAAATGAGGCTATTCCCTGTAATGGTAGTCTCATACTTTTCAGGAGGAAAAATAGAATCTACACGGGGACCTAACTCTTTCATCAGTGTTTCCATCTTCAAAGAGCCAATGTCCGCCATCTGGACACTAACACGTGTGAACTGTCGGGTACTGTCAATGAAACTTTTAAACATCTGACCTTTGCCTTTCATATCTCCGACAAAAGAGGACATCTCTGCTAACTGCAAGGCCCCGGGCAACACATAAAAGCGGGGGTCATTATCGTTATACGCCTGATAACTGAATTTAATACCATCTACCACCGACAAAGGCTTTGACATTATCGGATACTGGACCAACATTTTCTGCAGCCTGTTAATTTTCTGCAGCGTCACCTGATCCAAAGCACCTCCTTCTTCTCTGGTATTAATAGAAAATTCGAGCGGTAAAACGCCCTTGAAATTGCTCTCAAAAAATTTCATATCCACATACACCGGATCTTTCTTTGGCAGATCATCTACAACAAATCCGTTGGTTGAAATTTTAGTGATACCGATTACGCTAATCAAAACAATAACAGCAACTACTGAATAAATTGTTTTGGGATGATGATACACCCATTTCTCTACCTTATCCAGCATCTTGTTTAATCGTGGAGCATTCAAGTGTTTCAGGTGCTTCACATTGGGAGGCGCCAGATAACTAAAAACGATGGGAATAAGGAACAAAGAAATTAACCACGTGGCCATAACGTTGATAGCTGCTACCAAACCAAACTCCATCAAAATGCTGCTATGTGTAAAATAAAAAACGAAGAAGCCAATAGCTGTCGTGAGATTGGCCAGGAAGGTAGTGAAGCCAATTCGCTGCACCATTCGCGCTAAGGCTTTCGCCTGACTAAAATGCCGGCTGTATTCAACCTGATACTTATTCAATAATAAAATCGAGTTGGGTATTCCGATAACGATGATGAGCGGAGGAATCAATCCGCTAAGAATCGTGATTTTATACCCGAGTAACGCAATGGTCCCCACTGACCAGACTACACCCACACCTACCACGATCAAGGAAAAAAATAATACCTGAAAAGTACGGAAGAAGACAAAGAGAACGAGGGCTGTAACTAAAACGGCCAGCACCATGAACATCTTCATCTCTTCTACAATCTTACTGGTGATTTCAGTGCGGATATAAGGCAATCCACTCAGATGTACGGTGAGTTTATTCTTCTCTCCAAACGCCTCTGCTCTTTCTTTGATTTGTTGAACAACGGCTATCCGGTTCTTGGTATTCAGCTTAGCTCTATCAAATGTAATCGCCATAAGGGTGGCACCTGTCTCTGAATTCTGAATAAAGTTTTTATAAAAAGGGAGATTGTTTATAGCATCACGAATACTATCCACTTCGGATTGGGTGGATGGTATTTTCGAAACAATGGGCACCACATCAAATTTCTGAAGTGAATCATTGCGTTGAACAGTATAGAGTCGTGAAACGGAAACCACGGCTTCAATTCCATCGAGTGCCTTAATTTCATCACCCAGCGTATACCAATCGCGGAACTTCGACAATTCATAAAAGTTTTTGTCTTCCACACCGAGTACCATTACACTTCCATCTTCACCAAACTTCTTCTTAAAGGATTCATAGGCTTTAAAGTCAGGATCCGACTCCGGCAAAATCCGGGCAAAGTCATACGACAACTGTATTTTGGTTGCCATATAGCCCATAAATACCGTGGTTACCCCGATTATAATCGTGAGCCACAGTCGATTACGTAAAATAAACCTTGAGAGCCAGGTAAACATTGTGTTGTATAAGTGGTGTAAAAGTAGCTAATTTGGGCTTTGTGCTGCCGGCTACCGGCTACCGGCTACCGGCTGCTGACTACCGGCTGCTGGCTGCTGGCTACTGGCTGCTAGGTACTGGCTGAAAAAAACAATTTTTGTGAAATTTACACTTTCGATACTTCTGAAACTTTAAACCTTGAACTTTAAGGACCTTAAACCTTAAACTTTACCAAAGTCACTTATCGATTGAAATCCTAACATATTCAAATAAAAAATTCTTAATTCCAAATAGAAAAAACTGAATAACTTAAAGAAATAAATACAGCCGGTACTATATAGTTCCTGCTCTATAGCAAATAGCTGGAAGCCGGTAGCCGGAAGCTGGTAGCTGGTAGCTGGTCGCCGGAAGCATTTTTAAGGAACTAACGTTACGGAAGGAAGAAACGTTTTCGTAATTTCACACCATGAACAGGAATTTACGTGATGGATGGAATTTTTTGAGTAAATCGAGTCCGGGGAGAGTGATCAATGCCATTAAAGTACTGAGCAGCTTTTATTATTCACGCTATACCGGAAAACCTTCACAATGGGGATTACCTATTTCACTTTCCTTTGAACCCACTACCTCCTGCAATTTACGTTGTCCTGAATGTCCGAGCGGGTTGAGGTCATTTACCCGTCCGACCGGCATGCTGGAAGGAGATTTCTTTAAGAAGGTGATTGATGAACTTTCCGATACACTCTGGTACCTGATCTTTTATTTTCAGGGAGAGCCTTATTTGAATCCCAGGTTTCTGGAGCTGGTAAAATTCGCATCTTCCAAAGGCATCTATACGGCGCCCTCCACCAATGCGCATTATCTAACGGAAGAGGCTGCCCGAAAAACGGTGGAATCAGGTCTAGACCGTTTGATCATCTCTATAGACGGAACCACGCAGGAAGTCTATGAGCAATACCGGATCGGTGGAAAGCTGGAGAAAGTTATTGAGGGGACAAAGAACATCGTAAAATGGAAACGCGAATTGAAATCCAAAACACCGCATATCATTTTTCAATTTTTAGTCGTGAAGCCCAATGAACATCAGATTTCAGAAGTAAAACAGCTTGCGAAGAAATTAGGTGTTGACGAAGTAGGATTAAAGACGGCCCAGGTTTATGATTTCGAAAACGGTAATGACCTAATTCCATCCATCGACAAATACTCACGGTATGCACAGCAGAAGGATGGTAAATGGAAAATCAAGAACTTCTTAAGCAACCATTGCTGGAAATTATGGCATAGCTGTGTCATTACCTGGGACGGCAGTGTTGTTCCTTGCTGTTTTGACAAAGATGCCTGGTATAAGATGGGCAGTTTGCAAACACAACCTTTCAAAAGTCTCTGGCAAGACACCGCCTATCAAAATTTCCGGGCCTCCCTCCTGCGCTCCCGCAGTGAAATTGAGATGTGCAGAAACTGTACAGAAGGGACCAAGGTTTGGGGATAGTTTACAGAGCGAGGAACAGAGCGAGAGCGAGGAACAGAGCGAGAGCGAGGAATACTACGCGTGATGTTGTGCTTCACGCATGAGTTCTTCAATGTCTTCTATTTCTAAAGGGATAGCCGACATGAGATCGATGGGTGTCTTGCTGGTAACGAGAATGTCGTTTTCCAAACGGATACCGAGTCCTTCTTCGGGAATATAGATGCCGGGTTCACAGGTAAAGACCATCCCGGGTTGCATGGGTTGGTACCGATCACCGATATCATGTACATCCAAACCGAGGAAATGAGAAGTTCCATGCATAAAATACTTTTTATAGGCCGGTAATTCGGGGTTCTGATTCTTCACATCTTCCTTGCTGATGAGTCCCAACGTAATCAATTCTTCCTCCATACATTTTCCCACCTCCACATGATATTTCTCTATTGTATTGCCGGGGATAAGCATTTTTGTTGCTGCCTTCATCACACGGAGTACTGCATTGTACACATCACGCTGGCGTTCTGTAAACTCTCCGCTGACCGGCACACAACGGGTCAGGTCTGCAGCATAGTTGGCATATTCTGCTCCAAAGTCGAGGAGGATCACATCGCCGGCTTTACACTCCCTGTTATTCTCCGTATAATGTAACACGCAGGCACTTGGACCACTGGCAATAATCGGGGTATAAGCGTGACCGTTAGCACGTTTACGGATAAACTCGTGGGTGATTTCTGCTTCAATCTCATATTCCATCACGCCGGGTTTCACAAAACGCAAGACACGACGGAACGCTTTTTCCGTGATATCCATAGCGCGTTGCATGAGTTTGATTTCGATATCGTGTTTGATGGAGCGTAAATGTGCGAGCACGGGTCCTGAACGTTCAAAACGATGAGCCGGATACGCGGCCTTCATTTGCTGGGCGAACCGTAACTCACGGTAGGGGACATCCGAAACAAAGCGGTCATTCTCATTGATATTCACGAGTACGGTTTCGCAATGATTCATCAGCATAGGAATAATGCTATTGTAATCTTCCGTCCAATATACACTTTGTATACCTGAAGCGGCACGGGCTTCATCCTTCGTATATTTATGTCCTTCCCAAACCGCAATATGTTCATTGGTTTTACGCACAAACAAAATTTCCTTATACTTAGGAAGTGGTGCATCGGGAAAGAGCACAAGAATCGTTTGTTCCTGATCAATGCCGGTAAGATAAAAGAGATCAGAATTCTGGCGGAAGATAAAGTTCGCATCACCATTGCGCGGCATCTCATCGTTGGCATTGAAAAACGCAATAGATTTCGGCTTCATTTGAGCGGTGAAGCGTGCGCGGTTGGTGGTAAAGAAGACGGGGTCGATTTGTTGGTATTTCATATAATTGGAGGTTACAGGGGGTTACGATTATACGAAATTACGAATATTCCCGTGAAGCGTGATCAGGAAGCTGAACCTTTTCAGCTTCCTGATCTCTGCTTCACGGGATACGAATATACGAAATACGAATATGCGAATCCGCGAATTTTACGAATGCACGAAATTGTACGAATGGTATGGATTTTTTAATGGGTTTGGGAGGAATCAGCGAAAATCATGAATACGCCAAATTATATAAAGTCCCGGCGAATCGGCGTAAATCGATAAGAATCCGCGAGATCCGCGTTCCAAGATAGATTTAGAGGATAATAGTATATTTTATGAACAGCTGCGGGTTAGGTTGGGCTGACAATCAAAGATTTAGGGAGGTTCAAATTTAGGAGGTGATTTTAAAAGTTTGTATGGCGGTTCCGACTAAATTTGTATCCTCTTATTCCGTAAACCGAAATCCACCTCAAACTGTTATATTACCCAGTTATCAATAAGCGTTATGACGAAATTCTTTGAGTTCCTGAACTCATCCGTTGGGCGAAAATGGCTGATGGCCCTCACCGGTCTCTTCCTGAGCCTATTCCTGATAGTTCATGTATCCGGCAACCTGCAGCTCTTCAAAAATGATGGCGGCATGGCCTTCAATCAGTACTCGGTCTTTATGACCACCTTTCCTCCTATTAAGATCGTTTCTTATCTCTTGTATGCTACCATTCTACTGCATGCAATTAATGGTTTTTACCTGGTGATTCGCAATCAAAAAGCGCGTCCCGTGAAATATGCGAGTAAGAAAGACACCCGTTCCACCTCCTGGGCATCCCGCAATATGGGCATTCTCGGGACAGTGTTATTGATTTTCATCGTGACGCATATGATCAATTTCTGGTACCAGTATAAATTCGGTGCGATGAATTGGAAGACATATGTGGTGGAAGCCACAACCGGAAAAGTAGTGAAAGAGGATATGATTCCCGCCGCAGATGCTGCCACACAAAACCTGCAACCGGTAACCATGGATTATATGGGTAACACGATCATCATCTGTAAAGATTTATACGCGGTGGTGGCCGAAGCCTTCAAGAATCCTGCTGTAGTTGCCTTCTATGTGATCAGCATGCTGGCACTTTCGTATCACCTCCTCCATGGATTCCAGAGTGCATTCCAGACGATGGGTATCCGCCGTAAAAAATTTGAAGGAGTGATTAAGGGCATAGGCACCTTCATCTTCGCCATCCTCATCCCTGCCCTCTTTGCCGCCATGCCCATTTTCTTCCTCTTCGTTCACAAATAAGCATCTCCATCGAAATGAATCTCGATTCTAAAATACCTGCAGGTCCACTCGCTGAGAAGTGGGATCGTCATAAATTCAGTTGCAAGCTCGTTAACCCGTCCAATAAACGTAAATACGATGTGATCATCGTGGGTACGGGTTTGGCCGGAGCTTCAGCCGCCGCCTCTCTCGCTGAGTTAGGCTATAATGTTAAAACCTTCTGCTTCCAGGATTCGCCCCGTCGAGCGCATAGTATCGCCGCGCAGGGTGGAATCAATGCCGCAAAGAATTACCGTAACGACGGAGATAGCGTTTATCGTCTGTTTTATGATACCGTGAAAGGTGGTGATTACCGTGCCCGTGAAGCCAATGTACATCGACTCGCTCAGGTGAGTGTAAATATCATCGATCAATGTGTCGCGCAAGGTGTTCCCTTTGCCCGTGAGTACGGTGGTTTATTGGACAATCGTTCCTTCGGTGGTGCGCAAGTGTCACGTACTTTTTATGCGAAAGGTCAAACCGGACAGCAGTTGTTGCTGGGTGCTTATTCCGCCTTGAATCGTATGGTGGGTGAAGGAAAAGTTCAAAGTTATACGCGGCATGAGATGTTGGAGTTGGTGATGGTAGATGGACAAGCCCGCGGCATTATTGCCAGAGATATGGTCACCGGAGAAATCCAACGACACAGTGCACATGCTGTTGTTCTGGCAACCGGCGGATACGGAAATGTATTTTATCTTTCTACGTATGCACGCGGTTCTAACAGTACCGCCATCTGGAGATCACATAAAAAGGGAGCTTATTTTGGTAATCCCTGCTTTACACAAATTCACCCGACCTGTATTCCGGTTTCCGGCGATCATCAATCGAAGTTGACACTCATGTCGGAGTCGTTGCGGAATGACGGACGCATCTGGGTACCGAAACAAAAAGGAGATACACGTAAGCCGGCAGATATTCCTGAAGACGACCGCGACTATTATCTCGAGCGCCGTTATCCTTCCTTCGGAAATCTTGTTCCTCGTGATATTGCCTCCAGAGCAGCGAGAGACATGTGCGATAAGGGGTATGGTGTTGGAAAAACCGGCCTCGCTGTTTACCTTGATTTCAGCGATGCAATACGCCGTATGGGAGAGAAGACGGTAGAATCCAAATACGGAAACCTCTTTGATATGTATAAGCAGATCACCGGTGATAATCCGTATCAAACACCGATGATGATTTATCCTGCAGTGCATTATACGATGGGCGGATTATGGGTAGATTATAATCTGATGACTACGATTCCCGGATTGTATGCTACCGGAGAAGCGAATTTCAGTGATCACGGCGCTAATCGTTTGGGGGCCTCTGCATTGATGCAAGGTCTGGCAGATGGGTATTTCGTTTTACCCTATACGATTGGGGATTATCTGGCCGACGTGGAACGCAAACCTATCGCTAACGATTCTCCGGAATTTATGGAAGCAGAGAAAGTGGTTAAGGAAAGACTCTCGAAACTGCTCTCTATCAAAGGAAATAAAACAGTTCACCAGTTTCATCGCGAATTAGGGCTCATCATGTGGAATCATTGCGGGATGGGCAGGAATGAGATGGGATTGAAAGAAGGAATAGAAAAAATACGCGGATTGAGAGATGAATTCTGGAAGAACCTGTTGGTACCGGGCAGTGATCTGGAACTCAACCAGAACTTAGAGAAAGCGGGCAGGGTAGCCGACTTCCTTGAGCTGGGAGAACTGATGATGGTAGATGCACTTCACCGCAATGAAAGTTGTGGCGGGCATTTCCGTGAAGAGTATCAGACACCTGAAAACGAAGCATTACGTGACGATGAAAACTTCGCTTATGTAGCAGCATGGGAGTATAAAGGTGATGGACAGCCGCACCAGCTTCATAAAGAAAATCTGGTTTTCGAAAATGTTAAACTCACACAACGATCTTATAAATAATTTCAGAGAGAAAACGGCCATTGCACGCATTGCAGATGACCGCCAATAAAATAATAATCATGAGTGGAAATATGAATCTTACACTGAAAGTCTGGAGACAAAAGAACGTCAAAGAAAGCGGACGATTTGAAACATATACAGCAAAAAACATCAGTCCTGACATGTCCTTTCTGGAGATGCTCGATGAAGTGAATGAAGACCTCATCAAAGGTGGCAAGGATCCTATTGCTTTTGACCATGACTGCCGGGAAGGCATTTGCGGGATGTGCAGTATGTACATCAACGGACGCGCACATGGTCCGGTAAAAGGGGTTACGGCATGTCAGTTACATATGCGCAGTTTTGTAGATGGAGATACCATCACTATCGAGCCCTGGAGAGCAGCAGCTTTTCCCGTGCTTCGTGATTTAGTGGTGGACCGCACATCCTTCGAGCGCATTCAGCAGGCAGGTGGTTACGTTTCGGTCAACACCGGTTCTGCTCCCGATGCTAACGCTATCCCCGTACCGAAAGACAATGCCGATGAGGCGTTCAACTCTGCAGCGTGTATCGGGTGTGGTGCTTGTGTTGCGGCCTGTGTAAACAGTTCGGCGATGTTGTTCCTTTCCGCGAAAGTGTCTCAATATGCCTTATTACCTCAAGGCCGTGTGGAGGCCAAGAGACGAGTGGCCAACATGCTCAAGGCCCATGATGATGCCGGTTTCGGGGCATGCACCAATACGGAAGCCTGCGAAGCGGAATGTCCTAAAGGAATTTCTGTTACTAATATCGGCCGGTTAAACCGTGAGTTTGCCGCTGCTTCTATTAGTGGAGAATAAATTCTTGTATTGCTGCTGGCTACCAGCTGCCGGCTACCGACTCATAGCTTCCTGATGTATTCCTAAAACAGGAAGCCATCGCTTTCAGAGTGAATTTAATCGGCGATTATCGGTTTAATCCGCCAAATCTGTGTTCCCTATAGGATAATTTACTCCGACAAACCCCATAGAACCGTAGTTTTACAGGTATTTTGTTTAAAGTTTACGGATTATTTATCGCTTTTTGTCCAATACCCGCTTAACTTAGCCGTATTGAAATTGTTGATTAAGTAAGCCAATGAAAAACAAATTTCTGGTATGGAGTATCCTGTTCTGTTTCCTTTCCGGGGGAGAAGCTGTCGCCCAATTGTTTTGCTCCCCTTGTAAGGATCCCAATAAGCAGGAAAATATTTTCTTTACCTGTAATCAGGATTATAATCCGGTTTGTGGTTGTGATGGAAAAACGTATCGCAATGATTGCTTTGCGTTGAA
Organism: Bacteroidota bacterium; assembly: GCA_016713925.1. Taxonomy (NCBI): domain Bacteria; kingdom Pseudomonadati; phylum Bacteroidota; species Bacteroidota bacterium. The sequence goes on from JADJOH010000002.1 coordinate 604,256, forward strand.
TAAATATGCGTTTTTTCCGTGTGGGTACTTTAATGGCATATGCGGTAATTTTGATGTTGATCTAAATCCCACTTTCATGGAATTGGGTGATGTATCTTTAAAAATTCAGGTATACAACCGATCTGCCGGATATATCAATATCAACGTTATTAATGCTTATGGAAGAATACAATTTCAAGGCAATTTCCCTTTAGCAAAAAATGCTGCAGCTGATGGCTATTTAGCAGGCCCTCCTAATCCAATAACAAGTATTGTAACTTCCGGCTGGAACAAAGGAGTGTACATCATTGAAACAATTTTTGAAGGTGAGCGAAAAATTTTCAAAATCGTAATAGGTGCCTCACCGTATTAAAGTAATGTTTCCATTAGAGCAATTATCTTGAATTAACATTTACAGGTTTAAACGCCGCGAACGCAGCGGATTCGCAGCGAACGCCGCGTTTAAATCGAAAAGCTAAATATCAGCATATAATTTTATTCATTTCTGAGGTCATTTAGGGACGACAAATAAAGTCGTATTTCAGGGAAAAAGCGATTGAATTCCTCTTCAAAGGCTGTATAATGTTTTTCGAGGAAGAGATGCGCATGTTGCATGTTGGATTCGAAGGTTGTCCGATGCGAGAGTCCGGTGAGTGCTTTCTGCATCCCTTGCAATGTACCATAACTCACCAGCCAGTTTTGCGGTTCCATGTAGTTGAGCATGTGGAGGGCCCGTTCGGGCAACATACTTTCATTTTCGCGGAGCATCCGATAACTATTGGCAGCAAACTCTTCTAAAGAAAGATGATGGTATTGCTCCCAGTCGCGGGCAAGGAAATGATCAAAATAAATGTCAACTATAACGGGGGCGTACTTACGAAATTCGGGACGTAGTCTGGCTTTGCTTTCCTCCACAACAGGATGAGCATCGGTGAAGGAATCGATCAGGCGGTGTATCCGAATTCCTTCTCTCACCTCACCTTTGTACATCTCCACAGCACTTCCTTTGACATGATCCGCGATGAAGTTGCCGATAGCGATGTCGGGGGTGGTGGAGAGGTAGAGGTGGGATAAATAGTTCAACAGGTTACGAATTACGAATCCATGAAGCAGAGATGAGTACGTTGAAATTCTTCAACTTACTCATCACGCTTCATGGTTACGAAAATACGAATTACGAATCAACGAAACCGCGAATATTACGAAAATACGAAATGCGAAACCTGCCTGCCGGCAGGCAGGTACGAAATGCGAAATGCGAAATACGGATGGTATGAAATGCGAATTGTTTAGAATACGAAATTCAAAATGTTACGAATTGTAATAAGAAGGTGCAGTGAAAATTAAAAGGTGATTTTCACAGGGTGAGTTTTGAGTGATAAAGTGCATTATCTGGTTGAGGTGAAGGTATCTCCCTGATCCATATTGCCGGTTGTAAATCCCTTTTGGAACCAATACATCCTTTGCTCGGAAGTTCCATGGGTGAAGGCGTCGGGAACGATTTTTCCGCTGCTTTCTTGTTGCAGGCGGTCGTCGCCGATGGCATTGGCTGCTGTGAGGGCTTCTTCGATATCTCCTTCTTCCAATACGCCCTTCCAGCGATCGGCATAATGTGCCCAGAGACCGGCATAGAAATCCGCCTGCAATTCGAGGCGAACCGACAATTGATTGGCTGAACGTTCATTCAATTGTTGCTGCTGTTGATGCACTTTATCCGATGTACCCAGCAAATGCTGCACATGGTGTCCGACTTCATGTGCAACAACATAGGCCATCGCAAAATCACCCGGAGCATGGAAGCGTTCTTTCAATAGCCGGTAAAAAGATAAATCAATGTATAATTTTTCATCTGCAGGACAGTAAAAAGGTCCTGTAGCGGATTGTTGAAAACCACAGGCAGATTCCACCGCGCCATCAAACAATACCAGAGTCGGTTTACGGTAAGCCTGACCGAATTTTTCCTGAAATATTTTCTCCCAGATATCCTCCGTATCCTTCAACACCACCGACACAAAGGCCGCGTCTTCATCGTTTGGATCAGGTGCTTTTGCAGGAGCAGATGACGATTGCTGTTGCTGTATGATTTGTACTGCTTGCTGCGGGTCGCCTCCCAGAAACATATAAATGATCGCTATGATCACACCAACTATACCAATTCCCGCTGCCGGTTTTGCCATCCCCCGCCGGTCATCGACGTTGGTAGAGCGTTGTCTGCCTATCCACTTCATACGATTACGAATTACGAATTACCATGAAGTGTGAAAAGAAAGAGGAGCGCTCTCCTCTTTCTTTCTCTACTTCATGGTTACGAAAATACGAAATACGAATCAACGAATCCGCGAATATTACGAATGTACGAATATACGAATTGACGGATCCGCGAATATTTGGAATGTAGGGAGGGCGGAACCACGGAACCGCGGGAAAATTGGGAATGACGGAATCACGAAACCGGGAGAAAACCAAAAGAACGGGTGGACGGGGGCGCGAACACAAAAAATGTGAGAGTGCGAACGAACGGACGGAGAAGCGGGAGAATCGAAAAAGGGGGGAAAAGGGAGAGAGGGGGGGGGGGGAGAGAAGAAAAAACGAATTTGCCCAGACGGGAAAAAGAAAAATACGAATAGACGAATAGACGAATTGACGAATGTACGAATAGTGAGGTAGTCTTATTCTTAAATTGTTGAAATTGGCTATTCATTAAATTTCGAATAGATTCCTCCGCGAAAATCTTAAAAAACCCGTGTTACCTGTCTCGGCGCAGAATGTGACGAGATCCGAGTTCTTTTGTAAAACAGTATCATGTCGAAAAATGTGACTTTAAAAAAATGCCCGATCGTTGGAGGGACCGGGCATTAAGATAGAGGTGAATGTATTCAGACTATGAATGCAGGGGCGCTTCTTCGTAGCTGCTCACATCGGGGCAGGAACAAACGAGGTTGCGGTCGCCATACGCATTATCAACACGTTTTACGGATGGCCAGAATTTATTTGCAACAAGCCATGGTGCCGGCCATGCTGCTTCTTTCCGGCTATAGGGATAGTTCCACTCGTCGGCGGTGAGTTCAGCTACAGTATGTGGTGCGTTGATCAGCGGATTATTGTGTTTGTCGGCAGTACCGATTTCGAGTGCACGAATTTCTTCACGGATGGAAATCATTGCATCACAAAAACGATCCAGCTCTTCCTTCGACTCACTCTCTGTAGGCTCAACCATCAAGGTGCCTGCAACCGGAAATGCCACTGTTGGTGCATGGAAGCCGTAATCCATTAAGCGCTTGGCAATATCACCGGCTTCGATACCTGCACTTTGTTTGAACGCCCGGCAATCGAGAATCATTTCATGGGCTACTGATCCATTTTTCCCTTTGTAAAGGATTGGATAATGTCCTTCTAATCTTGCCTTCATATAGTTGGCATTGAAGATGGCATACTCAGTGGCTTTACGAATACCATCATTGCCGAGCATGCGGATATAGCCATAAGAAATCAACAATATCAAAGCACTGCCCCATGGCGCTGCACTAACGGCGGTGCCTGTACGCTCTTTATTGACATTGATAACAGGGTGATTGGAGAGATAAGGGACGAGGTGTTTTGCTACTCCGATTGGTCCCATGCCGGGTCCGCCACCTCCGTGAGGGATGGCAAACGTCTTGTGCAGGTTGAGATGGCAAACATCAGCTCCGATCATACCCGGACTCGTCAATCCCACCTGAGCATTCATGTTGGCACCATCCATATAGACCTGACCGCCGTTATCATGAATTATTTTTGTCAATTCACGGATACCTTCTTCGTAAACACCATGCGTACTGGGATAGGTCACCATTGCTGCAGCCAGATTGGCTTTATGCAACTCCGCCTTTGTCCTGAGATCTGTTAAATCTATATTTCCGTTCTCATCACATTTCACAACGATGATATTCCATCCGGCCATCACGGCACTGGCAGGATTAGTACCGTGGGCACTCTGTGGAATTAAGCAAACGTTACGATGACCTTCGCCCTTTGCTTCGAGGTAGCCACGAATAGCCATTAATCCGGCGTACTCACCCTGCGCACCGGAATTAGGTTGTAAGGAGACCGCATCAAAACCGGTGATTTCACAAAGATAGGCTTCGAGCTCTTCAATGATCTGTGCATAGCCTTGCGCCTGATCAACAGGAACAAAAGGATGAATGCTATTCCACAAAGGCCAACTTAATGGCATCATCTCACTCGTGGCATTCAGTTTCATGGTGCAGGAACCGAGAGCAATCATAGAGTGATTCAGTGCAAGATCTTTATTCTCGAGATGCTTAATATAACGCAGCATATCGGTTTCACTGCGGTATTTATTAAAAACGATATTCGTCAGAAAATCTGATTTACGTGCCAGAGACATCTTATCATTGATCACGCCCTGTACTGATAAATCAACACCATTTCGTTTGTAGTCGAAGTTATTGGCATCGGCGAAGATGGAGATGATTTCACTGATATCATCGTTCAAGGTTGTTTCATCTAAGTTGATGACAATATTTCCATTGCTTTCATAACGGAAATTCATTCCTGCCGCTTCAGCCAGTTTTCGAATGGCTGCACTCTTGCCCTTAGCGTCAATCGCCACGGCATCAAAATACTGATCATGGATGACTTTAACACCAATTTTTTTGAGTCCCTCTGCCAATGCAACCGCACGCTGATGGATGGTACCCGCAATGGCCTTCAATCCACGCGGACCATGATACACGGCATACATAGAAGCCATTACCGCTAACAACACTTGCGCGGTGCAGATATTGGAGGTGGCTTTATCACGCTTAATATGTTGTTCACGTGTTTGCAAAGCCATACGCAAGGCCGGTTTTCCGGAAGCATCTATACTGACACCTATGATACGACCGGGGAGATCGCGCTTATAAGATTCTTTGGTAGCAAAAAATGCTGGACTACATCTGCGCCCCACTCTCCCGGAGGAGTGAGCAGCACCAATGACATGATATCTGCCGCCACCACGACACGAATATCTTTCTCCTTACACTTCGAAGTAAAACCTGAGTAATCTCTGAGGTTTCCTTCTTTGCCGGGGTACTGCAACAAAGCGCCAAAGAAATCTGCGCCGAACTTAAACGTATCCACATCACCTGTCACTAACTGAATTCCAAGGGGAGTGGCACGTGTCCGCAGCACGTCGATCGTTTGAGGAAAGGTTTCCTCCGAGATAAAAAATTTAGTGCAACCTGCTTTTTCCTGTTCCTTTGTTCGCGTATGAAACAGCATATTCATCCCCTCTGCAGCTGCAGTTGATTCATCCAGCAACGAAGCATTGGCCAGCTCCATACCGGTTAAATCAACAACCATCGTTTGAAAATTAAGCAGGGCTTCTAATCTTCCCTGTGCAATTTCTGCCTGGTAAGGGGTATAGGCGGTATACCAACCCGGGTTCTCCAGTATATTACGCTGTATCACACCCGGAATGATGGTATTGTGATAACCTAACCCTATGTATGTACGAAAAATTTTATTCTTTGCAGCGACTGCCCTTAATTCTCTGAGATAGGTCGCTTCATCTTGTGCCGGAGGAGTGTTATTATCCTTCTTCAGGCGAATGTCTTTCGGGATAGTTTTTGAGATCAATTCCTCGATAGAAGCTACGCCAATGGCTAACAACATTTCCTGCGTTTCCTTTGCATCGGGGCCTATATGGCGGTCGGTAAACTGGTAATTTGACATACGATTTTTTATGGTCCACAAAGTTACAAAAGAGCAGGGTTCTATTGACGGATGAGGAGTTTTGTTATAGTATTAATTATCATATTATTAAATTTTTCTACGGGAGGGGAGGAGCGTCTCGTCATGCTCACCTCTTCTTCGAGGAGTTGATTCTGACGAGACTTGGGGGGGGGAGGGGCGCTTCTTGCTGGGGGGGAGACTCGGAGAGTTGTTGACGAGTGGATGTTAATGAATTTCGTCAGACAATTAGAGGCAATCAAACTTTTTTAGTCTGTTTCAACAACCTTTTTATTAGTTTTGATGGCTATGAAAGCATCTATCTTCCTGGCGGCATTATTTCTGTTATCAGTAATTGAGTCCGGCTTCGCGCAAAATAAAATTCTACTTATTAATGGGAAAGTTATTGAAGCTGAAAATTATACGGTAGGAGATATTTTTGTAACGTATAAAAAAGCAGGGGACAAGCGAAGTGGTGCTCGAGCTGTTGACCGATACGATGTGTTTTCAATTACTAATCTGGATGGCACCGAAGAAGTGCTTTATAAACCCATTGATTCTCTCGACTTTTCAGTGGAAGATGTCCGCCTCTATATCAGAGGGGAACAGGTGGCCAAAACACACTATAACAGTACCGGAGCGTCCGTTTCATCCGCGATAATTGGCGCCGGTTCGAGTATATTGTATTTTTATGCATTACCCATACCCATGCTTTATGGAGTTGTTCTTGGTCGATTTAATCCCCGAAAAATGCATTTGCCGGAAAATATTGAACCGGCAGTTGCCGAATCAGAGGCTTTCAGACTGGGCTATGAAAAATCAGCAAGAAATACAAAAATTCAGAAAAGCCTGAAATGGGGTTATATTAGTCTGGGGGTTGGGTTGGCCGGCTGGATTATTTACGGTGTAAGTGATAAATAAAATATTCTCTCAAATTGTTTTCCCTGAGGGTTTACAACAACATTGTACCGGATACCCCCAAATAATTTTGCTGTTTTTCACAATGAACCTTCCATATTAGTTGTTCTATTTTAATGAAGAATGAAAAATTAAAGGAAAGAACTACGATTTACTATGCTGTTCTTATGGCTATGGCAGCTACTTTGATGGGACTTAAGTTCTTCCCGGAGGGAAATGAGTTGCACTCTACTTCGGACATATACCTACATGGGCTTTTGCTCTTTTCAGGGACGTTCCTCGCCTACTCGATTTCTTTTCCTTCACCTTTCCTGGATATTTCGAGAGGGAAATTCAAGCATAGGAAAATCAACCTCCTGATTCTGATTTCATTCCTGCTTTGCATCACACTACCCTTCTTCCTATTTATCCCTCCGGGCTATATGATTCAATATGGTCTTGCAGGTTTACTGAGTCTTTTTTATTACACCGGATTTTCAGCAAAAAAGATCCGTTTTGGAGGAGCCAGAACGGTATTTCTTTTGAAAAACATCGTACTTGCCCTGGCATGGGCGTTTGCTACATCACCCATTTCATTGGAAGAAACGGATTCAGTTTTCCTGTTTTTCAACCGCTTTTTGTTTGTGATGGCTTTAAGTTTGGTCATTGACATCAGAGATATTACATCCGATGGACAAAAAAGAATCATCACTATCCCTGCCAAAGCCGGAATTCTTCCAACGAAAATCATCTCGGGCATACTTTTAATTGCCGGAACGGCGTTTACATTAAAAAGTCATCAAACAGGATTCATACCTCTTTCCATCTTTACTGCATCAGCAATCAGTACACTATCTACGATTATTGCCATTGCATTTGTGCAAAAAAAATCATCTTCCCTCCTGTTTCTTTTACTCGTTGATGGAAACCTGCTGCTACACGGAATCTTATTCTCTCTTTCCAACAACAACTGAAATGGTATCACATTCTTTACATTTGCCCTATGCTGTTTAGGATACTTCTCCTGTTTTATTGCTTCTGCTGTCTTCCGGCTTTCGCGCAGGAGGGAGACAGTAAAAAGGCATTGAATCCCTTCTTAGTCTTTGACAATTATTATTCGTTTATTGGAAATAAGAGTGCAGATGTATGGGGTTTCAGAGCAGGTATTGAATGGAATCAGACATGGCGTTTCGGCGCCGGCTACAATAAAATCCGGTCTGATATTGTCGAACGAAAAATCCTAAGTGGTGAAGAGCTCAGCTATGCCTCCAATGATACAGTCAAAGCGCAACTCTTTCTTACCTACTTCCCGGTTATGGCGGAGTATATTTTCTACAGAAGTGACCCCTGGATTATCAGCATCCCGCTTCAGGCAGGGTACGGAAAAAGCTATTTCCAGTATTTCGACAGAGAAAACGATGAGCGCAAGATTTTTAAACGTGGTGTTGTCGTGACGCAAGCAGGCATAAGTGCTCAATATAAAATCATCCGCTGGGTTGGCGTTGGAGCAGGCCTGGGTTATCGGCTGATGTTGGTAAATAATCCGGAAATTGAAACCAAGATGAACTCGCCCGTGTTCGCTATAGGCATTAAATTATATCTGGGGGAGATTGTAAAATCCATTCAGGGAAACGAGAGTGAATGAATTCAGAATTCAAAATTCAGAATTCAGAATTCAGAATTGAGAATTGAGAATTAAGAGTTGAGAATTGAGAATTGAGAATTGAGAATTAAGAGTTGAGAATTGAGAATTAAGAGTTGAGAATTAAGAGTTGAGAATTGAGAATTAAGGGTTTTGAATTGAGAATTATGGGTTGGGTATTAAGGGTTGAGTATTGAGGGTTGAGTATTGAGAATGGAGAGTTTACTATTGAAAAGGCAGAGTTTAGTATTGAGAATAGCGAGTTATATATTGAGAAGATCAAGGGTGGAGAGTCGATACTTGAGACTTAAGGGTTGACGGGCTGGAGAGAAGGTGGATGTTGGAGAAACGGTTTTACAACCGGATACAGTATCAGAAAATCATCCCAATCTTCTTTTACAACAGTCAAAATATAAGCGGATTACCATTCAAATAAACCGGTAACAATTATAATCTCAGTTAAGCATACTATCTTTGGACCATGAGTAAAACCGGCTTTGATGAATTGTATATGGAGTTAGCAACCAATCTCGCTAAAAAATCACATTGTGTAAAGATGAAGGTCGGGGCTGTTATCTCTAAGGACACACGAATTGTCTCTCTTGGATATAATGGTCCACCGGCAGGAACACATAACTGCGACGAAGAATGGCCGGAGACCGGATGCGCCCGTGATCGTAAAGGCGGATGTTCATTGGCCTTGCATGCCGAAGCAAATGCCATCCTGTACGCAGCAAAAAATCAAATCACGCTGGAAGACGCCACGCTCTATGTAACACTCGCGCCATGTCTTCCCTGCGCCAGAATCATCTATACAACAGGCATAAAAAAAGTCCTATACAGAGATAGTTATGCGGCATATAAAGGCATCGATATTGAGGAAGGAGTCGACTTTCTGCAACGTTTTGGTGTTGATGTAAGCCATTTCCCGTTACCTGCAAATAAAAACAAATGAACCAACCCTCCTCCAGACGTCTGCTGCTCCTCCCATTAGTACTGGGCATAGTACTGGCATCCGGCATCTATTTGGGCAGCAGTCTCGCTCCTACTCCCAAAGTTTCTGCGGATAATAAAATCAACACTATTTTGGATTATATCCAGCAAGAGTATGTCGATACGATCAACCGAAAAACACTGGTTGATCAATCCATCGAAAAATTGCTCGAGCAACTCGATCCGCACTCTGCTTATATTCCTGCCGAGGACCTGCAATCTGCCAATGAACCCCTGGAAGGAAATTTTGAAGGCATAGGTATTGAATTTCACATTCAGCAAGATTCGATCATGGTGGTTTCTGCCATATCGGGTGGTCCCAGTGAACGCGTGGGATTAATGGCCGGAGACCGTATCGTGAAAGTGAATGGCAAGCAGGTGGCCGGTAACGGCATTACCAATGAACAAGTCTTAAAAACACTTCGGGGAAAAGGGGGTACGCCTGTAACAGTATCGGTATACCGAAGAGGACAAAAAGCCTTGATTGATTTCAAAATTATAAGAGGAAAAATTCCAATCAACAGTCTGGACATCTCCTATATGGCAGATGAGAGCACGGGCTTCATTAAGATCAGTCGTTTTAGTGCTACTACTTATGATGAATTCATGGCTGCCATGTCGGATCTGAAGCAACAGGGTTTGCGCAATCTCATTTTAGACATGAGAGGGAATCCGGGAGGCTTTCTCGATGCAGCTACTAATATCAGTGATGAGCTGATTGGCGGTAAAAAATTAATCGTGTATACAAAAGGCAAAGCGAGACCGCGCACCAGCTACTATACTAAACGTGATGGCATTTTTGAAGAAGGACGATTGATGGTACTTATTGATGAAGGATCAGCTTCTGCCTCCGAAATTGTGGCCGGTGCCATTCAGGATTGGGATCGCGGAACAATCCTCGGACGACGTTCCTTCGGTAAAGGCCTTGTTCAGGAGCAGACTGAATTATCGGATGGTTCTGCAATTCGTTTAACAATCGCCAGATATTACACGCCTACCGGACGGAGTATCCAAAAGCCCTATGAAAAAGGAGTTGCGGAATATGAAGAGGAATTATACAGCCGTTTCAAACATGGCGAACTACTCAGCAAGGACAGCATTCAATTTGCGGATTCGTTAAAATTCAAAACGCCTGCGGGCCGCACAGTATACGGTGGAGGAGGTATCATGCCCGATGTATTTGTACCTATTGATACTTCCTACGAGACGGCTTATCTCAACAGCCTTTTCGCGAGCGGAAGTGTCAATCAGTTTGCTTATGATTATGTGGATCAGCATCGCAGTGAACTGAAAAAATATGATGCCGCATCTTACAAAAAACTTTTTGAAATAAATACTGAGATCATTCGAACTTTCACTTCCTATGCCTCTGAGCGCGGTGTACCTCTGAATGAGAAAGAACTGAACAGGTCATTGCCCTTTCTAAAGACACAACTAAAAGCGGCTATTGCAAGGCAGGTATGGAAAAACGAAGGCATGTATCCGATTCTCCATGAAAAGGACGCCACCTTTCAACGTGCAATGTCGTTGATTAAACAATCCACATGAACAAAGAGAAGTACCGCAACTTTTTCTTTTTTTCATTAGCGGTAATATGTTCCAGAATTCCCTTTTTATTTAACGGATATGGGTCGGAAGAAGATGCATGGGCATTGGCTATTGTTGCAGAAAGAATTGGCAGTACCGGTATTTATGAAGTATCGCGATTACCCGGTCATCCTTTACAGGAATTAATATACGCTGCTATTTATTCATATGATGCCGTCTTTTTTAATTTGCTGACGCTGATGATCAGCACGCTTGGCATACTATCGTTTGTGGCTATGCTACAACAATTCGACATAAAAAATGCTTACTGGAGTGGTGGTGCACTTGCCTTTACCCCTATCATTTACATTAACAGCACTAACGCCATGGATTACACCTGGGCAATGGCCTTTATTCTTATGAGCGGATATTTTATTAGTAAAAAGAAGGCAGTATTAGCCGGATTTCTGCTGGCTATGGCTATAGGATGCAGAATTACCTCCGGAGCCATGTTGATTCCCTTTACCTTTTTGATTGTAAATATTCTTCCTTCGGATCAAAAAATAAAATTTTTAACGCGCTTCATCGGTTCAGTTCTCGCAGGCACTGTCCTTTTCTATGCACCGGTTTTTCAAAAATATGGAACCGGTTTTTTTACTTACTACGAACATTTTCCAATACCCGGTTTCGCTAAAAACTTCTACAAAGGGAGTCTGGCTGTTTGGGGTCTGCCAGCGCTTCTGACCGGTTGTTATTTCATTGTACACCTTCTGCTAAAAAAGAAAAAACCGGAGGAAGTGATGTTTCATGAAAAGGACATTTCAAAAGCACTACTTCTCTTTTGTTTTATTACTGTCCTTTTATATACGATCGCCTTTATTCAGGTTCCCTTGAAAGCTGCGTTTATGATTCCGGCAGTTCCGGTTATTGTACTCCTCTTCACTTTATTTCTTCAGCGGCGACAATTAATGGTACTGACAACATCGTTGTTCCTTTCTTGTTTTTTCTTCGGAGTGAATCTGGCTGATGCACACCGGGGCAGTAAGGCGAGTCCGCTTGCCGTCACCTTCGCTGTCAGCGGACAAAAAGTTGCATTTGATCCCTTGTCAGGGCTTGTCACTGCCGACAGAAGCAAACAAATTCTGCGGAGAGAATATGTGATATCGGTATTGGATAAAGCCGACGAATTGACTTCAAAATCGGTCATCATTTCAGGATGGTGGTATTCAGAAATATTGGTTCGGGGGAAGGACCGTGTTAAAGACAATATTATTTTCAGACATTACATAGATGAAGAAGAATTAAAATGGTATCAGGAGAATAAATATTCAATTTTCTTCCTTGAAGAACAAGACAGCTCCAATGATTTACGATTTCGAAAAATATTTACAAGGAAGTATGCTACACCACTATGAGTTTTTGAATTTTACTGCGAATGGAATGCCGGTTCAAAATTTAATGCTTTCACCTTCCAGCTTTCAGGAACAGGAATGGGTTTGTTCAATTCATAGTTAAAACAAACCTGAACGGATTTCCCTTCTGCGGCAATCACCTCAACATTTCCGTTAATTCTAACAATTTTATATTCCATATCGAAGCTTGTTCTTCCAATTTTGCTCAGGCGGATATGCACCCATACTTCATCTTCCAATAAAACAGGACTTTTATAATCCACTTCGATACGTGCCAGAATAATACCCTCTTTATTCCACTCTATTTTCTCTGCAATGACCTCATTGAAATAAGCTACCCTTGCTAACTCGAAATAAATCAGGTGGTTGGCATTATTGACATGCCCCATCTGATCCGTATCTTTAAACCGTAACTGAATACGCGTCTTGAACTTAAAACCATTAATCTCCATTGCTTTGCTTTCTATGATAAGATCGACAAAGATAAAACGGGCACTCAATCAAACAAGAATTATTACCTTAGCTCAATAAAATGATCATGAAAAACCATCTTCAACACTTTGTCATCCTTCTTTTAATATTTTTTGTTTCTGCATGCATGCCTTCTGTTAGCGGAGAAGGGGATTTGGTAAAGCAATCGCGGGAAGTGGAAGGCTTTCAAAAAATCGAACTCAATCTGACTGCGAGGGTTACCGTTATTATCGCCGATACCACTTCTGTTGTTGTGGTAGCGCAGCCCAATCTTCAGGAATACATAGAAACAAAAAACGAAGGAGAGACACTTGTCATCAGTTCTTCCAGAAGGCTTAAGGCGACCAAGCCCATTGAGATCGTCATGACATGTCCGGCACAGGAGGCATTAACTATAAACGGATCTGGAGATATTTTCATCATTAATCCATTCAAAATTGAAAAACTCAATCTGGACATCAATGGTTCCGGGGAGATACATGCCCATATTAACTCCAGGAAAATCGTCACGAACATCAATGGTTCCGGCGATGTCTTTTTGAAAGGAAATGCAGAGATGCATGCTGCGGAAATTAACGGTTCCGGAAAAATTAAAGCAGAGGAATTAGAAGTAGAAAAATACCAAATTCAGATAAACGGTTCGGGAGATGCGGATATTCATGCGACGTCCAAACTCTCCGTCAAGTTGACCGGAAGTGGAAATATTAAATACAGCGGACAACCTGCTATTGAAAGTGAAATCATCGGTAGCGGCGAGTTAAAGAAAAACAACAACTAAATTTTCATTCCGGGGCGAACCCATTACCTTTGCGTCTACTCCTTCTCCATTGAAACGACCCCGGCTGCTCTTCCTTACCTCGCGATTTCCCTATCCGTTGGAAAAGGGTGATAAACTCAGAGCATTTCATTTGATTCGCCACCTGAGCAACCATTTTGACATCTGCCTCTTTGCGATAAACGAAGAAACACCCCGGGCTTCGTGGGTGAAGGAAGTTTCCCCTTATTGTATAGCCATTAAAACCGTTGTGATCAGCAAATTTCAATCGCTTCGTTCGATGCTCTTGCGTCATCACATTCCTTTTCAATCCGCTTACTTTTATTCAGATGCAGCACAGCAATCCTTGAATGAATTTGTAAAAGAATATCAACCGGATGTGGTCTTCTGTCACCTCCTCCGAATGAGTGAATATGCCAAACGCCTAAACATAGAGCCGAAAGTGCTGGACTATATGGATGCGTTTTCAAAAGGGATGGAACGCATGCAATCCACCAGTTCATGGTGGTTGAAAATTCCTTCAAGGATAGAAGAAAAGCGTCTTTTGAAATATGAAGAGGAAATCTTTGATCGCTTTCAATACCATATCATCATTTCCGAACAAGACAGGGCACATATTCCACACCAGGAGCGGGAACGGATTGATATCATTCCAAATGGCGTTGATTTCGAATATTTCGCTCCGACAGCTGCTGAAAAAACATACGATTTACTCTTTAACGGACATATGTCCTATCCTCCAAATATTGCCAGTGCTCTTTATACTGCAAATGAAATATTTCCCTTGCTTAGAACCATCGATAAAAACATCACCTTGCATATTGCAGGAGCCGATCCGGTACAAAAATAAAAGATTTGAACGGAGGAGGCATCACCGTTACGGGTTGGGTAGATGACATCCGAACGGTTTATTCGTCATCACGCATCCTCGTAGCCCCAATGGTCATCAGCATCGGCTTACAAAATAAAATTTTACAGGCGATGGCGATGAAAATCCCCTGCGTCATCTCCGCTATGGCCAACAATGCATTGGGAGCAGAGCACAATAAACAGGTCTTGGTAGCCAATACGCCGGAAGAATACTGCAGGTACATTCAACAGCTGCTCAATGACAAAGACTTCTACAGGAATATTGCTGAATCTGCCTATCAATTTGTTAAAAGCAGATTCACCTGGGAAGAAAACACAGAAAAAATCACACGTGTCATACACGCCCTGTTGCAGGAAAAAAACGACCAATAAATCCTTTTACAATTCTGATTATTTTCGGACAGGCACAACAGTTAGAAATACGTTAAACTTATCAGGCGACTCCCAAAACAATCAGTTTTTTGCATCGGTGCTCAGGTTTTCTATTTCATATTTAAACAAAATGGCTACTTTATCAATAATTTCTTTCAGCAATTTAAGATCCGTTTCCATTTGATCTTTCGTTCTCCTTTTATCTCTATAACCCTCTATATTTCTGATCGCTTCTTTAAGTGACACAATACCTGCGCTGTCCAATGTAGGTTTTATTTTATGCGCTAATGTACTCACGGCGTCCATCTCCGCATTTTCGAAATGCACAAGCATTTTATCGACGATAGCGGGTATTGATTCTATAAAAATGGTGAGCATCCGCAAAATAAACGCTTTATTCTCCGGCGAATCCTTCTTCAGCATGGAGAGATCGTAAAGTGGCTGTACCCCATACACCGGCTTTTTCCGGGTGGGGAATTTTCGTTTCCTCATGGTATCAGAGAGTCGGTCTTTCCCTCTGATATGCCGGGCAATCCGCTTATACAATGTTTCCTCCTTAAAAGGCTTGATGACCCAATCATTCATTCCTTCAGTGAGAAACTGGCGATGTGCCTGCTTTCCGGTATTGGCGGTAATGGCAATGATAGGAATACCGGCCTTTCTCTGATCTTTAAAAAGGCGGATTTCTCTTGTAGCTTCCAGCCCATTCTTCACCGGCATCTGAATATCCATCAGGATAAGATCATAATTATTGTTGCGTGCCAGCTCAACAGCTTCTTCTCCATTCATGGCAATATCTACTTTAAAGCCCCAATCCCGTAACATGGCTTCGGTAATAAAAAGATTCACTTTATTATCTTCTGCCAACAGCAGGTGTAATGTTCCCAAATTAATTACCTCCAGTTGCTTTTCAGTAACGGACAAGGATTTCCCATCTGCTTTTTTATAGGTGATGTAAAACTGAAAATTACTACCGACATCGGGTTCACTTTCCACCCAAATATTTCCACCCTGACGTTCAACGAGACTTTTCGAAATGGTAAGACCCAGACCCACTCCACCCTGTTGCATATTGAATGGATCGGCTTGTGTAAAACTCTCAAAAATCTGAGATTGAAGATGAACAGGTATTCCTATACCGGTATCTTTCACCGAAAAGAGAATCTTAATATGGTGCTCGCTTTCCTCCATCACCTTATGCGTAAGCACTACTTCGCCACTATTGGTAAATTTAATCGCATTATTGAGTAAGTTCAACAGAATCTGATTGAGACGATACGGGTCACCCATAACTAATGGAAGAGGGGCTGATCCTTCATGCAAATGCCGAAGTGAAATATCTTTTTCTTCTGCTTTAAAAAGCTGGAGATTGATTGCGGTATCAGCGACACGAGCGGGATCAAAAATAATTTCTTCGAGCGAAAGCTTACCTGCGTCAATCTTTGCAAAATCCAGTACATCATTAATTATCACCAGGAGGTTCTCGGCAGTTTGATGCAAGACATCCATATATTCCCTTTGTGTGGTGCTGAGTACTGATTTTTGAAGGAGACGTGACATTCCCAAAATTCCATTCAGGGGAGTGCGCAACTCATGGCTGATATTCGCAAGAAAATACTCCTTTGCTTTTGAGGATTCCTCTGCCTGTACTCTTGCTCTGATCAGCTCTTCTTCTACCACCTTACGCTCATTGATATCGATCACGGTACCAAATAGCATAAATGGAACACCTTTCTCATCCCTCATCACTCTTCCCCGCCCTTCCACATGCTTTAAATTTCCCTGAGGCAACATAATCCGAAACTCCAGAATCTCTTCCTCGATCGTAGTCTTTGTCATCATCATCGCCTCCTCGAACTGTTCAATATCATCCGGATGAATCGTACTTCTTATCTCGGCTAAATCAGGAGAAGGCAAATTCAAATCGCGTTCCCAGATATGATACATCCCTTCGGTCCATACCATTTGATGATTACGCATATCAAAATGCCAGGAACCCAGCTTGGCAATTTTTTGAGCTTGCAGGAGACTTTGTTCACTTCGACGTAATTTCTCTTCTGTCGCTTTACTTATCGTAATATCGGTATTTGTTCCATAAATTTTCTCTACACGACCGAGCGTATCTTTAATTGCTTTTCCATTTGTAAAAAACACCTTTTCATTATTGAGACGGGTTTTCACTTTATACTGCACCTGAATCGAGTCTCCGCTACTTACTAATTTTCCAAAGGCACTTCTGACGAGCGCTCTATCTTCAACCGACACACAATTATAAAATTCTTCTGACTGTGGTATGGCATCCTCCGGATCTATATCCCACATTTTATACATGCCCGGTGACCATACCGAACTAAACTCCGGTAAAATGGTGACCTCCCAGCTTCCTGAATGCGATAATTCCTGTGCTTCAAAAAGCCGTTGTTCGTTAAGGCGTAACCGTTGCTCATTGAGCATTCTTTCTGTAACATCAATACAAGACCCCACCAACACTTTAACAGCCGGAGCAGGATCATCAGAAATCTTTGAAACCACTTCTATATACTTCACTTTTCCGGTTGGCGTTACAATACGATACTGTAATGTCCATGGTAACGAATTGATAGTTATTCCGGCTTCAACACTTCTAATACGATCAATATCTTCCGGGTGAAGGTACTTATAGAAAATATCGATATCCGGCTTCAACGTCTCCTCCAATTCCCAGATCAGGTACATTCCCTTCGACCATGTTATTTCTCCTGTACTCAAGTTCATAGAAAAGCTTCCTGTTTTCGCCATTTTCTGCGCTTCGTTCAAACGCTGTTCATTATAGCGGAATAACTCTTCAGACATTTTCTGATCCGTGATATCCGTAATGGTACCGAACACCGTCACGATATCACCGGCATCATTAAAAACGGGGCTATTTACGATACGAAGAAATTTAACCTTACCGGAACCCGTAATTATTCTGGTTTCCCAAATAAAATCGGCTCTGCGGGAAGACAACTCCTTCCAAAGTTCCTGCAAGGTCTGCTGATCATCCGGATGAAGCATTTTACTAAACTCCGTTGGATCGGTGACCGGAACAGCAGGGTCCCACTCGTAAATTGCATAGCATGCCCGTGAGTATCGAATGGTATTTTTAACAACATCCAGCTCATAATCACCCATCTTGCCCAACAACTGCGCTTCGTTCAGTCTTTTTTCGTTCAGTTGCAAATTTTGCTCTGAACGCACTTGTTCCGTGATATCAATCACAGAACCAAAAACGGCAACAACTTTTCCTGAATCATCCAATACCGGCTTTGCTATCGTACGGACTATCTTTTCACCGGATGGCAGCTGTAACTTATAATTAAAATCTCCTTCTTTGACCTGTTCAATAATTTCAGCGACTTTATCATAGATCATCAGGCCGTCTTCTTCGGAGATGGTATTCATTACTTCATCTAACGATGGAGGTCCGGCTGCTTCACTTCTTTCCCAAATCAGATACATCCCCACTGACCATTCCACTTTATCATCTTTCAGGTGTCGAATCCAGTTTCCGGACTTGGTCAACTTCTGAGCTTCCGCCAACTGCTGTTCACTGATGCGCAACAGATCTTCCTTCACTTTCCGTTCCGTCACATCCGTTGAGATGCCCAATAAATTCACTGTACCATCCGCTTCTATCAATGGAACTTTTACTGTATCAAACCACAAGCGCTCCCCATTGCTTTTTGTAAAGGGTTCTTCGATGCGCAGCATATGGCCCTTTTCAAATACCTGCAGGTCATTTTTTGAATAACCGTCTACCTCCGCTGAATTGGAATGCAAGTCGTAATTATTTTTCATTCTGATACCGTCTTTAGGAATATTAAAAAGTTCCGCGACGGCCTTATTCGCAAGCAGAAATCTTCCACTTTTATCCTTCACAAAAATCAAATGCGGACTATTGTTTAAAACGGCTTCCGTAAAGCGTTTGTTTGCTTCCAGTTCTTCTCTGGCTTTTCTTCTCTCAGTAATTTCAATACCGTTACCTATCATACAAGCGATGCGCTGTCCATCTTCTGAAAAAACGGGGAACAATCTCCGCAGAAAAATACGGGTCACTCCTTCCTTGTCGGTCATTCGTTCTTCCCATTCTATCGACTTACGGGATTCCGATACCTGCTTAAATCTATCCCGACGCTGATGGGCTACTTCCACATCAATTCCACGAAACATACAATACTCGAGATCTGTTTTACCCACAATCCAGGCTCTGATGACAGGATCAGCAACAGCATAGGGATTTACGTAAACATATCTGCCCTCCGGATCCAGAATGGCGACATCACTCTGCATATGCTCCAGCACTTTTTCAAAAAATGTATCTTTATTCGTAAGTGGCATAATACAACCTCTTTTTAAAATTATAATTTTCCTTCTTTCAGTAAGCGGTATATTGTAGATTTCCCCACTTGCAATCGTTTTGCCACTTCAATCACATTGTGATCAAAACGCTCCAGGTAATGACGAATTATTTTATGGGTGTATTCATCGAGGCTGAGATCCTGATCGAGCAAATCGACAGGTGTTCTGGCTGCGGTGAATGAAATATCCTCTGCGGAAATCACATCTGTATCGGTCATTACGGCGGCCAACTCGATGACTGCTTTCAATTCCCTCACATTACCAGGATAACGATAAGCCAGTAATTTCTCCTTTGCTGCCGTACTAAACTGGCGTTTCGATAATTTATTAGAGGAACAAAATGCATCCAGAAAATGCTTTCCCAATAAGAGTATATCATTGCCCCGGTCTCGCAGCGGAGGCATCAGTATAGGAAGTCCCAGTAAGCGATAAAAAAGATCCTCGCGAAATTTTCCCGCCTGTACTTCATCACTCAAAATTTTATGCGTGGCTACAATTATCCTTACATCAACCGGTATCACCGCATTTCCTCCCACTCTGACCACTTCGCGTTCCTGCAAAACACGCAGAAGCTTTACCTGCAAACTGACATCAAGGTCGGCAATTTCATCTAAAAAGAGTGTGCCGCCATTGGCTTCTTCAAACTTTCCCATCCGTGATGAAACAGCGCCGGTAAACGCCCCTTTCTCATGCCCAAAAAGTTCACTTTCGATCAGTTCACGGGGAATCGAAGACATGTTAACAGCCACAAATGGTTTCCTCGAACGCTGAGAATTGAAATGAATCGCCTTCGCTGCCAATTCCTTTCCTGTACCTGTTTCTCCGGTGATGGAGACATTGATGGTGGTGGCTGCCGCTCTTACAATCAAGGCATACACTTTCTGCATCACCTCGCAATTACCAATGAGAAGATGTTGAATCTCATACTGATGACCGATCTGCTCTCTTAAATGCTGAACTTCCTGCTTTAGTGCAACACTCTCTCTGATTTTATTAATAGCATTCCATACCCGCTCCCGCGTCTGATCGTTTTTAACAAAATAATCATAGGCACCTTCGCGTAACAAATTCAACGCAGTGGCAATATCTTCCTGTCCCGAAATAACGATTACAGAAATATCAGCGGAAATGGAGCGTACCTTTTTTAGCAATTCATCCCCTTTCATATCGGGAAGGGAATAATCCAGGGTAATCACATCGGGTGTCGAACTGCTTAATGCTTCCAACAACTGTGCGGCACTTTCAAATTTTTTGACTTTATTATCCGGATTAAGTGTGATATGATGCACCAATAATTCACCATACCATAAATCATCCTCAACCACAAAGATTTGCAGTTCCTTCTTATCTGAAAAGTTATTTTGAATAGCCATTATTTTCCAAAGATAAAAAAGTATAAAGAGAACCTGACGATCAGGGAGGTTTACTTATAATTAGTTTAGCTTTGTCCTGATGCAAAACGGGCATGATCCATATGCTGCTCTGAAATACAGCGGTTTTCGTTTATTCCTCCTTGGAAAATTTCTACTGACGGTAGCACTTCAGATTCAGGCTATCGTTGCCAGCTGGATGATCTATAAAATCACCAAGGACCCTTTTGCGCTCGGGTTAATCGGACTCACGGAAGCTATTCCGGCATTATCTCTGGCACTTCCGGGGGGATTTCTGGCAGATCGGTATAACCGGCGAAAGCTGATGTTAGCCTCTACTTTCCTGATGCTGGTGGCTTCTGCCGGTTTGGTGGTGTATGCTTTTGAAGATAGTTTACAAATGGAAACCTGGCCGGCTTATCTCGTTATTTTCTTCATCGGTTTAGCCCGGGGGTTTTATAATCCCGCGCAGTCGTCGTTTTGGGGACAATTATTACCGAAAGAAAAATACATCAATGCTTCCGTGTGGAACAGCAGTCTCTGGCAGGTGGGAGCGGTGAGTGGCCCTGCTATTGGCGGCTTGTGTTATGCGTGGCTGGGACCGGGAGTAACGAGTATTATCGTTTGCGGGCTGATGATCGTTGTATTGGTCTGCTATTTTTTCATCAAAAACAGACCCATGCCGGCAGCCAACCGTGAGGAATCCATCCGGGAATCTTTAAGTAAGGGTATAAAATTTTTCTTCGGTCAGCAGATATTACTTTCTGCTGTAAGTCTTGATCTCTTTGCCGTACTTTTCGGAGGTGCGGTAGCGTTATTACCTGCCTTTGCGGATCAGGTGTTGCATACCGGACCGGAAGGACTTGGATTTTTACGATCCGCTCCGGCGGCGGGTGCTGTACTTATGGCTGCAGTGATGGCTTATCGTCCCCCTTCCAAAGGAGCGGGCAAACTCATGCTCTGGTGTGTAGGAGGATTCGGACTTTGCATGATCGGATTTGCCTTATCCGAAAATTATTTTTTATCGTTAGCGCTATTATTTGCAAGCGGTATGTTCGACAATGTAAGTGTGGTCATCCGATCTACGATATTGCAAAGCTACACACCCGACGAAATGCGGGGAAGAGTATCGGCGGTCAACAGTATTTTTGTTGGTTCCTCCAATGAAATAGGTGCTTTTGAATCCGGTTTTGCTGCGCGCTTCCTCGGACTCGTCAACTCCGTCGTTTTCGGGGGATGTATGACATTGGCTGTTGTTGGCATCACCTGGAAGGCGGCCCCTAAACTACGCAGTCTGCATCTCTAAACATCAGTGATCATAAAACAGACCCCAGTCATCGGGTATATCTTTCCTAACTTGAAACTTTAGTGCGGTGTTTTCAATGTCAATTTACTGATGGATTTAGATTGACAGTGACAAATTGTTTATGGCTTTTAACCCACCTACGCTAAAACTCCAGATAGGCATGTGATGACTTCGCAAAGGCTTCTGCACGTAGGTAAGGATAAATTTTCTCATTGAAACGCTGCGGTCGCGGCGATCCCGCTGCGGTCGCGGCGTTTAAATATTGAATCCTTTCCTCTAATACAATTGCTTTTAACTCTCCTACGCTAACTGTGTGCTCCAAAGCTTTAGCGACGGAGTATAAATGCTCCAAAGCTTTAGCGACGGAGTAAGCTTCGGTCTGCAGGCTAAGCCATCACCCAGGCTACGGAAGGCAAGCACGGAATCGGAGACTACTTCGCTATAGCTAGTAAGTCCGAAAGGGGTTTGCGCTTTGAAGTAAAACAGGAAAACATCGGCTGAATTCATTTAACTTATAATTTAACCCGTGAATGTAGATCAAAGTCATGAGCATCACCTGAAAAGCGGCACCGAAACTACGCAGTCTGCATCTTTAGGCATCAGTGATCGTAAAACAGTCCCCAGTCGTCGGGTATATCTTTTGTTTTATCAAACGAATTCACCCAGTCGACGAAAAGCAATCTGAACTCCTCAATTTCATCTCGCAGCAACTGCAGATAATGCGGTTCTGAAATACCCAGCATCCGAAGACCGGACGTTTGCACGAGCAGATTTCTGGCAGCTAATTTTATCTGCACAGCATTTTCCATGCGGAGGGTATAGATATCACCACTCTCGGCACCGGCGATTTTCGCGCCCAGAATTCCCGCATCACACAACATTATTTCACGGTAATGCACCACGAGATCATCCTCTTCTTTAAAGGTCTCTACCAATGCATGCACCAAATCAAAAATCTGATTCGCCTTAATCATGACAGGCAAACTGTAAATGCGTTCATGCTCTTTTTTAATTTCACTCCTTGCTTCATCGTTCACTTCATCATCAAAAGAAGCCTCATCAAAATCATCATTGTTGTTCCAAAACATAAGATCAGGTTTTTAGGTTAAGTGCCAAAGATACTTGCTGAACTAACCTAAGTCAAGTAAATAGTTATTTACAAACGAATACAATTGCTGAATGTTAAAAGAATACAAGAATATCAGGGATAAATGATTCTGATTTCATTTGTTTGAACAACGAACAGCCAGAATAAAACTTTCCTTACCATCAGGAAGGATGAAAACGTAATCAGGAAATTCATCAGACGCTCTTCTCCCTCTAAAATAAAATTAGCAACAAGGAACAACATCAACATTGTTCACCACCCGATTCTGAGAAAAATACAATAATAAAAATGCACGCTGCGCCCGGGTTTATTGACCATGGACATCAACGACCGGCCTCGACCGGCTCGCGAAGGAAAATTTCCGGGAAATCTTATACTCCTTCACACACAAGTCATTAGAAATACTACTCCCCTAAATTACAATACATTAGAATATGATTCGTCCTTAGGATTTCGAGGTAAGATCTCCTCAAGAAAGCCTACCTTTGCACTTCTCTGAATTCCCCATAAAACCATGTTTGATTTTATCAATAAATTACTTAAAACCTTCCTGGGCAGCAAATCTGATCGCGACCTGAAGGAACTACTTCCGTTTGTAGAAAAAATTAATGCTGAATATGTTAAGCTGTCTTCTATCAGCAATGATGAGTTAAGAGCCAAGACGATAGCTTTTCGCGAGCAGATTCAAAACCATATTGCCGGTGTTGAGCAGGAATTAACTGATTTAGCAGCCTCTGCCGAAAACAACACGGACATTGATCTTCATGAAAAGGAGCGCATTTTTGCCCGTGTAGATGAGCTGAAGAAAGAGCGCAATACAAAAATCGAAGAGGTGCTGATGGAAATTCACGCCCAGGCTTTTGCGGTGGTGAAGGAAACTGCACGGCGCTTTAAAGAAACAGGCGACCTCACCGTTACTGCTACCCCACATGACCGAGACCTTGCAGCCAAACGCAATAGTGTGGTTATCAACGGCGACACTGCTACTTACAAGAAAGTATGGATGGCAGCAGGAAATGAAACGAGCTGGGAAATGTTGCATTACGATGTACAGCTTATTGGTGGTACCGTTTTGCATCAGGGGAAAATTTCAGAAATGGCCACGGGAGAAGGAAAGACATTGGTCGCCACCCTGCCCATCTATCTGAATGCCCTCGCAGGCAGAGGAGTGCATATCGTTACCGTAAATGATTACCTGGCGAAAAGGGACTCGGAATGGAATGGACCTATCTTCGAATTTTTAGGTCTTACTGTTGACTGTATCGATAAACATCAGCCGAACTCTCCGGAACGCCGGAAAGCCTATTTAGCCGACATCACCTACGGAACCAACAATGAATTTGGTTTCGATTATCTGCGTGATAACATGGCGCGAAGTCCGGAAGATATTGTACAACGCGAACATCATTATGCTATCGTGGATGAGGTCGATTCTGTATTGATTGATGATGCCCGAACCCCATTGATTATTTCCGGACCAACACCAAAAGGGAACGACCAGGAATTTCATGCCTTGAAACCAAAAGTAGAAATACTTGTCAATGCACAACGGAATTATGTGAATTCACTGATAGCGGATGCAAAGAAAAATTTCGACAATAAAGATAAGCAGGACGAAGTAGGTTTATCCATTCTTCGTGCGCATAGAGGAATGCCGAAGCATAGAGCATTGATAAAATTCCTCAGTGAACCGGGAGTACGCGCCTTGTTGCAGAAAACGGAAAACCAATACATGGCTGAGCAGGGCCGGCAGATGCGGGAGAAAGTGGATCCGGAATTGTTTTTTGTGATCGACGAAAAAAATCATAGCATTGAATTGTCGGAGAAAGGTGTTGACCTCATCGGTCATAATGCAAGTGATCCGCATTTCTTCGAATTACCGGATGTAGGATCCGTGATGGCGGATATTGAGAAGTCGGGGATGACTGCCGAGGAGAAAATAATTAAAAAAGATGAATTGCTCCGCGATTTTTCCATCAAAGGAGAACGCATTCATACCATCAATCAATTGTTGCGTGCCTATACTCTTTATGAGAAGGATGTGGAATACATCATTCAGGAAGGCAAGATTAAAATTGTTGATGAGCAAACCGGACGTGTACTCGACGGACGACGTTACAGTGACGGATTACACCAGGCCATTGAAGCGAAAGAGAATGTTAAGGTAGAAGCAGCTACACAAACGTACGCTACGGTGACCTTGCAAAATTATTTCCGTATGTATCATAAGCTCGCCGGTATGACCGGTACAGCAGAGACGGAAGCGGGCGAGTTCTGGCAGATTTATAAATTAGATGTTGTTGTCATTCCTACACATCGAAAGATCACGCGTAAAGACGAAGAAGATCTGGTGTATAAAACCACACGTGAGAAATACAATGCCGTCATTGATGAAATTGTAAAACTCACCGAAGCGGGAAGACCGGTATTGGTGGGTACAACGTCTGTAGAGGTATCCGAGTTACTCAGCCGGATGCTGGGACAACGGAAGATCAAGCACAATGTACTGAATGCAAAACTGCATCAACGTGAAGCGGAGATTGTAGCGCAAGCGGGGCAAGCCGGTACCGTTACCATTGCTACCAACATGGCCGGTCGTGGTACGGATATCAAGTTAGGAGAAGGTGTTAAAGAATCAGGTGGTTTAGCCATCATTGGTACAGAGCGCCACGAATCACGCCGTGTGGACCGACAGTTACGCGGACGTTCCGGACGACAAGGAGATCCGGGTTCTTCACAGTTCTTTGTTTCGCTGGAAGATAATCTGATGCGTTTATTTGGATCGGATCGTATCGCCAGTCTGATGGACCGTATGGGTCTCAAGGAAGGCGAAGTCATTCAGCACAGTATGATCACCAAGAGTATAGAGCGCGCGCAACGTAAGATCGAGGAGAATCACTTCGGAACGCGTAAACGTTTGCTCGAGTACGATGACGTGATGAATGCACAACGTGAAGTGATTTACAAGAAGCGACGACATGCCTTGTACGGAGAACGACTTGCGCTTGACTTACAGAATATGTTGTATGATCTTGGGGAGAACATGATCATCAGCCATCAGGAGTCGCGCGACTTTGACAATTTCAATCTTGATCTCATTCGCTACTTCGCGGTAGAAACGCCGATAGCAAAAGATGAATTTCTTGCAGGGAAGACAGAAGCACTGACAGAAACTTTATTCACTTTCCTCGATGAACATTACCGCAACAAATCGAAGTTCATAGCCGAGCGTGCGTTCCCGATCATCAAACAGGTGTACGAACAGCAGGGGCAGCAATTTGAGAATATTGTAGTTCCATTCAGCGATGGCATCCGTATGGTTCAGGTGTTGGCGCATTTGAAGAAGTCGTATGACTCGCAGGGGCTGGAGATGATTCGTGCCTTTGAGCGCAATATCGCATTGGCCTTAATTGACGATGCCTGGAAGGAGCATTTACGCGAGATGGACGATTTAAAGCAGAGTGTACAGAATGCAGTGTATGAGCAAAAAGATCCGCTGTTGATTTACAAATTTGAGTCGTTTGAACTCTTCAAGAAAATGCTGGAAGAAGTCAACCGCGATACCATGTCGTTCTTATTCAAGGGACAGGTAGCGATTGAGGAACCACAGCAAGTGAAGCAGGCACCACAACCACAACGGACGGATATGAGTAAGTTGCGCACGACGCACGATGAGTTTAAGCAAAACGTCTCCTCTACCGGCGCGCCTAACGGTGATGTACTTCCGCAGGGACCACCTCCTCCTGTTAAGCATGAGCCGGTTCGCGTGGAGAACAAGGTTGGTAGAAATGAACCTTGTCCTTGCGGCTCCGGGAAGAAGTATAAGTCCTGCCACGGGGCGATGGTGGAGGGTTAATTCAGAATGCAGAATGCAGAACCTGCCTGCGCCGAGGCTTCGGCAGGCAGGTTCAGAATTAAAAATTTTATCTAGTCCTCATCATAGCGCCAGCCCTTTGGACTTCGTAGCTTAATCTGTCGCTTAAGCTTTGGATCACAAAGTACGCCTTCACTTAAGCTTTGGCGCACACAGTTAGCGAAGAAGTCTCCGTGAAACTCCGTGCATCCTCCGCTCCTCCGTGCCTGCCGACCGAAGCTTTAGCGCAGGTGGGGTTAAAAAAGGATAATTCCTATGAACACGACAAGGTAGAAGTTAGTCCAGATAGCTATCGCATAGGCGTCAAGGCTAAGCAGCCCATTTTTCTTATTTTTCCATTGTGTTTATCCTGTCATTTCTATGCTGTAATTTTGCTTGAAGGGTATTGTTAATATTGGTGAAAAATTTCCAAAAGAAGTAAGTAACCATAGACAAAAAATTATAACCCGGAACAAAAACTACATCAAGACAACCAAGATTTTAGAAACCAAATAAATAATGAACTGGATCATTTTAATTATTGCCGGATTATTTGAAGTGACATTTGCATTTTGCTTAGGAAAAGCGAAAGACGCTTCCGGAAATGAAATGTACCTCTGGTATACAGGGTTTATTCTTGCTCTGGCTTTAAGTATGGTGCTGTTGGTGAAAGCCACTCAAACTTTACCTATCGGAACAGCCTACGCGGTTTGGACAGGCATAGGCGCTGTTGGAACTGCATTGATAGGAATATTGATATTTAAAGAACCGGCCACCTTTTTACGATTGCTTTTTATAACGACTTTAATAGGGTCTATTGTTGGATTAAAGGTGGTTTCAGAGTAACGTGTACATACTCACAAAACAAAGCAACGTTTTGATTACCTATTCCATTGGTTTCATACGTCCGCTCTTGTCCATTAAATATGAATCGGTATCCGTTTTCCTTAACGGCACACACTCTTCTCATCCCGGTTCTACTCTGAGCAAGCATCCATCTAAGGTCAGTATTTATTTTCAAACGGGCAAATGCAAAACTCCTTGCCAGTAAATATGGGGTTTTAGGTTGGGTTTTAATGGGAGGGAGAAGCACCTTTTAACTATTTTATTTTGAACAGTATGGTAACAGTGAACACTTTGAAATAGACCTACACCTTATTTTAACATCTCCCAGATTTTGTCTGGTTCAAATATTTTGATTGATTGGTTACCTAATAATAATTTTCTCTCCCTTTCAAATTGAACCGCAGTAAACGGACCTGTTATTTTATCTTCAGATACATAAATAATCATCCAGCCATCTGGATCACCTCCGAAGGTAGATTTGCGAGATACAAAAATATAATCGTCATTCCATCCTATCTCTTTAACTGTTCCTTTAATTAGTCCACCTCCCTCTGTCTTACCCCATATATCTACTATGTAGAATGGAGCACCGCCTTCCCATCTATGCAAATAATATTCGCCAACAATTTTCCTTTTACTTCCACCGTCAAACAGGCATCCAGTAAAAATAAAAAGAACAATCAAACGATTTATTAATTTGAAATAATTCATTTATTTTCTACAGCTTTAGAAATAGGTTCTGAAAATGTATAAGTTTGTCGAGTAGTAGAAAAAGCATCATTAGAGCGTTCTCCGCGCTCATAGGATGTACCCATACGATATGTAGCAGACTCGTAGCTGGTAGAATTATTTATCACAAAAGTTGCAGTTTTTCCATCTTCACTTGGATATATATTAATATCCATGCTTCCGACAAATTGTTCTGAAATATCAAGTCCTGCTTTAGCCAAACCAATAAGACCAAATGATCCACCAAATTCCGTTAATGGTTCTAATCGCATCCCATTATTAATATTGGCTGCATTTTTATCTAAAAACATTTTTCTTGCTTCATTAACTTTAGGAGCGTCTCGTAATGACTTTGTTATTGGATCATCAGGTCCATAGTATTTATGCTCGTCTCCTACACCTAATATGAAACATCCTGTTAAACCAATTACTTGTTGTTGTTCAGGTGTAGTTTTCTCTTTTATTTTTTCTGCAGTTTTTTCTGCCGCATAATCAATAGTGATATCTACTACTTTGCCAATGACATAATCAGTTGCTTTTTGCAAAACAGTTTTCCCAGCTCTAGCGGCAGCATTAAATATTTCATTTGGTAATCCTTCTGCACCGTCTAAATCAACATTCCTAATCGGATTGTTGTGATAAAACTGGTAAGGTGATAATTCAGGAAATTGTTTAGTGAGTGGATCAATCGAAGTTGGTCATCCTATTCTTGGGTCATATGATCGTAATCCATAATTATACCAATTCCCAACTCCTTTCACTTCATCATCCTTCTCCTTCCCATTAAAGGCGAATCGGTATCCGTTTTCCCTAACGGCATACACACTTCTCATCCCGGTTCTACTCTGTGCATTCATCCATCTAAGGTCAGTATTTATTTTCAAACGGGCAAATCCAAAACTCCTTGCCAGTAAATACGGGGTTTGGGGGCGGGTTTTAATGGAGGGGAGAATTGGGATTATTGTAATAAGGCTTAAGGTATATGCATGCTATGAATTGCTTCGAATGGATTAATCACCAGCTTAGATAATAAACCTATATTTAATTATTCTGGGAGAGGGTATAAATTGACATCATTAAGTTGGATTAAATCATGAAAAGAACTAACATAGTTCCACTTTGAAATAAAGATTTAATATCTAACCAATTTTTAAAATCATGAGAAATTAATTGTCAATAATAAAGATAAATTCATAAATATAAATATTTATAAAAAACCAACTCAAAATGGATATTCTAAACTATTGAGTTTCCACTTGAGTCAGTACAACTTGTTCGCTGAACTAATTATTATTATTTTTAACTAACCATCAATTTTCCATTTTTTACTTTTAATATTATAACTGTACATTGAGCCACTTAGTCCATTAATCTTTATTTCCGTATTTGATCCAATATCTAAAATTGTTGGAAATATTCCATAAAATAAAAGGATTGAGTTGTCATTAAAAGGTAAGGATATTTTTGTGATAGTATACTTATTATATTCATTTAACCTACTTGCGATTGGATTTGACAGAAAGAACATGCAAATAATTATTATAGATGATATACTGGCTGTTCTCCATTGTAAATTTCCACAAAACTTCTTCGAAAATACCAATACTATTATTTCTAAACATAATCCAAGTAACATAGTATATATATTGAAATTGAATAAATTAAATTCATTTCTTACCATGCGATCTGAAACAAAAACAGCAATAAAAAACATCAGTAAAGTATAAGTGTATTTATTTCTTAAAACATGTATCATAACATTTATTTAGTTGCATTATTATTTTTTACATTTTCATCTGTTTTTTCTGATTGTTTCTTATCGCTTGTTTCAGGTATTGTATATAATGGAACATAGGTTTTATTAGTTGCAGGCGGGAGAGTGTTAGAATCCATTGGGTAGCTATATGGAATTTCATTATGGTTTGGAGCTACCTCCATAGGATTATCAACAAATCCTTTATCATACAAGAATTTTTGCAATACAACTAGAAACTCTCCTTTATTATCTTCTAAATATGATTCAAATTCAACTCCTAATTTATTAGAGACAAGATCTTCATATGACCAAGCATATGAATGGTCATACTTTTCTTGGGCTTGCTCTGTATCTTCTCCTTCTCTTAAAACTTGAGCACCGGTTATATACCATTTGTCGGTTGCTAATGCTGCGTTTGATACATGACGCAAATCTATCCAACCGTTTGACTTAGAATATAGATATCTCTTGTTGCCAGTGTTTTTTCCATCAACACTAAGATTACTAGATCCTCCGTAATATGCAGTAAAACTCGCAAGATCCTTAACATTTGCACTACTGAGAACTTGAATTAATGTCTTAACTCCAGTAACTTCAGGAACTATTGGATACAAACCATCTTTATCAATATACTGAATTGGATTATTGATAGAAAAACTATAATTTGAGTATCCGCGAAATTCACTCGCTAATGGATCTATACTCAAAAACCTTCCTATCCTCGAATCATAAATCCTCGCTCCAAAATCTAAACTATTCCCAACTCCTTTCACTTCATCATCTTTCTCCATCCCATTAAATCCGAATCGGTATCCGTTTTCCGTCAGGCTACCATCCTGTTTCTGGATATACGAGATCGAATTGACCCGGTTAACCCATTTGTGGGGGTCAGGGAATGGTGGAGTGCCGGTCTTGCTACGGCTATTTCCGATATTGTAGTTTTCCTTCACCATGCTGTTGGACGATAAGCGAAGTTATGGAATTTCATGAAAGGTGAAAAGGATTTCTTTCTGTTGGTGTAGATGAAGAATAAAAAATCCGGGAAAAACAATTGGAATAAAATGCAGAAAACTCTACTCCGCTTCTGTGGAATAGGTAAACGCAATGAACGCGGTGATAGTGAGACTTCGCGATGTTGCGAACGGTGCGCCTGCCTGCTGAAGCCTTGGCGCAGGTAGGTTTAAAAGAGGAAATCATAGTCTATTGAAAATTTCTATTCTGAGATCATACTTGTTGCAGGATGTTCGTAAAAACGGATGCTTTCCGGTAGGATTAAAAATTCGTATCCACACTCCTTGATCGCCTATTTTCCTATATTTGATTTCTATTGTCAATTTATAAAACAGTTGCTTCATGAAATCGATTCTATATCTCTTAACACTATTACTTTTTATCTTCTCTACCCCTGCGAAGGCTCAATGGGAACGAACCAAGGGTCCTGCTTATGGTGGCGTTGTAGCAATGGCATTTCAGTCGCCTTATTTATTTGCAGCAACCTCTACGGGGCTTTTCCGAACAGCAGATAATGGTTTAAACTGGGAAGAAGTACAAGGGCTTCCGGAATTTACGATCAAAGGTCTGGCTGTAAAAGGCAATAAGGTTTTTGCGGCTTGTTGGTTTTATGGATTGTATGTCTCCAATGATTTTGGAAATACCTGGGAAAAAGCAGGGGCTGAAATGCCCGTTGGAAGTAAATTGGGTGTCGACCCTACTCTACCCTATTATAAATTGTATGCAACACCTGACTATATCTATTGCGGTATTGGTGGCGTTAACTACAAAGTTTATCGCTCTGCAGATGATGGTAAATCCTGGCAATTGCTTCTTTCCAATCAGTATATTAATGATATGATTCAGGATGGAGATACCATTCTCATCAACAACAGCACCAATACGGTACGCTCCATTGACAATGGTCTTTCATTTAACCTCGTATCGGGGTTAAGTCCGGGTGTAAACAATTCAGTCAAACTCGGTAAGTTAAACAACACCTGGGTGGGGGCATTGCCCAACACGTCAAACCCCTTCCGGTATTCTACTAACGGAGGAGCAAATTTCTCCAATGGTACTATTCCCGGACCTTATCCATACACAATCAATAACATGGTGACAGCTGGCAATAAAATTTTTATAAGTTCCAGTTCGGGTATTTATGAATCTACGGATGGAATTACCTGGTCCTTGATGGTCCTGCCCGGCTTTTTAACTCCGAACACTTCCGGATATGGAGTGCTGTTTGAAAACAACGGCGACCTATGGCTGGGTTCTTATAAATTTTATCTCACACAGGATCTTGGTCAAACGTTTAGTATTCGAAATAACGGTTTAACTGCATTATCGAATCTCAGCAGGTACAATTACAATCCCGCTGATAATTTTCTCTACACTTCTGAAGTAAACAACGCCACACTCCTGCGATCCTCTGACCGGGGAGATACCTGGACTGCGATAGGAACAGGATTCGCTTCAAAGGGAAGTACCAGTCGATTTATAAGCAGCAATGGCGCGACTTATTTCGCAGGAACGGACTCCGGCTTATACCGAAGTTCCGATAATGCAAACACGTGGAGTAAAATTACAAGCGGGTTGCCCTCTTCCACCTATTCCCCCAATGATATGATAAAAGGAAACACCGAATTGTATCTGGCTACCACCAACAGCGGTGTCTATAAATCGCTTGACAGTGGGCTCACCTGGATCGCAGCGAATAACGGATTTACAACGAGTACAGTTTCTAAATTACGCTGGCATCAGCATAAACTATATGCAGGCACTCCGGGTGGATTATTCATGTCGGCAGATTCCGGAATCAGCTGGACGGTACTCAACAATGCCCTGAGCGCGATTGAAAAACGTGTTGTTGATTTTACCATTACTCAAGATACCATTATCACCTGCTTTAATTACAGTAAAATTTACAGATCCTACGATGCCGGTGCTACGTGGAATCTACTGACCAGCGGTGTAAATCCTACGAGTAATCTACCGGGTGAAATCCGGATTATTGACACCTTGTATTTCTTTTCCAACCCCACATTTAACAGAGGAGTATATATCAGTTCTTACAGCAATAACAAATGGATACCGATTAATGCCGGCTTAAGAATGGACACTACCACCTATTGTACCCAACCGAAGGAGATGACCCACGATGCAGATTATCTTTATCTGAATGGCTATGTTTTTGGTTGTTTTCGATTGGACCTGAACAATGTTTTAATTTCAGGTCAGCTTAGCGGAAAAGTATTTTGGGATAAAAACAGCAATGGTACACAACAAGCCAATGAACCCACCCTTCCGGATGAATCACTTAAAGCAGATCCCAATGCCATTGCCATGGATACGGATACCTCAGGCATTTACCGGTTCCGTTATTTCGGTAATACGCCTACCTACACCATTCAATTGCAACCCAAACCTTATTGGATCATAACGTCGACGCCTTCACCAAAAATTGTTACTCCCTTCGGACAAACTATTGACACTCTCCATTTCGGAGTTAAAATGCTGCCCGGCATCACTGATATCAGCGCCTCATTGAATGCCACCATGCACCGCCCGGGCTCGCGGCCAAATTATTTTCTGGTCGTAAAAAACAATGGCACGGATACAGTCAGTGATATTGCCACGGTTACATTAGACAACAACCTCAATTACTTATCAGGTTCGACTCCACAAAGCATCAATGGCAACACGTTGACATTTTCCTACACCAATCTGAAGCCGGGAGAAGCTATTCAGTACTTAATGAATACCGAATTGAATTCTGCAACTCCGGCAGGAACTGTTTTAAATAACAGTGCTGTGGCCTATCCCTTAGCGGGAGATTCCGTTCCGATGAACAACTATGCGTATTGTTATCCTCTCGTTCAGGCTTCCTTTGATCCGAACAATAAAACCGTTGAACCAACGGGCAATATTGGACATCAGGAACTGCTAAAATATCAAATCAATTTCCAGAACACCGGGAACGATACAGCCTTTACAGTTATTATACGGGATACCATTAGTCCCTTCCTTGATCTGAATTCGTTTCAATTTATCAGTGCTAGTCATCCGGTGACCAGGACTATAAAAAATGGTAATGTTCTTGAATTCCGTTTTGATCAAATTCTTTTACCCGACAGTACAACGGATGAACCTAACAGTCACGGCCTGGTGCAATTCAGCATTCTACCGGTGGCGGGATTGCCAATGAATACGGTGATTCAAAATGCAGCCGCTATCTACTTTGATTACAACGTCCCGGTCATTACGAACAGTACTTCCAATACCATCACCGGGTTTACCGGCATCACCGACACTCCGGCGGCTGAAACGCTGTTCTCCTACGTACAACCCAACCCTTTCGATACAGAGGCAATCCTGACGATTAAAACCAATGAAACCGGCAATTACTATTTAACCCTAACGGATGTAAAAGGAAAAACCGTTTCTGTTAGCACCTCTAACAGTCCGGCTATCCGAATTCAGCGTAATAAATTAAACAGTGGTATCTACTTTTATGAAGTCATGACACCTTCCGGTTTATTTACGCGCGGGAAACTCATGGTGGAATAGTATGCAGCAACCTCTACACCACTTCTGCTGAACAGGTAAACGCAGCGATCGCGAGACTTCGCGACGCAGCGACCGCGGCGTTTGAAGTGTTGTCTTGCAAAAAATAACTCGACTTCACCTATACCCGATTTTGCGAGCGGGTGTAGTCGGCGGAGTGAGCAGTTGTTTTAATGCCTGAAAAATATTTTGGATATCTACACTGTTATTCTCTACTTGCTTTTCCATTGCTTCCATCTTTAACAAAATATCTTTATGGGTCATCAGCAGCTCACGCATCTTAATGAAAACTTCTATGATACGAATACTCATTTGTTTTGCCCTGTTACTTTTAAGCACAGATGCACTTTGTAAAACACCATGTTCTGTAAAACAGAAAGGCTTATGGCGCAATCCCATTTTATCCGCGAAATTGGAGGTCACAAATTGTGACCTCCAATTTTTGAATTCATCATCAGACATTTCAAACATAAAATGTTTGGGAAAAATATCTAAATTACGTTTTACTGCTTGGTGACAGGTCGCGACCTGTCGCTACTATTTTCCGGTCATCATCATCACTTACATGTTCACGCCGCCATATCTCAAATTCTCTATTGTCCATTTCAAACATAAAATCCACCGGAAATCTTGCTGCATTTCTGCGGACCGCCTCTTTCAGTCGTTTTGTTTCTACTCCATACAAAAGGGCAAGATCTCTATCGATCATTACTTTCTGCTCACGGATCAAATAAATTTGACTGATGATGCTTTCATCTGGAATTAGTATTAAATTACTCATAATGTTTTGTTTTTTAAATTGTTACAATTTGGAGGACGCAAATTGCGTCCTCCAAATTGTAATCTATTGTTTATCTGTTATTTATCATCTTGCATAGGTGACAGGTCGCGACCTGTCGCTACAACAATTATTTCCCCCAATTTGCGCGATCCATACTGCGGTAATTGATGGCTTCTGAGAGATGTTCATTGTGAACGGCAATACTGTCATCCATATCCGCGATGGGACGGGCTACTTTCAGGATGCGGTCGTAGGCTCTGGCGCTGAGGTCGAGGCGTTCCATGGCGGATTTCATGAGTTGCGATCCGGCTTCATCGATGCGGCAATGCTCGCGAATCTGCCGGCTGCTCATCATCGCGTTGCAATGAACTCCATCGGCCTCTTTGAATCGTTCAGATTGAATTTCTCTTGCCCGCATTACTCTTTCCCGAATAACGGCACTCGGCTCTGATGTGCGCTGGGTATGCAGTTCTCTGAAAGGAACAGGTACCACTTCTATATGCAAGTCGATACGATCCAATAAGGGTCCGGAGATCCGCTGCAGATACCGATCTACCACACCGAAGCCGCAGGTACAATCCTTCTCAGGATGATTGAGGAATCCGCAGGGGCAGGGATTCATACTGGCGAGCAACATAAAGCTACTCGGATATTCTACGGCAAACTTCGCTCTGGAAATGGTGACTTTCCTATCCTCCAATGGTTGCCGCATCACCTCCAGCACAGCGCGTTTAAATTCGGGAAGCTCATCCAGGAATAATACGCCATTATGTGCAAGAGAAATCTCTCCCGGCTTCGGATAGCCTCCACCACCAACAAGTGCCACATCGCTGATCGTATGATGCGGTGCGCGAAAGGGTCGCTCGCGAATGAGTCCGAGGCCGCGGGTGAGTTTGCCGGCTACTGAATGAATCTTTGTAGTCTCCAATGCTTCTTCCGCGCTGAGTTCAGGAAGAATTCCCGGCATGCGACGTGCGAGCATCGTTTTACCCGCTCCCGGCGGACCAATTAAAATCACATTATGCCCTCCTGCTGCCGCGACTTCCAATGCGCGCTTGATATTCTCCTGTCCCTTGACATCTGAAAAATCCATTTCAGGGTTCATCTTTGCCTTCAACGTTTCTTTGAGATTGAAGAGCACGGGCTCATGGTGAAACAAGCCATTAAGGAATCCGATCACCTCCTTCAGGCTTTCCATTCCGTATACTTCGATGCCATCCACCACAGCCGCTTCCAGTTCATTGGCATGGGGAACGATAATGCCTTTAAATCCTTCGTTGCGTGCTTGAATGGCGACCGGCAATGCACCCCGTACAGGCATTAATCTTCCATCGAGCGAGAGTTCACCCATAATCATAAACGAGGGAAATAGTTTCGAGGGAATCTGTCCGGAAGCGGCGAGGATGGCCAATGCGATGGGGAGATCAAAGGCCGAACCTTCTTTTCGGATATCGGCAGGCGCGAGATTGATGACCATTCGCATGCCGGGCCAACGAAAACCGTTGACCTTGAGGGCGGCTTCAATCCGCGATTGACTTTCGCGCACTGCAATATCCGGAAGGCCTGACCAAAATGTTTTGGGTTGCCCTTGGGCGGCATGCACTTCCAGACTCACGGTGGTGGCATCCACACCGATAATTGTCGCGGAAAATGTTTTGACCAATTTAGAGGGAAGGACCTCTTTTATGATAAATTCTTCATCTTCTATCTCATCCATAGTTCCTTTTTAAAATATGTTTGTTTGTGGTATCGGAAAACCTTGCAAACAAAATTCTGAAACCCGGAGTAGAATAGCCGTTTTTAAATATTTATTGTCGATTATCTTTTGCTGTGGGGAAGAGGCTTTAATTCAGACTAAAAATATCATCGAAATGATGGTCTGTTCCCGGAAGGAATAGCATGTTTTTTTAAAAGATGACCATCCTGTCCCCATTGAGTCGCGGCATCCTTGTATAAAAATTCCTGTTCCCCTTTCACGCCCCACCCGACCTGCGGTCGGGTGGGGCCTTTTACAGGAGGAGCGGCATTCCAGTATTAATGTTCAGCCACGTTGTGGCTGTGTTCGAGGGCGAAGTTTTCATTCGCGAGGCAACGAGGCTCGCTGTTGCAAATGTTGTTAATGTTCAGCCACGATGTGGCTGTGCTCGAGTGCGAAGTTTTCATTCGCGAGGCAACGAGGCTCGCTGTTGCAAATGTTGTTAATGTTCAGCCACGTTGTGGCTGTGTTCGAGAGCGAAGTTTTCCATCAAAACAAATTCATAACCTTCATCCACTCAAAACATTCATTCGCGAGGCAATGAGGCTCGCTGTTTCAAACTTTGCTCGCGTTCACGAGCCAAGGCTTGTGACAATTCATCAACTCAAATAATCCATCGCCCTAAAATATTCATAGAGTCAAAACATTCATCATCCCGAGGCTTCGGGACAATAATTCATCAACTCAAAACATTCATCAACTCAAAACATTCATCAATTCATCAACTCATCAACTCATCAATTCCTTTAAACGACGCGAGCCCCGGAAATCCGGGGCTCGTGCTGTTGGTATTGAAGAGAGTAGTTTAGTAGAAGAACTTGCGGTTGACTTTGCTTTCCTGATTTTGCAGGATGATGAAGTACATGCCGCGTGGTAAGGTTTGATTTACATAGAGCTTGTTGAGACCCGGTGTTGCGGAAACGTTTTCTTCCTGATAGATAACACGACCCAGGGCATCCGTGATGATGGCTGTGAGTGGTATTTCGCTATCATAAAGGAACTCCACCTGGAATTGTCCATCGGCTTGCGTATGTCCGTACACGTTAGTGATCTCAAATGATTTTCCATCACCAAAGTAAATGGGCTTCACATCTGAATAGGAATACTGGCCATCCAGATCTGTTTGCTTGAGGCGGTAGTATTGGAGACCCTGCAGCGGACTTTCATCCCACGACTCATAGTTCAACAGGATATTGCTGTTGTTCATGTACGAGTTCACCTTGTCAATAAAGTTAAACTCATTCATGGTCTTGTCGGAACGCTCCACGGTGAAGTAATCATTGTTCACCTCAGAAGCCGTGCTCCAGGATAAACGTACTTTGCTACCCACTTTCTCCGCATCGAAGTTAAGTAGATCAACAGGGAGAGGGGAATTATTAGAAGATATCGACCATGGATTTGAATCCCCGATATATCCACCAGTAGTAGCGTAGAGTGGATTAGCTCCGCCAGCAGCAGCTTGTGGTGGCAATGTTGGCCAGTTGTAGTTTTGAACCCTAACGGAGTCATACGTTCCTAATACTCCATATTGCATTGTAGGGTAATAGTTAAATGCTGTGTATGGAGTTGTCAGACGTACCCATGCACGATTAGAAAGAAGACTCCACCATGGCTGAGCCCGACCAGGATTAGCTCCAGTCACCATACCGCCAGGACGCTCAGTAGGAGCGGCATTTGAAAACCGGAATGTTAAGTGAGCAACAGGTGGAGATGGTGTATTTGGAGCTGTTTTTCCAACTATCCAGAAACGATCAACGGTACTAGCCGCATTGTTTAAGCCACCGGTTGTATTGATGTGAGTCACGCCCGGGGGTAACACGGCATTTCCTGCTGAATAGAATGTGGAAACGCTAAAGTCACCCAATCCTGCTGGATTGGTAAACGAATTTAATTGTACAGAATACGGAATATATACCGGTGAAGTAGCAGAGCTACCAAATGGAATATTTCTCCAACCAAGGGTGTTCAGGTTTTTCCAAATTACTTGCGCACTTGTACTTTCGGAAATCAGGAATCCATTGGTACGGGTAAAAGGTCCTGTTGGAGCGAGAATTGTTCCACCGGAAACGGCAGAATTATTCATCGTGAGGGTTTGTGTATTCATTAACATAGAACCCTGTGTGAGTATCAAGGAAGTATCAATGAGAGTCGGGCGTAGCAAAGTAACGGATTGTGTAGCCGTACCTTTATTCAACTGCAGTTCGCTAAAGGTGGTAGACTGAGTACCGCCAATCGTTTGGGCAATCGTACTGTCCATGATCACACGACTATACGCCGGGGTGAAGAAACCATTGTTGATCCAGTCTTCCTGAATCGTCAGCAATGCTTTTCCATAGGGACGATCTACCAGGAAGGTGAAGTTCGGACGGAAGGAATTCAATCCGCTGAAGAAGTTATCAGTAACACCAGCACCAAAGACTAATCCACATCCCGCAGCAGCATTCGTAGTTGAAGATAAAATCAACGTTGACTTCAGACCTGTAGTTTGGGTGATATTAATTCGATCATCTGCAGGTCCAACGTTTGATGCATTATCGAAGCAATACTGAATCAGAATATTACTGGAACCATCCCAAATAATAGGTGTGGTCAGATTAATTGTATTTGTACCCGCAACTGTAAAGTAGGCAATTGGACCATAAACGGTGGTAAACGGACCTGCATAAGGAACATTAGATGCATGTTGATTAAATGGAACCAAAGCATAACTTACTGTAAATCCTGAATAAGCTCCAGCGCTGTTTTTTGTTGCTACATCGTAGCGTAACCCTGTAATCTTATCCCCATTGATCAAACCGGAAAGTGTAAGTTCAGCCTGGGTATAAATAATCTGTGTCCGGGCATCGGTACTTTGCGCTTTGAATGGGGTATAGATATTATTTACCAGTGTACCATTACTATAAGTGACATTGGCGGCAAAGGAGCTGATCACCGTAATTCGACCGTTGTTGGTCAGATCCTTTCTCACCTTCAGAGAATTGGTAGAAGGTGCGGGAGCGTTCACAATCAGGGTATCCTTAGCCGAGATGGTCAGGTTATTACAATTCGCCAGGATATTGGATTTGATGGTAGGTTTAAAGTAAGGACGCGTTGGTGTTCCAACAGGAATTATTGGGAATACCTGATTGGCATCAATCACGGCATCATCCGTAATGGTAGGTACACCACCGCACCAGTTGGCAGGGTTGTTCCAATCGTCGGTATTTCCTAACCAAAGCTTATATCCAACAGGACATGATGGAGAGATAATAATGGTAAAATCTTCTGTTTCACCAAATGTATATTGGGCACAAGGATCAATATTGGAACTCGCATAAACTTCACGTACCCTCATTCGGGTTACACCGGTATATCCGGCGGCCGGAACTGTAAATGCTATTGTGGCACTTTGATTGGCTAATAAATTTACTTGATTAGGAGTTCCAAAAGGAGTACCCAATTTCTCGCCAAAATCTGCAAAATCCCCGTCGCGATTATAATCAATAAATGCGGCTATATTGTTATTGGAAAACCATGTTCCTGCTTGTACTGTAATTGAATATCCAACACCTTGTGTTAGAACAACCGTACGTCCCGGAACAGCAGGCCATAATTCATAATCAGGTGGATGGGCTGTAAAGTCACAGGTAGGATAACAGGCCAGATTTGTTGGTAGTCCGAAGTTATTATTGGAGGCACCAATATTGGTATTAATTACTGTTGGAGCCACTCCGGCTAAAATCACCGATTGTACATAGTCATTATTGGTGTATGATCCATTCAACCAGGAGGTACCTACTGTATAAGTACCTACGCAATAAGGTAAGTCAATTTGACTGGCTCCTGCAATAGAGAATCCGGTCGGATCAGGTACTACCGGTGTTGATGTTCCGCCCGGTGAAGGACAAGTACCGGGAGTTCCGCCAACAGATGCACCGCGAAAGTCAGCATCAACAAAATTACCACCGACAGCCGTAGCTTTAACATCATAGGCTAACCAGAAATAGGTCGTATCGTATTCCAGATAAAAACAGGAAGTTGCCGCATTTATAAAATCCAGATTGGTACCCGGTACTGCGATAATTTGCCCATATTTTCGGAAGGGATAATCATCGCTACCGGCTGTAGCAGGAAATGGAGATACATAATTGGTATCAAACTGCACACTTCCGCCGGTATAGTACACTTTTGCATCATCTATATCCAGTACGTTGGTAGTACCGTTGGTATTAAATAGGAGAGAATCTAATTTTACTGCAGTAGAAAGAGCACCATTCACTACCCCACATCCACTTGTGCCTGCAATGATACACTGAACTCCAACCACCATATGATTACGAATACCTGTTCCAACCGAAGCTCCATTTTGAAGAGATATATTAAAACGGACGTCCGCGGCATTCGTTGCGGAAGGATAGGTATTTGTTCTCACCTGATCCAGATAAATATTATTACCATCACGGCAAACGCCCATGATAATGAAATAATGGCGGCGTTGATTGTATGTCAAAGCCGGTAAATCATAGGTGTATTGATTCCATGTATTTGCTGTAGCAGCAGGAGTACCGGTATTCCTTCTGAAAATCTGATTCGAACCTAAGGTGTTCGTTAAAAGGGTAGCACCGGTCATGGACGGACTGGTATTTACATACACACGAATATGATCATCCTGTGCTGGGAATCCGCCATCCCGATACATATAAAAACTAAACTGAGGATTTACCCCTCCGTTATTACTAAAATCGAAAGGTTTGGTGATGATTATTGACGTATCATTATTAAATCCGGAAAAGGAATTAAACATCATCACATTTGTACCACCACCGGGAGAAGCTCCGGGAGCAGGGTTGGTAGCGGTAGCCACTGCCTGAGCAGAAAATGCAGCTGTAATATTTGTTGCATACTTTTGCTGCCTCCATCCGGGAGATGGGAAAATGGGTGGCACACCGGGAGATGCACTTTCGAATGATTCCAATTGCAGAACCGCTTGCGCATTCAATTTACCCGGCAGCAAAGCAGCCGTGAAGACCATCAGTGCTAAGAAGAAACTCTTTACCGAATTTGCATGTAAGTAGTTGTTTTTCATGCTATTTCCTGTTTTTTATTAGTTCTGTTTGATGAGATAGGTTTCAGCAAACAGGATTGGGGTTATTACTTATGTAAGTTTTGGTGTATAAGGTCGTAGTTTGTAGGGCATTTTTAACATTATTGAGGTACTTTCACTCTGTAATCCGTATTTCAATGCTGTTTTCTTTCGAAGTGCTAATGTAAGGACTTTTAGTCTAAGTTCAGTTTAATGTTAAATTTCGATGTAAATGTAAACAAATACAATTCAAATTGCAATACATCTATGGCGGTTCAGTACTACACTTTCGACTAAAAGTACAATGTCAGAGGTCAATGGAATCAAATACATGGTAAAAACCAAAGAAAAATCGTGAGCAAGCGGTCATTTTCTAATTTGGCAGCGTGAAAGTCCACCCCCAACCCCTATTGCAAGGCGAGATCGAACTCGCTAGTTTTAGGGATAAACTCATTGATTACGTCACCGGCTTCGAGCGTTTTTCAGTGCTCGACACAGGAAAAGGAAGCGTCTCCGGTCCTTCCTCCTTTTCTCTTTTAGCAGGATGGGGTAAGCTGGCAGAGTTTGTATTTAGCAGTGAAAAAGAAGGCCTTTCCGG
The DNA here is from genome assembly GCA_016713925.1 of Bacteroidota bacterium. Classification (NCBI taxonomy): domain Bacteria; kingdom Pseudomonadati; phylum Bacteroidota; species Bacteroidota bacterium. Next base: position 647,011 of record JADJOH010000002.1, read on the forward strand.
GCTGGACACCTTCCTTTCTCAACATAAAGGCAAATGGATATTTGGTCATATCAGCTACGATGTAAAAAATGTTTTCGAGCCAAAATTACAGAGTCACCGGAAGGACCAGATCGGCTTTCCATTGCTCTCCTTCTTTGTGGCTGAATATGTTTGCGGAATCAGGACTACGGGGGAGCTATTTCTTCATGCACAAAAGGAGACGGAGGAGGCCGGGTTAACGGAACATCTCCTGCAGGAAATTCTTCAGCACCCTTCTTTAGACAACACTTCCTCTCTCCAATTGCAGCCGGGAAGTGAAATCATCTCTGAAATAAACTACCAACAAGCTGTTCAGCAACTCCTCTACCATCTCCACCAGGGCGACATTTACGAGATCAATTATTGTCTGCCCTTCCAACTCCGGGGCGAGATTCCTTCTCCGGGACATCTCTGGAAAAAAATGCAGGAAGTACAACAATCTCCTTTTGCGGCCCTCTACCGGGAAAATGATGCCTGGTTACTTTGCTGTAGTCCGGAGCGCTTTCTGCGTAAAGAAGGCGATCTTATCCTCTCTCAACCCATCAAGGGCACCGCTGCACGAAGTCCCGATCCTGACACTGACGAACATCTTAAAAAGCAACTTCTGGAGAGTGCAAAAGAACGGGCGGAGAATGTGATGATCGTGGATCTTGTCCGTAATGATCTGGGTCGGATTGCTGAGCGGGGAACTGTGCAGGTAGATGAACTTTTCGGCATCTATAGCTTCGCGCATGTCCACCAGATGATTTCAACCATTACAGCCCGGGTGAAAGAGGGTCTTCCCTTTACCGAAGTCCTCCGCGCTACTTTTCCGATGGGTTCCATGACCGGCGCACCCAAATTCAGCGCTATGGAAATCATTGAGGAACAGGAGATTTTCCGGCGAGGACTCTACTCCGGCGCCGTGGGATATATTTCACCCGATGGAGACTTCGACTTCAATGTGGTTATCAGAAGTATCCTCTACAACAGTCGCCATCAACATATTTATTTCCCCGCCGGAAGTGCCATTACCGCATTGAGTGATCCCGGACAAGAATTCGCGGAATGCCTGTTGAAAGCGGAAGGCATGCGTAAAATTTTAGAAGGAGGAGTGTAGTTCAGGATTGAATTCACTGAAGCTTTTTAGAAGTTATTCTTCTCTGCTCTCTTAAAAAATTTCCGGCTTTTCACTATTCCACTCTATTCCGAAGTACCTTTGTCGCATGTCCTACCTTTCGCTTGAACATAAAGTCGCTAAATTCATCTCCCGGCATCAATTGCTGAGGGAAGATGAAACGGTGCTGGTGGCTTTGAGCGGAGGGTTAGACTCGATGGTTCTGCTCTATCTCCTTCACCGCTTACACTATAAAATCACTGCGGCACATTGTAATTTCAAGTTACGCGGAGAAGCTTCCGATGCCGACGAATTCGCCTGTGAGGCCATCTGTAAGGAGATGCAAATTCCATTTACATCACGGCATTTTGAAACCAAAGCCATTGCCGAGGAGAAGAAAATATCTCTACAAATGGCAGCCCGGGACTTGCGCTACGACTGGTTCAAACAACTGGCCCTATCGCATGGGTATGGGGCAATAGCTACCGCACATCATAGCAATGATCAGGCAGAAACAGTATTGCTGAATCTCCTGAGCGGAAAAAGCATTGAAAGCATTCGGGGAATTCCGGTGCGGAACAATACCATTATCCGACCTCTTCTGCAATGTACCAGGGAAGAGTTACGACAGTATGCCCTCGAAAAAAACATCCGGTGGAGAGAAGACAGCAGCAATGCCGAAAATCACTACAAGCGCAATCTTCTTCGTAACGAAATCATGCCCTTGCTGCGGCAAATCAATCCATCTGTTGAGGAGCAATTGAGCCGGCTGGCGGAGCGCATGGCAGACTGGAACCTGCTGGCGGAAGAGGGTATCAGCAGTAAAATTGCGGCTATCGTAGAAGAAGAAAAAGACTTCCTTCGCATACATGTTCATCGGATCATGGATCATCCGGCTAAGAAAATGCTGTTATGGAAATTATTATCTCCGTACGGATTTGATGGTGCCGTTATTGAAGACATGACCGCCCAACCCCTGGAGTCCGGTAAAAAATTTCTCTCTGACCACTACACGCTTACTGTTGACAGGGAGTGTTTCCTTCTTGAAAAAACCATCAAAACGGCTACTGCACCCGCTGTGCTGATCCCGGAAGGCAGTGAGCGCATCCTCCTCCCGAATGGTGTACTCCATCTTTCTTTCCACGAAAACAAGATCAGCAGGGAACAACTTTTAAATAATAACAATGCCTTTCTTGATGCCGGACTGGTTCAATTTCCCCTGAAGGTCAGGAGTTGGGAGGAGGGCGATAGCTTCTATCCACTGGGAATGAATCTTCCAAAAAAATTGAGCGATTACTTTATCGATAAAAAAATTCCGGTCCCCGAGAAACATAAAAAACTATTGGTCACCCATGGCCGGGATATCCTCTGGATCATCGGCGACCGCATCGACCAACGGTACCGCATTACCGAAAACACCACACGCGTACTCCTTCTGAACTGGCAACCCGATGAACACGAACCTCCCTTTCACTGAAAAACACTATTTGGGAAGAAACAGTTATGGTCTGTCACGACGCCTGGTGATGATCCTGTTTTGCTTTATTGCCCATTTCTATTCAGAGGAAAATCATCAATCCACCGGTTTATTTCTGCTGGTGGGATGGGTGACCATAGCCATCAGTGTTGTCCTGCTATTTATTCCGCTCTACACGATAACATTAGAAAAAGGAGAAATCCAATTAAAAACCATGCGCAATAAAATGGTACGCATTCCTCTCACGATGATCCGCCAGATGGAATCCATAAAATACAGCCGCTATCACTTCAACAATCCGGTTTTTAATGTACGGGACAATGGGGAGCTTAAATTTTACGCGGAAGGCTCCACCGCTCTGCTTTTACAATTGGAAGGCGGGAATACTTATCGTATCGGCGTCAAAGACCCGGAAAGACTTTTAGGCGCAATCAGAAAAATGAAAGAAAAAAATTAAACTTCCAAGCCTTTATTTCCACTATTTTTGACCCTTCTAAACCATTATATACAAATAGCGATATGCAAAGAGGCCCTGTTTCACAGTTTATAGAAAAGAACTATCTCCATTTCAATGCTGCCGCTCTGGTAGATGCTGCCAAAGGGTATGAACAACATCTGCTGGAAGGCGGTAAGATGATGATCACGCTGGCGGGTGCAATGAGCACTGCGGAATTGGGAATATCACTTGCGGAAATCATTCGTCAGGGAAAAGTAGATATTATTTCCTGTACCGGTGCCAATCTGGAAGAAGACATCATGAATCTGGTGGCACATTCCCATTATAAAAGAGTTCCGCATTACCGCGACCTCGGACCAAAGGATGAATGGGAGCTTTTAGAAGGCGGTTATAATCGCGTTACCGATACGTGTATTCCTGAAGAAGAAGCCTTCCGCAGAATTCAGAAGCATATTTTCAAGCAATGGAAGGGTGCGCATGATAAAGGGGAACGCTATTTTCCGCACGAGTATATGTACAAGATGCTCCTTAGTAAAGAGATGGAGCAGTATTATGAAATAGATCCAAAAAACAGCTGGATGCTGGCTGCTGCCGAGCGAAATCTTCCGATCATCGTTCCGGGCTGGGAGGAGTCAACCATGGGAAATATCTTCGCTTCGTACTGCATTAAAGGCGAACTACTGCCCTCCACTATGAAAAGCGGAATTGAATACATGACCTGGCTCGCCGATTATTACATTAAAAATTCAGCAGGAAAAGGCATCGGTTTCTTCCAGATTGGCGGAGGAATAGCAGGAGATTTCCCAATATGTGTAGTACCGATGTTGTATCAGGATATGGAGATGGATAAAATTCCGTTCTGGAGTTATTTCTGTCAGATCAGTGATTCAACCACCTCTTATGGCTCCTACTCAGGAGCTGTCCCCAACGAAAAAATCACCTGGGGAAAGTTAGATATTCATACACCTAAATTCATTATTGAATCGGATGCCAGCATCGTTGCTCCTCTCGTCTTCTCGTGGCTACTTAACCATTAATCGCGCTGCGATTAATGGTTAAGTAGCCACGAGAAGGTTTAAGGTTTAAAGTTCAAGGTTTAAAGTTTAAGGTTTAAAGATTGAAGTTAAACATTAAACATTGAACATTAAACTTTAAACATTGAACATTGAACTTTAAACTTTAAACATTACCGTAATGTCAAAAATTGAAAGGTTTGAGGATATTATTGCGTGGCAGAGAGCCAGAGAATTGAATAAAGTGATTTATTCATTTATCAATCGGACACCTTTTGATAAGGATTATGATCTTAGAAGGCAAATCAATGCATCATGCGGATCAATAATGGATAATATTGCTGAGGGATTTGAAAGAGGTGGAAATAAAGAGTTCATTAACTTTCTAATTATTTCAAAAGGATCCGCGGGGGAAACAAGGTCTCAATTATACAGAGCAGTAGATAGAAACTACATTGATCAAAATGAATTTGAAAATGCCTGCAATGATGTAAAAATCATCAGCCAAATGCTTCAACGATTAATAGAATACCTCAAAAAATCAGAATTAAAGGGAATACGTTACAAAGCAGAAGAAGATGAGGGTATTTATCTCCCCGAATCAATCAATCAATTATTAAACCCGGAACCCAACCATGAAGCAGAATCGCGAAAAGCGATACGCTTCATGGGAGCCCCTTTCCCGTCAACACAATCCCGATAGCTATCGGGAGACGGGATCACATCGCCCGTGGTCACGAGACCCGTGGTCACGTGGCGAGTGAAAACCTTAAACATTAAACATTAAACATTAAACATTAAACATTAAACGTGTCCAACTGCTTAGTCATCATACCTACTTACAATGAGAAGGAGAACATCGGAAAGATGATTCGTACGGTGATGCATTTGCCGCACCCATTTCATTTGTTGATTATCGATGATAATTCTAAGGACGGAACGGCGGAGATTGTAAAAAATTTACAGGAAGAATTCAGTGGTAGGCTTTTCATGGAGCAGCGGGCGGGGAAGTTAGGTTTGGGTACGGCATATATTCACGGGTTTCAGTGGGCGTTGAAAAAGCAGTATAATTTCATTTTCGAAATGGACGCTGATTTTTCACATAATCCGGATGACCTGGTTCGGCTTTACCGCGCCTGTGCGGAAGAAGGTGCAGATCTGAGTATCGGTTCGAGGTATATTACCGGCGTTAATGTGGTGAACTGGCCCATGGGCAGGGTGATGATGTCGTACTTCGCCTCTATGTATGTACGCATAGTAACGGGTATGCCTATACGCGATACCACCGCGGGCTTCAAATGTTATCAACGCAAGGTACTTGAGACCATCGATCTGAATAAAATAAAATTCACCGGTTATGCTTTCCAGATTGAAATGAAATTCGCCGCATGGAAGCTGGGTTTTAAACTGAAGGAAGTTCCTATTATTTTCACGGACCGCAGCGAAGGACAAAGTAAGATGAGTGGCAGTATTTTCAGTGAAGCCATTTTCGGAGTACTGGCCATGAAACTAAAAAGTTTTATTAACAACTATCGTATCGAAAAATAAATATTTTAGGTGCTGTTAAGACCTCTCAAAGGTGTCTCGCAAATCCCAATAGCTATCGGGAGCAGAGACGCAGAAAATATATCAAATCAATTTTATAAACCATTCTATTGGCTTCCGGCTACCAGCTTCCAGCTTCCGGCTACTGGTCGTGAGGTGCAATGTCTTGCTCAATATTGAAAACTTTTACTCGCGATGAGAAGCGGTGCAGGCTTGATGCTTGACACTTGCTCAGTAGCCGAACGTTCATAGTCTTATATTACTCTCACAAAGACGGAAACGCGCACTTACGAGGTTCCACACACCCTTGGATAAAACGGCTTGCGATTGGTAACAGCTCCTCCCCACTCACAACTGGTAGCCGGTAGCCGGAAGCTAATCAAACGAACTTTTCGCCTTTCTTGAGTTTCACATCATTCACAAACTGACGAATTTGTTGTTCTTCACTTTTCTTGCACACGAGTAAAATATTATCTGCTTCAACTACGATATAATCATCCAGTCCCTGAAGTACTACGAGTTTATCTTTTGGAACGTTGACAATACAGTTGGAAGAGTCATACACCATCACATTTTTACCTACGATGGCGTTGGCATTTTCATCATGACCGATATGTTCATACAAAGAGCCCCAGGTACCGAGGTCACTCCAGCCGAATTCCGCACTCATCACATGTACATTCTTCGCCTTTTCCATTATCGCGAAATCAATGGAGATATTGGTACATTGCTCATACGCCGACTTTATGAATTCTTCTTCCTGAGGAGTATCGTACACTCCATTCCCTTCTTTAAAAATCGCTGCCATTTCAGGGAGGTGTTCATCAATTGCAGCGAGAATTGCTTTCACATTCCAGACAAAAATTCCGGCATTCCAGAGAAACTCACCGGTCTGGAGAAAAAACTTCGCCATTTCGAGATTAGGTTTCTCGGTGAAAGTTTTCACTTTCGCAATTTTATTGTGCCGCTCTTGTTTGTCATCAATAAACTGAATGTACCCGTAGCCGGTATCCGGACGACTGGGTTTGATGCCTAAAGTCAGCAATACATTTTCGTTTTCCGTAAAGGCCAGACAACCTTCCAGCGCCTCAATAAATGCTTCCTCTTTCAGAATAACATGATCACTTGGCGCGACCACCATATTGGCATTGGGATTCCGCTTCAAAATTTTATTTGCGGCATAGGCCATACAGGGGGCTGTATTACGACGCAGCGGCTCGGAAAGTACCTGATCGGGTTTGATATCCGGAAGCTGTTCAAGGACAGCCTTTGTATAATCAGCGTTGGTGACGATGATAATATTTTCTTTGGGACAAATCTTCAAAAAGCGCTCATAGGTTTGTTGAATCAGCGTTTTACCTGTTCCCAGCACATCCAGAAACTGTTTCGGACGGGCATTGCGGCTCATGGGCCAGAAACGGCTTCCAACACCACCGGCCATAATAACACAATAATTGTTTTCCATAATTGACAACGCCTTTTCTGTTAAATTTTAAATTCCATCTTTCAATGCCGCAAAGCAAGTAAAAAAAATGCTAATTCAAAGAGAGAATCGACCAGTCGTTCATTTTCATGTACGAGCAGCCCATCTCTCCACACTGAAGGAAATGTTACGACAAGGATTTTAATGCATTCCGGAGACGAACAAACAAATCGTCCAGTTCCTCCATCTTACACGTACCCACCGATAAACGATACCAGTTGCTGTCGGCAGAAGCGCCAAAAGCAGAAAAAGGCACCATAGCCAGTTTGGCTTCATTCAGGATATACGCGATGACATCAGAGGTATTCTCCAGCTTCTTTCCACCGGCAGTCACTTTTCCTTTCAGATCAAACTGTACGGTGAGATAAATTGCAGCAGCGGGCTCAATACATCGTACTTTAAATCCTTCTTTCCGCAACGCCTCAAAGCCTGCATAGATCGCATGCAAACGGTTCGCTATTTCCGCTTTGAAGGTGGACATAAAATTCACCCATCTCCTTCTTATTCGAGAGGAAACGTGCGGTGGCTATTTGCTCGGCTTTTGGTGACCATGCTCCGATATGACCAATGATCGCCTTCATTTTATCGATGATATAAGCGGGACCTAACGCCCAACCCACTCGCACTCCTGTTGCTGCTAAAGATTTCGAAATTCCATCCACATAGATGGTATAGGGACGCAATTCAGGGCGCAGAGAAACAGGATCGCAATGATTATTCTCCCCATAAACCAATGCTCCATACACCTGATCATACATGATATAAAGAGGTTTCTGTGCACTTCCTCTTCGCATATTTTCCTCGAGGACCAGATCGCAAATGGCCTCAAGCTGTTCTTTACCAAACATAGTACCTGTTGGATTTTGCGGAGAGCATAAGGCGAGTAAACGGGCATCGCGCATCAAGGGCTTAATATCTTCCGCAAGGGGCATGAAATTATTCTCCGGTCTGCATTCTACTTCTAATGGCTCTGCTCCGAAAAGGTGACAATAGTGATTATTGTTCCAGGAGGGTACAGGAAAGATGACCTTATCGCCGGCATCGATTAAAGTCGCATAAATACCGTAGATAACAGGACGTGAACCACCGGCAACCAACACTTCGTTGGGTGTATATTGCAAGCCATACGTATCTTTCGACCATTCGGCCACAGCAGCGCGAAGCTCGGGCATTCCATTGGCCATCGGGTAATTGGTATACCCTTCCTTGTAGGCATTGATAATTTCGTGGAGAAGCAGAGAGGGAATCGGGAAGATGGATGGATCGAAATCACCAATGGTGAAATTTGAAATCTTCTCCCCTGCTTTAATGCGCTCATTCACCTCATTTCCGAGTTTAATAATTTCTGATCCGATTAACGTTTCGGCCATTGCAGAAACCGGATAAGAAGTGGATTGCTGAAGAGTTGCTGACATATGTATAAAATAGGATACAAACCTACGTAAAAGGTCGCATAAAAAAGAGGATAATTCTCATAGTTTTCCCCTCTTAAATTCATGGCGCATTGATAAGCAAGATGTTTCATCGTGTATAAATCGCAGTAAATAATTGCCTCCCGCCTGCTGAAAAGCACTTAATTTCGCAGCGTATATGAAAGACAAGATCCTATTTACGGTTTTAACACTTCTTCTGATCAGCATTTCGTTGCCATCGCCTGCTCAGCCCATCGCTTTGAGTGATAGTAGTCTTCGCGAGACCCTCACCCGTGCTGTTCAATGGTGGAAACTAGGTAAAGCGAAGGAAGCGTATTTGTCGCTGGATACTATCACCGGTCAGCCGATGACCACAGAAAATGCAGCAACAAAAATAAAAGCCTCGCTTTGGACAGCCAATTATTTGCAGGCACAGCGGAAGATAAAACCCGCAGCCGCGTTTCTGGACAGTGCCATGATTTGGGCAGAAAAAAATGCCTTGTCAGATGAGTTAATACGCACTTATGAGGCGTATGCGGAATGGCATTTAGCGTCAGGGAATCCTAAAACTGCCATTGTTGCCCGTGAAGCTGCCTGGAAAATAAAAGACAGCTTGAGCCGCCAGGGCGTTCAGGAGCGAATAGACTCGCTGGAGAATGTCATTGATCAGCTGAACGAACAAAAGTCGGAAATCATCAATGACAAACTTTCGGATAGAGATGCCGTTAGAGAAGAAGCTGCATCGTGGAAGCAATGGTTTTATCTTCTTTCGGCCGTATGTCTCGCGTTGCTGGTGATTATTTTTCTCATGAACGGCACGTTGCAACGGTTAAAAAATGCACCACCCGCCCCTGCGCCCGCCTCTCCCCGAACACGAGTGGAACCCGTGGTAACACCTCCTCCTACACCTGCTCCCGTACAACAGAAGAAAGAAACGAAGACCATCACTCCGGTTGAAAAGGAAAAGATTGCTGTTGCTCCTGTTGCTGCGCCGGAACCCTTGCGTCCACTTGCTCCTCCGCCATTATCTACAAAGGACATCAAATTCAAACTTCAGGATGTAGAGCTGGTACTGATTCGCGCAGACGTGCTGGCTCAATACCAGAATGGTGAAACGAAAGCGGTTCGAAATATTTTAAATGAGTACATGGCGCAACTGCCTTTCATCATGAAGACGCTGGATGATGCCATTACTAAAAACGAATCAGATCCCATTCTTTTATCGCTGGAGCATTTGAAACAATACCTGCAAGCTTTCGGCATGCAAGGCACGTTGAAGTTGATCGTTGAAATTGAAGAGGAAGCCAAGACCGAAAAAGTGTCGAAGTTATTGTCGCGTGTTTTTCAGGTGAGGAATCATTGTCGACGGGCGGCCGATGAGGCGAAGGCTTTGCTGGAGAAGTTGAGTTGATGGTATCGGGATTTCGTCCTTGCAGGTGATACCACTATTGTGTCCCTACGGGTTACCTGTATTGCGTCCCTACGGGACTTTTTGGAGGGAGGAGTGCAGGTGTTACTTGCATTACGTCCCTACAGTACTTTGGAGGGATATGGGGGTTACAGATTTGCCGAACTGATAGGACTTTGTTACGTGACCGATTAATATTCAATCTTAAAATCCATGACTTCGGGTCTTTCAAAATAATCGGAGATGGGGAATTTTAGGGTGACTGTTTTCTTGTCTTCAGAAAGCTTGGCGTAAGGGTGGTCAACTTTTTTTGCAGGACGAGGCAGATGAACGATGGTTATGGAATAAGCACTACCTAACATCGGCATCATTTGTTTGAGGGTAGAATCTTTGGCAGCATATTCTTTAATGGCCGCTACTTTGGCTTTTTTACTGAAGACACCTTTGTCGTGCGTAAGGTCAAAAAATTCACCGCCTTTGAACGCGTCATTGGTAGCACCGGGTTTTGGCATCATCGTATTTTGACTTCCTTTCTCGGCAGCTGCATCTCCTTCGCCCTCCGGCTTAATTTTTTTGCCAATGGCTTCGAGCGCCTTGGGTCCATTGCTGTAAATTTTGCTGAGATCGCCTCTGTTTTTAAACGGAAAGGCATAATTCACGAACATTTCTTTCTCCTTCATGTTCATGTGCATATTGAAACGTCCGTCGTGAAACAAAGCTTTTCCTCAGCAGTAAGGTTGTCTGCTTCATTGATAAAATCTTTAAAAAGAAAACTGCTGTCTTTTACTTCATTGTAATCTTTGTTCTTTGAAAGATTATCTTTCCCTCCCATTTCACTCATCATTTCAATCATACGAAACATATCCATTTTCATGGAATACTCTCCGCTTCCATCTTCATTGATGGTAAATTCTTCAATGGTATCAAAGCAGGAGGTAAAGAAGAACAATGTTGAACATACAATCAGCAGACGTAACTTTTTCATAGGGCTTTAATTTTCTACTAAATAACTTATTATTTCTATCAGAAGCAAGGAGTGTTCATTAAATTTATCTGGTATCGGCCAATAAACGCAGCATCATATCCTCCACTTCTTTCGAGTCCCATTTGTTCTCTATGCCGGGAAGATTCATCACTTCCTTCATGATTTTTTCCTGTCGTTGTCCTTCTCTTAATGCTTCGCTGTATCTGATATCGGGAGAGAACGTCACCATAGTATAGAGCGGAATCCATCTTTCAGGATACTTCTCACTGAAGCGGGCTTCAATTTTCTTTTGAAGCAGAAACTCAGGATGTCCTACCTTATCTCTCATCTCAATAAAATTGGCAAGGGCGAGGTCGGCGATGGCATCTCCATCCGGCTTACGCAATCTTTCAAAGTGACGAAAAATTTTTGACCAGTCATCACCGTGTTCTTCCATCAACTGATCAAAGACTACACAATCTTCAAATCCGCAATTCATTCCCTGTCCATAAAAAGGAACAATGGCATGAGCTGCGTCACCAATCAATAACAATTTGTCCTCAAAACTCCAGGGGAAGCATCGCACGATGGCCAGTGAAGAAGCAGGATTCGCAAAGTAATCTTCCTTCAGGGTAGGCATTAACGCTACTGCATCCGGAAACATGCGATTAAAGAATGTCAACATCTTTTCTTCGGTATCCAGGGAGCTGAAAGAATATTCTCCTTCAAAGGGGAAAAAGAGTGTACAGGTAAACGACTTGTCCATATTGGGCAATGCGATGAGCATAAAGGTGCCGCGTGGCCAGATATGCAGGGCATCAGGATCCATGGCAAAGTCGCCATTCGCATTGGGTGGTATCGTCAGTTCTTTATAGCCATGATCCAAATAGGTCTGTGAATAATTGAAGCGATCGGTATTGAGTTGCATCTGCAGGCGCCCGGCAGAGAATGCACCATCGGTAGAGATAATATGATCTGAAGTCACCTCGATCATTTTTCCGGTGGTGAAGTTTTCAAAATGTGCAGCAGACTTCTTCAAATCTACCTGTGTACACCTTTCATTGTAATGAATTTCTACACCTTCCTTTTCTGCAAGATCCATCAACACACAATTCAAACCACCTCTCGACACCGAATAAATCGCCTGTCCTTCCTTGCCATAAGGCTGATGGCTGAGTGAACTATCGAGTCCGTGCATGATTCGCCCTTTCATGGGTAATGCCACCTTGCGGATATCTTTATCCACGCCTACTTTTTCGAGTCCTCTCCAACCGCGATCGCTCAGTGCGAGATTGATCGAACGTCCTGCGCTGATTCTATTGGTACGAAGATCGGGGCGCCGCTCATACATCGTGACTTTATGACCACGTCTCGATAAATAGATGGAGAGCAATGAACCAACGAGGCCTGCTCCTATGAGGGTAAATTTTTTCATTCGATATGATTTTCCGGATGTGTTTAACAGATAACAAGATTAACAATAAAAAGATTTGCCGACGTCTTCTTCACTACTGATTTTTTACGATTTTCATCATAGGGACTTCTTTCTGAAATCCTCCGCTACGCTTTTACATTTAACTTCTTTCTTGCCTACTACTCCCGGTATGGAATGCCATTCGATCTGATCCCGTCAACCGGCATTCTGCTTTCACCATCTTCCTATCTAAATGGTGGACTTCAGCAATTCACCAAAACGCCAAACATCATAAAACGAATTGTATAACGGTACCGGAGCTACGCGAATGACTCCTCCTTCTCTTCCTTCCTGATCCGGTTCGCGCCAGTCGGCAATCACTCCGCCTGCAGTCAGTGCATCAAAAACATTTTTGCCATCTTCCCCCATCTGCAATGAAAGCTGACATCCCTGTTGTTGTTCATTGAAAGGAGTAATTATACGAATGGCACCGGATTTATTCTTCACGCGCAGTACTTCCTGCACTACATATTGAAGATAAGCTGTCAATTCCAGACTTTTCCTTGTGAGCCTCTCCATTCCTGCTCTGTCAAAAAGTTCGAGTGAAGCCCGGAGCGCTGCCATTTCGAGGATGGGTGCATTGCTGAGTTGCCAGCTATCGGCGGTCGGTACCGGAATAAAACGATGGGGCATGGTAAATCTTGTTTCCGGATCGTTGCCCCACCAGCCGGCAAAGCGAGGGAGATGCGGATTACGGGTATGCCGTTCATTGATGAAAGCTCCTCCCACAGTTCCCGGGCCACCGTTCAGGTATTTATAAGAACACCAGGCGGCGAAGTCTACATTCCAGTCATGTAAGGCTAACTTTAAATTCCCGGTGGCATGCGCCAGATCAAAACCGGCATAGGCCTCCACCTCATGGGCCGCTTCAGTGATGGCTTTCATGTTCAACACCTGACCGGTGAAATAATGTACACCGCCCAGCATGACTAACGCTAATGAATCACCGCAATCTTCAATGGCTTCAATAATATCTTCATGGCGAAGAATGTCTTCTCCTTTGCGTGGCTGTAGTTCCACCAGTGCGTCAGCAGCATCAAACCCATGCCATTCCACCTGAGATTGCAGTGCGTAACGGTCAGAAGGAAATGCGCCACCTTCACAAATGATTTTATAGCGATCGGCAGTAGGGCGATAAAAAGACACCATCATCAAATGCAGGTTGACAGTAAGATGATTCATCACCACCACTTCATGCGGTTTTCCTCCTACCAAACGTGCCATACTCTCCCGCAACAACTCATGATAGGCAAACCAACCTGTATGTTTTTTAAAATGTCCTTCTACCCCCAGCTTTGCCCAGTCGTTCAGTTCTTCATTTACATATACTGCCGTATTGCGTGGTTGAAGTCCCAGCGAATTGCCACATAAGTAAACTGTATCCTGTCCCTGATGGGGAGGAATGAAAAACTCATTTCGAAAGGAAGCCAACTCATCCTGCTGGTCGCGTGTCCGTGCCCACTCCGGCTTATTCTCAAAGGTAAACATAACAGCTAAGGTAAATATTATAAGTTTTTAAAGAAAGTGTAAATGGTGAATTGGAGGAATTAAACAAGGAAGCCCTGCAAATTTTGCAGGGCTCCTTCATTTATTCAACGCTTAATGTTTTAGATCCTCGGGGGTATTGCTTTCAGGAGTTTCTGAGTAAGGAACCGTTTGAGGAATGAAGTCATCCGGTGATCCGGGTTTGCCATAATCATAAGGCCAGCGATGTACCACGGGGTTTCACCGGGCCAGTTACCGTGCAGATGCTCTATAGGTGCGGTCCATTCAATGGTATTCGATTTCCATGGGTTCTGAACCGATTTCTTTCCTCTCCAGATACTGTAGAAGAAGTTAAAGGCGAAGATCAATTGCGCCAGACCACCAATGATTGCTGCGATAGAAATCAGGACATTGATATCCATGAAAACACTGAAAGGCTCATAGGCTGTATTGGCATAATAACGACGTGGGACACCACCTAAACCCAGGAAATGCATCGGGAAGAAAACGCCATATACTCCGATGATTGTAAACCAGAAATGAATATAGCCCAGTTTCTTATTCATCATCCTGCCATACATACGCGGGAACCAGTGGTACACTCCTGCAAACATTCCAAAGATGGCCGATGATCCCATTACAATATGGAAGTGAGCTACTACAAAATACGTATCGTGGACATTGATGTCAAGGGTTGAATCTCCCAGAATGATTCCCGTTAATCCACCGGTAATAAAGGTGGAAACAAGTCCCATAGCGAACATCATTTGCGGAGTAAACTGAATATTCCCCCGCCACAAGGTGGTCAGGTAGTTAAAGACTTTTACAGCGGAGGGTATCGCTACCAGCAATGTCGTAAACACGAATACAGATCCAAGGAAAGGATTCATTCCGGTCACAAACATATGGTGACCCCATACGATGAAGGACAAGAATGCGATCACAAGCATCGACGCGATCATTGCTTTGTAACCGAAGATCGGCTTACGGGCATTTACTGAAATTACTTCTGAGGCAAGACCAAGAGCCGGCAACAATACAATATATACTTCGGGGTGACCGAGGAACCAGAACAAATGCTGGAAGAGGACAGGAGAACCACCGGAATAATCCAATGGAGCACCATCAATAAAAATATCACTCAGGAAGAAGCTGGTGCCGAAACTTCGGTCGAAAATCAGCAGCAATGCAGCTGCCAGTAATACCGGGAAGGAGAGTACACCTAGAATTGCAGTAATGAAGAATGCCCATATCGTCAATGGAAGACGGGTCATGGTCATACCTTTTGTACGCAGGTTTAAAACGGTTGTCACGTAATTGATACCACCCAATAACGAAGAAGCGATGAACAATGCCATTGATATCAGCCAGAGCGTCATTCCGAGTCCGGAGCCGGGTATTGCCTGTGGAAGTGCACTTAATGGAGGATAAACTGTCCATCCGGCAGAAGCAGGACCAGATTCAATAAATATCGAAGCACACATCACTATTGTCGAAGCAAAGAAGAACCAAAATGACAAGGCGTTAAGGAAACCGGAGGCCATATCCCTCGCCCCTACCTGAAATGGAATGAGGAGATTAGAGAAAGTTCCGGACAATCCGCCTGTCAACACGAAGAACACCATGATTGTTCCATGGAGGGTTACCAAAGCGAGGTAGAAGCCGGGATCGAGTTTTCCATCCTTTCCCCAACGACCAATAATATCTTCGAGGAAGGGGAACTTCGTATCAGGCCAGGCCAATTGTAAACGGAAAATAAGCGACATTCCCATTGCCAAAAACGCCATAATTATAGCGGTAATGAGGAATTGCTTGGAAATCATTTTATGATCGGTAGTGAAAATATACTTCGCGAAGAAGTTATTACTCTCCTCATGATCGTGATGATGATCATGCCCATGATGCGAATGATCATCGTGCTGCGTTCCCACCGGGCTATGCTGATTCACTTCCATTGTGTGATTTTTTTCTTTGTTCTAATTTAGTACTAACACTTTATTTAAAAAAAATTAAATTGAAGCTACCGGACTTTTAACACTGTCTGCCGGAGCAGCGGGAGTAGCAGCAGCCGGTTCGAATACTTTTTTCTCCCCTCTCAACCACTTTGTATATTCATCCTTTTCCAATACACGTACCGGCATCTTCATATTGTAGTGTGCGACACCGCATATTTTATTACATAGCATAATGTAATCAAACTTATCGTTGCCTGTAATCTCTCTCATTTTTGCTGTAGTAACAGTTGGTTTAAAATGGAAACGGGTAGTCATGCCGGGAACAGCATTCATCTGTACACGGAAATGCGGCAGATAAACAGAGTGAATGACATCACGGGAGTTGATCACCAGTTCTATTTCCTGACCCACAGGCATTACCAGTTCTTTAGCAATTTTATCGTCCTTGGCAGCCACATCTTCCGGATCTACTCCCAATGGATTTGCATCAGTAATATTTCTGAAAAAGGAAGCACCCAATTTATTGTCCTTACCGGCGTAACGGGTTGTGAAATCAAATTGTTTAGAGTATACCTGAATCTTAATTCCATCTTCCTTCGTCGCCAAATCGGTAATTTTATTCCACTCCACTAATCCGGTTACGATCAACCCGGCTAAAACGATCGTTGGCACAATAGTCCAAATGGCTTCCAGCTTATTATTATCATGGAAGTAGAAGGATCTTTTATTACGGTTATATCTGTATTTATAGGCAAACCAGAACAACAGAAACTGCGTGATAAAAAACACGATGATCAGCACCGCCCAGTTCAGGTCCATCAACTGATCTACTTTTACTCCATGCTCAGAAGCTGCAACAGGCAAGGTTAGCGGTAGCCATTTAATAGTGGAGTAAGTCATAAGGGCCAGACCGAAAATCATAAACAAGAGGAATCCCATTCCATTCCATTTGTTCGATTTATCCTGTTCATCATCCTCATTTTCTCCGGAGAGCTCCGCAGCCATTTGTGCAACGTTAGCGATGCGTACCAACACCAGAACACCAAACACGATTGCCAGAGTGAGCAAGAGATTCATATCTTTTCTTTAATTATTAATGTAAGTAGTGCGATTGTTATCAAATGGCGTGGTGAAGACTTTCTTCCATCATTGGATGATGTTTCACTACCAGTGGAGATTTACTGAGATAGAGTTGTGTGATATAAGCGAAGAGTCCAAGGAAACCAATTGTAGTTCCAATTTCCATCAGACCAATACTTCCATAGATGAGCTCGTGTACGCCATGAGCACCTGCACCGGCATGAGCAGTGGCATGGTGACTGGCAGTAACCATTGAACCGGGAACCACCATGATGTAGAAGTCGAGCCAGTGGCCAATAAATATCACTGCAGACATAAACATCAATAAATACTTCTTCCGTTTTGCATCGCGTGTCATCAGAATTAAAAACGGAGCGATGAAATTGATAAAGAAGGCGGCCAGCCAGATACCACGATAGTGATCCTGACGTAACATGAAATAAGTAATCTCTTCAGAAATATTCGAATACCATATCAGCATAAACTGACAGAACCAAAGGTAGGTCCAGAAAATACTGAAGGCGAACATGAACTTACCGATATCATGCAGGTGATGTTCAGAAACCTCTTTCAGATAGCCACGGTGCTGCAAATAGGTAACAATAAAGGCGAGTGCTGCGAGTGAAGTCACAAAGAATCCGGCAAAAGTGTACCATGCGAACAAGGTGCTGTACCAGTGTGATTCCAATGACATGATAAAGTCCCATGACATTAATGATTCTGTCACGGCAAACAATACAAGAAATGCTGCTGCAAATCTTCTGTTCTTGAGGTAAGCAGCCACGTTCGGACTGGCATCCATCTGCAAGGAATTAGAACGGAAGAGTCGTGCAAAATAACTCCAGATCACAAAGTATAATACCACGCGAATCCAGAAGAAGAGCGGATTAAGGAAAGCACTTTTTCCGGCAAGTATTGCATCGTAATTCGGCGCATTCGGATCTGTGATGCCTTCTTCCATCCAATGGTAAAGGCTACGTCCGCCAAAAGCAAGAATAACAATCATAATAATTCCTGCCACCGGCAAACTCTGTCCCATTGCTTCGAGCGGGCGCTTAATTACCGCACTCCAGCCCACTTCTGCCACATATTGAATGGCAAGGAAGAAAGTGGCACCAAGCGCCATCCCCATAAAGATAAAGTTACTCCAAAGAAGGTTGGCCCATGTTTGTTCATGATGCGTTGCAAACTGAGCAATAATAGCCACCACTCCTATCACCATCATCACGATGGCGATCATTTTATTCCGCGATGTGAAATCGTAGGGCTGTGTACTGGTTACT
The DNA here is from genome assembly GCA_016713925.1 of Bacteroidota bacterium. Taxonomy (NCBI): domain Bacteria; kingdom Pseudomonadati; phylum Bacteroidota; species Bacteroidota bacterium. The sequence goes on from JADJOH010000002.1 coordinate 665,161, forward strand.
TCGATATGTCCGTGATGTCCCATAAATTCTTTATTCAATTATGTTATTTCGCCATTGCAGTGGCACCAGAAGGATCTTTTGCTGTTGAGTCAGCGGCAACAGGAGCAGCAGCACCGCCTTGAAGTTTGTGAACAAACATGACGATTTTCCAACGCTCTTCCGGATTAATCTGAGAAGCATGTGGTCCCATCAGGTTGATGCCATAGGTAATGGTATGAAAGATTTTACCGTCACTCAGGTCTTTCATGCTTCCTCCACGACTGGAGTTACCGGTTGCATAACTTGGAGGAGGAGGAAATTTACCAATCGCTACCAGGTTTCCATCACCGTTACCGGCTTCACCATGGCAATGCGTGCAATATATTTCATAGAGTCGCTGTCCTTCTGCCTGATTTTCTTCAGTAAGAGCAAGCGGATTTTTTACATCTCGTCCTGCTGCTTCATACCCTTCATTGGTAGAAGGATAAGTAAAGAAGGTGTATCCTCTCGGAACAGTACCATTCACAGGTGTCTGCATCGTGATACTATCCGGGAAATTCGGGTTGGCAGAATAGACTTCGTACGATGGAGAAGTATACATATCCGGCATATACAGGATTCCGGGGTCCTTAGGATCTCTGCTGCAGGATGTCATTAGTACAACAACAACGCCTGCAAGAGCAGAAAGGAACACAGCGGGCTTATTCATAGAGATTTGTTCTCGGTGTTTTTACTTAATAGTTTCTACAGCACCGGCAGCACGGAGCTTGGTTTCAACATTCGCTGCTTCACTGTCCTCGGTAATTTGTATGGCCATTACGAAATGATCATCTGACATACGCGGATGAATAACGTGTGGCTCTACGCCGGGAAGTAATTTACTACGTAAGAGAAAGGTGATTACCATTCCATGCGCTGCACACAATACTGTACTTTCGAAAGTTACAGGAATGAATGCAGGAAGATTTTTATAAAATGCATAACTCGGTTTACCTCCGATGTCCATGGGCCAATCGAAGATGTTCATGTAGTACATCATCAGCAATGCGAGACTACATCCGGTCATTCCATACAGGAAGCAGGTAATAGAGATGCGCGTACGCTCTAAGCCCAGCGCATGATCCAGTCCGTGAATCGGGAAGGGAGAAATCACATCCTTCACTCGTAATCCCTGACTTTTCAGTGCGGGAATGGCATTCAATACCACCTCGTCATCCTTGAAGATGCCGTAAACGAATTTTTTATGTTTAGCGCTCATGCGTGTTGTTCTGATTTAGGAGTTGTGGATTGCTTTTTCTTAGCACCTTCTGAAGAAGATTTTATAATCGTCTTTAATTCGCTCATCGCAATAACCGGGAAGAAACGGGCGAAGAGCAGGAAACAGGTAAAGAATAATCCAAGTGAACCGATGAAGATACCTGCTTCCACCCAGGTAGGTGAATACATAGTCCACATGTTTACGAAGATGGAAATGATAAATGTGGCTAATACACTCTCGCGTAATTTCTTTGACCAGAAGAGCTGTGGAGTGATTACATTACAGGTCATCATACTCCAGTAGGCCCACCAGTAAGGTCCCGTTGCACGATTGATAAATGCATATTGCTCATATTCCACACCTGAATACCAGGCGATGAAGAATTCTGTGATATACGCTACACCTACGATAGATCCTGTAATCAATATTACACGGTTCATCATATCAATATGATAGATGGTGATGTAATCTTCCAGCGTTAATACTTTTCGTACGATGATCAATAAAGTCTGTACCATGGCGAAACCGGAAAAGATCGCACCGGCCACGAAGTAAGGAGGGAAGATGGTAGTATGCCATCCCGGAACCACCGACGTGGCAAAGTCCATAGATACCACCGAGTGTACTGAAAGTACAAGTGGTGTAGAAAGTCCTGCCAGTACTAAGGATACTTCTTCAAAGCGCTGCCAGTTTTTCGCTGAACCTACCCAACCGAAACTAAGGATCGTGTAAATTCTTTTTCTCCATTTGGTATTCGCACGGTCACGTACAACAGCAAAGTCAGGAATAAGTCCGGTATACCAGAAGGCTAAGGATACGCTGAAGTAAGTGGAGATCGCAAATACGTCCCAAACGAGAGGAGAGTTAAAATTCACCCAAAGCGAACCAAACTGATTCGGTAAAGGTAATGGCCAGTAAGCCACCCATGGACGACCCATGTGAGAGACGATGAAACTCGCCGCACAAATTACCGCGAAGATGGTCATGGCTTCCGCGGAGCGGTTAATCGATAGACGCCATTTCTGACGGAACAGCAAAAGGATCGCGGAGATCAATGTCCCGGCGTGACCAATACCGACCCACCATACGAAGTTAGTAATGTCCCATGCCCATCCTACTGTTTTATTTAATCCCCATACTCCGAGACCTGTTCCAACGGTGTAAGATACAGCGATCACCCACCACAAAAATGCGGCGAGGGATAAGGAGAAAGCCAGCCACCACCACTTGTTGGCTTTTGATTCCACCGGGCGGCAAACATCATTTGAGATGTCGTGCCATGTCTTGTCACCAAGGATCAATGGCGGGCGAAGTTCCGATTCTTTATGCATAGGTGAAGGATACTATACTGGTAGTTATTGTTTCGATTAAGAATGATGTTTGGCGCCTTCCTCAGCAGGACGGTTCCATACTTTAGTTTGATAGAATACAGATGGCTTTGTCTTCACCTCAGCAAGCAGGTGATAACTCCGCTCATCTTTGAAGAGTTGACTCAACTGACTGTTCGCATCATTGAAGTCTCCAAATACGATAGCATTGGTAGGACAAGATTGCGCACAGGCCGTTTTAATTTCTCCGTCTTTAATTTTGCGATTTTCTTTCTTTGCCTCGAGGCGACCATACTGAATACGCTGAACGCACATGGAGCATTTTTCCATTACCCCGCGTGAACGCACCGTAACATCCGGATTCAATACCATCTTACCCAGATTGTCGTTCATATTATAAGGGAACTGTTCGTTATCGCTATACTTAAACCAGTTGTAACGACGTACTTTATACGGACAGTTATTCGCACAATATCTCGTACCTACACAACGGTTATACGCCATCATGTTCAAACCGTCGGAACTATGTGTTGTTGCTGCCACCGGACATACCGTTTCACATGGAGCATGATTACAATGCTGACACATTACAGGCTGGAACATCACCTGCGGATTATCGGCCGCCGGGATTTCCATCTCTCCGTACATATCCAGTTTGCCCAGACCTTTCTCTTCGGCATTCTGCTTATTGGTATCACTGGTATAATATCTGTCGATACGAATCCAGTGCATTTCACGTGAACGTCCAACTTCATCTTTTCCAACAACAGGAACATTATTCTCTGCATTACAGGCAATCACACAAGCACCGCAACCGATACAACTATTGAGGTCGATACCCATACCCCATGCATGGTTCGGGCGCTCGTGACCGGGTTGTTCGGGTGTAGCCCATAAATCCAACTGTTCCGGTGTTTTCGGACCGTAGGGGGATTCAATAAGATGAACATGATTTCCTGCAGATGGATCTTTCAGCCAGGCTGTAAGACTCGTTTCTTTCACGATATCACGACCCATCATCGTATGATGTGACTGAGTCGTCGCTAACTGATAATCATCGTCTACAGTCTTGTTAACGTTAACGCCGGTAGCAAAATATTTTAAAGCACCACCCGACATACTCACAAAAGGATAGGCATTTACGCCTACATTATCACCGGCTTTACCGGTTTTCGTACGTCCGTAACCGATAGCCACGGCAATGGTTTCATCGGCCATAGCAGGTTGCAGCAATACAGGACCTTTAACGGTAGTATTGCCAGACTTCACCTCTATCACAGTACCCTGACGCCATCCCATTTTTGTAGCGAAAGCGGGGAGTACGGCAAAATAATTATCCCAACAAATTTTTGTTATAGGATCCGGAAGTTCATGCAACCAGGGATTATTCCCGTGGGTTCCATTTCCGAGTCCGGTTTTTTCATAGGTCACTAATTCAATTCCGCTGGCAGGTTTTGACAGTTGATTAGCGGCGGCAGCCACATCTCCGGTAAACGAACTTACCCCTCCAACAACAAAGCCTGATTCAAAAACACCATCCCGCAATGACTGCGTCCAGAAGGCTTCAAAAGAACTGATACCGCTTTGCATCGGATAGATTTTCGCAGCCCAGAAATCGCGGATATATGTATAATAATCTTCTTGCGTTGCACCAGCCCATTTCATTATACTCTCAGCGGCCTGACGTGTCTTAAACAAAGGACGAATGGTAGGCTGCATCAAACTGAAAGAACCTTTATACGGTTCAGCATCACCCCATGATTCGAGGTAATGATGATCAGGACAGATATAATCACAATGTTGGGCCGTTTCATCTTCACGATCCGCGAAAGAAATCTTCACCGGCACCTTAGAAAGCGCGGTAACAAAAGATTTGGCATCGGGCAATGAATACGCCGGATTGCTGTTCCAGAAAATGACAGCACCGAGTTGACCGGCATTCATATCATTCAATAACTCCGCCACTCCGGCATCGTTACTGTTTTTCAAATTACAGGCACGATCCAGGTTCAGCGTTGCTCCATAATTCCCCAAGAGATGGTTGATAGCATTCACCACCACCTGCTCATTGGGATCATTAGATCCACTTACCACAACGCTCTTGCCTTTTGCATTCAACAGTTCCTTAGCGATAGTGTCCAACTGCTTATCATAAGGAGTCGCTGCTGCAGAAACAGAAGTTCCACCGGCCATTGCTGCTACTTTATTGTAGAGCGAAGCCACTACGGATGATTGCTGACTGGGTTTAATTTTATAACGATGATCGGCATTTGCACCGCTCAGAGAAAGCATCGCTTCAAACTGATAATGCTTTGACAAGGTCTTCTTCCCATCGCGCAGTTTACGCGTAATACCATATTGACGGGCAAATTCTATTGGAGAGAGCCAGGAGGTCAGGAAATCAGCATTGAAACTAACGATCACTTCCGCTTTATCAAAACTATAGGACGGAACTACTGCCTTTCCGAAAGAAAGCTCATTTCCTTTCACAATACCATATGAAGAAACCGCATCATAAACGACATGCTTTGCACCCGGATATTTTGCGATAAAATCACTCACTGCATTTTTGGCAGAAGGGCTCACCAACGAAGAACTAACGATAGCGATCTTCTTTCCGGCTGCAGATTGCTGAGCCAGTTTAGAAGTAACTTCTGCATCAATAGTAGCCCAGTCGCTGCGCTTTTTATTCGCCATTGGTTGTGGTAAACGGGCGATATCGTACAAACTCAAAACAGAAGCCTGTACGCGGGCACTTGCTGCGGCTCCATTCACCGGAGAAAGTTCATTTCCTTCAATTTTAATCGGACGACCTTCACGCGTTTTTACGAGGATACTACAGTAATCAGAACCATCAGCATACGTAGATGCGTAATAGTTAGGAATACCGAGGGTGACTTCTTCCGGCTTTATTACATAAGGAATCGCCTTTTTTACAGGGGCTTCACAGGCTGCGAGAGATGCAGCAGCCACACTGAATCCAAGAAATTTTAAGAAATCCCGGCGACTTGTAGAAGAGGCTGAATCTGCTTTTTTCTGCAGGGCTTCATCCAAAGGCAAGTGCTCGAAGAACTCATTGTCGCGAAGGCGTACAAACTCAGGATCATTATTGAGTTCTTCAACACCTTTCCAATATCGCTTTTCCATAACTGTCTTGGTGGTTATACCAGGTTTTATTCTTGAACTGCTTCTACTAAGCAGCCTTTGTTAATTTGAGTATTAATAATGACAACGGGCACACTCTGTTCCACCCAGTTTCTCAACTGTCAGCTTCACATCATTACCATATTGCTTTTTCATTTTTTCATGCACTTCGGTGTAGTACGCATTGCCTTCCGTTTTTACCTGCGTATCACGGTGACATTGAATACACCATCCCATAGTAAGAGGTGAAAACTGTTGTACTACTTCCATCTCCCCTACAGGTCCATGACAGGTTTCGCAGGCTACTCCTCCTACTTTTACGTGCTGGGAGTGATTGAAATAAGCCAGATCAGGAAGGTTATGGATACGCACCCATTCGATAGGTTTTGTTTTACCGGTGTACTGTTGTTTGTCGACATCCCAGCCAATAGCTGCATATATTTTTGCAATCTCCTCCGTCCCGTAAACAGGACCCTTCTTCACATACTTATGACAATTCATACAAAGGTTTGGAGAAGGAATGCCGGCATTTTTTGATTTTTCAGCACCCGAGTGACAATAGCGGCAATCGATTTTATTTTGGCCAACGTGTAATTTATGAGAGAATTTAATCGGTTGATCGGGAGTATAGCCTTGCTGAATTCCAATCGTAGCTAAGGCATTCCATCCCTTAACACTACCCCATACAGAGCCGATAATAAAGAGGACAGCAATTAATTTTTTATGTTCACGAATCCAGTGTTTAACACCGGCTTTACCATGAAGAACAACAGGTTCCGGACGACCTTCACGCTGGTCAACAATCCGTTTAAGGCCTTTTTGAACCTTATTAAGAATTACATAAAGTGCAATCAATAAAACTGTTACTAATAAAAGAACGGTCGGAAAATTATCACTTGCTGGTGCACCCGCGTCTGCTGTGGCACCGGGTGTACCGGGAGCAGGTGCGGCAGGAGCTTTTTCACTTTCCGTCTTGATATAGGCTATCATAGCTTTCACCTCATCATCACTGAGATTGAAAGCAGGCATAGCCACTTTATTGAACTGTTCGTATATTTTCACCGCAGCAGGATCCCCTGCCTTAATTAATGCGGAAGAATTTTTAATCCACTTGATCAGCCAATCTTCCTTGTACTTGGTGTGTACATTTTTCAATCCCGGACCAACAACAACATCTTCAGAAACCAAATGGCAGGCTGTACAATTGGCTTTGAACAGCGCCTCACCATCCGGTTGGGCCTGAGAAGAACGTTGAAAGATAACGATCAGGGACAAGGCTAGAATCGTGATTTTCAAACACCTGTATCCGTAACGCGGCATAAGTTCGATAGTATTAATGATAAGTAAGGTTGGACTTTATTTTTACTGTGAGTTGACAATAAAGTCTGTTTTTCTGAGCGCCAAATTTAGCATAAACTATATTCCAAACCGGCTAACTTCATTAAAATTTCAAAAATTTTGATCAATTCTAAATTGATAAAGAAAAACCGGCGGTCTAACGGATTTTCTTCCACAAGCCAACTTGCGAAGTTTTGGTTTTTTATCCCCCACCATATAAATTTCTAAAGAACACTTATATTTAATAATCAATATTTTATGATGAAGGGACTCTTTTTCGAAATAACTAAATATGATCTTGCCAAAAAACATCGACATCTTTTCATTCCGGCGAATAAAACACAGCCTCTTAGCTAAAAATGCTGATTAATAGTTGTTTAAAATTCAATTCGCGGATAAATGACTAAATCTTATCTTTGGCCCATGCGACTTCTATTGTTAATAATTTTATTCGTTCCCTGTCAATTATTTGCTCAACCGGGCACAATTGAAAAGCAGGCGGATGAACTTGTGGACAGGCATAAACGGGTGAACGCTGCAAAGATGTCGATGCCGGGTTATCGGATTCAGATTTATTTTGGGAGTGACCGGACGAAGGCGCAGGAAATTCGGGCCGACTTTTTAATAAATTATCCTGATATGCCCGCCTACCTTATTTATCAGCAACCCAATTTTAAGGTACGGGCCGGAGATTTTCGGACCAGGTTAGAGGCTTCAGGATTTCTCAACAAACTGGACGTTCGTTTCAAATCCGCTTTTATTGTTCCGGATGAAGTGAAATTACCTGACTTATAAAGTCAGTCTTTTACATGAAATAAAAGTTCAATTTCAGATGTATGTTTTTCCCATCGCGTTTCAATAACGCCTCCTTTCAACTTCTTCTTTAAAACGATGGGATGCAGTTATACACAGTCAAATAGTGAATAGACTTTTAAAAAGTCAACATTACGGGCAATGGAGCTGTCTAATTTTACAGATTCAACCATTTGCTCATGAAAAAGATATCCACTTTAGTCATAATGATCCTTCTAACCATTTCCGTGTCAGCACAAACCGGATGGAGAACAATTGAAGGAGATGTTCTTTCCACCAAAATTAACCGAACGGAAAGCAGACCGGACGGAAAATTATTCCAACTCACTTACGACTACACGCAATCGCCGTTCACTTATCAGATACGATTATTGGATTCCACAGGAACAGTTCTCCTTCAGAATTCCTTTTCGGTTGCCGGTGGAAGCCCCTCGATCAGAAGTTTCCGTATTGATACGGTCCAGGAACGTTTGGTCATAGCTGAACAATCATCTGATCCTTCGCAATTTCAAATGCACCTGAAAGTCATTGATTATAATCTCACCCCAACGGATTCTGCCACTTTCGCTTTGCTTAAAAGTTCAGTTGATAGTTGTGATTTGATCGGTGGAGGAATTGACAATATTGCCAATAAATTCTTCGTCTACCGTTACCGTGACATTGCAGATCAAATTTGGGGAAGAGGTGTTTGCAGGAAAAATGCGGCCGGGACTTATAAAAACAATACCGTAAAAGTCGGTCAGGCTTCTAATGATGGATATTATATTCATGATTATGCAATCATGCCCACGGGAGATATTTACATCGGAGGTACCAGAAAAGAAAGTCTGTTTGGTAATTTCTTCTATTTGGAAAAACTGAATGCATCGATGGCTCTGGTCTATGAAGTCAAAGACCAACTCATCCCCAACTCTACCGATACCAACCGCGTTACTGCTCTACACGTCTATACCAACAACACGAACAGTCAGGTAGTAGTAGGGGGTACCATATACGGGCTTGCTCCCGGCGACACTATAACACGCTGTCATGGTATCCTCAGATGTTATACATTCTCGGGTGTTTTAAAGTGGAGCTTTCAAAACTATGAAGTTCGTGATTATAGGATGGTGGTCAGTCGTAATTCCTATGTGCATGCAGTAGGAAGCAGTAATAATAATCCGGGCGGCTTTGACACCAAAATTTCGCGGCTCTTTTTAAAAGATGGTGTTGTTGACTGGCATCGCTACTACGGAAATAAATCAAAACCTGTTTCCCTCGAGGTGGAAAAAGACGGTTCCTTGCTGATATGCGGCGACAAACAATTTCTGTATCCGCTTTCAGGTGGTGGAACTTTAAAAACGAGATCCTACATGATGCTTCGCTATAGCAAGCGCGGAAAAAAATTATATGATTATAACCATGTATGGAATCTTCCTTTCAATCCCGCATCGCTGAATGCCGGCTTTACAGATCTTAGCAAAGGAAGAAGCACCTTTTACTATGCTGCAGGTTATGAAAGGATCAGCTATGAGAATGGCAGCGGGATACAGTTTGCCGATAGTATATTACTGCAACAATTTTCAAACGGATCACTCCGCACCGGACCGGAAAATAAATCTGCAGAGGAACTCATCGTTCATCCTAATCCGGCCGGGAAAGAAATTACATTTTACTCATCGCATCAACTCACCGATATGCATATCGTTAGTATTTCCGGTAGTCTTACGGATAGTGAAGATGTCCAGCAAGAAGGGAACACCTATCGCTGTGATATTTCCCTCTTAACTCCGGGGATGTATGTATTAAAGGTCATGACCGATAAAGGTTGGCAATCCGCAAAATTTATCAAAGAATAATATTGGTTAAACCAGCCCGGTTTGATTACCATGATTGATGGGGTAGTTTACCGGTTTTTTCTTGCTCAAAATCCGGATCCTGAATTTTCTTGTATGGCGGACGAACAATTCATCCTACGGATTGTTATTCTGCTGTGTCTAAAATAACCCTCATCTTCCCCCATCAATTGTTCGCCGATCATCCGGCCTTGCATTTGGATAGGGATGTCCTGCTACTTGAAGATGAGCTTTTCTTCAGCCACTTTAATTTTCACAAACAAAAACTTGCTTTTCATCGTGCCTCCATGAAAGCATATGAAGCAAAATTAAAAACTGAAAAGTATAAAGTCACCTACCTCGAAGCCATCCATACAAAATCGAAGCTGGAAAAGTTGTTCGGAGATTTAGGCAAGAAAGGGGTCAAGGAAATCCATCTTTGTGATCCGGTGGATTATTTGGCAAACAGGCGACTGCACCGCTATGCCAATAACAATAAAATAAAATTAAATATCTACCCTTCTCCCAACTTTTTTGATAGCAGCAGTTATGGTAAAGAATACTTTGGAGGCAAAAAAAAATTCCATCTCACCGAATACTATATTGCACAACGCAAGCGGTATCAAATTCTGGTAGAAGAGGAAAAGGCAACAGGAGGCAAATGGACATTTGATGTTGAAAACCGAAAAAAAATTCCTGCCAATGTTCCACTACCCCGGTATAAATGGGGAAAAGAGGATGTGCATTATAATGAGGCCACAGTTTATGTGAACAAGCATTTTAAAAACAATATCGGCGAGCTGAATGAGATACGCTATCCCATTACACACCATCAGGCCAAAATCTGGTTAGATGAGTTCCTGCAAAACAGATTTATGAATTATGGGATTTACCAGGATGCCATAGTAGAGGAAGATGGATTTTTATTTCACAGCATCATCACTCCGATGCTCAACATCGGTTTACTTGATCCTCAAACCATCGTTCAAAAAGCACTGGAAGCCGGTACCCGATATCTAATTCCGATGAACTCTTTAGAAGGATTTATCCGGCAAATTGTGGGATGGCGTGAATACATCCGGCATATCTATGAACTAAAGGGTGTACAGCAACGCACCACCAATTATTTTCAACATAACCGAAAAATTCCGGAAAGCTTTTATACAGGGAGCACAGGAATTAAACCTGTTGACAGTGCAATAAAGAGAGTTTTAAAATCCGGTTACACTCACCATATTGAACGCCTGATGGTACTGGGGAATTTTATGTTACTCTGTGAATTCGATCCCGATGAGGTTTACCGTTGGTTCATGGAATTGTTTATCGATTCCTACGATTGGGTCATGGTGCCCAACGTTTATGGAATGAGTCAGTTTGCCGATGGAGGGATGATGAGTACCAAGCCCTATATCTCCGGCTCGAATTACATTCTCAAAATGAGCAATTATAAAAAAGGAAGCTGGTCAGATAGCGAAGCCGCGCTCTGGGATGCACTCTACTGGCGATTCATTGACAAACACAAAGCATTTTTCCTGAAAAACCCCCGCATGAGCATGATGGTCCGCCAGTTGGAAAAAATGGATAAAAACAGGTACGATACCCTCCTGCAAACTGCAGAAAAATACCTGAATAGCTTACAATAAAAAATATCGGATAATTAATCTGACTTTTGCAAGAGCAGTCCCTCTAAATCACGAGCCATTAAAAATCGATGACGCGGTTCATCCTATACTTCTCGCCTTTCAATACAATAATATGACAGACTTTTCGAAAAATCACAAACCATCATAAACAATATAATTTTCAATAAGTTTTTACTGCTTCAAAAAATACAATCTCTCCGGAAAAAAGTACAAGGGCACCTGCACTAAGAATGGGCCTAATGGTTTAGTTAACATGTCATTAAAAACATGTTTAACCTTTTAACAGCTCCCCATAAACAAAGTTAAACAACGCTTGTTATTGAATGGAACTAAACATAAAACTATCATTAAACAATGACACTCAAAAAATCTTTACTTGCTTTACTGCTTGCAACCGCTTTCTCGGCTGAGAGTATGGCTCAGGCAGAACTCCAGGTGATTCACAATTGTGCAGATCCTGCAGCAGCTACTGTTGATGTTTATATCAACGGCACGCTTACATTAAATGATTTTGCTTTCAGAACAGCAACTTCATTTTTAACAGTTCCTTCGGGAGTGAACATCGACATAGGTATTGCCCCCGGTAATAGTACCAGCGCCAATGACACTATCGTTAACATTCCGCGAACATTTGTACAAAACGAACGCTATGTTGCAATAGCCAGCGGAGTGCTTACACCCTCATCTTTCGCTACCAACCCGGATGCTGTTAACACTAATTTTAGATTACGATTCTCTGCTAACATTCGTAACGCTGCACAGAATGCAGGAGAGGTTGACTTAAAAGTATTTCACGGTGCAACGGATGCCCCCACGGTGGACGTCCTGGCGCAAGGTGCCGGCGTTCTGATTGACGATGCCGCATATACAGATTTTGCTCCTTATATCAGTGTTCCAGCGGGAGACTACTTGCTGGACATCACGCCGGGCAATAACAATTCAGTGGTAGTGGCTACCTTCTCTGCCGAGTTAAATGGACTTGCAGGTGGAGCTGCAGTGGTTTTCGCTTCAGGCTTCCTGGACCCATCTCAAAATCAAAATGGTGCTGACTTCGGATTGTTCGCAGCATTGCCAAGTGGCGCAGTAGTTACCTTGAATAAAGTAGGTAATGCACGTTTACAGGTTATTCATAATGCGGCAGATCCTGCAGCGGCATCCGTAGATGTTTATGTAAACGGAGCACTATTATTGGACAACTTTAATTTCCGTGAAGCAACACCCTTCATTGATGTGAACAGCGGACAAACATTAAACATAGGAATAGCTGGTGGTAACAGCACAAGTGCCAACGATACTTTAGTAAACATTCCTGTTGTTTTGAACGATGGCGGAACTTATGTTGCTGTTGCTAACGGGGTATTAAATCCTGCCAACTTCTCTGCAAATCCGGAAGGCATTTCAACCGGCTTTCAATTGTTATTGTTCAGCGGAATGCAGGAAACAGGATTGAACGGTGCTAATGTAGACCTTGCTGTCTTGCACGGAGCCACCGACGCACCTGCAGTGGATGTATATGCCCGCAATGTTGCACAGCTTATCGACAGTATCACTTACACCAGCCTTCAGGGATACATCAACGTACCTGCTGCTGATTATTTATTGGATATTACTCCTGCTGCAGGAAGTCCGATTATTGCTACTTACTTTGCACCACTTAGCGGATTAACAGGCGGTGCAGCTGTAGTATTTGCTTCAGGATTCTTAGACCCTGCCAACAATCAAAATGGTGAAGCCTTCGGATTGTTCGCAGCCCTTCCAAACGGAACTGTAATTGCATTGAACGATACTTCAAACTCACGTCTGCAGGTTATTCACAATAGCGCTGACCCTGCAGCAAGTACCGTTGATATATATGTTAACGGCGGATTATTACTTAATGATTTTGCATTCCGTGCAGCGACCCCATACATTGATGTGCCCTCCGGTGTTGTCATCAACATTGGTGTCGCACCCGGTACCAGCAGCTCTGTAAACGATACACTTGTAAACATACCTGTTACACTTATGAACGGCGCTACCTATGTAGCAATAGCAAGCGGCGTCTTGAATCCTGCTTCCTTCGCAGTAAATCCGGATGCTGTGCCAACAGGATTCCAACTTATTTTATCTGATGGTATGCGTGAATCAGCGAACAATGCAGGTGAGGTTGATTTTCGTGTATTGCATGGTGCAACGGATGCTCCGGGAGTGGATGTCGCTGCCAGAAATGTAGCTACATTGGTAAACGGTGCTTCCTATACTGATTTCACAGGTTATATAAATGTTCCTGCTAACACCTACCTTCTGGATGTAAAAGCAGCAGGTACAAATACCATAGTGGCCAGCTTCACTGCTCCTTTAAGTCTTATTCCTGATCAATCGGCAGTAGTCTTCGCTTCCGGATTTTTAAATCCTGCCACCAATCAGAATGGTGAAGCCTTCGGTTTGTTTGCAGCATTAGCAGACGGTTCAGTAGTGACTTTCCCTGCAACAAGTGCAGCCCGCTTACAGGTCATTCACAATTGTGCAGATCCTGTTGCTGACAGTGTGGATGTTTATGTAAACGGCACCTTATTGCTTGACAACTTTGCCTTCCGTACCGCAACTCCCTTTATCGATATTGCCGGAGATACTCCTGTAGAAATTGGAATTGCTCCAAAAACATCTGCGTCAGCTAATGATACAATTGTTAATTATACCGTAACTTTTGTTAATGGCGAAACTTATGTAGCTATTGCAAGCGGAGTACTTACTCCGGGATCATTTGCTGTTAATCCTGACGGACGTCCTACAGGATTTACATTGCTCCTGCAAAATCAGATGAGAGAAACCGCACTGAATAGTACTGATGTGGATTTCCGCGCGGTACATGGTTCAACGGATGCACCAACAGTAGATGTAGTTGCAGTAGGTGCCGGAGTGATTGTAAACGATGCAGCATATACTGACATTACACCTTATATCAGTGTCCCTGCTTCTACTTACACCTTAGAGGTAACACCAGGAAATAACAACAGCATCATCGTTGCCGCGTATGCTGCTAACTTAAGTACCTTAGGTGGTGGAACAGCGGTAGTATTTGCTTCCGGATTTCTTGACCCTGCTACCAACCAGAATGGTGAAGCATTCGGATTGTATGCTGCATTGGTGGATGGAACAGTCATTGCCTTCCCTGTAGTAACTGGAGTAAATGAAATTAACAACGATTTGCTGAAATCAGCCTATCCTAATCCTGCTACTGATATGTTGAATATCGTATTACAAGCAGACGTAGTAGCAGAAGCAATCAACATTACCGATATCACCGGTAAAATTGTACTGACTCAACCGGTGTTGAATAATAGCAACACATTAACTGTTGATGTGAAAAGTTTGAGTGCAGGTACTTACTTATTGAATATTGTAACGAACGGACAGATGGCAGTTCAGCGTTTCAACGTGGTGAAATAACACAAAAAGCCAAAACAAAAACCCGGTGCTGCGAAGTACCGGGTTTTTTATTTTTTATGCTCTGCAACTACGAACTCATCAAGTTATCCAACAATGCCTCATTTTTAAAAAATACAGTGTCAGCAATGAGTGCTATTCAAATAAAGTACTTCACTTTTTCTCAACTTGTGAACGGCCCTCGTCCCTAATTTAATCTTCCAAATTATCGTATTCAAAGATCGGATGATCCAATTTTGATCCGGGAGGCAAGTGTAATAAGGGTCGGATGACACCGTCGTGCAGGTCATACACCCATCCATGCAAATGAGGGCCATTGTTTTGGACCCAGGATTTCTGGACGATGGAAGTTTTCGCGAGATTCAAGACTTGCTCGGAGACATTCAATTCAATCAACCGGTTTAATTTTTCATCCTCCGTTTCCAACATTTCAATTTCATCCTGATGATAGCGATATACATCCTTAATATTTCTGAGCCACTTATTGATGATTCCATAACTATGATTGGTCATGGCCGCTTTCACTCCTCCACAACCGTAATGTCCGCACACGATAATATGCTTCACCTTTAATATTTCCACGGCATATTGCAGCACACTCAGCAAATTCAAATCCGTATGCACTACCATATTGGCGATATTGCGATGGATAAATATTTGTCCGGGTGTAGTTTGAGTAATTTGGTTGGGGGGTACCCGGCTATCAGAGCAACCTATCCATAAAAAATCAGGACTTTGCACATTCACAAGATTCTCAAAAAAGAGCGGATCGCTTTCCACCATTTTTCCGGCCCATTTTTTATTCGCCGATAATAATTCTTCCAGTGCGTTCATTCGGATACATTAAATGATTCAATACAATTTAAAAAAATAAGTATCCAAAGGTAATACTATTCCTGTTTATGCTTCAAAAGAAGGGAAACTAAGTAAGAAATGTACTTCACTTGTTTATCGGTCACCCCTACTCTAATAAAAAAAGCAGCCATCAATAGGAGTGATGGCTGCTTTCATTAGACTTTACTTTGCCTTACCGAATAATCTTCATTTCATTCAGGAGATGTCCGGCACCGCCAAATTTATCAAGAATAAAGAGCGTATAACGGATATCCACACATATGGTGCGCTGGAACTGTGGCTCGAATGCGAAATCGCTGGAGATGGCTTCCCAGTTACCGTCGAACGCAGTTCCGATGAGTTCACCTTTACCATTGATGACAGGGCTTCCGGAGTTACCGCCGGTGATATCATTGTCGGTGAGGAAACAGATATGCAATTCACCATCCTTATCGGCGTACTGCCCGAAATCCTTCTTCTTCATCATATCAATAAGCTTCGTTGGCGCGTCAAATTCGATATCGCCCGGAGAGTACTTTTCAATAACGCCTTTCGAAGTGGTATACTCTTTAAATGAAACAGCATCCTTTCCTTTGTACGGTAATACGCGACCGTAAGTAAGACGCATACTACCATTGGCATCGGGAGTAAACAAACGATCAGGACTCATTTCCATCACACCGGCCTGGAACAAACGATTCGCTTTACTCAACTGCGTATTGATCTTAGTGATTTCCGGCTGCATCTTCGTCGTCAATTCTGTCAAATAACCATTGGTCACGCTATAGATAGGATCTTTTTGCAATGTTTTCAGAGATGGAGATTTCAAAAATTTTGCAAATTTATCTTTGTTCACGAAGAAAGATTTCTTCCACATTTCTTCTGCCATTGCTGTATAATCCTTCTTGTGCTTATTGGCCATATTCACGAGTGCTGCGGGTAATTGTGCATTATCCAGATCCTCTACCAAGTGCATTAACACGGAGGCCAGTACTTTCTTTTCAATAGGCTCATGAAACTCTTTAAAATCCTTATCCAGATCCGCCGCCATTTCAGCCGCCATCTTCTTCGCCTCTTCCTTCTTGGATTTATCAGCGAGCAAACCTTCCAGGGGACCCATTCCCATTGCAAATGTCATGGGCTGAGAATTTGAAATACCATCCTGAAGGTAGACTCCAAACATACCGTACTTATCAATTTGACCATACGCTTGCGTATAAAGGCTGATCACATCATTGTATTTAGAATGATTGCCATTTTTTACCCAGGCAGAAAACTTATTTTCTTCTTCTTTCCTGCGCTCATAAATATTTAACTTCTTCAACGCATCGGCTTCTCCCATAAATTTCTTCCAGTAATTGCTGAGTCCGGCATATTTATCGGAGTACATCAATTTAATTTTCGGATCCTTATGCATCGACTCTTCATAGATGTCCAGAATGTCGCGACGTACTTTTACACGCAACGGACGTTCTTTCTCTGCATAAAATTTAATGCCATCACTGTAGGTATAGCGCTGTGTACGTCCGGGATAACCCAGAATCATCGCATAGCTGTTCTCCTGTGGACCCTGAATATTGATCGGGAAGAAAAACTTAGGTGCATAAGGTTTATTTTCCTTACTGAATTTTGCAGGCTTATTGTTGGCATCGGTATAAATCCGGAAAAGACTGATATCACAGGTATGACGCGGCCATTCCCAGTTATCGGTTTCACCGCCAAATTTTCCGATATTCTCGGGAGGTGTACCTACCAGACGAATATCCGTAAACACCTCGTAGTACATCGCCAGATAACGGTTCCCTGCCCAGAAAGGAATGACCTCAATCACATACATATCTTTACTCTCGCCGAGCGCATCCTTTAACTTCGCAGTAGCTGCTTTCATTACGGCACCAACGGCTTTTGTCCTGGCTGCTTCATCGTCTCCGGCAGGAAGACTATCCAAAATCATGGACGTAACATCCTCCACCTTTGAAAGCAAACCAATGTTAAAATTGGCCGGACGCTCTTCACTCTGCGTCTTCGCCCAGAAACCATTTTTCAAAATATTATCTTCATTGGTACTCAGCTCCTGAATAGCACCATATCCACAGTGATGGTTGGTTAAAAAGAGACCTTGCTGAGAGATGATTTCACCGGTGCAAAACATTCTGTTCTGTTTGCTCATCAAACGAACAACGCCATCCTTCACACAAGCTTTATTGATACTGTAAATATCTTCAGCTGTCAATTGTAATCCACGGGCTTGCATTGAATCCTGCAATTGCTTAATCAGGAAGAGCGGCCACATCCCTTCATCCGCACGTACTTGCTGCCCGAAACCGATTCCGAGAATCAGCAGTAAACCAATTATTTTTTTCTTCATAATCTATAATTTTCTTAAGTAACTGCAAAGTAATGAAATTACCGCATTGCCGGCATTGCTGTTGGTCGAGGAAAAAAAGGTGTTTGTCTAAAAATGGTTGGTTTAATGGTGAATATTGGGGGAATAGGACTTTTCTTCTCAAATAACATTAATTTGAAGATTTGAAAATTTTATGATTTGAAGATGTGATGTTTAGATGTTAAAATGATGTTTGGTTACGAGTATTGGATCCTATGCGTAAGCAATGCCTATCGAAGGAAGTGATCTCGAAATTTCCTATGGGTTTATGAGATAAAGATTGATCTATAAAGCTTGGAACTGTGTGGAGTACAGTGCGGCTACCGATCACCTGATTTCGATCGAACGCGATATAGAATCAGATAATAATACCTGCAATAGTAGCGCTGAGATAGGAGGCGAGGGTGCCGCAGAAGAGGGCTTTCAGTCCGAGGCGGGCGAGGTCACCACGTCGGCCGGGTGCTAATTCACCGATGCCACCGATTTGCATACCTACGCTGGAAAAATTGGCAAAGCCGCAAATGGCAATGGAGACAATGAGCAAACCTTTTTCGGTGAGTATTGGTACAGATTTATTGGCCAGATTCTGGAAAGCGACGAATTCATTGATGGTGAGCTTTTGTCCGAGAAGAGTGGCTACATTGTTGACATCGGTAGCAGGAACTCCCATCGCCCAGGCCATCGGGTAAAACAATTTCCCGAAGATCCAGTTGAGGGTGAGGTCAAAATCCGGATTAAAAATATGGGCTATTCGTACCAAGGACCAATCGACCAATGCAATCAATGCAATAAAACCGATCAGCATCGCGATCACATTCATGGCGATCTTAAATCCATCTCCCGCTCCGTGTGAAATGGCATCCACCACATTGATATACGGACTCTTTACTTCGAGTTTCACATTGCCCATCGTCTCGCTTTCCTTCGTTTCAGGAAAAACAATTTTTGCTATCACCAATGCTCCCGGGGCGGCCATCAGACTTGCTGCAATCAGTTTCGGTGCCAGATCAAATCCTGCTGCAGCTCCCATATTCACATACACCACTAAAATTCCTCCGGCGATACAAGCTAAGCTACCACTCATACTCGCGAGCAATTCGCTATTGGTCATTCCGGCAAGATACGGACGAATCATCACCTGCGCTTCTACTTGTCCGACGAAGGCACTGGCTACATTACTCAAGGCCTCTGCCCCACTCACGCGCATCACAAAATTCATCGCCTTCGCAATCACCGATACCACCTTTTGCATGATGCTGAAATGATACAGGATCGCCACTAAAACACAAACCAGAATAATCGTTGCGGTCACATTAAATGCAAATACAAATCCGCCGGCAGCATAATTGGCCACAGTACCATCAAACTGCACCGCACCGAGTCCACCATACACAAAGGAAGCACCCTGCCGGGCGAACATCTCTATTTTCTCCATGCCGTGACCGATATACTGAAAAAATGCAGTAACAGGAGGAATCTTAAGCACCAATACCGCAATACAAAGCTGTAACAAAAGTCCGCTTATTACGAGTCGCTTATTTATTGCTTTTCTGTTATTACTGGCGAGAATAGCCAGTCCAAGAATTAACACAATGCCAATTAATCCGGTGAGTCTTTCCATAATCCGTTAGTTCGGGAGGATGAAAGTAGATAAAAAATGGCTTCCGGCCGGGGGCTGCCAGCTGCCAGCTTCCGGCTTCCGGCTTCCGGCTGGGGGCTACCGGCTTCCGGCTACCAGCTACCGGCTGGGGTTGTTGGCCTTCTGTTTCCAGCAGTAGACTTTAGGACGAAAGGTTAAAGATCCAGTATATCATGGGTGCATGTGTAGAGGAAGTCTTAATTGAAATTTACCATTTAAAGAAAACCTAAACGTTTATATTCGAATACAAGTACTTATAATATGATTAAAAATAAACCACCATGTACTTTTGCGCTTAAATACCATTTTAAAAAATCCTGTATATCAACAAAAAATAATTTTCACAGTGTAGCAAATTTAAAATATATCTAGAATGAAGAATTTTAAGAAATTAAAAATTTGGGAAAACGGGATGGAGGTGGTTGAGATTGTTTACAGAACTTCCGGTCAATTTCCTTTGGAAGAAAAATTTGGTTTAACATCACAAATCAGAAGATCGGCGGTGTCTATTCCATCAAATATTTCTGAAGGATGTTCACGAAAATCAGATAAAGACAAAGCGAGATTCATTGAAATAGCAATAGGATCTGCTTACGAAACAGAAACTCAACTATTGATTGCAAAAAGATTGAACTTTATAAATGAATCAGAATGCAATATCATTCTTGATAAACTCGATACTTTACAAGGATCCATGTTTAAGTTTCACTCGACACTCATTGACTCTGGTAAAATTAAAACCAGAGTTTTAATAGGACTTTGCATATTGGCAACTATTGTTTTGGCCTCCGGCTACCGGCTACCGGCTGCCAGCTGAGGGCTATCGGCTGTGGGCTGTGGGGATGTGGGCTTCCGACTATCCGCTACCGGCTGCGGGCTATAAGCCAGAAGAGGTAACAGAAGGCTGGTAGCTGGAGGCTGGAGGCTGGTAGTTGGAGGCTGGTATCTAGTAGCTAGTAGCCGGTAGCTGGTAGCTGGCAGCTGGTTTGATTCAATCAAAAAATAATTTACTTTTATTAAAACATCAAGCATGAAAGTAATAGCTCTACGCTCGTAGTATCATCATTGAACGAAGAATTCTATGCAACCAGACAATATAGATTTATCATATAAAATTTTTAAACAATCATGCAGGTTATTTGCTATTGCATTGGTTGCAGTTTTATTTAAGTCGGTCTTTGGCGAATTTATTCAATCGCTCGTCGATTATGTTATTGCGATTCCAATATTAATATCCGGAATTATAAGTATTAGAGGATTTTACCTTGCAATCAAAGGATCCCAATATGGAAAACATAATTTCCAAAAAAGATACTTTGCTTTATTTGGCAATCTTTTCTTCTCATTAATTATCGTACTACTAATTATCTCCATTGCTACTGACCTTAAAAACTTAATGAATTGATCCGAAAATAAACAGTGGCTAACATGCAATTGGTCCTTCGCCAACTGCGAAAACGTTAATTAAACCAGCGGGGACAACTATATCATAGGACTTAAAATTGATTGAACTCCCTAAAAATGCCAAACTAAGACATTATTCAAATAGTTTTGGAATTCTTCTCTGGTATAAATTGCACCTATAAAGTAAAATTGAAAAATAAGCCTCTGACTAAAAATTGGGACTTATGGTTAATTCAACCAGTAAAAGGTTATCTCGAATTTGGCACCGTCCCTGTGAGCATTTCCGAAGTTGAATGGATTCAAATTAATCCACTTGAAAGGGTGCATTTGGGCATTCGAGTTCCTGATAAATATGTCGACCATACTGATGTTATAAAAAATTACTTTGACCAAAATTCTATTCAATACAAAATTGACGAAGGAATCATTTATATAATTTTTCAGGACAATTAAATGTTTGGATGATCTTTGTGCAGCTGGTTACTACATCCGCAAATTGAATAAAGAGTGTGTTTGTAGAATAATAGTTTATTCAATTTTAGACTAAGGTCCATTATCCCCTCAATCGCAAATAGCAAAATGCTAAAAGCCCATTGCCGTTGGTCGCGAAACTCTATTTCCCCTGAAAGATAACGCACGATGAAGAATGGCAACTCCACAGCTATAGTCCAAAGCCGGAAGCCCACCGAGAGCCCACAGCCCATGGCTGGAAGCCGGTAGCCGGAAGCCCGCAGCCGGAAGCCGGTAGCTAGTGAGCCCATAGCCGACTGGCTTCCGACTACCCGTTGTAAGTCTTGAAGCATTAAAAGGATTCCATACATCTCGACCAAGAAATGTATTGATTGCAGACGTTTGTTTTAAAGGAGGATTTATTGATTCGTGGGGAAGAGGAACGTTAAAAATTTTTGATGCCTGCAAAGAAGCGGAATTACCCGAACCCGAAATAAAGGAATTTCAAGGCGGTTTTATGGTAACGCTTTTCCAAGACAATTTAACGGAAGACCAATTGGTAAAACTTGGATTAAATGACCGACAATTGAAAGCGGTAAATTTCGTGAAAGAGAAAGGGAAGATTACGAATAAAGAATATCGGGAATTAAACGCCACAACCGAACGAACCGCTTCAAGAGACTTATCAGACTTGGTCGAGAAACAGATAATTAAGAGTTCGGGTATTAAGGGTGCAGGAGCTATTTACACACTGAGTTAAAAATACCGCCATAATAACGCCAATAACGCCAATAACGCCACAATAACGCCA